>JBILQQ010000039.1:0-19982 GCA_044373115.1 Flavobacterium sp.
TTAGCGATAGTAACCGTATTCGGCATGGTAATATTACAGCTATTTGAAAATAAATTGATACCTGAATAATTGCCTAATGCTAAATTATTTAAGACTATTTCACCTGAGGAATTAGTAGTGGCAGAAATAGGACCAACAGTAACTCCATTATATAGGTATGATACTTCAAAAACTTTGTTTGCAGGTAATCCTGAAATTTTTATTGAACCAGAACCACCGCACTGTGTTGGCTGTATCGTAGTTAAAATAGGCATTTCAACAATAGTAAAGCTAGCAGTGTAAAAATTACCGTTATTATTATAAACAAAAGTTTCATCACATGAATTAGAACCTGTGAGTTCATAAAAAATCTGTAAAGTATAGTTTCCAGGTGGTAAATTTGTCAAATTGATCGGAGAATAAGGAGACGTTGTTCCATCAGCTACTACTCGCTGCCATTTTTGTTGACCAGCAGAACACGGTCCACCACCTAATAAAAATTCATTTTGTGAAGTATTACAGTCGCTATAAAAAGGAATTGTCATCGTCGAAAAAGCACCAGGAGTTGCTCCATCAGAGAAGAATCGATAACGCATAATAGATGGTGAACAAAGATTTGATGAATTATTCTTAAACGTTTTAATTTCGGCTCCTCTCAAAATTAAAGTATTTGAATTTTGTAAATGTACACCAAAGTTCTGTTGAAAAGTATTACCAGGTTCTTGGCTAATTAAATCTATACCTGTCCCTGAGGTGTTAAAAAACTTGCCATCACCAACAGTAGTACAATCATCAATCCAAACAGCCGAGGCGTATAAGTCAACAGATTGAGTTGAGATAGCAAAAGGACTAAAATCGTTAACTAGTTGAGACGTTACAAGTCCTGATGAAACAGTACCTGTCTGAATAGAATTTCCAACGTCTTGCCACTGAGAGCCGTTCCAACGTGCAACTTTAATATCATTTAATGAATTAATAAAATTACAACCTCTTATAATATCCCAACCTAACGTTAGAGTTACATTCGAACTACCGTTTGTGCGATTTACATTCCAATATTCACAAGGTGAAATAGTCCCTAAACTTGCTTCTCTTAGATTTCTATTAAAACCTTGACCATTGGCATCTGCGTTTACATAACATGCTGTGAAGTGATCGGTAATATTTGATGGCGCAGAAATAGTAACTGGCGCATATCGTCCATTACCACCAATGGTAAAAGTAAATTCAGTGTTACCAATCTTACGAAGAATTCCATTCACATACTTTCCAAGACCTGCATTAATTACGTTTGAACTTGAACCTAAAACAAGCATTGTATTATTTGTAGAACTATTGCAAGATCCTGTACTCAATATACCTTGCACAAACTCAAGACTACCAAGTACTTTTCGGTCTGCATGAAGGGTGACACCTGCTACGTTATTAATTACAAAATTAGTTGGTCCATTTAAAACAGGAAACTCAGGATTTTCAGTGGTAATTGGAGTGGAGCCATTGTAGTGTAATGAAGCTCCAGTATTATAAGAAATCACAGAATTATCTATAAGTTCTATTGAACCGTTAGTGCGATATAAATTTTGATCAATATTTCTTGAGTGTCGCAGTTGAAATGATGAACCAGAAGAATTATTAATTGTAAAAGATTTTAATATATTACCTGTTGTGGGCCAAGGTAAAAAACCAGTAGGCGGAGTAACCGAACAAGTTCCACTAATTGAAGATTGTTGAATTGTACCAACATAAACTTCATGTACTCCAGGGTGATTTTGTTTAATATAAAATCTGTCTCTAACTGCACCAGATGCATGAGAAAATACAGAAGTAAATGTTTGTTCACTAGTTCCGTTAAAAAAAATTCCTGACTGACAGTCAGTTAAACTTACATAACCTGTCCAACTAGCCGAACTTAACAAAGAGTAATTTCCTCCTATAATCAAATTTGTACGTGAAGAATTTTGAAAATCCATGGAATTCCAACCTAAAAGCCCCCCTGTATGTAAATAATTACCTAAGATTTCTAGAGTATGAACTCCACCGGGTGTGCCACCATTTTTTAGATAAAATGTTCCTCCAGTTTGTGTCAAATTATTTCTAACTGACATAGTGCGACTTGTATTATTGTTACTTAAAGTTGAAGCATTTCCACCTTCAATTAACACATCCCAAAATGATTGATTCAAATTAGATGAAACGCTATTTTTTATATCTAGTAAAGATCCATCTTGCCAAGTTATTATAGGTAAAGAACCTCCATCTACATTGTGAATATATTTTCCATTATTTTCACATAACACAATTGCGCCAGAATTAATTGTTATGGTCGTAGTTGACGAAGTCCTTTCATATTCGCCAAGAATTCTAAGATCATCCCCTATTCCATTGTTTACTGTCAATGTTCCAGAGGATAAAATTACCTTGCCACCGAACATAATTACTGTTTGATCGATAGTAACGGATGCATTAATGGTAACAAGATGAGAATTTAGAACGGAAATTACTCCGTTGGAGGAAGTTGGAGAAACTGTTGCACTGATCCAACTCGTGCCGTTGAATGTCTCCCAAGTTGATGAGGCACTCCAAAGACCTGACTGTTTAGTCCTATAATCACCATCTGATTGTGAAAATCCAATATGAAAAAATAAAATAAAAAATAAAAAAGTAAAAATAATTTTCTTGACCATAATCGATAGATTTTTAAATACTATCAAATGTATCTTTATGGTTAATAAAAATTAAAAAAAATTATTAGATATAATTAAATGTAATGTATTGTAATTATTAAAAATCTAAATATCAAACACTTAATAAAAAAATCAAACTCAGAGAATTAAAATTTTAATAAATTTTCAATCAAAATAACAGTATTTTCTTTAAAAAATTTAATTTTATCTAATTTTAACTTGGAATTATTATTACTTATAGCGTCATATTTAGAAATATAACATTCTGCATATTTTATAACAATCTCTGAAAACGATTTTTTGGAACCAATAATATCTTTATCATTAATAATTATGTTATCTGAATTAACTAATAATGAATATTCCCCATTATCATTAGAAAACAATAATTCTTGAGTGATTTTATATGTTGAATATCTATTAAAATATTCTATCATTCTGAATTTAGCAACTGAAATATCATTATTAAAGAGCGAAATATTATTCCTTTTTGAGATTGAAAAAAGAATCCAATATAAAAAAGGGTGTAGAAGTTTGTTATTATTTATAGTAACCGTTTCAATCTCTAAATTAGATAACTCTAATTGAATTTTTAAATATGAATTTAACTTATTTTGAAATCCAATTTCAATTGACCTTACGGAAACGACATGAATTTTCGATTTTTTATTTTGAGAATTTACATTGTCTTCTTGGACTTGAATAGCTGAAATTAAATACTCTAGCGATAAAAAATACAAAAAGAATGAAATAACAAAACCAAAATAAAAGACTAGAAATAAAGCTAAAAATATCGGGTAAAGATGAAATAATAATTCAGGTAAAACCTTTGATAAAGGCAAAATGATTTGAGTAGTTGAAAACAGAATAAAACTAATCATAATAAACTTTAAAACAACTGAACTTAACTTAAATCCAGATAATGACAATATCATAACATAACCTAACAAAAGAATACATGAAATTGAAATTAGAGCATCTAGAAGAACAATAATAATTCTAGAAAACAAACCAAAATCTTCATAAAATTTATCTAAAAAAGTAAAAATTGAAATTATGGAAATAAATAATATAAAAAGTATTGAATACCACTTTTCCCTTTGCTTAATTAATCTTGTTAATTTGTTTTCTTCATTCAATAAAGGGAAATAGGATAAACTTACTAAAAAAATTAAATTACTAATAAATGATATCATTCTATCAATAACTACATAATTTAGAGTAAAATCTTGTATCTCATATAATTTATTTGCTGATATAAATCCTCTATGAAAAAATGAGATTGCAATTAATAATAATGCTATATTGGATTCTTTTAAAAATAAATTATTGGTATTTTTTCTTTTTATCCAAATATACATCAAATATAATCCGCTTAATAGGGATGTGCCAAATAGAACTATTAAATAAAAAGTTTTAAAGTGCATAAAATAATATTTTAATCTTAGTATAACAAATATATAAATTTAATTAATAATGTCATGTAAAAATAATAGAACTGGTTATTTGAATATATAATTTTTATAATAAAGTAGTTAGATTAATAGGGAGCTAGACCATTTTTAGGGATATTTTTTTACAATTTCCTTTAGAAATTCAATTCTTTCAAACTATAAATTATATCATTGTTGTCCGATTAAAAATTTTAATCTAATTTTAAAGCTATGATTACGAACTGTTTAACTACTTAAATTATATTTCGCCTTATTTTTTAATGTGATGCAATCAAATGAAAAATTTTGCCACGGATGTCACGGATTTTGCGGATTATAACGGATAAAATCTGTGAAATCTGTGAAATCTGTGGCAAAAAAAGCAGGCTTAAAATTTCATTTGATTTTTATCGGACAATAATGAAATTATATTTAAAATAACCATAATATGAAATCCATATAATAATTAAGATAGAAGATAATCGAAGCGTATAATATAGAGGAATATTTGGCGAAAACACTTCTTTTATATTAAAAATAATAACAAAAAACCCAGAATAGTAAAATTACAAACTCAAGCAGCAAGATTTTATTATCCCATTCACATTGTCAAAAGAAGCAATATTTTCATACACTTTGATTTAGTTGATAAAAATATTGACGACTTAAAAAAAAATGCAACAAATATTCACTATTTCTGCTACTTTAGCATGTTTTGCAATATGTAATAAAAGTATAAAAAGACGGAAAAAATTAAAACATAAAAAGGTATTTACAATTTTGGCAAAAAAAAATTGAGATAAATGATGGATTTAACCTTTCTGAGTTTTGAAAAATTGGTGTAGATTATAAAAAAACAATAAGAATACCAATAATCATGATTATTTTAAATATTTAAAACCACTACCCCAACCACCCATCTCTATCCAAACTGCGGTATTGGATGGCTTCGGCAACGTGATGCGATTGCACTTTTTCTTGAGCTTCTAGGTCGGCAATGGTTCTAGAAACTTTCAAGATTCTATCAAAGGCACGAGCTGATAAATTGAGTCGCTCCATAGCAGTTTTGAGCAAATTTAAAGAGGTTTCGTCCAATTCGCAATATTCTCGAATGTGCTTGGATCCCATTTGTGCATTGTAATGAATGGCGTCCAGATGTTCAAATCGTTTGGATTGTATTTCTCTGGCGGCAGTAACTCTTTTTCGAATTTCGACCGAGCTTTCGGCTTTTCTGGTTTCGGTTAATTTATCAAATGGAACGGGTGTAACTTCAATATGTATATCAATTCTATCTAATAACGGACCTGAAATTTTACTTAAATACCGTTGCATTTCGGCAGGCGAAGAACTTACTGGCGCGTCGGGGTCGTTAAAATAGCCTCCCGGACTTGGATTCATGCTGGCTACCAACATAAATGAAGAAGGATAAGTAATCGTGAATTTAGCTCTAGAAATGGTTACTTCTCTGTCTTCCAACGGTTGTCGCATTACTTCGAGCACTTCTCGTTTAAATTCGGGCAATTCATCTAAAAATAAAACACCATTGTGAGATAATGAAATTTCACCAGGCTGTGGGTAACTACCTCCACCAACTAGCGACACGCTAGAAGCAGTGTGATGTGGACTTCTAAATGGGCGTTGATTCATCAATCCGGCATCTTTAATTTTGCCTGCAACACTATGAATTTTGGTCGTTTCTAAAGCTTCTTTCAAAGTCATTGGCGGTAAAATACTTGGTAATCGTTTGGCTAACATGGTTTTACCTGATCCTGGAGGTCCAATTAAAATGATATTATGTCCACCCGCAGCGGCAATTTCCATACATCTTTTTATGGATTCTTGTCCTTTGACATCTGAGAAGTCAAATTCTGGAAATTCTAAAGTTTTATAAAACTCTTGTCGAGTATCGATTACGGTTGGTTCTAAGGTGTTTTTACCTTCAAAAAAGTCAATTACTTGCGTAACATTCTCAATTCCATATACATCAAGTCCTGAAACAATTGCTGCTTCTTTCACGTTTTGAATAGGCAAGAAAAAACCTTTAAATCCTTCTTCTTTTGCTTTTATTGCAATAGATAAGGCTCCTTTTATGGGTTGTAATCCTCCGTCAAGAGACAGTTCACCCATTATCATATACTTATCAACATCCTCGCCCTTTATTTGCCCTGAGGCAACTAAAATTCCGATTGCCAAAGTCAAATCATAAGCTGAGCCTTCCTTTCTTAAATCGGCTGGCGCCATGTTAATGGTTATTTTTTTTACGGGAAGATGATAATTATTATTTTTAAGTGCAGCAGCAATACGGTAGCTACTTTCTTTAATTGCACTATCGGGCAAACCAACCAAATGGTATCCCACTCCTTTATCAATATTAACTTCTACTGTAATTGTGGTAGCATCAACGCCAAAAACAGCGCTACCATAAACTTTTACTAACATGGATTATAATTTAGCTACAAATATCTTATTTTTTTTTAGTTTGTTCGTTATTTTGTTCAGATTAATTCACAAACAATTCATTATACTAATTAATTAACGTTAAATAGTAAAAAAACTCAATTTATAACTTTTTTTATACAAAAGGTTTTATAATTTTATAGGCTATAAATTTTTACTATATGAAGAAAATACTATTTCTATTGATGTTTAGTTTTGTAACTACATCTATTTTGGCTCAAGATTATTTTCCTGTAAATGAAAGTGTTAAAAACAAAAGCACCACATACACTGCTTTTACTAATGCAAAAATTTATGTTACCCCAACTCAAGTTATCGAAAAAGGTACATTATTAATTTTGGATGGAAAAATAGTGGCAGTTGGTGCAAATGTTTCACTGCCTAAAAACTGTTTGATTGAAAACCTTGACGGAAAATCTGTTTACGCATCGTTTATTGATTTGTACACCAACTTTGGAATTGAAAAACCAAAATCAATTAGCAGCTCTAATGGTAGTCCGTTATACGATACCAAACGAAAAGGATATTATTGGAATGAACATATTCGACCAGAAATTAATGCCTTTGAGCTATTCAAATATGATGAAAAAAAGGCTGAAGAATTTTTGAAACTTGGTTTTGGCGTAGTGGTAACACACAATCAGGATGGTATTGCGCGCGGTACAGGTAGTTTGGTTGCGCTTAACAACACAAATACATCTAAAATGATTAATACTACCATTACTAATCATTTTGGTTTTACACGAAGTTCAGGTTCAGTTCAATCGTACCCAAATTCTTTGATGGGAATGATGGCCCTGCTAAGACAAATGTATTACGACTTGGATTGGTACAAAAAAGGAAATTCAGAAACAACTGATTTATCATTGGAAGCACTTGCAAAAAACGAAAAATTAATACAAATATTTGCATCAGAAGATAAATTAAATAGTTTAAGAGCTTCGAAAATCGCAAATGAATTTGGTATCAATTACGTAATTAAAGGATTTGGAAACGAGTTTGAACGTATTGAAGAAATCAAAAAAACCAATGCTAAATTTATAATACCATTAAGTTTTCCTGAAGCGTATGATGTTTCCAATATTTTTCAGGCTAATCAAATGGAATTAAATGACTTACGCTTTTGGAACCAAGCCCCAACTAATCCAAAAGTTTTAGCCGAAAACGGAGTTGTTTTTGCATTAACTACTGATAAGTTGAAAAAAATGGACGATTTTAAAACGAATTTGCTACGTGCTATCAAGTTGGGATTTGATAAAACAAAGGCGTTAGAATCGTTAACAACTACACCAGCTGCACTACTTGGAAAAAGTAATGAAATTGGAAATTTGAAAGCGGGAAGTTTTGCTAATTTCATCATTACATCAGGCGATGTATTTAGTGAAGAAACGCTGTTGTACGAAAACTGGGTACAAGGAACAAAATATGTAGTAAACGATAAAAATTTAAAAGATATACGTGGTGATTATGATTTGACCATTGATTCAGATACTTACAAAATGAAAATTGATGGAAAAATTGCAAGCCCTAAGGCTGAAATTAAAACAAAAGACGACAAAAAAGTAAGTTCAAAATTTTCAATTTCAAAAAATTGGATTACGCTAATTTTAAAATCAAAAGATACACTAAGCCCATCAATAAACAGATTGACAGGTTATGTTGAAAATACCGAAAAATTTTCGGGTACGGCTATTTTTAATGATGGAAAAGAAGTTCAATGGACAGCAACAAAAACAGCTCCTTTTGTAAACAAACCAGACGAAAAAGAAACTGAAAAACCCTTTAAAGTTGTACCTGTTACCTACCCAAACTTACCTTTTGGAAATGACCAAAAGTTGGCACCACAAAATCTTTTATTTAAAAATGCTACGGTTTGGACAAACGAAAAAGAAGGGATTCTACAAGAAACAGATGTTTTGGTAAAAAATGGCAAAATTGTTTCCATTGGTAAAAACATTTCAGATGCAACAGCTTTAGAAATAGATGCCAAAGGCAAGCATATTACTGCTGGAATAATTGACGAACATTCGCACATAGCTATTACAAGAGGTGTAAATGAATCGGGACATAATTCAACCGCAGAAGTAACCATTGAAGATGTAGTAAACTCTGAAGATATTAATATTTATAGAGAATTAGCTGGTGGTGTTACCACATCGCAATTGCTTCACGGATCAGCCAATCCAATTGGAGGTAGATCAGCAATTGTAAAATGGAAATGGGGTCAAGCACCCGACGAATTACTCTACAAAAACCAACCCAAATTTATAAAATTTGCACTTGGGGAAAATGTAAAACAATCCAATTGGGAAAATGAAAATCCAACTCGATTCCCTCAAACAAGAATGGGTGTTGAACAAGTATTTACTGATTATTTTCAACGCGCCAAAGAGTACGATGCAACTTGGAAAAAATACAATACCAATTCAAAAAAAGGAAAAGCTCCAAGAAAAGATTTAGAATTGCAAACTCTAGCTGAAATCATAAACAAAGAGCGATTTATTACCTGCCACTCCTACGTGCAATCTGAAATATTGATGATGATGAATGTAGCTGAAAAATTTAATTTCAAAATGAATACGTTCACGCATATTTTAGAAGGTTACAAAGTAGCCGATAAAATGAAAGAGCACGGTGTTGGCGCTTCAACCTTCTCAGATTGGTGGGCTTACAAATTTGAAGTAAATGATGCCATTCCTTATAATGGGCCAATTATGCACAATGCTGGCGTTTTAGTTGCTTACAATTCTGACGACGCTGAAATGTCGAGACGTTTGAATCAAGAAGCCGCAAAAGCAGTAAAATATGGCAATGTAACTGAGGAAGAAGCTTGGAAATTTGTAACCTTAAATCCTGCAAAATTATTGCATATAGATGATAAAGTGGGTAGCATTAAAATAGGTAAAGATGCCGATATTGTTATGTGGAATACAAATCCTTTGTCGATATATGCCAAAGCAGAAAAAACGATTATTGAAGGTGTAGTATATTTTGATTTAGAAAAAGATGTGTTACAAAGAAAAGCTATTGCAGATGAAAAAAATGAATTGATTAGTCAATTGCTTCAAGAAAAAAATAGCGGAATGATTACTCAAGAACCAAAAAAGAAAGAGAAAAAAGAATATCATTGTGACACTTTAGAAGAAAATTAATATGAAAAATTTATATATAATCGCTCTATTTTTAAGTTTAACAACAAACTTAATCGCGCAAAAAAAACCAGCTGACAAACAAACTAAATCCGTTTTAATTATGAACGGAACAGCACATTTAGGCAATGGAAAAGTAATCGAAAATAGTGTTATCGGTTTTAAAAATGGTAAAATACAACTAGTTACAGATGCAACTCTTGTAAAAATTGACTTAACAAGCTATGACATAAAAATTGATGCTGCAGGAAAGCACATTTATCCTGGATTTATTGCACCTAACTCAACACTCGGATTGGTAGAAATAGATGCCGTTAAAGCATCTGATGATGAAGATGAAATTGGAAATTTTAATCCTAACATTAAAAGTTTAATGGCTTATAATTCTGAGTCAAAAGTAACCGAAACTGTTATTGGTAATGGTATTTTAATGGCTCAAATTACACCAAGAGGGGGAAGAATTTCTGGAACATCCTCTGTGGTTCAATTAGACGCTTGGTCTTGGAAAGAGGCAGTTATTAAAGAAAATGATGGGATTCATTTGAATTTTCCTAATACATTTAAAACTGGACGTGGAGCTGAAAATGGTGTGATTGAAGTAAACAAAGATTATACAAAACAGATTGAAGAGCTGCTCAACTTTATTAACACTGCAAAAGCTTATAATAGCGTTACTCCCAATGAAAAAAACAATGTACTAGACGCAATGAAAGAGTTACTTGAAGGAAATCAAACACTTTTTATACACGCTAATGATGAAAAACAAATTATTGACGCAATTACAGTATTTAAAGAAAATGGAATTCAAAAATTAGTAATTGTTGGTGGTTATGAGGCCTATAAAACATCCGATTTACTTTTGAAACACGGTATTCCTGTCCTTTTAAAAAGAGTACATGATATGCCTGAAAACGATGACCAAGATTATGATTTACCTTTTAAAATGGCACAAATACTTACTGAAAAAGGGATACTTGTTGGTTTAGAAAATAGTGGCGATATGGAACGAATGAACACCCGTAACTTACCCTTCTTGGCAGGAACTTGTGCGGCATTCGGACTTGATAAAGAGGTTGCATTACAACTTATAACTTCCAATACAGCCAAAATATTAGGAATTGATTCCTTTTGCGGCACACTCGAAGTTGGCAAAGATGCTACATTATTTATATCTGATGGTGATGCTCTTGATATGAGAACCAATAAATTAAAAGAAACTTATATTCAAGGCAGACTTATTGATTTGAATAACCATCAAAGTAAATTGAATAAAATTTATAAAGAGAAATACAATCAAAATTAATTATAAATTTGTCTAAAATTTTGGGTGCAGTCTACAATTGATGGGCTATTTTTTATTTTTTAAAATTTGAAATTCCTTGTTTTAACCAATCTTCGTACAATTTTACATCAGGATCATAACTCGTAGTGGGTACTTCTGAATTCAAATTATTTCCATCAACATCAACCATAATATACAAAGGTTGAGTATTTGTATTGTATTTTGTTATCATTAATTCCGTCCATTTGTCACCAATTGTTTCTATTGATGCGCCTGTTACTTTTGAAACAAATTGTTCATTAGCAGGTAATGGTCGTTTATCATCGGCAAAAAGTGATATTAAAACTACTTCATTCTTAAGTATTTCCAATACATTTTCATCCGACCAAACATTGTTCTCCATTTTTCGGCAATTCACGCAAGCATGACCTGTAAAATCTAGTAAAACTGGTTTGTTAACTTTTTTGGCATAAGCCATACCTTTTTCATATTCTGTAAAAAGGATTAAATTATGTGGTCCAATTTCTGCGCCTTCGGGTAAATCAATATTTGATAAGTTTGAACTCGAACCTCCTACTCCATTCGGACTTTCGCTATAGGTGGGTGGTGGTGGAAAGGCACTAATTAATTTTAACGGTGCACCCCATAATCCCGGAATCATATATACCGTAAATGATAATACCAAAACCGCTAATGATAATCTTCCAACAGAAATATGGCTTAAAGGGCTGTCATGAGGTAAAGTTATTTTACCCAATAAATAAATACCCCAAGTTCCAAAAATAGCAATCCATAATGCTAAAAATACTTCGCGCTCTAACCAATGTAATTGAAGAACTAAATCGGCATTGGATAAAAATTTTAAAGCTAAAGCTAATTCTAAAAACCCTAACGAAACTTTAACTGTATTTAACCATCCTCCTGACTTTGGTAATGAGTTTAACCATCCCGGAAACATTGCAAACAACATAAAAGGTAATGCTAATGCAGATGAGAATCCTAACATTCCAACAATTGGAGCAATTCCACCTTTTGAAGCTGATTCTACTAGTAGGGTTCCAACTATTGGACCAGTACAAGAAAAGGATACTATAGCTAATGCTAATGCCATAAATAAAATTCCGATAATTCCGCCTCTATCTGCTTGTCTATCAACTTTGTTTGCCCAAGAATTTGGTAACATAATTTCGAAAGCTCCAAGAAATGAAGTTGCAAATACAACTAATAAAACAAAGAAAATAACGTTAAACCAAACATCTGTTGACAATGCGTTTAGAGCGTCAGCACCAAATATTCCAGTTACAGCAAGTCCTAAAACAACGTATATTAAAATAATTGAAATACCATAAATAATTGCATTTCGTTTACCTTCGGCTGGTGTTTTACTTTGTTTGGTAAAAAAACTTACCGTCATTGGAATCATTGGGAACACGCAAGGTGTTAACAATGCTGCAAATCCGCCAAGAAATGCTAAGAAAAATATGGTCCACAAGCCTTTTTTAGAATCCTTTACTGGCAAGTTACTATTTTGTTTTGGCTGCGTTTCTTTTTCAACAGTGGTTGAATTTTCAGCAACTTGAGGTGCAACTACTGCAGCAGTATCTGTTGCTTTTATCACTTCAATTTCAGATGAAGCTATTTCTGGAATCGCAAAAACAAAATCTTTATTATCATTAATACATTGCTCTTTGCAAGCTTGATATTCAAGATTTAGTTTGATATTTTTCAACTTTGAATTGATCACTTTGACTTTTTGAGTAATTGTTACTTTTTTCTCAAAATAGTATTCGTCAACTTCAAAAACATCGTTGTACTGTTTTTTGTATTTACTCTCTTTTGGTTGTCCAATTAGTTCATAATTACCTTTTGCATTTATAAATTCTAAAACCATAGGCAATGGCCCTCCATCAGGTGTATATTGAGAATAAACATGCCATTCATTTTCTATACTACCCGAAATAATTAAATTAAATTCTGTTTCAGATACTTTTTCAACTTTGGTTGTCCATTTTACTGGATTGACCACTTGTGCATTTATTGAAAAAGCAGTAATAAAAAGTAGGTAAAAAAAGATTTTTTTCATGTGTTTACTATTATTTTTAGTATTGTTCTTGTTTCGTTTGTCACTTTAAATCTATCGTCCATTCGCATGCCAATAATCCATACAATTTGATTATCTGAACACAAAATCCACGTGTTATTTTTATCTAAAATTGAAATTTTTTCATCTTTAAAAAATTTACTAACTTTTTTCGTGCCTTTCAATCCAAAAGGGAAAAATGTGTCACCTATATTCCATTTTCTAATGCTAAGTGGAAATTTCAATTTATCTTCATCAACAAATATACAATTGGAAGACGTATTATTAATGTGATCAATGTTACAAAACGAAATATTTAAGGGAATTTTAACAATTTCTGATTTAGATTGTATCAAAAATTCTTCGGGTAAATGCTGTTTTTTTTGAAATAATAGCAACCTACTTCTATCTTTTAATAGCACATATTTTTCAGATAAAATTTGCTTTCCTGATTGATTTACAACCAAATTATGTATATCATCCCAAGCAGAAAAACCAAACGGACTCAGCACATGATATAGGTAATTTTTATAATTTGAAAATTGCACTATTTTATCGCAATCAAAATATAAAACATCCTCTTTTTCGATAACCACTTCATTTTTAAAATATTGAATAGCATCATTTATAATGGACTGACTATCCTGAAGATGTTGGATTGTTTGTTGAAAATTAGAAAGTAAATCGGGTTGAACTTCTTTTAAAATCGGAATTACATCATGACGTAATTTATTTCTAAGATATTTCGTTGTTTTGTTACTTGAATCTTCTCTCCAAGAAATTTTATTTTCTATAGCATATTCATAGATTTTTTCTCTAGAAAAAAGGAGCAATGGTCTGATAATTTTATTATTTAAAGCTGGTATTCCAACCAATCCACTAAGTCCGGTTCCTCTAGAAAAATTAATAAAAAAAGTCTCTAAACTATCGTCAAGATGATGAGCTGTAGCTATATAATCGTAATTTAGCGATGTTAATTGCTCATAAAACCATTCATACCTCAGTTTTCGGGCAGCCGACTGAATTGATAATTTTTTATCGCTTGCATATTTTTTTGTATTCATTTTTTTTGAGAAAAAATCAATACCATTTGATTTACAATAATTAGCTATAAACAGCTCATCTTCATCGCTTTCGGTGCTCCTTAACTGAAAATTATAATGTAGTACGGCAATCCCAATTCCAGTTTTTTGAAATAATTCTAACAAAACCATGCTGTCAATTCCGCCACTTATTGCCAATAGTATTTTTTTTCCTCTTACAAAAGGAAACGAATTTTGCAAATGATTTTGAAATTGTTCTAGCATAATTAGAATATCTTTTCAAAGATAGTACTTTCAGTTGTAATTAATTTCTAATACCTCAAACATTGCTTTTGCTTTAAGCAAACATTCGTTGTACTCGTTTTCAGGAATTGCTTCAGCGGTTATTGCACTTCCAACAGAAAACGAAAGGAATTTATTGGATTGATTATATAATATACTTCTTATTACAACATTAAAATCAAAATCTCCGGATGGCGAAAAATAGCCTACAGACCCACTGTACACACCTCTTTTTGATTCTTCAATTTGCTCAATTAGCTCCATTGCAGCAATTTTGGGGGCACCCGTCATGCTTCCCATTGGAAAACAAGATTGGATTATTGATACAGGCGAAAGATGTGACTCAACCTCAGACACTATTGTAGAAACCATTTGATGTACTTGCTTATAAGAATACACCTGGCATAATTCTTCAACTTCAACAGAGCCTTTGGTTGCTGTTTTTGATAAATCGTTACGAACTAAATCAACAATCATGATGTTTTCTGATCGTTCTTTAGGATTTATGGACAAATATTTTTTAGATTCATCATCCAAAACCGTGTCTTCAAATCGCTTGGATGTTCCTTTAATAGGCTGTGAAATTAATTTTTTTCCACTTTTTTTCAAAAATCTTTCCGGCGATGCAGATAGTAAAAATTGATTGTGCCGTTTCAAATAAGTTGCAAATGGAGGTTTTGAAATATGATTTAATTTTTGAAATATATGTAAGGGGTCAATTTCAGCATTTTCTGCAAAAAACTCCATACAAAAATTGGCTTCATAAACTTGACCTCTTTGAATTGATGTCAAAAAATGGTTGGCTTTTTCTATATATTTTTCAAAGGAAATTTGTTGTTGAATACAAATTTGGGGCTGGTTTTTTGTTTTGAATAAAAAATCAACCTTTTGTTTTTGAATTACTTCAAAATCAAATTCAATTTCGTCATCACACATCATCAAATAGTGCATTTGCAATTCGTTTCCTTTTAGTAATAATAGTTTTTTTGGTTGAAAAAAATACAAATCAGGAAACCCCAAACCATCTTTATTATTTGATGAAAGTGACTCTATGGCATTTTTTGTATCATAGGAAATGTATCCAAATAACCAATCATTCGTATAATTTTGATATTGATATAATTCTTTAAATGAATTATCATTATCGGTTTTTAATGACGTGAATGCCTCTACAGCTACAATAAAATCATACGATGAGTAAAGTGAATTTTTATTTTCTTCAGAATTACTATCCAACACAACAACTTCCTGAAATTGATTTGCCCAACAAAGTAATTGCTGTTTTAAAAGCTCACTATTTACAACTGATTTATTTATATGTGTTCTCAAAGTATTTTATTAACGAAGTTCAAAATTACAATAATTTTTACCTTTCACCAAAACAAAAAAAATAGCCCCAAAAAGGAGCTATTTTTGTAAATTATTTTTTTATTAAACGTGCAAAGCTCTATTATCTGTTGCAGCCAATGCCGCTTCTTTTATTGCTTCTGCAAATGTAGGATGTGCGTGTGACATTCTTGAAATATCCTCTGCACTAGCTCTAAATTCCATAGCGGTTACGGCTTCTGCAATTAAATCGGCACAACGTGCACCAATCATGTGAACACCTAAAACTTCATCTGTTTTGGCATCGGCAAGAATTTTTACAAAACCATCTGTATCGCCACCTGCTCTAGCTCTACCCAAAGCTTTGAAAGGAAAACTTCCTGATTTAAATGCTACACCAGCCTCTTTTAATTGTTCTTCTGTTTTTCCAACTGCTGCAACTTCTGGCCATGTGTAAACTACACCCGGAATTAAGTTATAATCAATGTGAGGTTTTTGACCAGCCAAAATTTCAGCTACCAAAACACCTTCTTCTTCGGCTTTGTGTGCTAGCATTGCGCCACGTACAACATCACCTATTGCATATATATTTGGAACGTTTGTTTGCAAATGATCATTTACTTCAACTTGTCCTCTATCAGTCAATTTTACTCCTGCTTTGTCGGCATTCAATCCGTCTGTAAAAGGACGACGACCCACAGCAACTAAACAATAATCACCTTCTAACGAAACAGTTTCTCCTTTGGCATTATCAGCTTGAACAGTTACTGAATTACCGTTACGTTCCACTGATTTTACTTTATGTGAGGTATAAAATTTCATACCTTGCTTTTTTAATACTTTGGTCAATTCTTTAGACAAAGCACCATCCATACCTGGAATAATTCGGTCCATAAATTCAACAACAGAAACCTGAGCTCCAAGACGTAAATATACTTGTCCTAATTCAATTCCAATAACTCCACCGCCAATAATAACCAGATGTTTAGGTACTTCGGGCAATTTTAATGCTTCAGTTGAAGTAATAATTCGTTCTTTATCTATTGAAATAAATGGCAACGATGATGGTTTTGAACCTGTAGCGATAATCACATTCTTGGCTTCAACTGTTTCTGAACTTCCGTCAGCTTTTGTTACCAAAACATGGGTTGCATCTACAAAAGAACCCAACCCTTCAAGTACAGTAACTTTGTTTTTATCCATTAAATATTTCACGCCACCCGATGTTTGATCAACAACGGCTTGTTTGCGTGCAATCATTTTTTCTAAATTAATTTTTACTTCGCCAGTCACTTCAATTCCGTGATCCGCAAAATGTTGCATTTCTTCAAAATGATGTGAGGATGCTAATAAAGCTTTAGAAGGAATACATCCTACATTTAAACAAGTACCTCCAAGTGTGGTATATTTTTCAATAATTGCGGTTGTAAAACCTAATTGGGCACAACGAATTGCCGAAACATATCCGCCCGGTCCTGATCCTATAATGACAACGTCAAATGAACTCATGTTTTTATATATTTTATAAGTTTTTTTTTAGTTTTAAAAAGTTGCACAAATTTACAAATAAAAACAAAAGATTTCATCAATTTGTATATCAAAATAGCAATTTTTTTTAATCCCAATCTTCAGCTACAAACACCATTTCTTGATTGGCAGTATTTTTTAAATTCAATTTATGGTTTTCAACAGTATAACTTGTAAAAGTTGAGCAATTTTTTGAAAAACTGTTTTCAAGTTCCATATCGAGGCAAGCCATTCTAGTTGCTAATACAGCTCCAAATTTAATTTTGTTACTTCCATCTACTGTGTAATCAAAATTCAATGTGTTACAACCCATTTTTGCAGTACCACTTTTGGTATCTGTTAAATCCAAAGTTGCATCTGCTAGCTTAATTTTTTCAGCATCAAAGTTAGTGTAACTTACTAGTTTCCAAACCCTGTGAACAGAGACTGCTTGAGATGAAGTGTTTTCATTTTTGGAAGTAGAATTTGAAGGCATACTTGATTGATTTTTTGGTTGGCATTGAACAATAATTAATGCGATAATAAATGCAAATACAATTTTTTTCATGGTTTATTTTTTTTCAAATCTTAACAAATTTTATGCCAAAAAATTAATAAATATCAAAAGCGGTTGTATTTTTAACTTCTCCAATCATAAATGCACTGTGTGTACTCCCAATGTGCTGTAATGTAGTCAATTTAGTTACCATAAACTCACGATATTCTTCCATATCTTTAACACAAACTTTCAAAATATAATCATAATCACCACTTACATGAAAGCATTCTAAAACTTCTTTTAATTGAATTACCTCACTTTCAAACGTCATGATACATTCTTTGGTGTGCTGGACCAATTTTAAATGACAAAAAACCACAAACCCTTTATTAATTTTATTTCGATCTAAAAGAGCTACATAATTTTTAATAATTTTTTCTCGCTCTAATTTTTTGATCCGTTCATAAACTGCCGTAACAGATAAATTTAGTTTATCTGACAGCTCTTTTGTTGTCTTCTTAGTGTCTGCTTGCAGTAATGTTAGTAGTTTTTTGTCTATTGCGTCCATGTTTTCTTAAGATATAAAGAATAAAAATTTAGTTTAAAATGTAAAATTACTATTTTTTATTTTATTTTTCTAAAAAATAACATAAAAATAGATTTATATTCTAAATTTAAACAAATCTATTGAAAATTTATAATCATTTTACGTAATTTGTAATAATCAAAACTAATACTATGAAAACATTTAACCCAGCTGATAACATTCAGGATTTACAATATTTTGGCGAATTTGGAGGTGTAAACCCTTCTATTTCAGATTCATCTACATATACTTTTCTGTCTGCCAAAACCATGTTCGACACCTTTGAAGGCAATGCCGAAGGCTGTTACCTCTATTCGCGCCATTCTTCGCCAAGTAACTTATATTTAGACAAGGCATTAGCAGCAATGGAAGGTACAGAAAGTGCCAACGTTTCAGCATCTGGTATGGGCGCTATAACCCCTACTCTATTACAACTTTGCGGTACTGGCGATCACGTGGTTTCTAGCCGAACTATTTATGGCGGAACCTATGCTTTTCTTAAAAACTTTGCCCCAAGACTTGGTATTTCAACCACTTTTGTGGACATAACAAAACTAGATTTGGTCGAAAAAGCAATTACTCCCGCAACAAAAGTATTGTATTGCGAAACCGTAAGCAACCCTCTATTGGAAGTTGCAGACATTGCATCATTATCAAAAATAGCCAAAAAACACAACCTAAAACTTGTGGTGGACAACACCTTCTCGCCCCTATCTGTAGCTCCAGCAAAATTGGGTGCCGACATCGTTATTCACAGTTTAACCAAGTACATCAACGGCAGCAGCGACACGGTTGGTGGTGTAGTTTGCGCACCGCAAGCGTTCATCAACGATTTAAAAAACGTAAATAACGGAGCAAGCATGCTACTCGGTCCAACCATGGACAGCCTTCGCTCGGCAAGCGTGATGAAAAACCTTCGTACCCTACACATCCGAATGAAACAACACAGCCACAACGCACACTATTTGGCAGAAAAATTTGAAAACGATGGCATCAAAACCGTATATCCCGGACTACAAAGTCATCCAAGTCATACCATTTTTACCCAAATGATGAATCCAGAATATGGTTACGGAGGCATGATGACTATCGATGTGGGTTCACTAGACAAAGCCAACGAACTGATGGAGCTTATGCAAGCCAAAAACTTAGGCTACCTTGCCGTAAGTTTAGGGTTTTATAAAACTCTTTTCAGCGCACCAGGCACCTCTACCTCGTCAGAAATACCTGCAGAGGAGCAAGCCGAAATGGGATTAACCGATGGTTTAATCCGATTTTCTATAGGACTCGATAATGACATTGAACGAACCTACCAAGCCATGAGAAACTGCATGATTGAAGTAGGCGTTTTAAATAAGTAGCACCAAATGGCTTGGGCATTTTCCCGAGCCATATTCCCGCTTTTTGCTACAATCTTTTTGTTTTTGAAAAAAAAAACAAAAAGGATTTCCGCTTCAATCGGGGGTACAACTCAATGTTTTGGGCATCTTCCAAACTTTTGGGATATATGTAACGATTCAAAAAGGGAATTTTTCACTAATATCCCAAATCGTCTATTTACCGTAAACCGCGTGAGGGATTGCAGCGGAAAGCCCACAGCCAATTGAAGCGCCAGCGGAAATTGGCGAGGACTTGTAGCGGAAAGCCCGACACCATAAAAAAGCCTTAACCCTTTT
>JBILQQ010000040.1:0-19643 GCA_044373115.1 Flavobacterium sp.
GAATATATAAACTATTACAATAACGAAAGAATTAAATCAAATTTAAACAAAATGAGCCCAATAAAATATCGAGCTCATTATTATCAAAATTAATTATAAATTTGTCTAAAATTTTGGGTGCAGTCTATATGTATTTGGGGCTTTTTTTTTGGATTAATCCAAACTACATTCCGCTTCTTATAGCTTCAACAGGATCCAATTTGGATGCTGAAATGGCTGGAAGTATTCCTGAAATTAAACCTATTATAATTGCTAATCCTGTACCTAAACAAATATTAAAGAAACTTAATACAAACTCAAAATCAAGTGCTTTAGTTAACACTAAGGCTATCAGCCAAACTAAAATTATACCTATAAAACCTCCAATTACACACAAAATAACAGCCTCAAACAGAAATTGAAACAAAATAAATTTGTTCTTAGCACCCAATGATTTTTGAATTCCAATAAGATTTGTTCGTTCCTTTACAGATACAAACATAATGTTAGCAACCCCAAAACCACCTACAAGCAATGAAAAAGCTGCAATAATCCATCCGCCGACATTCAAACTTGAAATAATTCCGTCAAGCATATCTGTAAATCCAGAAAAAACATTGATAAAAAAGTTATCAATTTCACCTGTTTTTACGCCCCGCATACTTCTTAATTTTTGAGCTAAATCGGCTTTAAAGGCTTCCATGTCAATATTTTTAGCAGGTTTTATTACAATTACTGGGGTCATGGAGTCATTATTGTCGCCATATTTTTTTCTTAAAAAATTAACCGGAATAAAAGCAGAAGTATCGTTACTATCACCAAACAAACCAGCGCCTTGTTTTTTTAACACACCAATAACTGTAAATCGCTGCCCATATAAACGGATTTGCTTACCAATAGGGTCCGAATTATCGAACAAACTCGAAGCAATTTCATCTCCAATTACAACTACTTGTGCTCCAGAATTGGATTCTGATTCGTTATAAAAACGTCCAGACGTAAACTCAAGTCCTTGAATATCAATAAATTCGTGCGACGCTGGTACAATATTAACCGAACTAATCGATTTTACATCATATTTTAAAGTTTCACTTTGTACAAATAGTTGATAGGATAAAAATTGAGCATCGGGCAAATTGTCTTTTAATGCTTGGTATTCTTCATAATTTACATTGGGAAACTGGTCTCTTTTCCATCGTGGAATTTCTGAAGGTCCAAAAGTAAAACGAGCC
Organism: Flavobacterium sp.; assembly: GCA_044373115.1. Classification (GTDB taxonomy): domain Bacteria; phylum Bacteroidota; class Bacteroidia; order Flavobacteriales; family Flavobacteriaceae; genus Flavobacterium. The sequence continues at coordinate 1,212 of JBILQQ010000040.1, forward strand.
AAATAAATGGTGTTTTTATCCAAGGTACTCAAATCTTTTTTTATTTTTTGATCTAAAGAATCGACCGCTGCGAGCACAGCAATAATTGAAAATATTCCAATAGTAACCCCCAATAACGACAAAAGAGTGCGCAATTTATTGGTTCGCAACGCATTCATTGCAAAACTAAAACTTTCTTTTACTAAACGTAAATATACTAGCATATTATTAAAATATTAGTTGGTCAAATTTAAACTATTAGTTATTAAAATAATGAAAATGTTACAAAATTTCACTGCAAATAAAAAACAGTCAAAAATTTATAGTCAAAATGGTGACGTTTTTGATAAAAAAACTACTGTAAAATAAGAACAATTAAGGTACTTAATCATGTCATAAAATAAATAAAAAAAAGGGCTAATTTTGATTTGAAAACTAATTGAAAAAAACTACTTTTGCATGCTTAAAAACAACATCACAATGACAACTAGCAAAACAATTCAATCGGCATTAATCTCTGTCTTTTCAAAAGAAGGGTTAGAACCTATTGTTAAAGCATTACACGAAAAAAACGTAACTCTTTATTCAACCGGTGGAACAGAAGAGTTCATAAAAAATCTTGGCATACCCGTTGTGGCGGTTGAGGACGTAACATCATACCCATCAATACTTGGCGGGCGTGTAAAAACATTACATCCGAAAGTTTTTGGTGGGATTTTGAACAGACAAGATAACCCAAGTGATGTACAACAGATGGAAGAATACAATATTCCTCAAATTGATGTTGTTATTGTAGATTTGTATCCATTCGAAAAAACGGTAGCTTCAGGAGCAAGTGAGAGCGATATAATTGAAAAAATTGATATTGGCGGTATTTCTTTAATAAGAGCTGCTGCAAAAAACTTTAAAGACACTGTAATTGTACCTTCAGTTGCAGAGTATGCTCAATTTTTAGAAATGATTACCTCTGGAAACGGAGCTACAACCTTAGAACAAAGAAAATTACTCGCCACAAAGGCTTTTCATGTTTCATCGCATTATGATAGTGCAATTTTCACCTATTTTAATACTGACGAAACGATATTAAAAACCAGTATTGCCAATGGACAAGTGCTCCGATATGGTGAAAACCCGCATCAAAAAGGATTCTTTTTTGGAGATTTTGATGCAATGTTTACCAAATTACACGGTAAAGAATTGTCTTACAACAACTTACTTGATGTAGATGCTGCAGTAAATTTGATAACTGAATTTAAAGATAACGATCCTACATTTGCTATATTAAAACACAACAATGCATGCGGATTGGCGACAAAGTCAACACTATTAGATGCTTATAAAACCGCTTTAGCGTGCGACCCAACATCAGCTTTTGGTGGGGTTTTAATTGCAAACAGAGCCATTGATTTGGCTACTGCCAATGAAATAAATTCGCTTTTTTGCGAAGTTGTCATTGCTCCAAGTTATGACGAACAAGCCATTACCGTTTTATCTGAAAAGAAAAACAGAATAATTTTAGTCATAAACGACGTAGAATTGCCTAAAAAAAATTTACGAACTTGCCTAAACGGAATTTTAGTTCAAGAAAGAAATAACATAACAGATTCCAAAGAAAATTTAAAAACTGTTACGGCAACTGCGCCAACAAATCAAGAAATTGATGATTTAATTTTTGCCTCTAAAATTTGTAAAAATACAAAATCAAATACAATTGTTTTTGCAAAAAACAACACATTAATTGCTTCAGGTACAGGACAAACATCAAGAGTTGACGCATTAAAACAAGCCGTTGAAAAAGCAAATGCTTTCGGTTTCGATTTAAAAGGAGCTGTAATGGCAAGTGATGCATTTTTCCCTTTTCCAGATTGTGTTGCCCTTGCAGACGAAGCAGGAATTACAGCAGTGATTCAACCTGGAGGTTCTATAAAAGACGAATTAAGCATAAATTATTGCAATGAAAATAAAATTGCAATGGTATTTACAGGAACACGTCATTTTAAACATTAAATTGTTTAACTTTGTGACTAAATTATTATATTAACCTATTAACCCTTAAATAACTTATGGGATTATTTGATTTCATGACTGAGGACATTGCCATTGACCTTGGTACAGCCAATACACTAATCATACACAACGGAAAAGTTGTAATTGATAGTCCATCTATTGTTGCTAGAGACAGGATCTCGGGCAGAATCATTGCTGTTGGAAAAGAAGCCAATATGATGCAAGGTAAAACACATGAAAACATAAAGACCATTCGTCCATTAAAAGATGGAGTAATTGCCGATTTTGATGCTTCGGAGCAAATGATAAAAATGTTTATCAAAAGTATTCCAGCTTTAAAGAAAAAAATGTTTCAACCCGCACTTCGAATGGTAGTTTGCATTCCATCGGGTATTACAGAAGTGGAAATGCGTGCAGTAAAAGAATCTTGTGAACGAGTAAATGGAAAAGAAGTCTATCTTATTCATGAACCAATGGCAGCAGCAATTGGAATTGGAATAGATATTATGCAACCAAAAGGAAACATGATTGTTGATATTGGTGGAGGAACAACTGAAATAGCCGTAATCGCTTTAGGAGGAATTGTTTGTGACAAGTCTGTTAAAATTGCAGGAGATGTTTTTACTAATGATATTATTTATTATATGCGAACCCAACACAATTTATTTGTTGGAGAAACAACTGCTGAGAAAATAAAAATAACAATTGGTGCCGCTACAGATCAATTGGACTCACCACCAGATGACATGTCAGTTCAAGGAAGAGATTTGCTTACAGGTAAACCAAAACAAGTAGAAGTTTCGTTTAGAGAAATTGCTAAAGCGCTTGATAAATCAATTCAACGTATTGAAGATGCTGTTTTGGAAACGTTATCCCAAACTCCACCTGAATTAGCAGCTGATATTTATAACACAGGAATTTATTTAGCTGGAGGTGGATCAATGCTTAGAGGGCTTGATAAACGAATTTCGTTAAAAACCGATTTACCGGTTTATATTGCTGAAGATCCATTGAAAGCAGTAGTTAGAGGTACAGGAATTGCGTTAAAAAACATTCCGCAGTTTAGAAGTATCTTGATAAAATAGTTGAAAAAAGTCCAATTAATTATACCTTAATAAAATGCAGCAAATAATAAGTTATATTATTAAAAACAGCCATCGTATGCTGTTTTTGCTGCTTATGGTCATTTCTATATCGTTAATTATTGACTCACATTCCTATCATAAAAGTAAGGTAATTAGTTCCGCTAATTTTTTTACAGGTACCATCTATGCAGAAATTAATTCGATAAACGAATATTTTGATTTAAAAACAAAAAATGAAGAGCTTGCTAACGAAAATGCTCGACTAAAAAGTCTTTTAATCAATATTAACGATACCACTAAAACAATAATCTTAGACTCCATAAAAGGAGTAAAAAAAACAGATTTGATTACAGCTAAGGTTATCAAAAACTCATACAGTTCCCATGAAAATTTTTTAACAATAGATGCCGGAACTAAAAGTGGTATTATATCTGACATGGGAGTAATTAACAGCGCAGGGATAGTTGGAATTATTGAAACAACATCACCTAACTATGCAACTGTTATAAGTATATTGAACACAAAATCGCAAATAAATGCGAAAATAAAAAAATCCAACCATTTTGGAACATTAATTTGGAATGGAAAAAGCACCGGATTTGTTCAACTAATTGATGTACCAAGATTAGCTTCGGTTAGAAAGGGCGATACTATTGTAACAGGAAGTCAATCAACTATATTTCCGGAGAATATAAATATTGGAACCATTGACAAAATTTATATTGATAATGAAACTAATTTCTTTACAATTAATGTGAAATTATTTAATGACATGACTAGCCTTGGTCATGTTTATATCATTAAAAATAAAGATAAAAAAGAAATTGAAGAACTTGAAAAAACAATAAAAAAAGATGAATAGCACATTGTTATATAATCTTATCCGATTTATTTTACTGCTTGCGGTACAAGTGCTTATATTTAATAATATCAATTTTTTAGGATTTATTAACCCCTTTCCCTATTTATTATTTATTATTTTGTATCCTGTAAATGGAAACAAAAACGCATTGTTATTGTCTAGTTTTTTGTTAGGATTACTTATGGATTTATTTTGGAATTCAGGCGGAATACACACAACTGCGTGTCTAACTTTAGCCTATTTAAGACCGTATCTTTTCAAATTTTCGTTTGGATTAAGTTATGAGTATCAAACAGTTAAAATACTAGACAAGCTATCTCCTGAACGATTTTCATTTATTGTACTATCAGTAATTTTGCATCATTTTACCTTATTTATATTAGAAATTTTCACATTAATGTCAATATGGGAAATCATTGTAAGAACATTAGTAAGTACAATTTACACAACAATTCTTTCAATATTAATTATTTATTTAATCAAACCAATTAAATAATGAGAAAAATATTACTCCCTGCTATAGTAATTATTGGAACCATTTTACTTTTGGTAAGATTATTTTTTTTACAAATAATAGACGATTCTTTCAAATTAAAATCTGAAAATAATGCCATTAAAATAAAATATGACTATCCCGAAAGAGGTTATATTTATGACAGAAATAACAAATTATTGGTAGCAAATCAGCCTTCGTATGACGTAATGGTTGTACCAAGAGATGTAAAAAATATTGATACCGTTGAGTTTTGTAAATTACTAGACATTACCAAAGAATTTTTTGACGAAAAAATGGCAAAGGCTAAAGTTTATAGTCCTATGCTGCCTTCAGTATTTTTAGCACAATTAAACAAATTAGAATACGCCGCTTTTCAAGAAAAGGTTAGAAAATTTCAGGGATTTTATATTCAAAAAAGAGCCTTACGTGACTATCAATATCAACACGGTTCAAATGTTTTTGGATTTATTACCCAAGTAAATGAAAAAATTATTGCCAAAAACCCTTATTATATTGGAGGCGATCTAATTGGTAAACAAGGTGTTGAAGAAAGTTACGAAGCTTTTTTAAGAGGTCAAAAAGGCGTGAAATATATTTTAAAAGACAAATTTAACCGAGAAATTGGGTCTTATAAAGAAGGTAGGTACGACACAATAGCTAAACAAGGGAAAGATTTGACATTAACCATTGATGCTGAACTTCAGAAATACGGAGAGGAATTAATGATCAATAAATGGGGAGGTATTGTTGCTATTGAACCTAAAACTGGCGAAATTTTAGCTCTGGTAACAGCACCGTCATACGATCCAGCTATTTTAGTGGGCAGACAACGATCAAAAAATTACACCAAACTTTACAGAGATTCTATTGCTAAACCACTTTATGACAGGGGTTTGTTAGCAGAATACCCTCCTGGGTCACCGTTTAAAATACTAACAGCACTTATTGGACTCCAAGAAGAAGTTATTACTGAACAAACATCTTTTGTTTGTCATCATGGATTTAGCTACGCGCGAGGTAGATTCATGAAATGCCATGATTCGGGAATTTCTATGTTGCATAATGGCATCTACAATTCATGTAATACTTATTTTGCAAATGTATTTATGAACATCATAAAAAAATACAAAAAGCCTGCTGATGGTGTTGACGTTTGGGCTAAACACATTAAAAGCTTTGGACTTGGAGACTACATGGGAACCGATTTACCAACCGGAAAAGCAGGAAGCATTCCTACCTCAAAAACATATAATAAACTTTATCCAGGATGGGGATGGGACGAAAAAACAATTGTTTCCAATTCCATAGGGCAAGGAGAAATTTTGATGACACCCATTCAGCTAGCAAACATGATGGCTACAGTAGCTAACAGAGGTTATTATTACACACCACATATTATTAAAAAAATTGAAGGAAATGTAATTGATAAAAGCTTCAGAACCAAACACCTGACTACCATTGACAAAAAACATTTTGAACCAGTAATTAACGGGCTTTATGATGTATATAACTTGGGAACCGCAAGTGGATTAAACGTTGTTGGTATAGATATTTGTGGTAAAACAGGAACAGCCGAAAACTATTTAAAAGTAAATGGACAACGAGTTAAACTTCAGGATCACTCCATTTTTGTAGCTTTTGCACCTAAAGAAAATCCAAAAATTGCCATAGCAGTGTTTGTTGAAAATGGGTATTGGGGAAAAAGATGGGCTGGACCAATTACCTCGTTAATGATTGAAAAGTATCTAAAAAAGAAAATAACACGAGTGGATTTAGAAAATAGAATGTTAAATGGAAGTTTACAAGGACAGTATGAAAAATTACTTCCAAGAAAAAAACAAGATAGTATTGCATTTATTAAAATAAAAAAACAAGATAGCATAGAGAAAATAAAAACTTCAGTTGACACAATCAAAAAATAAACAAAAGTAGGTTACCAATTAGGGATGAAAAATCAAAATGTAATAAGTAATATAGATTGGATTAGTGTAATTATCTTTTTAGCTTTAGTGCTGATGGGGTGGTTAAATATTTACTCATCTTCCCTGTCATCAAATGCAGATTCAAGTGCAATAATTGATTTTACCCAAATTTATGGCAAACAGTTTTTATTTATTCTTTGTACAATTCCTCTCATTTTTGTAATATTAACTATCGATGCTAAATTCTACGAAAAATTTTCAATAGTTATATTTATTATTTCTTTAATTGCACTTGTTGGTTTGTTTGCCTTTGGTAAAACTATTGCAGGGCAACGCTGCTGGTATGGAATTGGTGGGTTTACTTTACAACCATCAGAATTTGCAAAGGCAGCAACAGCATTAGCTTTAGCAAAGTATTTAAGTGATGTTCAAGTTAGTTTGAAAGATGTTAACCGACAAATACAAGCACTATTAATTATTTTTTTACCAATATTTTTAATTTTACCACAACCCGATCCTGGTAGCGCTCTGATTTTCAGTGCTTTTATTTTAGTATTATACAGAGAAGGATTGCCAAGTTGGTTTGTTTGGACTGGTTTTATTGCAATTATACTTTTCATGCTGACCCTAGCCTTTGATAATCCGTTTTTGATTATTGGAATAACTTTTGTTGCCTTAATTATCAACTATTTTAGAAGTAGAATTGTAGATAGAAATTTAATTTTAAGTGCGCTTTTGTTACTTATAGTTAGCGGGTTTAGTTTTTCTGTAAACTATGTATTTAACAATGTGTTCAAACAACATCATAGAGACCGATTCAATATTGTACTAGGTAAACAGGTAGATTTAAAAGATGTTGGTTACAATACTAACCAGTCAGAGATTGCAATTGGATCAGGTGGTTGGATTGGAAAAGGCTACCTAGAGGGTACGCAAACAAAAGGTGGGTTTGTACCTGAACAACATACTGATTATATATTTAGTACGGTTGGAGAAGAATGGGGATTTGTAGGTTCAGTATTTGTAATTGGATTATTTGCTGGTTTAATTTTACGTGTGATTTATTTGGCAGAACGGCAAAAAACTAAATTCAGTAGAGTGTATGGCTATTGCGTTGCGGCAATTTTGTTCATTCATTTTTTTGTAAATATTGCAATGGTAATTGGTATATTCCCAACAATTGGAGTGCCTCTACCCTATTTTTCTTATGGTGGTTCAGGGCTTTGGGGCTTCACCATTTTGCTATTTATTTTCCTAAAAATGGATGCAAATAAAGTAAATGAGTGGTAATCGTTTTGTTTTGCGTGAGCGGTTGAAGCGGCATCCTTTATTTTATTTTCATTTCCAATTTTATCTATTAAAAAAGCACTTTTCCTTGAAAATAAAATAAAGATACAGCGGAAAACGCGACCGTGTTGCTTAACTATATAAACTAATTTATTGTGTATTTTGTGCAACACGGACACGCCCAAAATAAATTATACCAAACCTATTTAAAAATATGCTTGGTATTAATTAAAACTCCAAGCTTTATAATTATTATTTTTTTCTAATTCATTTTCTAAACTGTCTTCTAGGTTTGGAAAAAAATCGATGCCTGTTATTTTTTCGATGTTGTCAACAGAAGTGACAAAATTGTACAAAGGTGCATCACTGTCCTGAGCTGGCATCATAAATGCAATAATGGATTTTGTACCATTTATTTCTTTCAGAATTATTTTATAAAAATAGTTGGGAACAGCAACATCTTCCTGACCAATTGTTGACAAACCATCCGAAAGCACAGGGCCAGTTACCACATAAACCCCATTATATTTGGTAGCCCAATAACGTGTTTTTTGTTCCAATCGGTTCCAAATTCCTTCATTAAAATCATGCTTTTGTGGTGAAATGTTTGAGGTAAGAAACGTTTCGTCGAAAGCTTTTTTTGAAAATTTCATATCAGCCGCAGCACAAAGATGTCCTTTATCATATCCCGATTTTTTATAATTTCGCCAATCAGCCGATTTGGTAGTTACTTGTTCGTCTTGAATGTAAAAAGGTCTTTCAAAGTGTTGATTTGATTGGTTTTGAGCAGCAATTGTGTACGCAACCCATTCCGATTGCTCATATTTTTCGTTGTAAGAAAGGGTAAAATAATTATGTCTTACTATTTGATTGGTAGATGAAATAGGCAATAAATCAACTTCATTTACTGCCGTATTTACTACTTTATTACTATTATTAGTTTCTTTTTTGGTTTCTTTTTTGGTTTCTTTTTTGGTTTCTAACTTACATGACAACAATAAGCATAAGCAGCTTAAAATTAAAGGCGAATATTTCATGAAAAAATTACAAAAAGTTGATAATTTCATTTTTTAATCGATCGTATTCCCCTTGAAGAATCAATCCATTATCAAGTAATTTTTTGTAGTTTTGAAGCTTGTCAAACAATTCTTCTTTAGATAATTGAGCTAAAGGATGGTCAGAATTTGTATTTGATGCTACCTCAACTGCTGTTGTATTTTCAGGAACTAATTCTGCAAAATTAGTTACTTCTTCAGTTTCAATTTCTTCAATTTCAGAAGTTGTTTCTACAAAACTAGTTGAAGGCGTAATCGTTACTCCATTTTTTAAAACATCTATTTGTTCTTTGGCAAAGGTGTATAATTTTCTTGCTTGATTTTTTGGTAAATAATCTACGGTATGTGTAATATCCGACTTAGTGGTATAGGTGAAATCGGATCCTAAAATTCCTTCTTTTACAAAACTAGCCGTTACATCTGCCCAATCAGTATCAATAAATTCCATTGAAAGCCCTAAATTTTTGGGTTTACATAGAATAATTCTTTTGTTTGTAACCACAATACTATCGGGTAATATAGTTACAGCTGGTTTTTTTTGTACAGCGATGTAACCAACCTCTTCGTTATTCATCAAAAGATTGCTTAGTTTAGAAGTTATCTTTTCAATTGCCTTAGGGTCTTGGTCTTCGTTTAGTATTTTTTTTAAATTATCTATCATAGTGAGTTGTTATTTTTGAAATTATGTAACAAAAGTAATGCCTAAATTTGAATATCTTGAATTTGTGATTGGATTTTTTTTGGCAAACTAAAAAAGACTAATTCATACGAATGAGTTATGAGTTCGCAAAGTAATTTGGAACTAACATCGCCGTTTATACTGATTGTATTCCAATGTGTTTTGTTCATGTGCCATCCTGGGTTAACAGCTTCATAAGTGGCTCTTAAAAGAGTTGCTCGTTCTGGATTACATTTCAAATTAACCGACGGATTCCCCTTTTCCCAATCTGAAAGTGAGGTAAGTGCAAACATTTTTCCACCTACTTTTAAAACTAACGTATCCTGATCAAAAGGAAAATGTTCAGTAACCCCTTTTTTTGATAAACTAAATTCGTAAAATTGCTGAATATCCACTTTTAGATAATTTTATATAAAATTGGTTTGCTTGGTGTTGCATCGTTTTCAAAAGAAGCAATTTGAAGATTTAATACGTAATTCCCATCCTGAATTTGGTTTTCAACAAAAATTAACTCTGTAATTGTGCTATTTAATCTAGCATCGTTATTCAAATTTTTGGTATCCTTAACATTCCAAAATGCTTTATGTGCAAGTAATTTCCCTTCGTCTTCTTCCCTATCTACACTTGGCAAGTCAATAAGTAAATGTTGTACACCACTATTTTTGATTAAATGAGCTGCGTTTTCAGACAAATAAGGTGGATTTGTATTTGAATAATTGGTATGTTTTTTAGATGCTATATTTGGTAAGGTTCTAATAATTAATGCTTCGGGGGCATTTGATTCAAGAATATTTTTTATTTGATTTTCGGTTATAACTAAATCATTTTCAATTTTTTCGGGTGTTATTGAAACTAATTGGGCTTGAAAGAAAAATGTTTTTAAACATTGGTTAATACTAAAAAATTCGTGTGTAATATGTCCTAAACACTCGGTATGAGTGCCGTGTCCATGCGGGTTAAAATAAATATTATTAAAATTTGTTGAGCTTCCTTCGGTTACTTTCCCTATCCAATCGCCAAATTGAACAGGATTAATTTCTGGTTTTTGAATATACCAAGCAATCGGATTTTGTTCAGTATTTGTGATGGGTAATGAAATGTCTATTGGTTTTGATAAATCTATTTCAAAATCAATTGACGCTATAGTTATTTTGGCTATCATAATTTTTTTTAGTAAAAATAAACAAAAAAAAACTCGAGAAAAATTCTCGAGTCATTTTTTTATCTTACCTCTTGATTTAATATTAAATCAAGGTACAAATTGATTTTATCTTTAAGTTCTTTTCGAGGTGCAATAAAGTCTAAAAATCCGTGTTCAAGAACAAACTCGGCTGTTTGAAAACCTTCTGGCAAATCTTTTCCTGTTGTGTCACGCACTACACGAGGACCTGCAAAACCTATTAACGCACCTGGTTCAGATATGTTGATGTCACCCAACATGGCATACGATGCAGTTGTTCCTCCTGTTGTAGGATCAGTACATAATGAAATATATGGTATTTTTTCTTCGGCTAACTGTGCCAATTTTGCTGAAGTTTTTGCTAATTGCATTAATGAGTAAGCAGCTTCCATCATTCGGGCACCACCTGATTTTGAAATCATTACAAATGGAACTTTATTTTTAATTGAATAATCTATACCTCTTGCAATTTTTTCACCAACTACTGCACCCATAGAGCCGCCAATAAAAGCAAAGTCCATACAACAAATTACCAATTCTTTTCCTTTTGATTTTCCTACGCCTGTTCTTACAGCGTCGTATAATTTTGTTTTAGCTTGAACATCTTTTAATCGATCAGCATATTTTTTTGTATCTTCAAAATGAAGCGGATCTTTGGATGTCATTTTTTCATCTAATTCTTTGTATTGATTATCGTCAAAAAGAATTTCGAAATATTCTTTGCTACCTATTCTGACATGAAAATCGTCTTCGGGACTTACCCACAAATTTCGAGCAAGCTCATCTTGATCGATGATTTTACCTGTTGGTGATTTGTACCAAAGTCCTTTAGGTACATCTTTTTTATCTTCGGTTGCAGTTGTAATTCCTTTTTCTGTTCTTTTAAACCAAGCCATAATTAGTATTTTTTTAAATAAAATAGACTGCAATTTAAACAAAACTGCAGTCCATTGTTTGTATTATAATGTATTGATATTATTCAAATCAGCAAAAGCTTGTTCCAATCGTGTATTGAAAGTAACTTCACCATCGCGTACCCATTTGCGTGGGTCATAGTATTTTTTGTTAGGTAATTCTGAACCTTCTGGGTTACCAATTTGTGTTTTTAAATACTCAACATTGTTAACGACATAATCTCTAACACCTTCAGTAAAAGCAAATTGTAAATCAGTATCAATATTCATTTTTACCACTCCATAAGAAATACCTTCTCTAATTTCTTCTAACGTTGAACCTGAACCGCCATGAAAAACAAAATCAACTGGATTATGACCTGTGTTGAACTTATTTTGGACGTAATCTTGAGAATTTTTTAATATTTTTGGAGTTAATTTTACGTTTCCAGGTTTGTAAACTCCATGTACATTTCCAAAAGCAGCTGCTATAGTAAACTTAGGGCTTATTTTAGAAAGTTCTTCATAGGCATAAGCAACTTCTTCGGGTTGGGTGTAAAGTTTAGAGCTGTCAACGTCTGAATTGTCAACACCATCTTCTTCCCCACCTGTTATTCCAAGTTCAATTTCAAGGGTCATACCCATTTTGCTCATTCTGGCAAGATATGTTTTGCAAATTTCAATATTTTCTTCAATTGGCTCTTCAGAAAGGTCAATCATGTGTGATGAAAACAATGGTTTTCCGGTTTCGGCGAAATGTTTTTCTGACGCATCTAACAATCCGTCAATCCAAGGGAGTAATTTTTTTGCACAATGGTCTGTATGAAGAATAACTGTTGCACCATAAGCTTCTGCCAAAGTATGAATATGTTTTGCTCCAGCTATACCACCAAGAATTGCTGCTTGTTCATTTGCGTTTGATAGGCCTTTTCCTGCATTGAACTGTGCTCCTCCGTTAGAAAATTGTATAATTACAGGCGCATTTAGTTTGGCAGCTGTTTCAATTACGCCATTTACAGTGCTTGAACCGGTTACATTTACTGCGGGTAATGCAAATCCTTTTTCTTTTGCATAATTAAAAATTGCTTGTACTTCATCTCCAGTAGCAACTCCAGGTTTAATGTTATGAGCCATTGTGTAGTGTTTTATTTTAAGGTTAAGTTTGCAAAAATAATAATTTCTATTTTTAGAACGGATAATTAATTCCAAAATTTATAACAGTTTTTGATAAAGTTATTTCTTTGAACCATTTTTCTCCGTCAAGTTTTGATGGATTGTAGGTTTTTAGTCCGAAATCAACCCGAAACACCAACAATCCGAAATCATATCGTAATCCAAATCCTGATCCTATTGCAATGCTTTCAAATGATTTTATACCTGAAAAATTATACTCAGGATCGTCAACATTGTCAAAAACATTCCAAATATTACCTGCATCTACAAATAAAGCGCCGTACATTTTTGAAAAAAGAGGGAATCTGTATTCAGCGTTGCAAGTGAATTTCATGTTGGCTTCGTTAAAATCTAAAAAACCAACACTTGCTCCAGGCCCCAAACTATAAGGTTGCCAAGCTCTGATGTCATTGGCTCCACCTGCAAAATAACTTCGTGAAAACGGAATACTTGCTGAGTTGCCATAAGGAATTGCTATTCCGAAAAAACTCCTAACTGCAATCACTTTTTTTCGTCCAATTTGCCAATGTTTTATGTGCTCAAATTCTGTTTTAATGTATTGTGAATAGGCTACATTAAATAACATTTTTGCATCTTGATTTTGAATCTCACTCGAAACTTTTGAAAACAATGACAGCACATTTCCTGCTGATTCAACTTTTGTTTTTATGGCAAAATAATTTTCGTCGTTTGCATCTTTTTGTGTATTGAAATTGTATTGCAAACTGGAAGAAACTATTAGATTGTTTTCAGTAAGCCTATTTTTTCGTTCAAAAACGCTAAACACTCTTTTTATATCCGTTTCATTAAGTAACACTTGATTTATAACTAATGGGTCGTTAAAACAATCGTCAATACCAGAATTAATAATCAATCCGTCGGCATACTTTCCATTATTAAAATAACTTAAATCTGCATTATATTTTACTGCTATTTCGTTTAATGTGTTGTAGGATGATGTATAAACATTGTAATAATTTCCAATATTTACATTGTTAATAAACTGAACATCAATTAATGAAAATTTGAATGATTTATTTTTTTTGGGCGACCAATTGTATGAAAACGAACCCGTAAAACTTTGTTTATCCAATCCAATATTTGTTTGTTTGGCATACCCAACAGCTAATGTGGTGGTAGGAATCATGCTTTTCGGAATAATTTTTTCTGTTTTAAAAGGAAAAAATATTCTCGGAAAATTTAATTTGGCATCAATACCGTATTCCGATATATTAAAAAAATTATTATTTGGATTGGCCAAATCTTTTGCAGCACCTACATTCCCTCTCAATCCTATTTGAAAAGTTTCGGCGCCATTTAATACATTATTTATTTTTAGTGAGGTATTTCCCGAAATTCCAAAATCTTGAATGTTGGAATGAATAAAATCAGCAGATATTTGAAAAGTATATTTGTCTCTTGGAGTTAAAAATATATTTGCAATTAAGGCATTTTTGTTTTTTTTATCTATTTGATAGTTGATAGTTGGATAATCAAAAACTTGTAAATTACTCAAATATTTCGAAGTCAATACCGTTTTTGTTTCAGAAAAAACACTTCCTGGCGAAATAAAAATGGCATCAGTTAATGACTTAGGTCTGTATTTAAGTTTGTTTTCACTATAAATATGAAATCCGTTGTAAAGCACACTGTCTTTTACAAAAATATTGTTTTTTTTATTTGAAACATCTGTAAAAACATTAATTTTACTGATGGTATAAATGGAAAACGGCTGTGTTTTTGTGGTATCGTTTACTCTAATTTCCTGATCTCTTATTATTAATTTGGAATTTACATTGGTACCTTTATCAATAGTGTCCAAATGAAAAGTGATGTAATTGGGTTGGAAGGCGTAAACACCATTGTTTCTAAATTCATTTGTAATTCTTGTTCTTTCATTTTCAAAATCTTCAGTTTTGTATTGTTGTTTATTTTTAACAAAAGAGTTTGTAGCTTTTAACTTGTAAAGTGAGTCCAAAGCAGGTGAGGCTATTTCTGTTGAAATTGTATCTAAAATAAATGGTTTGCCAAGTTGTATATCATATTTAACACCTACTTTTTTGTCTTTAGAAATATCCGTTGAGAACTTTGTTTTTACATTAAAAAAACCTTTATTGTAATAATATGATTGTAATCTTTTTAATGATTTTAATGTGCTTACCGAATCAAAAACAACAGGTGCTTCGCCTAATTTTACTAAAAATTTATCAAATCCTGAAACAACAAATGACTTTCCTAATCGGTTTACTTGCTTTTCTGATAGTAATTTCTTTAAAAATTGGTGGGTTTTTGGTTTTTTAGCTAGCCAAAGATGGTACAATGAATCGCTTTTGGGCTTAGCCAAATTAAACAATCCTAAACGCAATCGGTAACCTAAAAATTTTGAATTAGGTTTTTGATATAATTGAAAATAAACGTCCTCTTCAGTATTTTTAATGTCATTCACATTTATATCAACAGAGGTTAGGAGTCTTTTACCTTCCGCAACTCTTTTTGTTGAATTACAGGAAATAATGAGTCCTATTAAAATAATTAATGATATTTTTGTAATGCGTTTTTTCAAAAGATGCTAATTTTAATTCAAAAGTACATTTTTTATGGTTAGTAAAAACCAAATTAAGTTAATTACTAGTTTACAACAAAAAAAATTCAGACAAAAAAGTCAATTATTCATTGCTGAGGGTGTAAAGGTAATTCAAGAATTATTACAATCAAATTTTGTGCTAGAACATTTGTACGTTTCTGAAGGTATTTTTTTAGAAATTCCTTCTGAAAAAAGAACAATTGTTACTGAAAATGATTTAAAAAAAATAACTTGTTTATCCTCACCGAACAATTGCTTGGCACTATTTCAAATTCCGACTCAAAAAAACCAAGAAATTTCAGGTTTAACAATTGTTTTAGACGACATTAGAGATCCTGGAAATATGGGTACAATTATTCGATTGTGTGATTGGTACGGGGTAAATAACATTATTTGTTCTGATCAAACAGTGGATATTTATAATCCAAAAGTGGTTCAGGCTACAATGGGATCAATTGCTAGGGTAAATGTATATTATGAAAATTTAAACACATTTTTACCTACTTTAGATTTACCAATTTACGGCACTTTTATGGACGGAAAAAATGTTTACAAGGAAATTTTACCAAAAAATGCCATTTTAGTTCTTGGAAATGAAGCTAATGGAATATCAACCGAAATTGAAAAATTAACAACAAATAAAATTGCAATACCTAAATTTGGAACCGTTCAAAAAGCTGAAAGTTTAAACGTTGCAATGGCTACAGCAATTTTTTTAAGTGAATTTAAACGAAGCTCTATTGAAAAGTAAAGTTGATAAAAATGGCTCGAGAACTCATTGAATTTACGTTTGATGTCCAAGGGCTTGTTGTCGAATTATCACGAATTAATTCGTCTCCCATTCCAAAAACTCCTCGAATTGAAGGAGTGAATTTAAAATACTCGGTATATAAATCAATGCCAAAACCCAATTCGTAATTGTTGGTCCATTTTGTTACTCTGAAAATTTCTTGTTCGTTGTCGTCTTTTAAATTTGAATTGCTTGAAAGGTTTAATGTACGGGAAACACCTCCTACAAGAAAAGGACGAATATTCCCGGTTCTTTTTGAAGAAAATTTTAGCAATAAAGGTAAGTGAATGTAGGTTGATTTTACTTCGCGCAAAGCATCATTTGGGTCCGTAATATTGGTGAAAGTTAAATTTCGTTGGGTAAAATACAACCCTGGCTCAAAGCGTAAGTTCAAATTTTCAAACAATCGCAAATCGCCAATAAGTCCTACATTAAAACCTGAATTTTTGTTCACTAAAATGTCTTTTCCATAATTTTCGTATTCAAATTTAAAATCATACGAATTAAATCCTAAAAAATAACCCCAATACGTACGTTGTTTGTCCCAATTTTCTAAATTGATAATTGGCGATTTGCTAAACATTCCTTTTGTTTGAGAAAAAACAAAAGGGGTACATAAAAAAAGTAATATAATAACGTTTTTTTTCATCCAACTTATTTTTTTGTTGATGTATAAATTGTAGCTACACCAAATGTTTGAGGCATTGCTACTACATCTATAAACCCAACTTTTCGTAAAATATTGTTTAAAGCTTCACCAAATGGAAAAACGGCAGCTGACTCTGATAGATAACCATAAGCCACATTATCTTTTGAAAAAAGTTTTCCTATTAATGGTAAAATATTTTTTGTGTAAAAGTTATATCCTTGTTTATATGGGGTTTTGGTTGGATTTGAAGTTTCTAAAATCACAAAAATACCGTTCGGTTTTAATACTCTTAAAATCTCACCAAGTCCTTTTTCTAAGTTTTCAAAATTTCGAATACCAAACGAAACTGTAATTGCATCAAAATGATTGTCAGGAAACGGCATATTTTCAGAATCGCCCAAAATCATTTCTATTTTATTTTGTAAATTTTTATCTGAAATTTTTTTTCTACCAACGTCCAACATCCCTTCCGAAATATCTAAACCTATTATTTTAGTTGCTTTAGTTTTGGTCATCAATATAGCCAAATCACCCGTGCCCGTTGCAATATCTAAAATTGTATCTGGGTTTTTATTTTCAACTAATTGCAGTACTTTTTTTCTCCATTTTACATCAATCCCAAAAGAAATAACACGATTTAGTCCATCATAGTTTCCCGAAATTGCGTCAAACATTTGAGCAACTTGTTCTTTTTTTCCTAGTTTTGAATCTTTGTAGGGAGTAATATTGGTAGCCATTAACTTGATTTTTAGGTCACAAAAGTACGAAACGAAAAAAGAAATAGTTACTTATTTTTTTACAAATGTTTGAAACGTAAAATCAATTAGGTGTTTTTCGTCTTTAGGATGGTATTCACTTGCTATTAACTGCCACTCATTGGCATCTATAACAGGGTAAAACGCATCAGCTTCAAACTCTTGATGTACTCTTGTAAGTTCAATTTTAGTGCTGATTTGTAGTGCTTGTTTGTAAATTTCGGCACCACCAATAATATATACGTCTTCGTTTTTTGGAACACATGCCATCGCTGCTTCAATGGAATGTACTACCAAACACCCTGCAGCCTGATAATTTTCATTTCTTGTAATTATTACATGGGTTCGATTAGGCAAGGGTTTAGGAAAACTTTCAAAAGTTTTTCGTCCTAAAATAATAAAATGACCTGTAGTTAGGGCTTTAAACCGTTTAAAATCATCGGGTAAATGCCACAATAATTGATTGTCTTTCCCTAACGCATTGTTTTCTGCGGCAGCAGCAATTTGAATAATATTTCTAACTTTCATAGCTTATTTATTCTGTAAAATAAGTTTTAAAGATACAAAAAAACCGTTCATTGAACGGTTTTTTATTTTTTAGGATTTAAAAATAACTTTTACTCCTTTTTTCAACACATATTTTGTGTTTCCTGTGAAGGAATAATTTTCGTTTTTCCAAATGTAATTTCCTTTCTTTCCTGTTCTTTTTAAAACAACACTTTCCTTTTCTTTGGGTATAAACAGTTCAACTGTTGCTTTGTCATCACTAAAAATAACTGCAACAATTGATGAATAAGTGGCAGTTGGAGCTACTTCATAAAGTTGAATTTTTTGTTCAAAAACTCGAATGCAGTCTTTTTTAAGTTTTGAATAGGTATATCCAGCAGAGGCAATACAACCTTGTGTGTTTTTATCAGCGCCTACTTTTGGACTTTTTTTGTCTTGTGCACTACTTGTAAGTGACAGCATTGCAAATAATATTGCGGGGATTACTTGTTTTTTCATGGTGTATATTTTAATGAAAAAGAGTAGTTTC
>JBILQQ010000062.1:0-4515 GCA_044373115.1 Flavobacterium sp.
ATGTCCATTTTACGATTTCAAGCACTAAAAGATGCTGCAAACAGAAAACCGATCAAGTTTGAAGAATCAGGAAAAAAATCAGCGCTTTTTGGGGCAAATGTTTTTAATGAAAAAGCAATGAAGCAATATTTAACTTCAGAAGCACATAAAGCTGTTAAAGATGCTATTTTACATGGTTCAAAGATTGATAGAAAATTAGCAGAATATATTGCAATAGGTATGAAAGAATGGGCGCTTTCTAAAGGTGTAACTCATTACACCCATTGGTTTCAACCACTTACAGGTACAACAGCAGAAAAGCATGATGCTTTTTTTGAAACCTCATATGATGGATCAGATCCCATCGAAAAATTTGGTGGAGGTCAATTGGTTCAGCAAGAGCCTGATGCCTCTTCGTTTCCAAATGGTGGTATCCGAAACACTTTTGAAGCTCGAGGTTACACCGCTTGGGATCCAACTTCACCTGCATTTATATATGGTACTACATTGTGTATTCCAACCGTTTTTATTTCTTATACAGGGGAAGCATTAGACTATAAAACACCACTTTTACGTGCCTTGAATGCTGTTGACGAAGCCGCATCAGACGTATGCAAATATTTTGATAAAAATGTTAAAAAAGTTACCGCAACATTGGGCTGGGAACAAGAGTATTTCTTGATAGATGCAGCGCTTGCATATTCAAGACCCGATTTATTGATGACAGGTAGAACGTTACTTGGTCATGCATCGGCAAAAGGACAACAACTAGACGATCATTATTTTGGATCAATACCTTCAAGAGCGCTCAATTTTATGAGAGAACTAGAAGAAGAATGTATGTTGCTAGGTATTCCTGTTAAAACACGTCACAATGAAGTAGCACCCAACCAATTTGAATTGGCTCCCATTTTTGAAGAAACTAATCTTGCTGTTGATCACAATTCATTGTTGATGGATGTGATGAACAAAGTAGGTGAGCGACACGACTTTAAAGTGCTTTTTCACGAAAAACCGTTCAAAGGTGTAAATGGTTCAGGCAAACACAACAACTGGTCTTTGGCTACAGATACCGGCATAAACTTATTAAGCCCTGGCAAAACTCCAATGAGTAATTTGCAGTTTTTGACCTTTTTTATCAATACAATAAAAGCAGTTAATGACTATGAAGAGCTACTTAGAGCATCCATTGCAACTGCTAGTAACGACCATAGATTAGGCGCTAATGAAGCACCACCAGCAATTATTTCGGTATTTATTGGACAACAGTTATCTAAAGTTTTAGCCGAATTAGAAGGGGTGTCAACAGGTAAATTATCGCCCGAAGAAAAAACCGACTTAAAACTGAACGTAGTAGGTAAAATTCCCGACGTAATGTTGGACAATACCGACCGAAACAGAACATCGCCTTTTGCCTTTACCGGAAATAAATTTGAGTTCAGAGCCGTAGGTTCCAGTGCCAATTGCGCCAATGCAATGACAACTCTTAATGCAATTGTTGCCAGACAATTAATTGATTTCAAAAAAGAAGTGGATGCATTAATTGACAAAAAAGGATTAAAGAAAGACGAAGCTATTTTCAATGTGTTAAGAGAATACATTAAAGTAACCAAAAACATCCTTTTTGAAGGAGATGGTTATAGCGAAGCATGGGAAAAAGAAGCCAAAAAACGAGGCTTGAGCAACCACAAAACCACTCCCGAAGCCCTCAAAGCAAAAGTGTCTCAAAAAGCATTAGATTTATTCAATCAACTCAGCGTAATGAACCACGTTGAGGTAGAAGCACGTTACGAAATTGAACTCGAAGAATACACCAAAAAAATCCAAATTGAAGGGCGTGTATTAGGTGATATAGCTAGAAATAACGTTATTCCAACAGCCATTAGATACCAAAATACACTCATTGAAAACGTGCGTGGTCTCAAAGAAATTTTTGGAATCGAATATGAAAGCCTTGCCAAAGAGCAAATCGCAATTATCAAACAAATTTCGGGTCATATTGAAGGCATCAACTCCAAGGTTGAGTCCATGACTGAAGCTCGCAAAAAAGCAAACGCACTCACAGATGCCCAAAAAATGGCAGAAACTTATTGCAATACGGTTAAGCCTTATTTTGAAGAAATCAGAAACCATTGCGACAAACTAGAACTCCTAGTTGACGACGAAATTTGGACGTTGACCAAATACAGAGAGTTACTTTTTACTAGATAATTTTAAAACATAAAATATAATAAAGAAAAACCTGCTAAGATTTACATTTTAGCAGGTTTTTAAATTATATTTTTTTAAATTTCAAATTAAAGTTGAACAACTGTATAAGTAGCAGAGCCATTAAAGTTGATAGTCAACTCGACTCTATAATTTTTTGGTGATGACGTTGTGTTAGTTATAGTTATCGGCGTACCATTACTTTCAATACTTCCATCAGTTAAATTGTCACCGTGTTCTGATCCTTTAGGATCTAAATAATTAAAATAATATTGTAAAGAATTATTAGCTGACATACTGAAATTAAAGGTAAATTTATTTGTAGCTACTGAATAGGTGCTATTATAACTGGTTGATGAAAGAACACTTGTTAATCTAGGAGAAAGTGAATCTAAATCTAAATTAAAGTTATCAAGAGGATAAGTTGGAGTTGCCCCATTCACTAAATCAATTAAATAAAATCCAGTAGTATCTACTAAAAAACTAGCGCCATTTACTTGAAGATTATTGGATAAATTAACACCATAAATAGGAGAACTAGCGTTGTTAGTAGCTAAAAACTTTAATTCTGTACCTGCTGTTAAATATCTATATCCAAATCGGTGAAGATTTCCATTATTTAAATTAGCCATTAACAATGCTGTTGTTGGATTAAATGTATTAAAAGTTCCATACATATAAAAATTGTTTGGTGTACTTGGTGATGTACTGGCAGTTGTAGGTAAGGATAATTGTCCACTATCGCTTACTGTTACTTGATAAGGTGTTCCATTAGGCGAAACCAATGTAATTCCTTCTCCTGGCGAAGTAACCAAACTATCTGCTGCCAATGCATAAGGTACAGAAATTAATTGAGTACTACCAACCAAAACATAATTAGTTCCACCTGCAACATCCATTTCAATTTTTAAGAATTTAATATTTGTACCCCAATTGATACTAGAAAATGTTCCACTTGTAGGTGTTCCTTGCCCAATTACTAAATTGAAAAGCCCTTGCGCATTAGTATTTTTGGTGTGAGTTTCGGTATATAAAACCGTTCCTGATACCGAATTATCTAAAATAGATAAACGTATCCCAACATTTGAAGTAACAACTGGGTTTCCAGAAGCATTCAATGCAATTGCTTGATAAGAAATTCCTTGTGGTACTTGTGAAAATACTGATGTTGAAATTAAAAAAAGTAAAAGGGTAATTATTTTTTTCATAATTGTTTTGATATTGAAATTGTTTTATGATTTAACGTTTGATTATTTTGAAAGAGTTGAACTTTTTATTTGAAAATTGAATCAAATAAATACCGCTTGATAATTGATTTAAGTCTAAAGAATTATCATTTGTAATTTTACTTTCTAAAACTAATTGTCCTGTAGTATTGTAAATTGATATATTTTCATTCAAAAAATTTTCAGAAGTCTTAAAATAAATTGTTGCACTTGTTGGATTTGGATAAACAACAATATGTTCTGAAATCTCAAATTGTGAAACTTCTAATTGCTGTTGATTTACTTGCGTTAAAATTCCTATTAACCCAGAGTTAGATTGATTTTGAGCAGGAACAATAACGATTTCGCCAACTAATAGAGAAGTAGTAGCTGTAATTAAGCTCCCAGAGTTAACTGATTGTATAACAGACTGAGAATAACATGTACAACTCACACAAAATAGTACTGAAAATAATATTTGTTTCATAAATGTATTTTTTACAAAACTACTTTTTTTTTAATTAATATACTTTATATTTTATTGATAAAATATATTTTACGTAAATTCGTTATATGAAAATGAAGAAATTATTTTTTACAGTTTTGTTTTTTGGAGTTTTGTTTTCGGCTAAAGCTCAAGAGCAATTCGTGGTTTATTTTGATAGCAATAAACACGAACTCAACCAGCCCGAAACCGAGAAACTCAATCAATGGCTAACGCTCAACAAAGAATCAAAAATTGTAGCTATTAATGGATTCACTGACGAAGATGGTAGCCATTTATTCAATGATTCATTAGCTAAAAGAAGGGTGAATTTTGTTTTTAATTTTGTTCAAAATAAAATAAAAATTAGAGATGATTTCAAATCCCGAAGCTACGGTGAAGATTTTAAACAAGCCATCAACAAAGCCGAAAATAGAAAAGTTACACTTTATTATATTGAACAGAAAGACCTTGCAAAAGAAGACGAAATTCTAGGAATCAAAAATGAAATCCCCGAAACCCCAAAACCTGAAATCAGTTTTCCAGACACAATCGTTTTTGAAAACCCAAACGGGACAAAATCAGAATTTAAGCTGGATGTAAACTTTATGAAATCGGTTAGTGTAGCAATTCCGGGTG
>JBILQQ010000063.1:0-4472 GCA_044373115.1 Flavobacterium sp.
TTTATCAATTCACTAGAATGGGCTTAGGTTTTTTATTGAAAGGTAAATTTAAAGAATTTGGCTGGATCACCAATGCGATTATAGATGGTATTTGTTTATAATTTAGATTTATTACTAAGCAAATAAGTTTTTTTGACAGTTATTGTAAGGTATTTATTATTCATTTAATATGACTAACACAAAATGTAGGATTTGCGGTGAATCAAATCAAAATCAGGTTTTTGATGCAAAAGAAATGATGTTTGGTACAAATGATATATTTACTTATTTTCAATGTAGCTACTGCCAATGCTTACAAATACTCGATATACCTGACAACCTATCGAGGTTTTACAGCTCTGACGATTACTACAGTCTAAATATAAGTGTTGCAAATCTATACAAAAACAAATTAAAAAATACTCTTAAATATTTAAGAGACAATTATATTATTTTTTGGAGAAATTTCCTAACAAGTAAGATTTTGCAAAATTCACAAATATATTTATTTTCTAATATACCTACTTTAAATAAAGAAAATAGTATCTTAGATATCGGGTGTGGCAAGGGTGAAATGCTCTATAGACTAAGAAATAGCGGCTTTAGAAATTTAACTGGAATTGATCCAAATGTAGACAAAGATATTATTTATGACGATAATTTAAAGATTTTAAAAAAAGATACCGTAGAAATCAAAGAAAAATTTGATATTATCACAATGAATCACTCGCTGGAGCATATTCCAAATCAAGAGAAAACCTTGCTAGATGTTAAAACTTTATTAAACAAAAACTCATATTTAATAATTAGAATACCCCTATGCTCATCTTTTGCGTGGGATAATTATAAAGTTGATTGGGTTCAATTAGACGCCCCTAGACATTTGTATTTACATTCTGAAAAAAGTTTTAAGTACCTAGTTGAAAAAACTGGTTTTACAGTAAAAAAAGTAATTTATGATTCTTCGGAATTTCAATTTATGGGGAGTGAACAATATAAAAAAAATATACCACTTCATTCAGCTGAATCATATTTAAACAACATGAATCTGTTTGATGTAAAAGAAATTGAAGACTTTAAAAATAAAGCAGATTCTTTAAACGAAGAAGGTCGTGGAGATCAGGCTATTTTTTATTTACAAATTACCTAACTCTTTAGATACCCTATCTCTGACTTTTTTAGTTTCAAGTTCTATATTTTTAGACTTGTAATTTAGCATTAGTTTGTATTTTTGATTAACTAGATAATAATAATATGCGATATTAATTGATAAAAATAAACCTATCCATTTATCTTTATAACCTTTTTGCTTTATATATCGTAATAAAAATTGTTTAAATGGTTTAAATTTAGAGTATGGTTTTTTTATACCATCAAAAATATTTTCAGCTTCTATTGTTGTATATCGGTTGGTTTTATCTATAAAACTTTCTATGTTAAAATTAGGGAAATGTAGCACAGACTTTTCCTCTTCTTTTATGTAAAATATTTTAGCATTTTTTTTTGGTTCAATTGAGCTGTGTATTTCACTTGAAAAATTAATCTTAGACTTTTTAAAAAACCTTACATGTGTATCTTGCAAGGCACCCCATCCAGTCGCTCGCATTTTGTGACCTAGCATGTAATTAGACCAGGGGATACTAACTGCATCATATTTATTTTGATTGTATATTTTTATTAACTCATGCTTTAGTTTTGAGGTGAGTATCTCATCGGCATCTAAAACAAGTATCCAATCAAATTTCGCTTTTGAGATGCCAAGCTGCCTTGCTGGCTCTACATAACCTATTTTTTTATGCTTAAAAACTTTAGCCTTGTATTTATTAGCAATCTCTATAGTCCTATCGTCGCTATGCATATCAACAACTATAATGTCATCTGTTAAATTGCTCACTGATTCTAGGCAATACTGAATGTTTGCTTCTTCATTTAAAGTGTTTATAACTACTGAAATTGAAGACTTTGATTTAGTCATAGTTTTTTATTGATTTATAAAGAAAATATATTTTTAATATAAATAAGTCAAAAATAGTTGCTACAGTAGTAGCCCAAGCAGCACCATAGCCACCATAATTAGTTATTAAAATCCAGTAAAGGCTTAATGTTACAGCCATCATAATAATTCCAGTGTAAAGCTCGTATTGCTCTTTATTCAAAAAAATGATTAAAAAAGCTAAAAGAGATATCGACGGTAAAAAAATCAGTGCAATAGATAAAATTTTAATGTAATCTATTGATTCGATAAAAATATTCTGTGGGTCTAAAAACTTTAATATAAATGGGCTTAATACAAAAGAAGACAGACTCAGCCCTAAGCCTAAAGACAAACTTAACATTAGAGATTCGGCTATACTTAAATACTTTATTTTAATCTTTTTGAGGAAAGAGTGTTTCAATTTATCAAGAAAATACAACCTTTGGAGGTCAATATTTTTTTTAACACTACTTGCTAGAATGGGCATTAAAATACCTGATGCAACAGCATACGTCTCAAATAATTTGTAGCCTAAAGAGTAGCTATTTAAAGCATAGTCGGAACTTGTATATTTTATAAAAAGTCGATCTGTTGTTATATACGAACTAAAAATTATCCCTGAAATTGATAAATGAATCAGTGCGGGAAAAATTTCTTTTAAAAAAGAAAAATTAACACTACTAAAAAAAACTGACTTTCTGTGAATAAACTGATCTAGTAAAATAAAAATGATATAAACAAAAAGCCCTGTGTATACGTAATAATTAAGATTGTTTTGCTTATTAATCGAACCTAGATATAACAATATTAAAAATAATAATTTAGAAAAAAAATCAGTTATGGAAAATTGCCAGCTCTTATTATTGGCATCACAAACAGACCTGAAATTTATGTCTGCCAGGAGTATAAATTGCATAGTAAAAATTCCCAAAATGCTAAATAAGTCACCTAGATTTAAAAATTTAAGACTAAACAAGATAATTAAAATACCAAAAAAATAACTTATTAGCCTAAGAAAGTTTAAACTTGTCCAAATATCAGCAATATTATATTTAGTGTCGTTTTTAGTGTAGTACTTTTGAATTATTTGTGGTATTCCTAAATTGATTATGGATAATAATATGCTGGTAAAAGCTACTATTGAGTTGTATTGAGTAAGGCTATTTTCGTCAAAATTATAAATTATCTTAGTTATAAGAAAACCCAGCAAGATAGCTCCAAATTTTAAGATTAGCCCCAATATAAGAAGGAAAGTTTTTTTATAAATCATTGTTTTTCAAAATAAACTGCCACTGATTATTTATAGATTGTTGAATATTAAATTTAGGATTCCAATCTAAAATATTCTTTGCTTTTAAATATGATGAATAAACTTTTACAGGGTCACCTGACCTCCTATCTGAAACTTCCCAGTTTAGCTTTATCCGACTTACTTCTTGGCAAATTTCAAATATTTTCAAACAACTGATGGTTTTACCAGTTGACAAGTTAAATACTTCCATACCCCCACTATTCATTTTTTTTTCAATCACTTTTATATGTGCGTCTGCTAGATCATTCACATCGATATAATCTCTTTCTTGACTGCCGTCAGCGGTATCAAAATCGTTACCAAAAAGATACACTTTATCTTGGATACCAATTAATGTTTTCATAACAACGGGTACTAAATTTGTTGCATATTTTAAGTCCTCACACATTGAACCTGATTCATGGCAACCCACAACGTTAAAATATCTAAAACAGGTTGCATTAAGTCCATATTTAAGTGCATATTCTTTAACAATTTTTTCCATTTCTAGCTTAGTTTTTCCATAAACATTTATTGGCGAAACTATACTTTCTTCATTTAAAGGCAAGTCTTTATCTTCAACTTGACCATAGACAGCAGCAGTCGATGAAAAAATTAGATTTTTTATTTTATTTTCCACCATTGCATCAATTAAATTTTGAGTGGCAACAACATTGTTAGCATAATATAAATCAGGATAAATTTCACCCTCAGAAACAGATTTGTAAGCAGCTAAATGTATTACTGTATCAGGGATATTTTCTTTTATAAATTCTTTACAAAAATTGTTGTCTTTTAAATCACCTTGAATAAATTTAAATTTCTTACTTGTTATTTTTTTTATAGCTTTTAAAGTTTTTATATCACTTTTCTCCAGAGAATCAACAATAATTACATCATAATTTTTTAAAAGTAATTGGACTACCAAATGAGATCCTATATAACCTGCACCACCTGTCACTAATATTTTCATAACTAATAATTTTTAATTATTATCCCTGTGTAATAAAATCCAATTACATCGACTTTGCCATCGTTGTTCATATCTTTAACAAATCTTGGATATTTCCTAAAGTTACTCCAGTTACCAGAATCTGGAGATCGACCAAATTGTCCTGTTGAATTTACAGCACCAGCAAAAGTACCATTTACATTCTGATAGCTAACCTGTACACCGCCATAGCCAAATCCAATTATATCTGTTCTGCCGTCATTATTCATATCTCC
>JBILQQ010000013.1:0-71420 GCA_044373115.1 Flavobacterium sp.
TCGTTTAAGTCCACACCAAACAAGTTGTGTTCTAAAATACTGGTGGCTATATCGCTCAAAACCATGGCATCGCCAAACAACTTGGCTTGCAACTCGTCTATATAATGGTGTTCGGCAATCAAAAAATCCAAGGCTTGGTTCAAGAAAGCACCAGAGCCACAAGCAGGGTCGCAAATGGTGAGTTGCAACAACCATTTTCTGTAGTGATCTATTTTTTCAACTAAGGCTTGTAGGGTTTTCTTTTGGCGTTTTTTGTCGGCGGTGTAGTCTTCGTCAGCCATGCCTAACTCGGCTTTCTTTTCGGTACACAATTTGCCAACTGTATTTTCAACTATGTATTTGGTAATATATTTTGGGGTATAAAAAACACCGTCTTTCTTGCGTTTGGTTTTGGTTTTGTCAATTTCGCCACCTTCTAATTGGGCTTTTACTTCGTCTAATTCGTTTAACGAATTTTCAAAAATATGCCCTAAAATATTCACGTCCACCTCGCTGGCAAAGTCGTAATTGCTCAACTTTTCGGTATGTTGAAACAATACAGCATCGTCAATAAGCAAACTGTTTAATAATACATCTTCTTTAAACAAGCCACCGTTGTAAGCAAAAATTTGGTGTTCTTCTTTATCAATACTGTTGGTTTGGCTAAAGGCGGGTAACTGCACTTTGGCACCTGTATTTAAGTCGTCAAAATAGGTTTTGTAACGGTCATACAACGATACTTGTATGCGCATTTGTTGCAATTGTTGCCACTCTTTGTTGATTCTGAAAATCAAGTTGGTAGGCAATAAATTACGGTCTTCGGCAAAGAAAATAAACAGAAATCGGTCTAATAATTTTTGTGATTTCTGAAACAATTCTAGCGGGTCATATTGCGGGTTGAGTTGTACCAAATTCTGAAACAATTCGCGTTTAAAAAGCGAGTAATCTTTGTAGAGTTTTTTGGTAATGGTATCTTCTTCACTTACCGATTGATCTTTGATGGATTTGGCAACATTATTTTTAATGTTTTCATAAGCCAAGCACAAATACAGCAATTCAAATTCGGCTTTGTTCAATTGAAACAAGTTAAATTCTAGGTATTCTATAGCATTGTCAATATACAAACGAAGTTTTTCAAAGTTGGATGTAATGACATACACACATTCGGGTTGGTTGTTTTTATAACCAAATGCCTGTGCTTCAATTTTACCTAAATCGGTGGTGTTAGTACCTTTGAGTTCAATTACGGCACGCACGTTATCGTCAATTAAAATTGCACCATCGGCTTTTTTGCTGTCTTTTACGTTTTTGTATTCAGTCGTTAAATTGAAATTTGGGGTAGGGTTGAGGGTGTAGCCCAAAATGGTTACGAACAATTCCCTCAGAAATCCTTCCTGAAATTGTTCTTCTTTACTATTGCGAATATTTTCCTGAATAGTGCCATTGTGAAAATAAGCGGAATAGGCAGTAAATGCAGTTGTAATTTTAGCGGAATCTTGTTGGCTCAAATATTTTTTGAGTACTGCGGCTTGAAATAATGGCATAGATTTTTAAATTAAAACTAGAGCAATTGTTTGTAATTAGTTTTGGTAATGTGTAAATGTAAAAATAATAATATTTGGATTAACGTAACTGTTTATATTTTATTAACATTGCAATTCGATAAAAAATAGTGTTTATACCAAACACTTATATAAAATAGCCCAATCTACTTGTTCTTTTTCTCCAATATTTCACAAAAAAATAATTACGTAGCCCAGCTATGAAATGATTTTTTTATAAAATCTTGAAAAAAAATAACGTCGCATCTTTAGACTATTTTATATAAGTGTTTGGTATTACATTCCAAAACGTCATTACTACGTGAACCGCGTGAGGGATAAAGGCGGCATCCTTTTGCCTGCCCTTTTTTTGGGCAGGCAAAAGATATAGCCGAAAGCCCGACAGCACAAAAAAACCTTAACCCTTTGAAAGGTTAAGGTTTTTTGTGGTGGCACGCCCAAATTATTTTATTTTTTGCCTGATGCGGCTAGGTTTTTCTCAATGGTGTGGCTTGGTCGGGTCCATTTTGGTTTTTCGCCCAAGGCTTGGTATTGTGAGTCGGCTGCTTCAACGGTTTTGGGTTGGGATATTTTGGTGAACGGTTTTTGGGGTTGTAGTCCTAAAAGTTCAAACATTTTCATGTCGTCTTCCACGTCTGGGTTTGGGGTTGTAAGGAGCTTATCGCCTGCAAATATTGAGTTGGCACCTGCCAAAAAGCACATGGCTTGACCTTCGCGGGTCATGTTGGTGCGACCTGCCGAGAGGCGTACTTGGGTGTTTGGCATTACGATGCGTGTGGTGGCTACCATGCGTATCATTTCCCAAATTTCGACTGGTTTTTCGTCTTCCATGGGTGTTCCTTCAACGGCTACTAGTGCGTTGATAGGCACTGACTCGGGTTGCGGACTTAGTGATGACAGTGCTACGAGCATTCCGGCGCGGTCTTCAATGCTTTCTCCCATTCCGATTATACCTCCGCTGCAAACAGTTACGTTGGTTTTTCGAACGTTTTGGATGGTTTCTATACGGTCTTCAAACCCTCGAGTTGAGATGACCTCTTTATAATAATCTTCGGATGTGTCAAGGTTGTGGTTGTAGGCGTAAAGCCCTGCTTCGGCAAGTCGGTGCGCTTGGTTTTCGGTAATCATTCCTAGAGTGCAGCACACTTCCATATCGAGTTTATTGATGGTTCGTACCATTTCGAGTACTTGGTCAAACTCGGGTCCGTCTTTTACGTTTCGCCATGCAGCACCCATGCAAACTCTTGATGATCCGCCTGCTTTGGCACGTAGCGCTTGTGCTTTTACGTGGCTTACCGTCATTAGGTCGTTGCCTTCAACTTCGGTGTGGTATCTTGCTGCTTGTGGGCAATAACCGCAATCTTCGGGGCATCCGCCAGTTTTAATGGACAAAAGTGTTGAAACTTGAACCACGTTTGGATCGTGATTTTCTCTATGTATTGAAGCTGCTTGGAACAATAAATCCATTAAGGGTTTGTTGTATATTGCTATGATTTCTTCTTTGGTCCAATCGTTTTTTGTGATGCTCATAATTTGTTTTTATGTGGTTTCAAAATTAAGCAATTCTGACAAAAGAAACAATGTTTTTTTAATTTGCCGTATTTTTAATGAAATTAACAGCTTGGATTTTGTCTTTTTGTATTTGCGATTTTAGTTGATCGAGGTTTTCAAATTTTTGTTCGTTTCTGATAAAATCAATCATTTTGACGGTGATTTCTAAGCCATAAATATCTTCGTCAAAGTTGAGTAAATGTACTTCGATGGATTGTGAAGTTCCGTTTACGGTAGGTCGGTTGCCAATATTCATGATGCCATTAACTTCTTGATTTTTGACGAGGCATTTAACGATGTAAACTCCGTTTTTAGGCAGTAGTTTTAAGGGTTCTTGAATTTCTATATTGGCAGTTGGAAATCCAATTGTGCGTCCAATTTGTTTTCCTTTAATTACTTTGCCAGAAAAAGAGTAGGGGTAGCCAAGGTAGTTGTTTGCTAAATTGATATTTCCTTCGTTTAGGGCGGTTCTAATTTTAGTTGAACTGATGGCAATTTCGTTTAATTCTTGTGCTGAAATTTGTTCTACTTCAAAGTTGTATTTGGTTCCAAATTGAATAAGATCGTTGATGTCAGCAGATCTGTTTTTTCCAAATCGATGGTCGTAACCAATGATTATTTTGCTGATTTTGAGTTGATCGACAAGTATTTTTTTTACAAATTGCTCAGGACTAAGGTTGGCAAATTCCTGATCAAAGGGATGGATTAGTAAAGCATCAAGTCCAGTTGAATTTAAAAGAGCTTTTTTTTCTTCAATAGTGTTTAATAATTTTAGGTCAGAATTTTGGTTTAAGATAAATCGCGGATGCGGAAAAAAAGTAAGAACAGCGCTAGTTAGATTGTTTTTTTTGGCTTCAGCCACCACTTTTTGAAGAATTTTTTTGTGCCCAATATGCACGCCATCAAAAGTGCCAATAGTGATTATGGTTTTTGTAGATGGTGAAAAATGGGTTGTAGAGGTAAATGTTTTCAAAAGTTGTAATTAAAATGCAAATATATGAAAATAAAAAAAGGGGTTGAAAAAGTCAACCCCTAATTTTTTTGAAAATAGTCTTAATCCTTTATGAATTGAATTGATTTTTTTTCGTTATCTTTTTCAATAGTAATTAAGTAAATACCTTTGCTGAAAGATGCTGTAGAAACTGTTAAATCAGCAGTTGAAGCTACTTTTTGTTGATAGACTTTTTGACCAATTGTATTGTAAATTGTGAAATTATCAATAGAATCTATTTCGTTTGGTAATGAAATATTGATAACGTCTTTGCTTGGGTTTGGATATACATATATGTTATTTAAAGCTGCAAATGTGTCATTAGCAGTTGTTAAATTGATGCTAAATGATTTGCTTTCTGAAGCCGAAAAAGTTCCACCTGAGGCTACAGTTATTGTGCCTGTTGCATTTTTAATTGTATAACTTCCGTTTCCGTAAACTCCTGTAATTCCATCAGCTTGGCTATCGTTTATTGTAAAAGTATAACAATCATTACTTGCTAAATTCCAAGTTTGATTGTTTACTAATGTTTGTGTTGTGTTTGAATTTATATCGGAATAAGGACCGCCACTATATAAAGTTGTACCATTAGAATTTTTTAAATTCCAAGTTGTTTCACTTCCATATCTGTCACCAATTAAATTAAATCTAAGCGAGTTAAAAGTATAATTGGTAGGTGTTGAAGCTGCATAGTAGTCACCTGAACTAGTATTATTTGAAGATCTTTGATCTGTAACGCCATTTGCTGTAGTAACTACTGCAGTAAGTGTCCCTGAAGTTGTTGAAGTTACAGGTATTGTAACCGTTGCAAATTTGTGAGTTGCTAAATTACCAGTCCAATTATATACTGATGCTGAACCACCGTTTACCGAGTATGAAATTGAAGCAGAAGTTAAGGCTGTATTCCCACGATTATAAATTGTTATTTTTTGTCCCGATGCAGTTGTTCCGCAAGAACCTGAACTAGCTCCGCCGCAAACTCCTTCAACAATAACTTCTGCATCATTAGCAAAAAGAGTGATAGGTTGATCTTTAGTAGAAGTTGCTAGCGTACTTCTATTTACTGAATTAGCTAAAACAGTTGCAATTCTTGCTTTTTGATCAACAGTAAAGATGTTCATACATGTGTCATTAGAGTAATCCATGTAGTTTTCAACCATGTCATTGCCGGAGAGTGTTGTGCATGAATTTCTGACCGAAGGACAGCCCGAGGTTGCTGAAGCCGATGCAGGTGTATCTAAACAATAATCTCCTGCATTATTACTACAGCCACCTTGAAAGGTATGTAATAATCCTAAATAATGACCTACTTCATGAGTCATGGTTCTGCCTTTGTCGTAAGGAGCAGAGGTTATAAAAGTTCCGTCATTAAAGTCGCTGCTTCCAAATGTTGCATAATTACAAACTACTCCATCGGTGTTTGAAGAGCCACCTTGTCCAGCTAGACCAGATAAATTAGTTTGAGGAAACTGAGCATATCCTAATAATTGAGTGTTTGAAAATTTTATTGACCACATGTTCATGTATAAGGTTGGGTCCCATATGGTTGCAGGTTTCACGGTGTTGTCTATTGCATTTTCAGACCATGATGCTTGACATAGATTTACTCTATGAATTCCATTAGTTGGGTTTCCATTAGGATCTTGTTTTGCTAATGCAAATTGAATTTGAATGTCTGCACCCACAGTATTTGTATTGTACCCAGGGGTATTGATCATTTTTCTAAAATCTTGGTTGAAAACTGTGATTTGAGATTCTACTTGTGCATCTGTAATGTTTGGTGCAGTTCCAACAGGTTCCCCATTATGAATGACATGCACTACAACTGGAATCGTGATAATTCCACCTGTTTGAGAAGCTACCATTTGTAATTTTTTGTAGTTTTCAACTAAAGGAGCTAACCATGCTTCAAATTTTGCACTAGTTAGCCTTTTAGGGTTATTTGCTTGTAAATACTCTTCATATTCAGTGGTTGCACAACGAATTATACCATTTTCTGGATTCTTGTTTTCTTGGCTAACTTCTTTGCCAAAAAGTAAATTTTTTCCATTATTTGTTTGAGCAATTGAACTTACAGTTGTAAATAATAATGCTGTAAAAAATAATGTAATTTTAGTATTAAAGTTTTTCATTATAAATAGTTATGGTTGGTTTTAATTTGGGTAAAAATAAAAAATAAATTGATATAAATTGATTTAAATTAATGTTTATATTAAAAATTATTTTGCCAATTAATTTTGATTATCGAAAAAAATTAAACATTTTTTTTACTTTCCATTATATTCGTTCATCGTAGTGTTCAAACCAGCTAGTGCAAATGAGGAAATTATTTTTGAACTTAATTCTAATCGTTCAGTGAGTTTTAATTTTTCATCGTCGGTCCAATCACCAAGTACATAGTCTATTTGTTTGCCCTTTTTGAACGCATCGCTTATCCCAAATCTAAATCTGGGGTACTCAGTTGAGTTAAGTAGTAATTGAATGTTTTTTAGTCCATTGTGACCTCCATCTGAACCTTTGGTTTTGATTCGAATGGTTCCAAAAGCAATGTTTAAGTCATCGGTTATTATTAATAGGTTATCTTTTTCTATTTTTTCTTTTTCCATCCAATATTTTACTGCTTTTCCACTTAAATTCATGTAGGTGTTTGGTTTTAGCAATAAAATGGTTCGTCCTTTAATTTTGAATTCAGCAATGTCTCCTAGTTTTGCTGTTTGAAAGGTAAGGCTTTCTTTTTTTGCAAAATAATCGAGTATTTTAAACCCTATGTTGTGTCTTGTGTTTACATATTCTGCGCCAATGTTGCCAAGGCCCACTATGAGAAATTTTTTCATTGGTAATGTGTTATCTTTTTTTTCTCTCAAAAATATTTTTTGAATCCAATTCATGTGGCAAAGGTACATTTTTTGTAAAAAATTTTACAAAAACGCACTTTTTATTTCACAATGAAAGTTTTATGATTTTGGACTTTTTGAAGTTTTTGGCTTTTTGATTGTCTTTTGAAATGTAAAAGTCGATTTTAGCCCCGATTGAGCCGATATCCTTGCGTAGTTTACGGAGCAAGATAAAGGCGAAAGCGGGACCAAGTGTCTTTTTGAAAAGGGGTTGTGTGCTTCTAATGTTATTTATTTTAGATTTTGGGCATAAAAAAAGCACCAGTTGCCTGGTGCTTGATTGGGAAAGTTGTAAAAAAGATTATTTTTTCTTTTTTGCAGCTCCTTTTTCTGCTTTTGCAGCTTCTTGAGCAGCCTTCATAGCGGCACGAGAAATCTTCACTTGACAAACTACTGTGTTGTCTGGGTGCATTAATTTGAAATTGTTTGTAGCTATTTTAGTTACATACAATTTGTTACCCATTTGAAGTTCAGAAATGTTAGCTTCAACAAAATCAGGAAGATTTTTTGGTAATGCTTTTACTTTCAATCTACGTTGATTTAAGTTCAATACACCTCCTAAAAGTACCCCTGGAGAAGTACCGGCTAATTTTACAGGAACTTCCATTACGATTTCTTTTTCGTCGTTTAGTTGAAAGAAATCGATGTGTAAAATAGCATCTGATACTGGGTGAAATTGAATGTCTTGTAAAATAGCATTGTAAGTTTTTCCAGCCAAATCAATCGCAACTGTGTGCGCGTTTGGAGTGTAAACCAAGCTTTTGAAAGCTTTGCTTTCTGCTGTAAAATGTACTGGCTGACTTCCTCCGTAAATTACGCAAGGAACCATTCCAGCATCACGTACGGCTTTAGTTGCCTTTTTGCCTACGTTTTCTCTTTCTGATCCTTTAATCGAAATTGATTTCATTGTAAAAATATATATAATTGTTAATAATTCGTTTCAATATCAATATCAATTTCAAAAATCAATTTCAAATTTCTATTGATAGTATTTGTTTTGATTTACATCAAAAACTTTCCACTGATGGAATTGTTGTGCTGTACCATGTGCATTACTTCTGCAAAAAGTGGTGCACAACTCACTACTTTTATTTTGTTTGACGCTTTTTTTAACGGAATTGAATCAGTTACGATTAATTCTACTAATTTAGAATTTTCAATTTTTTCGTAAGCCTCACCAGATAATATGGGGTGCGTACAAATTGCTCTAACGCTTAATGCTCCTTTTTCTATCATTAGGTCGGCTGCTTTTGCAAGCGTGCCTCCAGTGTCTATCATATCATCAACTAGAATAACATTTCTGCCTTTTACCTCACCAATTAGTTCCATTGTGTCAATTACATTGGCAACTTTTCGTTGTTTGTAACAAATTACCACATCTGATTCTAAAAATTTAGAATAGGCGTAGGCTCTTTTTGAACCTCCCATATCAGGTGATGCGATCGTTAAATTTTCTAAATTTAAACTTTTCACATAAGGTAAAAATATAGTTGAAGCAAACAAATGATCAACTGGTTTTTCAAAAAATCCTTGAATTTGATCTGCATGTAAATCCATGGTCATAATTCGTGTAGCTCCTGCTGCGTCTAATAAATTAGCCACTAGTTTTGCTCCAATTGGCACTCTTGGCTTATCTTTTCTGTCTTGTCTTGCCCATCCAAAATAAGGAATAACTGCTGTTATATGTCGGGCAGAGGCTCTTTTTGCTGCGTCAATCATTAGCAATAATTCCATCAAATTGTCTGCCGTCGGAAACGTAGAGCAAACGATAAATACGCGTAATCCTCTAATTGACTCTTCGTAAGATGGTTGAAATTCGCCATCGCTATACGTTGAGAAGGTAACCTTACCTAGCGGAATGCCGTACTTTTCGGCGATTTGTTCAGCTAGATAAACACTTTGCGAACAAGCAAATATTTTTGCTTCTGGTTCTTGGTGTTGCATTTTGTTTTGTTGTTTTAATTCGATTTGTTTAGGTTTTTTTGTTGGGTTTTAATCAACAATAAACTTAAATGCCTCGAATGTAGTTAGTTAGTTGTGTGTCGTTTTACCGAGTTGCAAATTTAGAAATAAAATTGAACTCTGAAAGAATATTTTTAACTATTTTTTTAAAAATTAAATTTTTTTATATACATTTGCACTCACAATTTTGAAGAGATTCAATTTTATGCCTAGATGGCGGAATTGGTAGACGCGCACGACTCAAACTCGTGTACTTCGGTGTGTGGGTTCGATTCCCACTCTGGGTACTTTAAAAAAAGCTGTCAATTGACAGCTTTTTTTGTTTTTAATATTTTTTAATCCCTATCAATTTAGTTTAAACGTTGAATACTTCATTAATGGTTGTTTTAAAATTAATGGCTTTTTCATGTGATCTTTTAAATTATTTTAATATTATTTTCTTAGTAAGAATTAAATTGTTAGATCCATCATAAATTTTTGCAAAGTAAACGCCTTTATTATCCCAAGTTTGTGTAGATATGTCATATAGTTGCGTATTCATTATACCATTAAATACTTCTTGACCCAACATATTTACAATTTTAATACTCCAACCCGACACATTGTCCAAATTACCGCAGTCTATTGTTATTTCGTCGTTGGTTGGATTTGGATACAATTTTATTTCTGTTGTATTGACAATACCTTCATCCCCAAGATTTGACGGTGAAAATTTATAGACAACCCCTTGGTCATTTGCTCCGCCAAACCTATTACATCCGAACAAAGCTCCATCCCCATAAACTAAATTACCGTTTTCTTGGGGTTCATAACTATTAATAGCATAACCGTATAAACTCCAATTATACCATTGATAATTAGAACCATCAGTATTTAAAGAATAAATATTTCTATTAGATTTTCCATACAAAACATTTCCAACAAGAACAAGAGAGCCGTAACTCCATGAATAATAAACCGAGCCGTTTAAATCATTAAAAATGCTCTGAAATCCAGTGCCATCAATATTAATCTTAAATACATTTCCTTTCCTAACATTTCCATTTGTATTTCCTCCACGTGCAGTCATTCCGTATAAAGTGTTATTTGAAAGAACTAAATTTCCATTTGGAGTGGAGCCATTAACTCCGTTAAAAGTGTGCAAAATTGTAAAGTTTGTTCCATTAATATTCATTTTAAAAATTATACCGGAGTTTGAACCTTCTAAGGAAGACATTCCATATAAAAAATTATCCTTTACTATCAACGAGCCATACGGATAGTGTTCACCCCAGCCAAGGCTATGTAAAATAGTGAAATTAGTTCCATTGGTATTTATTTTAAAAATAACTCCCGCACCATCTAATCCATCAATCGCTGTTGCACCCCCATTTCTTGTCATTCCATATAATATAGTACCAGAAATTATTAAAGAACCATAGGGTTTACTTCCATTATTAGAATTATTATATGCAAAATTGTGTAATACAGTATAACCCGTGCCATCAATATTAATTTTATATATGTTTCCAAATGTCATTCCGTATAAAACTCCATTATCATGTAATAAGGAACCACAAGGGTAGGAGGAGAATATATTAAAATTATGTAGAATTGTAAAATTTGTACCGTTTGTGGAAATAGAATATATATAACCGTTTCCTGATGTACCTCCATAATTAGTGGTGCCATACAACTTACCATTTAAGTATGTTAATGAGCCGTATCCTCCACCATCATTTCCAGAAAAATTTTTTAAGGTGGTAAATTGAGCATTTATAACAAATGATTTTAATACAAACAGAATTAACAGAAATGTCTTAAGATGCTTGATATTCATAATTTTTAAATATTCTGGAAGATAAACGAAAGTTAGTTTTAAAAAGTTCCGTTATTACTATTACTTATACACTTCAATTTTTATTCTATAGTTTCCGTTAATTGGAACGTCAATGTTCCCTTTTAAGAACATAGCATTGAAGTTGCCCTCAATAATATAAAATTTTGAAGTCGCATCTTCTGAAACGAATTGTACATTAGTTATATTATGGGTTTTGTTAGTATTTGGCTTTAATCTTAAAAATGTATTGTTTACTTTATCTTCAAATACTATAGATAAATCATTGTTTTTACTGCATACGTTTTCATTATAATTAGCTTCCCATAAATCATTTATATCAGTAAGTCGAGTATTAGTAACAATATTTTTTTGTGTGTTTTCAAAATCAACACCATTTTCAAAATGAATAAAATTACACTCTATAAATAAATTTGAATTTTCAATTTGACCAACATATTGAAGAAATAAATCGCCATTATTTAAACAATTTTCCTCGCCTCCAAATCCTGTTGCGAACAATCCCACACTATTGTATTCAGTTCCGCTTACATTTATTTTTAAAAATAAATCATCAGCAGATCCATTATCATCTGAACTACAACCTAAAAACAATGTTGATACTACAACCAACAAAAAATAAAATCCTTTTTTCATATTATTAAATTAAAATACTGCCTTTTTTAAAGGCGGTTTAAATTATTAACTAAAATTTATAA
Source organism: Flavobacterium sp. (assembly GCA_044373115.1). Classification (GTDB taxonomy): domain Bacteria; phylum Bacteroidota; class Bacteroidia; order Flavobacteriales; family Flavobacteriaceae; genus Flavobacterium. The sequence continues at coordinate 11,475 of JBILQQ010000013.1, forward strand.
CCTACAGAAAATTGAATAACGTTATTCTTGATATCTGCAGAATAACTATCGCCAAATTCATCTGTAAAATCTTTTGAAATATTTGATAACCCAAGGTTGTACCTTACATCTACAAATATGTTGTCGGTAAATGAGTAGGCAGCGCCCAAATTGAAACTCATCGCTACTGACTTGTAGAAGTTTTTAGCGTCAACAGATTCAGAATAATTATCAGTAACACCAGAAATAGTTTCTGTAATATCAAAATCTTGTTTAGCACTCATTAATAGTCCAAATTGCGGTCCAGCTAAAAGCGCAAATTTTTCGCTTACATTAAATTTTGCTAAAACAGGGATATTCAAGTAATTCAATTTATTTTTTGAATTTTCACTGTACGAATAATTTACATCTGTTTCAGAATAACTTGTTTTTGAACCCTGCATTGAAAACAATAATTCGGGCTGAACGGCAAATTTATCTGTGATTTTAATTTCGGCAAAACCACCTAATTGAGCACCAATTAAGGATTTAGCATCAGTTAAATCACCAGAAAAATTTGAAATATTTAGTCCTAATTTTGCTCCAAATTTAATCTCTTGAGCGTTTGCAAATCCTGTTGCTAATAAAATAGCTGAAAGTAAAATTTTTTTCATTTGTTTTGTTTTAAAATTTATTATACAAATAATGCAAAATTTCAATTAGCTTTTATCGGCATTTAGTTAACGCTCACTTTCAGTTAGTTACCGCATCGGAATGGTCATAATAATGGTTGTGCCACTTGTTGAATTGGGTTGTATTTGAATCATTTTGGAAGTTGTTCCCGATAGAAGTTGTATGCGTTCATCAACTAGTTGAATCCCTTTTGAGTGTTGAGCAAGTTGTTTTTTAGAATCAAATCCTTTGCCGTTATCAGTTATTTGACATTGTAAATGGTTCGTTTTTATTGTAAAATGGATAGTCAATTTTGGATTTACGGTCAACTTATCAAATGCATGAATAAACACATTTTCAACTATTGGTTGGATGAGTAAAGGTGGGATTTCAATTGGTTGTGATTCATTATTTTGGTTTATAAATATTGAATATTTTACTTTTTTGGTTCGTCTTAAATTTTCCAATTCGATGTACCGATTCAAATAGCTAATTTCGTCGGTTACACTAATCCATTGTTTGGATGAAAACTCTAATGTTTGTCGTATTAGTTTTGAAAATTCGCCTATATACCATAGTGCTTCGTCGGTATGGTTATCAATTACAAAATTTTGGATTGAGTTCATCGCGTTAAATACAAAATGGGGATTCATTTGGCTTTGAAGTGCTTGGAGTTTAGTTTCTGCAATTCGTTTGTCTAATTTTGCTTTATTTTTTATTCGGATAAATTTTTGTTGCAAATAATACGTTAGTGCCAATATTAAAGCTACTATTAGAGTACTTACAAACCACCAAGACATCCAAAATGGCGGAGAAATATTAATTTTTAATGAATACGGTGTAAAAGTTTCATTGGTTCCAATGTTTTTTCCTTTAATTAAAATAAGGTATTCGCCACTTTTTATGTTAAATAATTTTAAACTACTTTCAGTACTTAACTGGGTCCATTTGTTTGTTAATCCTATAATTTTATAACTGAAGTAATTTTTTTTAGGGTTGTACAAGTTGTTACAACCAAATTGAATTTCTAATGTATTTTGGTTGTATTCTAAATTTAATTCGTGGGTATTTGGAACTAATTTGTCATTAATTTTAATGTGATTTAAAACTATTGGACTTTTGCTTGTTTCTGATTTTAAAATTTCATCTAAATTCAATGTGACTATTCCTTTGTAAGTACCAAGAATTAATTTTTTATTTATTGTATCAACACATGCGTCTGTATATGAGGTTTGGGGCAAATTTTCGTCTTGATTAATAAATTTTAATAGCTTAAAATTTTTAAGGATATTCAAACCTTTATTGGTTTCAATAAAAAGATATTCGTTGTATTTTCGAATAAAAAAAATGGAATTTCCAATAATGTCTTTATCTGGATATAAAATTTTGGAATGGATTAGTTTTTTAGTATTCCATTTACTGAAATATACTTTGCCATTAACGGTACCAATAATTAAATTGTGATTTTCGTCCTCAATAATATCAACAACATTGTTCTCGGTGAAAGATCCTAAAATGTTTATTGACTGGAGTTTGCCATTTTCAAAAAGATAAATACCTTTGGACCATGAGGCAATCCAAAGTTTGTTTTTTGTTTTTAAAATTTTATTTGCATCCAATCTGATGGGTTTACCTTTGTAATTTAGCGTTGCTATTTTTTCAATATTATTTGTAGGAACAATGTAAGTAAGGGTATAGGCATGACTAAAAAATAGTTTGTTTGGGGATATAAAATCAAAAACGCCGGTTGTTTCGTGTTTATAAATGTATTGAGTACATTTCAAATTTTGATCAAAACAAAACAACCCTACATTAGTAAAGACCCAAATAGCTCCATTAAAATCCTCTTTAATTGACTGAAAAACAACTGTTTTTTGGCCCTTTAATAATAAGTTTAACCTAATTAAGTCGGAGGATTTATTGTGTAAAGTGTTTTTAATTAAATAATTAGTTAAATAATTATTGTCAATACGTATTGTTTTGTTGTATTTGTCTTTTTTTAGTAAAAAATTATTGCCGCCTATCCATAAATTTTGATTTTTATCCAAAAACAAAGTAGTAACTTCAGGTTTAAATTTTCCAAAATTATTTTTTTCAATCTGTATTTTTTCATCTAAATTTATTATAAAAATGCCTTGGTCAACCGTTCCAATCCAAAGTTGTTTGGTTTTTTTATCGTACATCAACGTCCAAAATTGATAGGAGGGTAGGTTTAATTTTTTTGACACATCTGTTACAACTCCATTTTTGTAACTTAAAATAGCTCCAACAGGACTGTTTCCGTCCCAGCAGGCTGCGTAAACAGTGTTGTTATCGCCTAGTGTGAAATCCCATATATTTGAACATTTTTCAAAATTTACTTTTTTATTTGTTTTAAGATTTTGTATTTCAAATTGACTTTGTAAATTTCGGCCATAGTAATTATTTTCGTGTATTAGCCCTGTATAGTTTTGGTTGTTAGGGTTTTTTAGTATGCTTATTGTTGATTTTTCTATTTTATTTTTGTCTATTTTTACTTTGTAAATGTTTTCATAACTCAAATTAAAAACAATATCATTTTGGTAGTCGCTGATAAAATTTACTTGAAATTTATGGTTATAATTTTTCGCTTCAAAATTAAAATTTTTAAATTTTTTACCGTTAAAAATACTCAATCCGTCCTCAGTGCCAAAAACCATGCATTTTTGTTTTTTCGAAAAAAATAATTTTCTGACTTTATTGTTTACCAGTCCGTTTTTTTCTGAAAAATATACAAATTTTTTTCCATCATATTTTGCCACGCCGTACCCATATACAGATAGCCATATATTTTTTTCATTATCTTCATCAATTGACCAAATTAAATTATATTTCAGTCCTTGTTCTTTTCCAATTATTTTAAATTCAGTACCATTAAAGGTACATAATCCAGTTTCTGTAGCAATCCATAGCAAACCTTTTGAGTCTTTAAAAAGACATTTTATAGAATTTCCTGGCAAGCCATCAGTCATTGTGTAATTTTTGACATTTTGTGCAGAAACACTAAAATACAGGAGAAATAATATAAAACAGAGTTTTTTTTTATTTAGTAATTGCAATAATAAAGTCATTCTTTTTTCGGTAAGAAATTGGTAGTTTTTGTCCAGTAGTTAATTCAACTAAAAAATCGTCAATTTTAAAAAATCGTTTTACAAAATTCATGTTGATTAAATAGGATTTGTGGATTCTGAAAAAAAGTTCAACGGGAAGTGATTCTTCAAATGATTTCAATGTTTTTGAAGCTAAGATAGCACTACCATTAATAAGATTGATTCTTGTATAATTGTTTTGTGCCTCCAAATAAATTATAGCATTGTATTTGACAAACTCGATGCCTGTATCTGTTGATATTGCCATCTTTTTGTGAGCCACATCCCCGGTGTCTATATTTTCTAATAATACATTAAATTGTTTTTGCTGACTTTCCTTTTTGGATTTGTTCTCATATCTAGTTATAGCACCAAGCAAATCAATATAGTTTAAGGGTTTCAGGAGATAATCCAATGCGCTTCTTTTGATTGCTTCAATGGCATATTCAGAATGAGCTGTTGTAAATATAACTTCGAAATTAATTTCTTTTATTTCTTTGAATAATTCAAATCCATTTTTGTTGGGCATTTGGATATCTAAAAAAACTAAATCGGGTTGATAGTTTTCAATAGCAATTATTGCATCGTCAATACTTTCGCACAAACTGCACACATAAAATTTATTAGGAAAATAGCGATGGAGCATTTTCTCTAAAAATTCACTTGCATTATTTTCATCGTCAACAATTATTGTTTTAATCATGCTATAAATGTATGATTTTGTTTGCACTACTTGTATTCTAATTAGTTATCGTAATGTTTTGATAAGTTATCGTACAAATAATTGCCAAAATTCGAATTGTGTTTGGTTGTATTATTACAAATGATACTAAGTTTTAATATCCCTTAAGGTTAATTATTTTTTTGTAAAAAAATCAGTCACGTTGTTAAATATATAGCTAACATTTGCCTCAGTAACTCCTTCATGAAAAGGTAATCGCAACAAACAATTTGAGGTTTTAGAGGTTATTTTCATATCAAAATTTCTTCCTTTTTCCATTCCCATTTTGGAAATATGGAGTGGAATGTAATGAAAAAATGCCTCAATATTTTTGTTAGCAAGGTATTTTTGAAGTCGGTTTCTTTGATCTTCATTAGCAACAATGACATAAAATTCATGAACATTTTCAGCCACATAATTGGCAGGCATCAATTTTAAATACCCCTCGTTTTCTAGGGTTTTAAATTTTGAATAATAGGATTGGGTGAGTTTTTTTCTGAAATTTAGTAATTTAGTACTGTTTGAAAGTTGCTCAAATAAAACAACTGCATTGAGTTCGTTCATTTGGTATTTTGAACCAAAATCAACCCATTCATAGTAGGGTACGTCACCGTTTTTGTATTCATCACGATTGGTTCCTATATTATAAATTTGATGGGCTCTTTTTGAAAAATCTTTATTGTTTATTAATAACAATCCGCCTTGTACCGCCTGAATGTGCTTTGTAATATCAAAACTAATAACACCAAAATCGCCGTAACTGCCTAACGGAATATTGCCGTAATTGCTGCCAAACCCCATAGCTGCATCTTCAATTAAGGCTAATTTGTGGGTGGTACATATTTTCTTTAGTTGAATTAAATTACAAGCATGACCCGCATAGTGAACTCCAATAATTGCTTTTGTTTTGGGTGTTATTGCCGCTTCAATTTTTGACTCGTCAATGTTTAATGTACTTGGATTAATATCCACAAAAACGGGAACAACACCTTTGTTTACAAAGGATATTGCGGTTGACACAAACGTAAACGAGGGCATAATTATTTCGTCACCATCGTTCAGGTTTAATAAAGTAGCTATAATCTCTAAACCGCCTGTAGCCGAGTGTGTTAAAAACAAATCGGAGTCCGTGTATATTTTGGATAAAATAGAAAGACATTCGGTTGAAAAATGTTTTTTTCTAAATAATTCGTAGTCAGAAAATAAAAACTCAATGTTTTTTGTATTATTGCATGACTTATTAATTTCATTAAACAAGATTTTTTCCATTGATAAAGCTAGCACATATTATTAATCCCGTAAATGTAACTAATTTTTCAGATTTAATCGTTGCACAACCCATAACTTTTGAAAGTATGCGATTGGCAAAAAATTTTTCTGATAAAAATGCTGCAATTACATTGTGTACCACTCAATACGAAGAAGACCATCCCATTATTCCTGATTATTTCAAAAAACTATCTAACTTAAATCGTTCTGTTTTGGATAGTAATCCAAAATTAACCCAAAGAAAACTGCCTTTAATTAAAGATATTTTATCCAAATTAGAGGAGCTACCCACTGCTGATTATTATATTTATACAAATGTTGACATTGCAATAATGCCTCATTTTTATAATGCCATTTTTGATTATATTGACAAAGGTCACGATGCCATTGTAATTAACAGGCGAAGACTTTCTAAAAAATATACTTCAGTTGATCAACTTCCACAAATGTATTCTGATTTAGGTAAATCGCATCCTGGTTTTGATTGTTTTGTTTTTAAAAAATCGTTGCTTTCTCAATTTGAATTGGATTCTATCTGCGTTGGAATTTCTTTTTTGGAAGTGACATTAGTTCATAATATATTTTCATTTGCTCAAAATCCATTGTATGTTCCCAATGCTCACCTTACTTTTCATATAGGCATGGATGTATTGGTAAACCGCAACAATGAATTTTATAAGCATAATAAAGACGCCTTTTTTTTACGGATAAGTCCTAAAATAAAACCTTATTTTTCCATTAAAAAATTTCCGTATGGAGCTTTGGGTTTTTGGAGTCGAATGTTGAAATGGGGTTTAAATCCGAGTTTGTTTTTTAAAAATCTTTTGGATTTAGAAGTAACATCGGCAAAAGCCAAATTAGATGAAATAAGATGGCGAATTCTTCAAAGATAATCTAGTAAAATTACTACCTTAAATAGTTTTCTAGTTTTAATTTATTATTACTGTAGTTTTCTAAACTTAATTCCCACATTGAAAAATCTGATGTTCCATAAGTTAGTCTTTTAAAGCCAATAAATTGATTGTATCGGATTGCATTTGTGTGTGCATTGTTTATTTTTGCAATAACCTTTTCTAATTTAAAATGTTTAAAAGCCAAATCTAGCAGTAATAATGATGCGCCAAAGGTAACACCTGTGCCAATAAATTTTGGTTCGCCAATAAATAGCCCAACTTCAGCTTGTTTTAAATTAAAATCAATATTGTTTAAATGAATAACTCCAATTGGTTCTGATTGGCTTTTTATTATAAAATAATGAGCTGTTTTGGGGTCTAAATTAGTAAACCAATGCAATTGTTGTTCCTCTGAAATTTGTTCTTTAAACTCCATAAACTCGTTTACCAAAGGGCTGTTCCTCCAGTTACGAACCCTCTCTAAATTTGTTAAATCTAATGGTTCAAGCGTTATGTGATAGTGACTAAGTAGCATCGTCAATTTTGAACAGTATTTGATTTAAATTGTTTTGACTAATCCAAATTTTTCGGATGTATTCGCCAATAATTCCAAGTGACATCATGATCATTCCCGTTGAAAAAAAGAGTGCCACTATAATTGACGTATATCCCAATGGTACATTGTTTACCATTTTATTGTAAATAAATAAACATCCTAAAATAAAAAATATCCCCGACATGATTAACCCAAAACGGGTTATTATTTTTAATGGGATTGAGGAGTGGTACATAATGATTTTTAAACTAAATTTCATTAACTTCCAGTAGGTGTAATTGGAGGTTCCTGCGTGCCTGTCAAAATGGGTTACAGTACAGGAGGCTTCTTTTGAGGCTATTTTTTTTAAATAATCATCTATAAAAATAATTTTAGAAACATTTGTTTTGAATGGTTTTGCAACGTTGGATTTCATCAATCGAAATGAGGTTACATTATTAAAATTTAAACCAAAAAGCAATAAAAACTTTTGAAGTAAATAGGTGCCTAAATTTCTGGAAATAGAATGTTTTTTTTTCAGATAATTACCATAAACTAAATCTACATTTTGGGCAACAAGCGTGTCCATGAGTTTGTTAATTTCAAATGGGTCATGTTGTAAATCATCGTCAATAGTAGCGACCAATTTAGCGGTTGCAACTCCTAAACCAACAGCAGTAGCGGTATGTTGACCGTAATTTTGTGCTAGTTTAATCAATTTAAAATCAAAATCTATTTTTTCATTTGAAAGCAAAAAAAGGGTATCATCTGAACTAGCATCATCAACAAAAATAATGCGTGTTGAAAACGAGTTCATTTGTATCCATTGGTTAAGCCGAACAATTAATGGACTAATTGTTTTAGCCGAATTGTATAGTGGGATAACAATATCTAAATCTTTCATTTTAGTTATTCAAAATTTATTTCTATGGGAACTGAACAATAGGTCGGATTGAATTTAATTAACGCTGATGCAATTGAAAAACCAACGCCAAAACCAACCAATGCAATCCATCCTGATTTAGTTTTTGATGGGTCCCAAGATGTTCCAAGTGTTAATGGAATACTTGCTGATGCTGTGTTGCCATACGCGTATAAACTACTTGGTAATTTAGTTGGTGGAAGCATTATTTTAGCGGCTATTGCGTTATTAATTAATTTATTAGCTTGATGAAAAACAAACAAATCAGGAAAATCAAGCTCTTTTTTTGCAAATTCTAATAAACCTGTTATGTTTTTCGGCACCCACTTCATGGAATAAGCAAAAACGTCAATTCCGTTCAATTTCATTACCGTTTTGTTTTCATCTTCTGTTGTGTAAATTGCGTTTTGTCCGCTGCCATCGGTTTGTAAATTAAAGTAGCCGCTTACGGTTGTGTCTTTAGTTTTTTCAATAGCAATTACAGATACGGCATCCGAAAAAATAGGTCGAACCGAGCGGTCATTAGGATCTGTTATTTGTGATGAAATATCGCCACAGCACAGTAACCCTCGCACATTATCTTTGTCAAAACTTGCCATAATTGATGATATTGTGTGCAATCCGTAAACAAATCCTGAACAGCCTGAATTTATATCAAAACACATCACGTCAGCATTCAAATTCAAATCCCCGTGCAACTGACAAGCTACAGATGGTATGGCGGTTTTTGGGGTTTGAGTAACACAAATTAAAACATCAATAGCATCTTTTTCCCAATTTATTTTAGGTAGTAATTGTTCAACTCCTTTTTCAAATAAATGTTTAACCCCAAGTTTTTTATTTTTTAAAATTCTTCTGTAACGAATGCCTGTATGCGTAACAATTGATTCACTTTCTTGTTCAGAAATTAAGTCAAGTTTCAAATTATCTTCAATAAACTGCGGCACTATCGATTCAATGCCAACAATTGATACGCCATAGGATTTAGTTAGCGCCATTTACTCGTGATGTTATCAAATTATAAATATCTTCAAGTGTTTCCAAAGTTGCCAAATCAGTGGTAGTGATTAGCACATTGGTTTTTTCGGTGATGCCCGAAATAAACAAAAGCGCATTGAGTGAACTCCAATTGGAAAGGGTTCTAAATTTTGTTTCAAACGATATATCGTGCAAGCTAACCATTAACTCATTAGAAGTAAACAACAAAAAATCATCTTTGTCTTTGAATAATGATTTCATAAATATGTTTTTTTTATTTACAAACGTACAAAAAAAAGAGGATTATTGTTTGCAAAACGTGTTAGGCACTTTTTTTACTATGTTTTTAATAGATATTTTCTCATTTTAAATAAAAATTTTAAATAAATAATTGGTAAATTTACATCGAGAAATTTTTCTCCATTATTTCAATGTTATCCCCACATTCAAAAGATAAATAAACTATTTTTGAATTTACAATTGAGTCCTAAAATGCAAATAATTTATTCATCAAAACCCGATTCTGTCAAAGAGTATCTAAAGAAAATTTATGAACACCGTTCATTGATACTAACTTTTGCTAAGCGAGATTTAAAAATAAAATTTGCTCAAACAACATTAGGAATTACTTGGGCAATTCTTCAACCATTAACCGCTGTTTTTATATTTACCGTCTTTTTTTCGCTTATTGTACATTTTCAAACTTCATATCCCTATGTTTTGTTTGTAATGAGTGGTGTGTTAATATGGGGTGTGTTTAATTATGTTTTCTCTCAAGCAAGTTCAAGCTTGTATCAAAGTCAAGATTTAATTAAAAAAATGAGTTTTCCTAAAATCATATTACCATTATCAAAGGTACTATTGGCATTAGTAGAATTCATAATCACATTTATTTTGATCTTAATTTTGATGTTATTTTTTCAAATAGAATTTCGTTGGACCATGTTTTTGTTGCCAATCATCATTTTACCCGTATTGTTTTTTTCATTAGGCATAGCATTAATGCTTAGTTCATTTGCATTAAAAAATAGAGATTTATTTCATGTGATACCTTTTTTGATAAATTTTGGAATATGGTTCACTCCTGTTTTTTATCCAATATCGATACTTCCATCCGAATACAAAAACCTTATCTATATTAATCCAATTGCCGTTTCAATACAATTATTTCGATGGTGTTTTTTGGGTGATGCGTTCAATCTAAATAGTGTAATTGGTGTCATTATTAGTATTATTGTATTAATAATAGGGTTTTATTTTTTTAAAAAATCAGAAGACAAAATAATAGATTTATTATGAGAAATATTTTCGAAAATAAAGAATTGGAAGCACAATTTCAGAAAGATGGATTTGTAAAAGTACCATTTATTTCAACCGAAGAAGTAGCTTATTTAAAACAGATGTTTTTTGATACGTTGCCAGAGAGTGGAGGACAAATTACGTCTTCAGAGATTGATACAGAGAACGAACATTCTATTTCTTATGATTTCACATTTATTGATAAAAATGCTGACTATAAAAGAAAAGTATTTAAAATAATATCTGATTATTTTAAACCTCACATGGAAGGTTTATTGGCAAATTACCGACCAATCATAGCCAATTATATCCGAAAAAAACCACATTCTGGCGAAGTCCCTTTACATCAAAATTGGGCTTTCGCCGATGAACGAAAATGCACTACAATTTCTATTTGGTGTCCACTTGTAGATTCAACTGTACAAAATGGTACACTTCAATTAGTGCCGGGAAGTCATAAACGATTTGGTGAATCGCGAGGCCCTATGGTACCCTGGGAATTGGAAGGTATGAAAAATGAAATTATTGAAAAATATTTAATTCCTGTTGAAACAAAAGCTGGAGATTGTATAATTTTAGATGATAGTATATTGCATTATTCACCGGAAAATTCTACAAACGAATTGCGATTAGCTATTCAATTGATTTGTGTTCCTAATGAATTTCCGTCTATTCATTATTACATGGATCCATCTACTTCAAAATCTGAAATTTCAGTTCTAGAAGTATCAGATGATTTTTATATGGAATTTAATCCTTGGAAAAAACCTGAAAATCAAAAGGTAATAAAAAAAATACCCTTTACATTCAAACCTATTAATGAGGAGATATATTTAAAAAAAATGAAACAACCCGCTTTTGATCAACCTCAAAATGGGTTATTTAATAAATTAATGAATGTACTAAAAAGGAATGATTAATTTACCCTTTATTAATTCGGAAATACAAACAGAATTTACTGAAAAAGGCTACGTAATTATACCATTTTTCAATGAATCTGAAGTCGCTTTGTTGCAATTAAACTATGATGCCGTTGCACACAACCAAGGTTTGATTTTTGAGTCAACTTCTTTTTTGGAAGACATAAATGTAAAAAATAATTGTAACGAAGTTGTTTCTAGTATTTTTAAATTAAAAATAGATTCCATTTTTGAAAATTATAAACCGCTAGGAACAAGTTATTTAACAAAAAGAAGTGACCAATTCTCATCTATGCCAATACATCAGGATTGGACCGTTGTGGATGAGACCCAGTTTGCCTCCTTAACTTGTTGGGTGCCATTGATAGATACAACTATTCAAAATGGTGCTTTTCAAGTAATTGAAGGTAGCCATTTGTTTAGCGATGCTTTGCGAGGACCATCACTTCCGGTTGCGTTTGAAGGTCAAGACTTATCTTGTTTTTTAAAAACAATTCCGTTAAAAAAAGGAGAAGCTATTATTTTTAATCATGCCTTGATACATGCCTCACATAGCAATCTATCTGAGCAAGAAAGAGTAGCTGTAACCTTTGGTCTTACTCATAAAGATGCCACTTTATTGATGTTTTATCAAAAGGAAAATAGAGTAGAGCAATGGCAAATGCCAGATAATATGTTTTTGGAATACCCCAAAGTTAGATTTGAACCTAAAATTGGTATATTTTCCAAATCATTTAAATACAAAGTGCCACAATTAACAGTTGAAACTGTAAAAAATAAATTGATTGAAATTAGAAAAAACCGTCCAATGAAAACACTTTTTAAAAATCCAGAACATCAACTTTTTTTTGAAAAAAATGGCTATTTATTGCTGCCTGCTTTACAAAATGATGACATTTCCGAGTTACAACAGTTGTATGCAACACTTGGAATTAAAGATGAAAAAGGATATGGTTTTCATGTAGGTATGGACAATAAAGACAAAAGTATTGTAGCACAAATGTCTGAGGTTATTGCAAATATTGCGTTGCCTAGAATAGAACAAGAGTTAGAAAATGTGCAGCTTTTTACTTCTAGTTTTGTCGTTAAAGAACCACATCTGCAAGGCGTTGTGCCACCACATCAAGATTGGTCTTTTGTAGAAAATGAAGATGACTATTGTTCTGTTACTTGTTGGATTCCATTACAAGATGTAACAATGGATAACGGCTGTATGGGACTATTAAAAGGGAGCAATCATTTTTTTAATAATCACCGTCCATCACCATCGCCCCAAGTTGGAACACCCTTAAAAAAACACATGTTTACTATTTTTCCATTTCTGGAATTACTAGAAATGAAAGCAGGTGATGCATTGTTTTTTAATAACAAAACAATACATGCTTCACCTCCTAATATTACTGATCAAACCCGCTTAGCAATTGGTTTGGGTTTTGCCCAAAAAGAAGCTCAATTAATACATTATTATCTAAAACCAGGAACAACAGATACGCTATTAAAATATACAATTACTCCCGATTTTTTTCTGAAATATGATAATGCACAACTTTCTGAAATGTATGAAAAAGGACAAATGATAGAAGGATATGGAGAACCAGAAGAAGTCCCTTATGTATTTGATGACTTGTCTGCTGAAGAATTTACTCAATTAATTCAAAATTCGGGTAACCCATACAATGCTTCATTGGTAAGTAGAATGGCGTCTTTATTTAATTATAATATGGATGGATCCAAAAAAGAAGATGTACAAGTTGAAGAAACGGCTTCAGAACCTGAGGAGGTTGTTAGTCATAAACCAACTATACCGTTTTGGAAGGTTTATACGCCGTTGAATATTATCAGAGAAATTAAATTAAGAATAAGCAAAAATTAGTATGTTTCAATTTCCACAAAAAATGAAAAAAGTCTTCAAAGATGAAGATGTACAAACCCAATTTGAAAAAAATGGTTATGTTATACTGGATTTTTATACACCAGAAGAAGTTCAATACTTACTTTCATTGTATAAAAATCTTCACCCTCAAGACGAAAAAGGATTTTATCCATCAACTTTTTCCAAAGATAAAAAATATAGAATCACAGCTGATGAAGAAATAAGACGAGTAGGCTCAAGAAGTATAAATCAATATTTGGAAGATGTAAAAATTGTATGTGGAAGTTTTATTATCAAATCGCCTGGAGAGGACAGTATCATGGACGTACATCAAGACATGACACTTGTTGACGAATCAGAATTTACGGGAATTAACATTTGGTGTCCATTGATTGACTTAACAGACGATAACGGGTTATTGTTTGCCTTGCCTCAAAGTCATAGATTTGCTCCAACGTATAGAGGCGCTTCATTGCCAACATTATACAAAAACGTGTATGATGAGATAAGACAATTTAGTACTCCAATGTACTTGAAAGCAGGGCAAGCTATTTTTTTTGATCAAAGTATTTTGCATTGGTCAAAACCAAATTTATCTAACACAGTGCGACCTGTAACAAATACTTATTTTACACATAAAGAGGCTCGATTTCAAATTTGTTATCTTGATAAATCAATCAATAAAGTAGAGGTTTTTGAACAAGACGATTCGTTTATGACAAATTTTGAACAGTTTGGAGAAAATATTTATGACAAACCCAAAATTGGAACAAGTAAAGGTTTTTTTGAATATGATTTTCCAGAATTAACTAGGGAAGAGCTAATCGAACGATTTGGTATAAAAGAAGAACCAATTAAAGTAAAAAGTGAAAAGAAATCTTTTTTTGAAACATACACTTTGCCTAATATTTTTAATGAAATTAAAGGGAGATTAAAAATTAATTGATGAAATATTTTAAAATATTAACTATCTATTTTTTTGTAGTATTAATTATTTTCATAATTATAGAATTTATTTTTAGATTAACCGGAGAAAAACCTTTTAATCCAGCCGTAACTATTGAAAAAATAACCCCAAGTAATCCAATTAGTAATGATTCATTGATTGGATATTCTTTGTTGCCAGGAAAATATACGTTACACTACCAAAATGGATATTCGTTTACTACTACTCATAATAAATTTGGTGAACGAATGATTTCAAACACTAAAAAGTTTGAAAGTTTGCCAAAAATTGCCATATATGGAGATTCTAATTTTTATGGATTTGGATTACAAGATAATCAAACGTGGGCCTATCTTTTTCAACAAAAAAACAAGTCTATTCAAGTAATTAATCATGCTGTTTTTGGGCATAGTTTATATCTAAATTATTTGAAATTTAAAAATAAAATACAATCAGGCGAATCACCAATTGCAGCCGTTTTTTTAATTGCATCGTATGATTTTGGGAGGCAAACAATGAATGCGCAATCTAGAAAATATTTTGTGGTTAATCAAAAAGTTGCAAATGTGTACAAATATCCATGTTTGGAAATTAAAGAGGGTAAATTGGTCAAAAAACTACAGCCCTTACATTCTACTTTTATAAATGAATTGTCACGATATTCAAGTTTTTCAAATTTTGTTGAAACACGAGTAAATACTATTTTAGATAATAGAATAGATTACAAAACAATAAGTAATGCTGTGTTAGATAGTATTATTACCATTAGCAGAAAAAATAAAATTGAACCTGTTTTTGCATTAATGTATGATGACCAACCCACACGAGAAATTAAACAAAAACTTGACAAATTAAAATGTAAAAATGTATTCATAAACTATGATTTATCAGATAAAAAATATTCGTTATTGCCTTATGATAATCATCCAAATGCGTACACAAATACATTATATTGTAAAAAAATAGATAGTCTTGTTCAACCAATAATCCAAAAAAATGCCCGCACCAAAAATCTTTAAAAATCCATCCCACCAAGCTCTTTTTGAAAAACAAGGCTTTCTGGTTATTCCTTCTTTCTTATTGGAAGAGGAAGTGAAATATATGGATAATCTTTTTGATGAATTGCATCCAAGTTTACCTGAAAATGGTTTTTTTGCAGGTGTTTATTCAAGTGATATGACTTATAAAAAAAGGGTGAGTGCTGAGGTAAAAAAAGTGTATCACCGGGCTTATGAGTCAGTTTTTGAAAACTATACGCCTTTTGGGGGTGCTTTTTTGCACAAAATATCAGCCCCCGATTCAGATTTGTTTGTGCATCAAGATTGGACGGTTGTAGAAGAAGATACTCATGTGGCACTCAATATTTGGGTACCACTTTGTGATATTACTCCAGAAAACGGCCCGTTAATGGTGCTTCCAGGTAGTCAATATGATGTGTTTAATGTGTTGCGAGCCCCCACTATGCGTTTCTTTTTTGATCATGATGCCAATGCGGTAATTAATCAATTGGAAGCTCAAATAGTGCAAGCAGGTGATGCCGTAATTCTTAATCAATCATTAGTCCATTATTCTCCGCCAAATGTTTCTGGTAAAATAAGAAAGGCAATTACAGCGGGGGTAAAGACAAAAGATGCTCAAATGGTTTTTCATTTTAAAGAACCTAATTCAGTTGGAAATCAAATTGAAAAATTTGAAATGGACGACGATTTTTTTATCCATTTTGAAAACTTTTTTGAAGATATCTATAAACGACCAACCGTAGGAAAAAGTCTCGGATTTATTGATTATGAAGTTCCAATGTTAGAAGGTGATGATTTAAATAATTTGATAAAAAAAATGAAAACAGATGCTGGCTTTGCCTATTTTGAGCCAGAAGTTGGCATAGTTGATACAACAGAAGAAGTTAGTGTACATTCAAAAAAATCAATTTGGGAAGTTTATACTCCAATTAATATTTTGAATGAAATAAAATTAAGATTCAAACAATAATGGTACATCAAAATATTTTAATAGATGAACAAATGAACAGCGAACTTCAAAAAGAAGGATTTGTTGTTTTACCATTGTTAGATGCTTCACAAACATCTGAATTAACCACTTATTTAAATCAAAAAACAAATTTAGATTCAGGCACTTTTTATGCTACAGCACACGCACAAGATGTTGATTTTAGAAGTGAAATGAGTGACAAAATAGTTGAGGTAATTCAAGGAAAAGTAAATCAATATTTTTATAATCATGAACTTTTAGGCGCATCATTTATTGTTAAAACAAAACAGCTTAATCAAGTATTACAACCCCATCAAGATTGGAATATTGTTGATGAATCAAAATACAGATCGTATAACATTTGGATTCCATTAGTAGATTTGAATGAAGATAATGGAGTTATTTTGGTAATGCCCAAAAGCCATGCTTGGATAAAAAATTACAGACATTCATCAATCCCTTGTTCGTTTCAAGAAGTACATGAGCAACTTTTTAATCACATGAAACCCTTGTATTTAAAAGCCGGCGAAGCGCTAATATATGACCACGCACTACTTCATGCATCATTACCAAATAATAGTCAAAACGACCGAATAGCTTGTGCTTGTGGGATAATTCCAAAAGGTGCCGAAATGAAATTTTATTGGAACAACGAAGGAGTTATTGAAGAATATGAAAGTTCTAAATCGTTTTTTTTAAAAGAAAATGTCTTTACAGGTCCGCATGGTTTAAAGAAAATTAGAACAATTGATAATGGATTTGTAACCGTTGATAAAGAACAGTTTTTTGATAAGGCAGGAATAGTATGTCAACAAGATAAAGAATTTGTTGAGGGAGATGAAAATAATGCGCCTTTCAATAAATCATTTTTGGAAATTTATACCGTATCAAATTGTATAAATGAAATAAAAAATAGAATAATAAAGCTCAAAACGATTGTCAAAAAAACGACTAAACGTTAGTTGAAAAACATGAAAAAAAGTATATATATTTTTATTATAACCTTATTGTTGGTACTCATTATTGAAATTTTGCTCAGATTTTTGGGTTTTAGCCCCATCATTGCGAGTCAAAAAATAAGTTGGAGTCCAAAAATTGGTTATACATCAGATTCTTTAGGGATTTTACTCAAGCAAGGAAAGTATAAAATACAGATTGATGATTGTTTGGAATATACGGCAACACACAACATTAAAGGACAACGCATTACGGCAAAAAAGCCTTCGATTTTAAATGATAAAATCTTTATTTTCGGTTGCTCGTTTGCTTATGGAGTAGGCGTAAATGATGAGGAAACCTTCCCTTTTTTGTTACAAAATTTAGAAAAAAAATATCAGGTTCAAAATTTCTCCATACCGGGTTCGGCAACTATTCAGGCTTATTTACAGCTCAAAAAAAGACTTGAATTGGGCGACCTACCAAAAATCGTTGTACTTTCTTACGCTACTTTTCATGAGGAACGAAATAAACTTACAAGAGGTTTTGAATCCAAACTATTTGATGGAATCAAAACATATAATAAAACGGAGTTTAGTGATTTTAAATATCCAAAATGCATCATAAAAAGTAACGATATTGAAGTGAAATATATTTCAATTACAAAGAATTTTTATTCTATACCTTTGGTTGATAATTTGGCAATTGCTACATTTGTTGACCAAACATGGAATAAGCTTGATCATAAAAAAACGGATAAATTTGATGTATCTGAATTGCTTTTTATTAAAATTAAAAAATTAGCCCAAAAATATAATTTTAGGTTTGTTATTGCTGATGTTTCATACAATGAACAATCAAAAAATATTGAAAAAATTTGTTTAAGTAACAACCTTCAATATGTCAATATTTCGCCCAAATATTCAGACAATAACTATTCTTTGGCACCTTGTGATTTTCATCCGAATCAAAAAGCACACTTAATTTATGCAAAAAAATTGCACCAATTTTTAAACAAAAACAAATGAATTTTTTAACTAATATAACTAAGTTTTTTTCAGTAAAAACAACAACAAATAAGCACTTAGTAACTGATGTTGGCGATTTTTACAACCAATATAATGACAAATTCCTTCAGGTTTACGGGGATATTATCCAAGCATTCCGAACTCAAGATGTCAGTATTTTACTTGATTATCAAATAGATGCAATGCAGTTAAAAGAAGGTATGAAAATTCTTGATGCAGGGTGTGGCGTTTGTGGGCCGGCAACTTATTTTTCTGAAAAAACTGGGGTTTTGGTTGATGCAATTACCATAAGCGAGGAGCAGGTAAAAAGAGCGCAAGAAAAAATAATTGATAAAAAATTAGAAGAAAAAGTTCGAGTAAGAAACGGTGATTACCATCAAATAAGTTCTGTTTTTCCAAGTGAAGAATATGACGTAGTTTATTTTTTAGAATCTTTTGGACACTCTCCATATCATGAAAAAGCTATGGACAGTGCCTGGAATGTACTTAAACCAGGAGGGTTACTCTATATTAAAGATCTTTTTAAACGATTACCCTTGGTGCCTGAACACGGACCTAAAATTGATTTTGAAATTGCAAAAATTAATGAAGCCTACAGATATAATGTAGCAGATTTGAATTTTATTTTGGACCATGCCCGAAAAAAAGGATTTATTGTGGCAGCTGTTAAAACCATTGATTTGAAAATGGATGAGTTTGAAAACTTAATGATTTCCAATGAATTTCAAGAATTGACAGGTATTGCTAAAATTGAAAATTGGGAAGATTATGTTTTTCCAATTGACTTTTTTGAACTTTATTTATACAAACCTCAGTTTGACTTACAGTATGGTTTAGATAAATATTTTCTTCAAAATTTGATGTATATGCAAGTTCAAGGAAAAAAACAAGAAGAGTTATAATGAATGAATTAATCCTAAAAGTTGAAAACGTTTCTAAAAAATTCATCAAAAAAGATGGGTCAGAATTTTGGGCACTTAAAGATGTTAATTTTGAAATCAAAAAAGGTGAGTCGTTGGGTATTATAGGGCCAAATGGTAGCGGAAAAAGCACCTTACTCAAACTTTTAAGTGGTATTATTAAGCCTACTACAGGCACCATCACTTTTTATGGATCTTCGGCAAGTGTTTTGGATGTCGGTACAGGTTTTCATCCCGACCTAACAGGTATTGAAAACATTTACTTAAAAGGTGAGTTGATCGGAAAATCAAAAAATGAAATCAATCAAGTACTTCAAAAAATTATAGATTTTAGTGAGCTAGATAGTTTTATAAATGAACCTATCAAAAACTATTCAAGCGGAATGTTCGTTAGGTTGGCTTTTTCTACGCTTTTATTTTTTGATTTTGATATGTACTTGTTTGACGAGGTTTTAAGTGTTGGAGACCAGTCGTTTAGAGATAAAATTAAAACACATCGCAGTTTGTTTTTTGATGATAAAACGGTTATTTCTGTTAGTCATGATATGTCAGAAATTATGGAATCGGTTCAAAAAGTATGTTTTATAAAATACGGAAAAATCGATTTTATTGGTGACAAAAACAAAGCCATAGCAAAGTATATTTTTGAAAGAAGAGACTCTGTTTCAAGTGTAAACTTAAATCAAGCAAGTATTGAATTGGTTAAAGTAAATGGGGTATCATGTAGAGCAAATAGTACTCAATTAACAATAAAAAAAGAAGATAAAATTGAGTTTGAAATTGAATTAAATAATTACTGTGAGGGCGAGTTAGTTATTACTTGTAATATTTTAACAAATACGGGAAGCCGCATTGCAACCGATTCACATTGTTTTAGACCTGTGGCTTTGGAAAAGAAAATTAATTCCAAGGGTGTTTTTTCGGTTACATGTACAATCCCTGAAAATTTATTTAACAAAGGACATTTTATTATTTTTCTTAATTCCAATACAAATGACTACAATATTGGTGATTGGAGCAACCCGTTTTTTACATTAGAGCTTGAAGTGCTTCATAATGAGTGGGAAGAAAACTTATTTTTCAGTAAATTTACCACTCCGCTACAACCTTATTTACATTGGGAAATTGCCAAAAAGTAAGCGTTAATAAATAGTTGTTGATTATTTCAATTTAAATAAATTTAAAAAACTTAATTTCTTTTGAAGATGTTTGTTCAAATCATCAAAAACACTAATATCATTAGCATCAGGTAGGTTAACTTCTTTTTTATTTTTATAATCTTTTGGGAGTTCATAAAAATTTGATTGTATCAATGAAGTTGCATTTTCAATCTCAAAAGCATGTGTTTTTTCAGTAGTATTGTTTCTAAAATACAATGCAATTTTAGCTTTATTTGGTACATATACTAAAGTTGCTGCTAGCCTATTTGTATTACTTTTGTTAGCAAATGAATAATGCAATAATCGATGGTCATATATTACAGCTTCACCTTTTTTTAAATACAATGCTTTTCCAAATTTCTTTTTTATATCTTCTTCATTTTTTTCGTAGTACCGAGGTAAGTTCATGCCTCGTGGATAATTGCAATATAAATGTGATTTTGGCACCACATGTAAGGCACCATTTTCTAAATTTGTATCAGTAAATGGCACCCAAACATTCAACGAAATGTGTTGGTTTTCATCCACATATTGCCAATCTGTGTGCAAAGGCATATTTGAATTTTCGCTTGGAATTTTCATCATAAAATTACCCCAAAACGGTATCATTTCATCAGTAAAAAGTGTTTTCAACTTTTTGCCAATAACTTCTTTTAGTAAGGCATCTACTTTGTCCTTGTATTCAAAACTTGAGCAAGCATACGTTGTAAATACATTGGTATAACCTTCATTTTCAGGAAGATAATAAAATGTTTCAAGCAGATTTATATCGTCTTGATTTAAAAGTGAAATGATTACATAACCCTCTTTTAGCAACGATTCATTTAGTTTGCTATTATGAAATACAGCCATTATTAGATGTTACAGATTAAATTATTCAAAAATTGGTTCGCCAATCATGTTACAGTTTGTTGGAGTTTCCAACGCATTTTTTTCAATTTTACTTACTAAATTTTCAGCACATAATTGCTCAAAAACTTCGGGCAACATGGATAGATAGTTATCTTTTACCCAGCCTAAACTTGTTCCCGTTTGTGGTCTTTTTTGACAATCAATTAAAAAGTTTGTACCTTTCAATAAGTAATCGTCCTCATGTTCAATAAGTTCCACTTCACCACCGCATTCGTAATTTGGCTTAAAGCAGGTTTGTAATTTGGCTTTTTTTGGAAATAATCCACAAATAACTGCTATTCTTGTTTTGCCAGATGTGTTGGCGTACGAGTGATGTAACACTCTGTTATCAAAAACAAGTACTTCTCCCTTTTTCATGGAAATGGGGTGTAAATATTGTTTTACTGTACTTTGAATTGCATCGAAAGGAGCTGGAAACGAAATGCTTCTGTAAGGCGAAAAAAAGTGATGACTTTTTGGTACAATACCCAAACACCCGTTGTATTGATCTACATTGTCCAAAGGAATCCAAAGGCTTAATGGTGAAAACTCCCATTCGTTTAGCCCAGTTGTATCCTGATGAAGATAAAATTCGCTAGATGGACCTGATAGTTTAACTACAAAAGAGTTCAAAACCATCTTATAATCATGACATAAATCGTCAACTAAAGGACGTAAAACGTCACCTATTGCATCATGTATTTTTTTTCGATATTCAATATCTTGCGAATAAATACTATAAAACATACCTCCATTTTCTTGCTTTATTTGATGATTTTTTTCAAATAAATCGGTCAGTTTTTCAATATTTTCACTACTAATACTTTTATTTATACTATAGCCAATTTCATTAATTTTTGATGCCAAATCTGCATCTTTAATTATTGAATGTTTAACAGGTTTCCAGGTGTTTTTTGAATAATTTTCCATAGGATAAATATTTATTTCATGTAAAATAGTGAGCTGTAACTAATTTGGTTCATCAATCATATTACAGTTGGTTGGCACAAAATTTTGCGTTTCAACTGTTGGTTTAACATTGTATTTTTGACACAAATTTTCAAATTCGTTTGTTGACATGGC
Source organism: Flavobacterium sp. (assembly GCA_044373115.1). Taxonomy (GTDB): domain Bacteria; phylum Bacteroidota; class Bacteroidia; order Flavobacteriales; family Flavobacteriaceae; genus Flavobacterium. Next base: position 33,575 of record JBILQQ010000013.1, read on the forward strand.
GCACGATGGGTCTGTAAACCACCCCAAACTTGTGCCTGTTTGTGGTCTTTTGTCATTATTTTTTAAAAAAGTTGTCCCCGTAATAAGGTAACTGTCGTCGTGTTCAATTACTTCAACTTTTCCGCCATATTCGTTTACAGGTTTTGTACAAGTTTGAACTGTTGCCTCAATAGGAAACAAACCACAAATTATTGAAATTCTGTTTTCACCAGACAAATTACTGTACGAATGGTGTAGTGTTCTGTTGTCAAACAATAAAACTTCACCTGTTTTCATCTCAATAGCTTGTAAATATTTTTTTACTGTTTCTTGAATCTCGTCAATTGGACTTGGAAACGAAATACTTCTATAAGGATAAAAAAAGTGCTTGCTATAAGGTATAATCCCCAAACAACCGTTATTTTTAGTAACGTCCTGAAGTGGTATCCAAAGGCTTAATGGAGAATAGTTCCATTCATCTAATGATGTGGTGTCCTGATGGACATAAAATTCGCTTTCGGGACCTGAAATTTTTACAACAAATGAATTTACAACAATTTTATAATTTTGAAAAAGAGGATCAATAATGGGTTGAAGTATTTTAGTAATTTGTTCGTTTATTTTTTTTCTATAAACAATATTTTGAGAAAATATACTAAAAAAAACACCCCCTTTTTCGTTTTCGATGGTGTGATGTTGTTTATAAACTTCAATGAGTTGATCAATTGCCTCTTTCGGAATTAATTGTTGCAAACTAAATCCTTGTTGGTTGATTTGATTTCTTAAATCAGTATTTTTTATAATAACATGGTCAATTGGTTTCCAAGAATTTGTAGCTGTAGCAACCATTTTTTTTTGTAATTTTGACAAATTTAATAAATAAATGTTATACCCACTAATAACAAGAACAAAACAATGGTGGCATCCAAAAGCGGGCAATTTGCTTTCGGCTGTTTATTTAGCCATTTTTGTTTACAAAATTTCTTTTTTTGATGCCTATTTATATATTATTCCTGCAATTAGTACAATTTTAGGGATAGGGTTGTTCGGCTATTTTTTTAATGATTTTTCTGATTTAAAATCTGATTTACTAGTTAATAAATCCAATATGGTACAAAAGTTACGTCCACAACAGAGGGTTTTACTGTTGGTGGGGTTTCTTTTTATGGCGCTTACACCTTGGATTTATCTTCCGTTTGATCAGGTGAGTTGTTGGTTACTTATTGCTGAGTTTGTTTTGTTGTTGGCTTATGCCTTGCCGCCAATTCGATTGAAAGAAAAAGGCTTTTTAGCATTAGTTACTGATGCCTTGTACGCCTATGCTATTCCATTTACTTTGGCATTTCACACGTTTAATTTGTTTAAAAATGATTCGATTGATTGGGGGTACTATTTTTCTGTTTTTGTTTGGCAATTTGCAGTAGGGTTGGTCAATATATTAATACACCAGTTGGAAGATTATGAAAATGATGTTCAAACTCAAACACGAACTTGGGTAATTACAATTGGAAAAGTTAAAGCAAAAAAATACCTTTTGTATGTTTTTATACCATTAATGCTGATTAGTTTTTTAGCCTTTTGTTCAATAACTAGCCTTTTGGTGTGGAGCTTTTATTTTGGATTTCCCATTGCACTATTGCTTTTTAAGTACATTATTATTTTTAAATCTCAAAATTTCACTAAGCTTATAGCTTCAAAAGCTACAAATAATCTGCAACAAATTAATGTTCATTTCCATTACTTTATGCCGTATTACCATTTGGTATTACTACTTTTTTTAGATATAAAATTTATAGGATTGCTTGTTTGCCATGCGTTTTTATTTAATTCGCAAAAAATTTATTGGTGGGGTAAAGAAGTAGTTTTCAATTGTTTTTTAAAATATATAATTGTTGATTTTCCATCAAAAACTTTAAATTATTCAATTTATTATTTTAGAATTTGGGTGTTAAGAGAAACCAAACAAGAAGCTAGAAGAGCATTTTTTGAAGAGTACCAATCGCAACAGATTGATAATAATAAAAAAAGATTACAACCAAATATAGTTTTTGTTAGTTCAAACGAACAAAAATATACCGAAACTTTTATTGCTCAGCACCAATTGGTATTAGAGGAAGCAGGTTATTACATTCATCGTTTTTTTGGAGGATATTTGCCAACACACGAACAAAAAAAAGGACATTTACTATCAAACAACCAAACAATAGTACAATATTACCAATGGAAAGCTGCTTTTTTTGGTTTTGAAAAAGAGTATTATTTAAAAAAACGAATCGTTAAGTACTTGAAAAACAACGCAATTGATTTAGTTGTTGCCGAATTTGGACAATCAGGAGCCGAAATGGTTTCCCTGTGCAAAGAGGCTCAAGTTCCTTTAATGGTGACTTTTTATGGTTACGATGCACATCATCAAAATGTGATTCAAAATTACGAGCAAAAATACAACCAACTGTTTCATTACGCATCAAAAATCGTTGGAGTTTCTACAGAAATTGTGGCAAAATTAGCTTGTATGGGTGCGCCCAAGGATAAATTAGTTTACCTCCCTTGTATGGTTAATTTAGAGCTTTTTGACTATTCTGATCATTCGAAAAACGAAATGATTTTTTTAGCCGTTGGAAGATTTTCTGAAACAAAGAGCCCACATTTAACGCTTTTGGCTTTCAATGAAGTAGTAAAAACAATTCCTCATGCTCAATTAATTTTTATTGGTAAAGACGGCGGGGGTGAGTTGTTTGAGTCGTGTGTTATTTTGGCAAAAGCCCTAAAAATAGATGATAGGGTTATATTTAAAGGTGTATGTACTCCTACTGAAGTGCAAAATGAAATGCGTAAGGCTCGTGTTTTTGTGCAGCATTCACTAACTACACCTATCAATGGCGATAAAGAAGGTACACCTGTAGCAATTATGGAGGCAATGTCAATGGGATTACCCGTAATTTCAACCAAACATGCCGGAATTATGGATATTATTCAATCAGGTAAAAATGGTTTTTTGGTTGATGAATTTGATTACCTCCAAATGTCTAAACTAATGGTTGAAGTTGCCCAAAACGATCATTTGGTTGCGTCTGTTGGAAGTAATGCATCAATTTCTATTTTGACCAATAGCTTGCTTGTAAATAATAAATTACTTTTTTTAGAACTAGTTAATAAGTGTATATCAAACAATGAATAATAAAGTAATACGCACTTTTTCTTTAAAAAAAGATTGGATATTTTACTCTAAAATTTCCTTATTATATTCCTTGTTTTATATAATTAATTATTTGTTTTTAAATGAAGAAAACACAGAAATTTTGTACAATTCTTTTTTCTTTCATTTTGACGCAGTCTATTCTGAATTTAAAATTTGGTACCCTAATTTTGGGCTTGGGATATATGCTGCTTTTCAAATAATTAAGTTATCCTCTTTGGTATTTTGTTTTTGGATGCTTTATAAAATTAGTAAAATTATAATTAACCTTTATAAAATAGCTGAAAGTTGTACTATATTAAATCCCAAAAAATATTTATACCATCAAATCATCATTTTTTTTGTTTTTTTGATGTATTATATTTTAGGTTATTATTTAATCAAATTATATTTCAATACTGATTTTATAATTTTCCAATTAATACTATCTAAAGGTTTTCTTTTTCACCTCATTCTGCAAGTACTACGGATCTTTTTATTTAATAAAAACAAACTATATCACTATTTTAAAAATTATTTTTTTACTCCTCAACTACCCTATAATATCTCACTATTGCGAATATTATTTTTTTCGTACTTAGGGTTTATTTATAGCTTTAAATTTGCTACTGTATTTCCTTTGATTGAATTAAAAACCAAAGTTTCACTTCCTTTTTTAGGCTGGTTAATACATAGTTTACCGGTTAATTCTGAGGTATATTCTTGGTTTTTTTATGCAGGAATTGTAAGCTGCTTTTTTATAATAATTGGCTTTAAAACCAGATTTTTTCTGCTCATTAATGCGGTATGTGTTTTTTATTTAATTGCCACACCCAATTTTTTCGGAAAACTTTGGCACGAACAAATTGTTATTTGGATTTCGTGGTTTTTTATGTTTTCAAAATGCTACGATGTGTTTTCTATTGATTCTTGGTTAAAAAAAACACCAATTATTTTAAGTTCAAATTATACCTTCCCCGTTCGTTTTATTTGGGTTCAATTAGGGGTTATTTATTTTTGGGCTGGCTTTTATAAAATTTGGGATGCAGGTTTTGAATGGGCATTAGGGAATTCAATGATTAACCAAGTTCAATTAGAATGGCTTCAAAATTATGACCAACTACCTTCAATTCGGATTGATTTTTATCCATATTTGCTGCATTTTGGAGGAATTATTGTGATATTATTTGAATTTTTTTATATTTATTTAGTATTCAAACCAAGTTTACGATGGATAGCCGCTTGCGGAGGCCTATTAATGCACAATTTAATAGGTTTTTTCATGAATATTTCTTTTTTTACTTTGCTTCAAGTTTTCTATGTTTTTTATATAGATTTCAATGTTTTTTTTAAAAAAAATATATCCAAAACAGCACTAAATCATCAATTTTCTAAGATTTCCTTTTTCTCTGGAGTTGTGCTTCTAAATATTAATTTTATCTTTGGAATGTTTCACATTGATAGTTACCCTTTTTCATCCTATCCATCTTATTCTGCCATTATTCCTGATACTTTCAAAATGATTCGGTTTGAGCCTAATAATTTGAATCAAACGGTTCACGAAGTAGGATTAAAAAATCATTTCAGATGGGAAGATTATGGCTGGTTAGAAAACAATTTAATTCAAGATTTTGAAAAAGGTAAAAATGTTCAGAAACGATTAAATGATTATTGGGATATTTGGATCAAAACAAATCCACAACTCAAAAAATGTGATACAATACAAGTTTATTTGATACAAAGACCAGTAACCCCCGAAGGGAAAAATAAGGAAAAAGTAATTAAAAAAATGGGTGTAATTATACCAAAATAACTAGCATAAAATGAAAAAAACTGTTGTATTAGGAGCAGGTGGATTTATTGGATCACATTTAGTAAAACGATTAAAAAAGGAAGGGCATTATGTTATTGGTGCCGATTTGAGGTATCCTGAATTTTCTGCATCGGAAGCAGATACATTTTTTATTGGCGATTTAAGAGATCTTGATTTTGTTTCAAAAGTAATTGATAATGAGGTTGATGAGTTGTATCAATTAGCTGCAGATATGGGCGGTGCAGGCTACATTTTTACAGGATTAAATGATGCTAATGTTATGCATAATTCATCTCAAATTAACTTGAATGTTGCTAAAGTTGCAACCGAAAAAGGTGTTAAAGCACTTTTTTATTCTTCATCGGCATGCATGTATCCCGAACATAATCAACTTGACCCAAACAATCCTAAATGTGCTGAAGACACAGCATATCCTGCATCTCCTGATAGCGAGTACGGCTGGGAAAAATTGTTTAGCGAACGTTTGTTCCTTTCCTTTAAACGAAATTATGGTTTAAATGTCAAAATTGCTCGTTTTCATAATATTTATGGGGAAGAAGGAGCTTGGAATAATGGAAAAGAAAAAGCACCTGCTGCCTTGTGCAGGAAGGTGGCTGAGGCAAATGATAACGGATCAATTGAGTTATGGGGCGATGGGCTTCAAACGCGTTCGTTTTTGTACATTGAAGATTGTATAGACGCAGTAGTAGCATTAACTCGATCAGACTTTTCAGGGCCCTATAATATTGGATCTGAAGAAATGATAAGCATCAATGATTTTGCACATAAAATTGCACATTTAGCTAATAAAAAAATTGATTTAGTTCATATTGATGGACCAACTGGAGTTAGAGGTAGATGTTCTGATAATAGAATTATTCTAAGAGATTTAAATTGGGCACCCAAATTTAATTTAGATAAAGGAATTGAAATAATGTACAAATGGGTTAAAAATCAAGTTGATTTAAACTCAAAATAACTCAAAATTATACAAGTTACAATGAGGGTTTCCTCCAAAAATATACTCGGAATTTCTGCTTACTATCATGATGCCGCTGCGGTTGTATTGATAGATGGTAAAGTTATTGCTGCCGCACAAGAGGAGCGATTTACTCGAGTAAAACACACGGAAGCCTTTCCCTCAAACGCCATTAAATATTGCTTGGAAGAGTCAGGATTGACATTGAATCAACTCGATGCCATTGTTTTTTACGAAAAACCTTTTTTAAAATTTGAACGACTTCTTCAAACGTATTATTCCTTTTCACCCAAAGGGATTTGGTCTTTTTTAAAAGCAATGCCCATTTGGCTAAGCGAAAAATTATTTATAAAGAAAAAAATCCTCGAATCTCTTGCTGAAATTGAACCATTTGACAAAAAAAAGATAAAATTACTCTTTTCCTCGCATCATTTGTCGCATGCAGCAAGTGCATTTTATTGTTCACCTTTTCAGGAGGCAACCATTCTTACTGTTGATGGAGTGGGCGAGTGGGATACAGCAACAATAGGAATAGGTAGTCAAAACAAAATAAAAATCATCAAAGAAATGCACTTTCCGCACTCGGTTGGGTTATTGTACAGCGCATTTACTTATTTTTTAGGTTTCAAAGTTAATTCGGGGGAATATAAATTGATGGGTTTAGCTCCCTATGGTCAAAAAAACGCCGCTCAAACTCATAACTTTATAGAAATTATTACATCCAAATTGGTGCATATTTTTGAAGATGGTTCCATTTGGCTTGATCAAAATTATTTTGAATATGCTTTTGGTTTACGGATGGTAAATGATAAAAAATGGCAATCTATTTTTGGTTTTCCAAAACGAAATGAATCAGAAGAAATTACACAAAACCATTGTAATTTAGCTTTGGCTATACAACTTGTAACAGAAGAAATAGTTTTAAAATTAGCAACTGAAGCTATTACAACTACGGGTATCAAAAATCTTTGTTTAAGCGGAGGCGTAGCTTTAAATTGCGTTGCAAACGGAAAATTGCTAACCCAAAACAGTGCCGATGATATATATATTCAACCCGCTTCGGGTGATGCAGGTGGTGCGTTAGGAGCTGCCTTTGCTGTGCATTATATGTATTTTAATCAACCCCGAACCATTTTGGAAAATCCAAAAATAGAGGGATATGATTTTGGACCAAGTTTTTCTGAAAAAGAAATTCTATCGATGACCAAAAAAAATCGTGCCGTATTTGAACTTTTTATTGATAAAAAAGAGGTAATGACAAAAGTCGCAAATCTTATTCAACAAGGCAATTGTATTGGATGGTTTCAAGGCAAAATGGAGTTCGGACCAAGAGCATTGGGCAATAGAAGCATTTTAGCCAATGCAAGTATGCCTCAAATGCAAAAGAAACTAAATTTAAAAATAAAAAATAGAGAGGGTTTCAGACCCTTTGCACCAAGTGTTTTGGCTGAAGATGCTTCAACCTATTTTAAAATTAACCAACCATCACCTTACATGCTATTTACAGCTGAAATTCAGGATGAATACAAGGTTAATTTGCCGAAAAATTATGACGAAATGTCTTTTTGGCAAAAACTATATACTGAACGAACTCATTTTTCTGCAATAACTCATTTGGATTATTCAGCAAGGATTCAAACAGTTGATAAAGAAACATATCCAGTTTTTCATCAATTATTAACTGAATATAAAGCGCAAACTGGTGTTGGAATGCTTATTAATACTAGCTTTAATGTCAGAGGCGAACCTATTGTATGCACCCCAGAGGATGCTTATAAATGTTTTATGAATACTGAAATGGATTACCTTGTTATTGAAAATTTTGTTTTTAAAAAACAAGAGCAACCATTTTGGGAGGATAAAGAAAAATGGGCACTTGTTTTTAAAAATGATTGAGAATAGTTAAATTTGTTGATTAATAGTGAAAAAATGGAATTTATAAAAGATTTATGGGGGTTTATGAAAGAGCGAAAAAAGTATTGGCTTATCCCCATGATTATTATCTTGTTATTAATTGGTTTTTTACTAGTTTTTAGTAGTGGAAGCGCTATTGCACCATTTGTATATACTTTATTTTAATGAAAAAAAACATTACAACGCCCGAAAAAACAGTACTTACCATTGTGGTAGGCTTTTTGGCGTTGCATTTTTTTACCAAGGAAATTTTATTTTTTTGGCTCGCCATTGTTATCGGGTGCATAGGTGTTTTGAGTCCTTTTATAGCAACTTACATACACCGTTTTTGGATGTTTTTATCTCATGTTTTAGGTTTAATTTTCCCAAAAATTGTATTGACTCTCTTGTTCTTTTTTGTGCTTTTTCCTATTGCATTATTGGCTAAAATTTTTAGTAAAAACGACCCTTTAATGCTAAAAAACAACAGAGGGTCAACATTTATAAATGTTCAACAATCATTTCCTCCCTATTTTTTTGAAAAACTATGGTAAATAAATTTCAAAATCTAACCCATGAAAAAGAAAAATCCCCACTTATTTCTTTTGTTTTGGTTGGACGGAATGATGATTACGGTGGGGATTTTAAGCAACGTTTGCACAACTGTATTTCAACATTGTATCATCAATTGGTGGCACATAAAACGCATGCTGAAATCATTTTTGTAAACTACAATCCGTTGCCTCAACCTGCAATTCTTGATTTTATTGAATGGCCAAAATCAACTGATTTAGTTTCTTTAAAAATAATTACTGTTTCGGCTGATTTACATCTTGAATTTGTTAAACAAAACGGCATTGATGAGGTGCCTGTTTTGGAATATCCTGCCAAAAACGCTGGAATATTTAGAGCTAAAGGGACGTATATTTTGGCCATGAATCCAGATATTCTTATTGACGAATTGTTTTTTGACTCGTTAACATGGCTTGATAAAAATCATTACTACAGAACTAATCGGATTGATTATCATCTGCCAAAAGGCAAAAAAATCGATGGAAGTATTATTAGTTTTGCCAAAAAAAACTGTACAAAAGTTTGGGTAAAAGCTATTTCTAAATCGGTTAAAAAAGGATCGATATCCACCTTAAAATTTAGGCAAATTGTATTTCAAAGTAAAATTGAAATTTTTAGATATAATTTTTTAAAAGCACTTAATTTTTTGTGGTCCGAAAAGCTTCATGCAAAGGCAGAATACAAATACCATTGCAATGTGAGTGGCGATTTTATGTTAATGCACCGCCAGAACTGGGCTATTTTACTTGGGTATAATGAAATGGCTACTATTGCTTTACACATTGATTCGCTGTTAGTTGTTCAGGCAGCAACATTTGGACTTCAAGAAGTTATTTTACCTTTTCCAATATACCATCAAGAGCATGAAAGACGATACGATGCAAATATCGAAAATCCAAAATTTAGAGCAGCTTATTTGTATTTTCAAAACGAAGCTCAAGAAATGATAGCGGCTAAAAGTCCAAAAATTTATAATACAATTAACTGGGGATTTTCTTCGGCTGACGTTGACGAAATTCTTTTATAAAAACAAAATGAATCACTATTTATCCATTGTAGCTACAACAAGAAATGACAACCACGGTGGCGATTTGCTAAAACGAACCTCGGCTTTTGTTACCGGTGTTTACGATCAATCTTCTCGATGGAATTGCCCAGTTGAGCTTATTTTGGTTGAATGGAATCCACCTATTGGTGAAAAATTATTACACGAAGTATTGCCAAAACCACCTAAAGACAGTTTGGTTACACTGCGGTACGTTATTGTGCCAAATGAGGTGCATCAAACGTATAAAAACGCCAAAAATATTCCGCTTTATCAAATGATTGCCAAAAATATCGGTATAAAAAAAGCAGAGGCAAATTTTATACTTTGTACCAATATTGACATATTATTTTCAGACGATTGTTTTAAGTTTTTTGCAGAAAAAAAATTGAGAGAGGGTTGTTATTACCGTGCCAACAGATGTGATATTCCGAAAGAAGTAATGGATTTTGATACATTTCAAGATAAAATGGATTATGCTTCTCAAAACATCATCAAACGAATGGGTAAATCTCAAAACCATGAAACTCTTATTTTACCGTCCTTTGTATATCGTTTTCCAAGATTGACAAAATGGCTCAATAAATTAACATTGTATTTTTGGAAAAAAGTAAAAAAAGACCAATTTCCACATTTTACAGTTGATTTTGATGCATGTGGTGATTTCACATTGATGTCCCGTAACGATTGGGAAAAAATTCAAGGCTATCCTGAACTTGATATGTACTCTATCCACATAGACAGTATGGGGCTTTGGGCGGCTAATGCTGTTGGGCTTAAACAATATATATTGCCATACAGCGCACCTATTTATCATATTTATCATGAAGATGGTTGGGAATCAGACGATGCTATTAGGACGATAAAGTTTTTGGAAAGTAAACCTTCTTTGGATTGGAGTATTGTTTTTAAAGCAGGTATTCAAATAATAAAAAACAAACAAAGCTGGAATTTGAATAAAGACAATTGGGGGTTAGTAGATTTTGATTTGCCAGAATATAAATTTTCAAACGAAGCATAAAATAAGATGAATAAAATTGCCATTATTGGAATAGGGAGGCTGGGGCTGTGCTTTGCATTGAATCTTGAAAAATCAGGGTTTGATGTAGTTGGTATTGACTCAAACCAGGAATATGTTAACCAATTACTTCACAAAACATTCCAATCTAATGAACCCGAAGTGGAGCAGTACCTTCATAATTCAGAACATTTTTATCCTTCTACCAATTTTCATAGTATTTTTGAAATGGGTTGCGATTATATTTTTTTGTTAGTTCCAACTCCTTCAACAGCAGATGGAAGTTTTTCACATAATTACATTGATGAGGTAGTTGAGCAGTTGCTAAACATTTCGCCAAAAGATAATAAAATACGTCATTTGATTATTGGAAGTACCGTTATGCCGGGTTATTGTGATCAATTATTTGACAAAGTGCGCCCATTTGGATATACAGTTACGTATAATCCTGAGTTTATTGCTCAAGGAAGTATTATGAAAGACCAACAATTTCCCGATCAAATTTTGATTGGTGGAGGACACGAAGAAGCTACCTATTTTTTAAAAGAAATGTATCGTAAAATGTGTGTTTCAAGTCCCGAAGTGCATGTTATGAATTTAAAAAGTGCCGAAATATGCAAGTTAGCAACCAATTGCTATTTAACCATGAAAATTTCATTTGCTAACGCAATTGGCGATTTGGCAACTGCAACGGGTGGCGAACCCGAAAAAATTTTGAAAGCCATTGGTGCCGACAGCAGGGTAGGAGCTAAATACTTAAATTATGGTTTTGGTTTTGGAGGCCCATGTTTTCCAAGAGATAATCAGGCTTTAATTCATTTTGCAACTACTAATAACAGTGCACTGCATTTGTCGGAAGCCACTGTTAAAGTTAACGATGAACATTTGAATTACCAACTAAATCAGTATTTGCAACAGCAAAAAGATACTTATATTTTTGATTATGTAACCTATAAAAAGGATACCGATATAATTGAACAATCGCAGCAATTGGCATTGGCAGTTGCCTTAGTTGCAAATGGGAAAAAAGTGGTATTGCAAAATAGCTCACATATTCAAGAGCGTTTGGAGCAATTGTACCCAAAATATTTTATTTTTGAATCTTAAATTTTTATTATTTTGAAAAAAGAAATCAAATCGCAAACCAAACTAACTGAGTCCAAACCAATCTCAAAAGGAATCTTTTGGGTGCTTGGATTTGCCTTCTTACTTTTTTCAAACACCCTAACTAATGGGTACAATATGGACGATAATTTGGTTACTCAAAATCATCCACTAACCTCAAAAGGACTCAGTGCAACTAAAGAAATTTTTACAAGTAATTATTATAAAGATGCCATGGGAAATACCTTTGGTTATAGGCCAATGGTGCATTTTTCATTTGCATTGGAAAAATCATTATTTGGCGAAAGTGCAAAGGTGAGTCATTTTGTAAATATGATTATTTATTTATTAGTTTTATTATTATTTTATAAATTATTGATACGATGGTTAGGCAAAGCAAACGAACAATTTGCACTTATCACAACCTTAATTTTTGCTATACATCCAATTCATTCGGAAGTAGTTGCGAGTATAAAAAACAGAGATGAAATGTTGGCTTTTTTGTTTGCAATTGCCGCAGGAATATTTATTCATAAATTTTGTACAACTAAAAAATGGTTTGCTTTTTTTGGTATAACATTGTTTTTTACGTTAGGATTATTGTCCAAAAAAAGTATTTTTCCGTTAGTGTTTGTTTTTCCATTGGCACAATTGTTTCTTGCTAAAACTCCAATTAAAACCGTTGTTTTTAGTTTGCTTGCCCTATTAATTCCATCAGCTATTATTGTTGGCGAAACTGATTTGATAAAATCTTTGGTTGTGTTTTTTGTTCCTTTGCTAAGTGTGTTTTTGGCTTTTTCGGTTCGTTCTTTTATGTCTAATAATGAGTTGATAAGCCTTATTTGGAACCGAATTAAACCTATAAAAGAACTGTTTTTTTCTATTATTTCTTGGGTTTTTATTGGGTATGGATTGATTGTAAAAAATGATTTTTTCGTAGTAATAGGTACTCTAATTATTGCACTTAATTTTTCAAAACCAACCTATCAATTTGTACAACTTTCGATATTAACTAGTTTGTATGCTTTTTTAAATAAAACATTTGTACCTCTTGATTTTACTTATTTCTTTGCAATTTACTTTTTATTATATGCCAAAGGGATTATTAAAAACAGTATAATTTATTCAACGTTATTTATTTCGTTGATGGTATTTTGTTCAATTGGATTTAATGCTAATTATACATGGTTTGAATATATTATTCCGTTAAATAAACTTTTTTTAATTGTAGTTTTCTTTGTTTTATTTGCTAAAAAAAATAAAAAAATTAGTTGGTTAACTATTGTTGTATCACTGATTATTTATTTTATTTTAAATTGGTATGTACTTTTATTTGCACTTTTAATTATAATTTTTAGTTCTAAATTAATAAAAATCAATAAAATTATTAGTCTCAAAAAAGATATTTCGCTTGGCTTAGTTGCATTATTTTGTTTGTCTTACTTTGCGGTTATTAATTACCAAAATTTGCCATTAACACATCCTAAAGGAGTAGTAGAAAAAAGTCAAAAGGTAATAAATACAACTTCGTCAATTATTAAAGAAGGTCGAAATCTAGAATATGTTGAAAATACTTTAGTTGCCAATCATTCTTTTCAAGAGACTATTGGTACCGGTATGACTGTTATTGGTGAATATGCCAGACTACTTATTTTTCCAAATGAACTTTCGTTTTATTACGGATTTTCAAAAATACAAACCACAAATATGTATTCGCTTGGGGTGTTTTTAATTGTATTATTTTACTTTTTACTTTTGCTATTGGGTAGTGTTAAAATTAAGTCAAATCCAATAATAATGATTGGGGTTGTTTGGTTTGTTAGTTGTATATTATTATTTAGCAATTGGGTTGAATTAGTAGCGGGTATGGTTGGTGAACGATTAGCTTTTACTGCATCAGCAGGTTTTGTGATTTTATTTGTAGGAATTGTTTATTTGATTAAGCCGAGTTTTAACTTTGCAAAACTTCAAAAAATGGAAATACTATGTTTGGTAGTTGTAATTTCTTTATCTGTTAGAACGTATTTTAGAAACATGGATTGGGAAAATGCGGTTGTTTTAATGAGTAAAGATATTGAGCATCTGGATAACTCGGCACAAGCTAATAATTTGCTTGCTACTGCATTAATGAGTGAAACTCAAACCAATTCATATTTAGACGAACCGACCGTTTTAGCCTATAGAAATAAGGCTGTTTTACACTTTGAAAAAGCAATTACTGCCTACCCAAAATACTTTAATTATCACTATGATTTGGGCAGAACTTTTGTATTGATGAATGATAATAAAAATGCTAAAAATGCCTTTTATAACGCATTTAGATTAGAACCTAAAAATCTGTTGGCGATTGAAGAACTTACCAAAACATCATTTGATTTAGGTGACTTTTCAGATACAGTTTACTATGGCAAAATGTATTTAAAATTAAACCCAATTAACGAAAATATTCATGAGTTAGTTGCCTATATGTACTTGATTAATAAAGACTTTAAAAACGCTAATTATTATGCTAAAACAGCTTTAAAATACTATCCTAGTAACCCAAATTTGAATAAAATTATTGTAGACACACAATAGAAAAAACATAGAAAATAGGCGTGTAGAATTAATATTGTGACGAGTAGAATAAATACTACAGTGATTTTAACTATCTTTGCCATTATTTAGTTAAAAATTGCCCCCTACCTATGAAAACTAAACTACAATTGAATTCCAATAATGGATTCAAAAAATTATTGTTTGCAACAATAGCTTTTTTTATTTTTGGATTAAACGCTTTTTCGCAAGTTTGTAACCTTGGATACACAGGAAACTATCCTACACCTTCAGGTTGCCAAACTTATTCAAGATCACTTGGAGCGGGTGAATATGGTAACGTACAACTAACCTCTGGAGTATCGTATAATTTTGTTTTAAATTCTACTGCAACCCAATACAATTCCAATGGTATAGGTGTAAACACCTACTATTCCAATGGAGTTTGTATAAATGGTGGATCTAATGGTACCAGTTTTAATTACACAGCATCTTATTCAGGCGGTTACAATGTAGGAACAAATAGAATCAACAATAACTTTCTTAATGTTTCTGCAACTTTATATTACAAACCAATAATTCCTGCAACACCAAGTTCAATATCAGGGACTACAAATTTGTGTGTGAATACGTCAGCCACTTATAGTGTACCTTTTGTAAATTATGTTAAAGATTACACTTGGCAATACTCATTAGATGGTGGAAGTTCATGGTTCACGCCTACAACGAGCGGGGGGAATTCAATTACTATTAACTGGCCAAATACGGTTACAAATAATGCTTCTGTAAGAGTTAAAGCTCAAAATGGACCTTGCGAGAGCTCGTGGGTAACTTTAGGAGTTAAACTTTATGCGCAACCCACCCCTCCAACTACAGCCACAAAAACTCCAAATGTGGGAGAGGTCTGTATTAACACCAACGTAGGAATTGGTGTGGCATCAGGTGGTGAAAATCAGAATTGTACCATTGAATACAGATATACCATTGATGGGGGGCTTATATGGTCAAGTCCATCAACCACGCCACCAACGGGTATAAATTCGGGGGTTAAAGGTACTGATAGAATACAAGTCCAAGCTAGGCGAGTGTCCTGTGCAACCACGGGATGTTTAAACACCGATTGGAATACTATTGCAAAATGGAATGTTGATATCACACCGCCTGTGGTGGTCACTAAAAATATTACGGTCAATTTAACCCCAACAGGAACCTATGCTTTGTCCAATACTGCCGTAAATGATGGCACTACAGATAATTGTACCATTAGTTCTTATAGTGTATCACCTAATAGTTTTACTTGTGCTGATGTAGGAGACAATACAGTTACACTTACTGTTACTGATAATGCAGGTAATGTATCAACAGCGCAAGCCGTTGTAACAGTTGTGGACAATACGCCTGCTGTAGTAAGTATTCAAAATATAATTGTACAATTAGATACAAATGGTGTAACCTCAATTACCCCGCAAATGATTAATAATAATTCATCGGATGCTTGTGGAATTGATACACTTGAATTGGATATTACTAATTTTGATTGTGATGATATTGGTTCAAATACAGTTACTTTAACGGTAACAGATGTGAATGGTAATGTTTCATCTCAAACCGCTACAGTTTTGGTTCAGGATAATATTCCTCCAGTAATTGTTGCTTTAGATATTACTTTACAATTAGATGAAAACGGATCTGTAAATTTAACACCTGATATGATTGATGGTGGTTCATCAGACAACTGTACAGTTACTTTATTTACCATACCAAGTTCATTTAATTGTAATAATATTGGCGAAAATACAGTTCTTGTAATTGCAACCGACTCAGGCGATAATGTTCGTTTCAGCTCGTCATTGGTTACTATTGTAGATTCCATTCATCCAACAATAACTCCTCCAGCCAACATTACAATTTTTGCTAATTCTACTTGTTTGGCTACTGGTTTGGAACTTGGAACACCAATAACAGACGATAATTGTAACGTAGCTTCGGTAACAAATAATGCTCCTTTTGCTTTTTCTTCAGGAACAACTACTGTGGTTTGGACAGTTACCGATACTAGCGGAAATGTAACTACTGCCAATCAAACAGTTACAGTTATTGATACAACCAACCCAACAATCACAGCACCACCTGTTGTAACAGTTAACGCAGGATCAGTTTGTGGAGCTGACGCTTCTTCTATTGATTTTGGAGTAATAACAAACGATAATTGTAGTGTGGCAAGTGTAGTAAACAATGGACCTTCACTTTTCCCATTAGGTTTTTCTTCCATCACTTGGACAGTAACTGATGGCGCTGGTAATACAGCCACATTAAACCAAACAATTAAAGTTGTTGATAATTCAGGACCATCAATAGTGCCAGCTGCTGACGTAGTAGTTACAGCTAATGCTGCTTGTGGAGCTACAGGTGTATCACTTGGAACTCCTATAGTTAGTGATAATTGTACGGTGAGTAGCACTATTAATAATGCACCAACTACCTATCCAATTGGAGTTACAGAAGTAACTTGGACAGCAGTTGATGCCTCTGGAAATATTTCAACAGCAATACAATTAGTTACGGTTCAAGATACTACGGCACCAGTAATTACATGTGTGGCATCATCTACGATAAATAAAAATAATACCACTGGTATTTGTGGCTACAAAGTAAGTGGAACTGAGTTTAATCCAACGGTGACTGACAATTGTTTGAATCCTGTTTTAACTCACGATTTCTCTTCTTGGCCAAATTCTAATAGTCTTTCAGGAGCTACTTTACCATTAGGGTCAACAACCATAGTTTGGACTGCAACTGATGCTTCAGGTAACACAAGTAATTGTTCAATTACGGTAGTTGTTACAGATAATGAAGCGCCTCAAATTATAAATTGTCCTTCTGCATTAACGCTAGCAATTGGTCAATACTCTTGTGGTTCAAACCCAAATTGGAATCCTCCAACAGCAACAGATAATTGTGGTACAGCAACTATTACACAAACCGCAGGACCATCTCCAACTGCTGCTTTAACTCCAGGTTTATATACCGTTACTTATACTGCCACTGATACAGAAAATAATTCAAGTACATGCACTTTTTATGTAAATGTAATTGCTTCATCTTTACCAATAATTACTTGTCCAAATTCAGTTTCAAATAAACCTACATCGCCTAACTCATGTTATTGGACTGCTCCAGTTGGAAGTTTAAAACCAATTCAAGCAATGGGTAATTGTCCAGTAGTTACATGGGATGTTTTAAATCCTGATGCTACACATTCAACGGGTTCAAATGATGTAAGCGGATATAATTTTGAAATTGGAACAAGTACCGTAACTTATACAATAACCGATAATCTTAATAATGTAGTTGATTGTAGTTTTACAGTTTCTGTTGTTGATTTACAAGTTCCAATTATTTCAGCTCCAGCTAATTTAGTTTTAAACCCAACTTCAAGTTGTGGAGCATCAGGTGTAAACTTAGGTACTCCGATAGCATCTGATAATTGTGGTATTCAATCAATTACTAACAACGCTCCAACTAATTTCCCTTTAGGTACAACTACTTTAGTTTGGACCGTAACAGATTTATACGGTAATACAAATACTGCTATTCAAACCGTAACAGTATTAGACAATCAAGCTCCAGTTATGGCATTAGCTTTGGGCAATACGATTTCTAAAAATAATGATTTAGATAAGTGTTATTACACAACAGTAGGTTCTGAATTTAATGTTACAGCTACAGATAATTGTACTTTATCAAGTTTAACTCACAACTACACTTCAGCTCCATCTAATACTACCCTTGCAGGAATCCAATTTCCGATTGGTGATACTACAGTTATTTGGACTGCAACAGATGTTAATGGTAATGCTGCATCGTATTCAATCACAATTACGGTTAGTGACAATCAAGTGCCTGTGTTTACAAATTGTCCTTCTAACCAAGTGCTTACTGTAGGAATGTACACAAGTAATTGCGGTCAATTAGCTTCAAGTTGGAGCATTCCAACAGCAACAGATAATTGTGCTGCACCAGTTATTACACAAGTTACTGGTCCATCTCCATCAAGTACATTAACTCCTGGAATGCACAGAATTACGTATATGGCAACTGATGCTTCAGGGAATTTTAGTCTTTGTACTTTTTATGTAAATGTAATAAATACAACTACCCCTATCTTAGTTTGTAGTGAAAACACCATTCAAAATGTAGATGAAAATGCGTGTTCTTGGACTTCACCAGTTGCAAGTTTAACGCCTATTCAAGCCATTGGGAATTGCGTCTCAGTTGAATGGGATGTTCAAAATCCAAATGGAACTCATGTAACAGGTACTACAGATGTTAGTGGCTATGTATTCCAAGTAGGAACTAGCACGGTAACTTATACCATTACAGATGAAGATAATAATGAAGAATCATGTAGTTTTACTGTTAAAGTAAAAGACACAATGGTGCCATCAATGATTGCCCCAAGTAATTTAACTTTTAATGTAACTAATACATGTACTTTATCAAACATTAATTTAGGAACTCCTGTTTTTTCAGATAATTGTTCGGGTGTAATAGTTACTAACAATGCACCTGCTACTTTTTCAATAGGTGCAACAACAATTACATGGACGGCTACAGATACAAATGGAAATATAGCTACTGCTGATCAAATAATTACAATTATTGACGCGGTTCTTCCTACTATTACTTTTGCAGGAGGTACTACCATTACTAAAAATAGTGCGTCAACTATTTGTGGGTACGAAGTTAAAGGGTCAGAATTTAATCCGAATGCTTTTGATAATTGTTCGGTTGTTAGTTTTACCCACAATTTTTCAGGCACTAATTCTTCAACATCATTAGAAGGTGCAATTATCCCAATTGGAGCAACATCAATTATTTGGACTGCTATTGATACTGCTGGTAATACAGCAACTTATACACAAAATATTACCATAACAGATACTCAGGCACCAGTTTTTGTTAATGGGTTTAATAATCAAACAATTACAATAGGTAGTGACCCTTCATGTACTGACGGTACAGCTTGGCCAATTCCAGTTGCAACAGATAATTGTTCGGTAACTGTTCAACAAACATCTGGTCCAGTAAATGGTGATTCTTTACAATTAGGTACTTATACCATAAGCTATTTGGCAACAGATGCTTCTGGTAATACAGCTTCAACTGGTTTTACATTAGTAGTAATTGATTCTGATACGCCAGTGGTTTACTGCCCTGGTAATATTGTTATAAATTCAGATAATGCAACTTGTTCTTGGACGGCTCCAGTAGGTACTTTAACTCCAATTGCTTTCGCAAAATGTCCTAAAACCGTAACTTATACGGTTACTAATCCTAATGGTTCAACTACCTCTGGGTCAAATGACGTAAGTGGTTATCAATTCCAACAAGGTTTAAGCTCAATAACTTACACTGTAACCGATGTTGATAATGTTGTAAAACAATGCACTTTTACAATTAGAGTAAATGATGTTCAAAAACCTACAATTTCAGCTCCTGCAGCACTTTTGCTTAACGCAAATGCTTCATGCGAAATCAATTCGGTTTCGTTGGGCACTCCAATAACATCAGACAATTGTACCGTTGCAACTGTTTATAACAATGCGCCATCAACTTTTACAATAGGAACAACAATTGTAACTTGGACGGTAATTGATGCAGCAGGTAATTTAGCAACAGCAATTCAAAATGTGGTAGTTGAAGATACAACGGCTCCAATTATTACTTGTGCATCGGTTAACCCAATTGTTAAAAATACAAATTTTGCTAATTGTGGTTATGAAGTTCAAGACACTGAATTTGATTCAATTACAGAAGAAAATTGCACATTGGTTAGCTTAACACATAATTATTCAAACTGGACTAATCCATACAGTCTAAAAGGTGCAACCTTCCCAATTGGAACAACTACTGTTGTTTGGACTGCAGTAGATGCTGCCGGTAACGAGTCAACTTGTTCAATAAACATTACTATTCAAGATAATCAATCACCTATTTTCTTAAATTGTCCTACTAATTTCACTTATAGTATTGGTCTTGATTCTAATTGTACTGAAGGGACAACTTGGCCATCACCAATTGCTCAAGATAATTGTTCAGTAACTGTTGAACAAACATCAGGACCAACAAGTGGCAGTGCACTAACTTTAGGAAACCATGTAATTCAATATACTGCTACTGATGCTTCAGGAAACACAGCTACTTGTTCATTCTCAATAACAGTAGTTAATTCAGCATTGCCAACCATGAATTGTCCAAACAATTTAACGGTTCATGCTGATACTAACAAATGTACTTGGACTTCACCAGCTGGCACGCTTTCGCCAATTGCTTTTGGTAAATGTCCAAAATTAATTACATGGGAATTAACTAATCCAAGTGGTGGTGTTTTCAATGGTGTAAACGATGTAAGTGGTACTATTTTTCAATCGGGTACATCAACTGTAGTTTATACAATTACTGATGTAAATAATTTATTGGCAACTTGTAGCTTTACTGTTACGGTAATAGATATGGCCAAACCAACTATGATTTCACCTGCCAATGTTACTTTGAATGCCAATGCGTCTTGTGCAGTTACATTGAGTGCATTAGGTACTCCTTCAGCATTTGATTTATGCTCAGATGTTACTGTTACCAACGATGCTCCAAATACATTACCACTAGGTATCAATGTAATTACTTGGACCGCTACAGATGCAAGTGGCAATTCGGTTCAATCAACACAAATTGTTACAGTAAAAGACACAACTTTACCAACAATTACTGTTGCTGATATAACTGTTAATGCAACTAGCTCTTGTGGTGCTACAATTTCGAATTTTAATCAAATTATTTCAGATAATTGCTCTATAGCTTCAGTATCAAATAATGCACCAACAATTTTCTCTGTAGGAGAAACAAATGTTGTTTGGACAGTTATTGACGGTAGTGGAAACGTGGCAACACGCATTCAAAAAGTTACCGTTATTGATAATACAGCTCCAGTAATTGCTCCAATTGATGATGTTACTTTTAATGCAACTTCTTGTTTAACAAGTGGAATAACTTTACAATTCCCAACTATAACAGAAAATTGTACTATAGCTTCAATTACAAATAATGCGCCAACTAATTTCCAAATAGGAACCACTGTTGTTACTTGGACAGTTACAGATAGTAGTGGAAATAGCACTACGGCATTGCAAAATGTTATCGTTGTTGATGAAATATCACCTTCTTTGGTTGTTCCATCTAACATAACATTAAATGCAAATAATGGTTGTGTTGCCTACAATGTAGCGCTTGGAACGCCAACAACTTCAGATAATTGCGCAATTGCTAGTATTACAAATAATGCACCAACTGTTTACACAGAAGGAATTACAGAAATCACATGGACAGTTACCGATTCAAGTGGTAATACAACTACAGGAATTCAAACGGTAACGGTTCTAGATACAGTTAATCCAACAATCATTGCGCCATCTCCAGTAACAATTTCAGCTACATCAGATTGTAATGTATCAAATGTTTCATTAGGAACACCAGTAACATCAGACAATTGTTCGGTTGTAAGTGTAACAAACAATGCACCTCTTGTTTTCAATCAAGGTATAACTACAGTAACTTGGACAGTTGTTGACGGTAGCGGTAATTTGGCTACAGCCACACAAATTGTAACAGTTGTTGACGGTATTTTACCAACAATTAGTGCCCCAGTAAATATTGTAATGTCCACAAATTCTGGATGTTCAGCAACTGGTGTTGAGTTAGGTTTAGCTGTAGCAAATGATAATTGTTCAACTGTAACTGTTTCAAACAATGCACCTGCAACTTATCCTATTGGTACAACAACAGTAACTTGGACAGCTACGGATGCTAATGGAAATGCAAAAACAGCTACTCAATTAGTTACTGTAAATGATACTGAATTACCAACTATTACTGCACCAAATAACGTAACTGTTACAGCATCTAATGCTTGTGTAGCATTTAATGTAGCACTTGGTTTACCAACTACTGCAGACAATTGTTCAGTAGCATTAGTTACAAATAATGCACCAGCTGTTTTCCCTATTGGAACTACAGAAGTTAGTTGGACAGTAAAAGATGCCTCTGGTAATACTTCTACAGCTATACAAACGGTAACTGTTGTTGATACAACAAGCCCAGTATTGTTTGTGCCAGCGCCAATCATTGCAAATGTAAATTCAGGTTGTGGTGCTATAAACGTTGCGCTTGGAACTCCAGTAGCTACTGATAATTGTGAAATTGTGAGCATTACCAATGATGCTCCTTCAATTTTCCCATTAGGAATTACTACGGTTACTTGGACTGCAACTGACCTTAGTGGTAATACAAAAACAGGAACGCAATTAGTTCGAATTCAAGATGCAATTGCTCCAACAATTTTAGCTCCAGCAATTACTGTTAATTCAAATATTGCTTGTGGCGCTAACAATATCAATTTCGGAATTACAACTGCTGATAATTGTTCTGTTGCCTCTGTAACAAATAATGCGCCAGCAATACTACCAACTGGAACAACCACTATTACATGGACAGTTGTGGATGGTAGCGGTAATTTTGCTACAGCCACACAAGTTGTAACCGTTATTGATTCTACCAACCCTATAATTTCTGCTCCATCTAATGTGACAGTGAATGCAAATAATGCTTGTGCCGCCTTCAACGTTTCGCTTGGAACCCCAGTAACTTCAGATAATTGTACGGTTAGCTCAGTTTTAAACAATGCACCAACTGTATTCCCGATAGGTGATACAACGGTAACATGGACGGTAACGGATGCTGCTGGTAATACTGCTACAGCCAACCAAACGGTAACAGTTGTTGACACAATTAATCCATCAATAGTTGCTCCACAAAATGTGGAAGTAACATCAACAAATGGATGTTCAGGAGCAGTAGTTGCTTTAGGAACACCAATAACATCAGACAATTGCCAAGTAGCTACGGTAACTAATAACGCTCCGGCATTATTTTTATTAGGCACAACAACGGTAACATGGACAGTAACCGATGCTTCAGGAAATTTTGCCACAGCCACTCAAATTGTTGTTGTAAAAGAGGCTACGTTACCAACGATATCGGCTCCTTTGAATATTACCGTACCTGCTAATGCGCCATGTGCAGCTTCAGGGGTTGTACTAGGAACACCAATAACTGCTGACAATTGTTCGGTAGCTAGTGTTACAAATAATGCGCCAGCAACGTTCCCAATAGGAACTACAACTGTAATTTGGACGGTTGTTGACGGTAGCGGAAATAGTGCAACTGCCAACCAAACGGTAACAGTAGTAGATACTGAATTACCAACAATTACAGCACCAACAAATGTAGCCTTAACGGCAAATGACGGGTGCGTGGCATTTAATGTTAATTTAGGTACACCAACCACATCCGACAACTGTTCTGTTGCAAGTGTGGTTAATAATGCACCAACAACTTTCTTAACAGGAACAACAATAGTTACTTGGACAGTTACCGATGCTTCTGGAAATAGTGCAACTGCAACGCAAACGGTAGTTGTTACTGATAGTGTTAATCCAGTTATTATTGCTCCATCAGCAATTACATTAAACTCAGGAAGCACTTGTTCTGTTACCAACGTGGCTTTAGGTACACCAATCGCTACTGATAATTGTTCTGTTGCAAGTGTAACCAATAATGCACCAGCGGCATTCAATACAGGTACAACAACAGTAACTTGGACAGTAGTTGACGGTAGCGGTAATTTGGCTACAGCCACACAATTAGTAACAGTTGTAGATTCAGTTTTACCAGCTATTACAGCGCCTCAAAACATTGTAATGTCATTAATATCAGGATGTACTGCATCTAACATAGCATTAGGATTACCTATAACTTCAGATAATTGTGGTGTTGCAAGTGTAACCAACAATGCTCCAGCTACGTATCCAATAGGAACTACATCAGTTGTTTGGACAGTTACGGATTTAAGTGGAAACATAAAAACAGCAATTCAAACGGTTACTGTAAAAGATTCAACATTACCAACAATTACAGCTCCTGCTAATATTGTAGTTACAGCAAACAATTCATGTGTGATGTTCAACATCAACCTTGGAACGCCAACAACTACCGATAATTGTTCGGTTGTAAGTGTAACCAACAATGCGCCAGCAGTTTATCCGACAGGAATAACAACTGTTATATGGACAGTTACAGATGGTTCAGGTAATACAGCTACATCAGTACAAACGGTAACAGTAAAAGACACTGTTAATCCAACAATAGTAGCCCCTTCAATGGTTGTTGTAAATGCAAATGCTTCATGTGGAGCTACAAACGTTACATTAGGTACTCCAGTTGCTTTAGATAATTGTACGGTATTAAGTATAACAAATAATGCACCATCAACATTCATGTTAGGCACAACAACGGTAACTTGGACAGTAACCGATGCAAGCGGAAATACAGCAACTGCAACACAAACTGTGAAAGTTGTTGATGTTACTTTGCCAACCATAACAGCCCCTACTAGTTTAGTAATTAACTCAACATCATGTGTTGCAACAAACGTAGTTTTAGGAGCAGCAGTAACTGCTGATAATTGTTCAGTTGCTTCTGTAACAAACAATGCACCATCTTCATTCCCAATAGGAATAACTACTATTACATGGACAGTTGTGGACGGCAGTGGTAATTTGGCTACAGCCACACAAACAGTAACAGTAATTGATACAGTTGCTCCAACTATATCGGCACCAGCAAATGTTACAGTAAATGCAAACAACGGATGTGTAGCTTACAATGTGGTACTTGGTATTCCTGTTACAGCAGACAATTGCAACGTGGTAAGTGTAACTAACAATGCGCCAACTACTTTTGTACTTGGTTTAACTACGGTAACATGGACGGTAACGGATGCTGCTGGTAATACTGCTACAGCCAACCAAACGGTAACAGTTGTTGACACAATTAATCCATCACTAGTTGCTCCACAAAATGTGGAAGTAACCTCAACAAATGGATGTTCAGGAGCAGTAGTTGCTTTAGGAACACCAATAACATCAGACAATTGCCAAGTAGCTACGGTAACTAATAACGCTCCGGCATTATTTTTATTAGGGACAACAACGGTAACATGGACAGTAACCGATGCTTCAGGAAACATTGCCACAGCCACACAAATTGTTGTTGTAAAAGAAGCTACGTTACCAACGATTTCGGCACCATTAAACATTACCGTACCTGCTAATGCACCATGTGCTGCTACAGGTGTTGTACTTGGCACACCAATAACTGCAGACAATTGTTCAGTAGCAAGTGTAACAAATAATGCGCCAGCAACGTTCCCAATAGGAACAACAACGGTAATTTGGACGGTTGTTGACGGTAGCGGTAATTTGGCTACAGCCAACCAAACGGTAACAGTTATAGATACTGAATTGCCAACAATTACAGCGCCAACAAATGTAGCCTTAACGGCAAATGACGGGTGCGTGGCATTTAATGTTAATTTAGGTACACCAACCACATCCGACAACTGTTCTGTTGCAAGTGTGGTTAATAATGCACCAACAACTTTCTTAACAGGAACAACAATAGTTACTTGGACAGTTACCGATGCTTCTGGAAATAGTGCAACTGCAACGCAAACGGTAGTTGTTACTGATAGTGTTAATCCAGTTATTATTGCTCCATCAGCAATTACATTAAACTCAGGAAGCACTTGTTCTGTTACCAACGTGGCTTTAGGTACACCAATCGCTACTGATAATTGTTCTGTTGCAAGTGTAACCAATAATGCACCAGCGGCATTCAATACAGGTACAACAACAGTAACTTGGACAGTAGTTGACGGTAGCGGTAATTTGGCTACAGCCACACAATTAGTAACAGTTGTAGATTCAGTTTTACCAGCTATTACAGCGCCTCAAAACATTGTAATGTCATTAATATCAGGATGTACTGCATCTAACATAGCATTAGGATTACCTATAACTTCAGATAATTGTGGTGTTGCAAGTGTAACCAACAATGCTCCAGCTACGTATCCAATAGGAACTACATCAGTTGTTTGGACAGTTACGGATTTAAGTGGAAACATAAAAACAGCAATTCAAACGGTTACTGTAAAAGATTCAACATTACCAACAATTACAGCTCCTGCTAATATTGTAGTTACAGCAAACAATTCATGTGTGATGTTCAACATCAACCTTGGAACGCCAACAACTACCGATAATTGTTCGGTTGTAAGTGTAACCAACAATGCGCCAGCAGTTTATCCGACAGGAATAACAACTGTTATATGGACAGTTACAGATGGTTCAGGTAATACAGCTACATCAGTACAAACGGTAACAGTAAAAGACACTGTTAATCCAACAATAGTAGCCCCTTCAATGGTTGTTGTAAATGCAAATGCTTCATGTGGAGCTACAAACGTTACATTAGGTACTCCAGTTGCTTTAGATAATTGTACGGTATTAAGTATAACAAATAATGCACCATCAACATTCATGTTAGGCACAACAACGGTAACTTGGACAGTAACCGATGCAAGCGGAAATACAGCAACTGCAACACAAACTGTGAAAGTTGTTGATGTTACTTTGCCAACCATAACAGCCCCTACTAGTTTAGTAATTAACTCAACATCATGTGTTGCAACAAACGTAGTTTTAGGAGCAGCAGTAACTGCTGATAATTGTTCAGTTGCTTCTGTAACAAACAATGCACCATCTTCATTCCCAATAGGAATAACTACTATTACATGGACAGTTGTGGACGGCAGTGGTAATTTGGCTACAGCCACACAAACAGTAACAGTAATTGATACAGTTGCTCCAACTATATCGGCACCAGCAAATGTTACAGTAAATGCAAACAACGGATGTGTAGCTTACAATGTGGTACTTGGTATTCCTGTTACAGCAGACAATTGCAACGTGGTAAGTGTAACTAACAATGCGCCAACTACTTTTGTACTTGGTTTAACAACGGTAACATGGACAGTAACGGATGCAAGCGGAAATACCGCAACTGCAACACAAACAGTTTTAGTTAAAGATGTAACTAGTCCAGTGATTACAACTCCTGGAATAGTAATAGTTTCTACAAACTCAGGTTGTGAGGCTACAGGTATTGTTTTATCAACACCTAACGTTTCTGATAACTGTTCGTTTACAATATCTAATAACGCACCAGTTGCTTATCCATTGGGGATTACAACTGTTACTTGGACTGCGGTTGACGAGAGTGGCAACACAACTTCGGTAAATCAAACAGTAAAAGTTTTAGATACAACATTACCTACTATTATTGCTCCAGCAAATATTAATACAATTGCCAATTCATTTTGTAATGCAACAGGTATTATTTTGGGTACAGCTACCACTTCAGATAATTGTTCTGTAGCAAGTGTTACTAATAATGCCCCATCTGTTTATCCTTTAGGAACAACTATAGTAACTTGGACAGTGACAGATGGTAGCGGTAATGTAGCTACAGCCACGCAAACTATTACTGTTACGGATTTAATAAATCCAATTATTGTAGCTCCTGCAACGGTTAATGCAAATGCAAATAGTGGATGCGTTGCGTTTGATGTTAATTTAGGTGTTCCAACTGTTTCTGACAACTGTACAATAGCTTCAGTAACTAATAACGCTCCAAATACATTTACCTTAGGAACTACAACTGTAACCTGGACTGCTACAGATGCTAGTGGTAATGTAGCAACGGCTACGCAAACAGTAATTGTTTCAGATGTAACAGCGCCTTCACTTGTTGTTCCATCTAATGTTACAGTAAACGTCAATAACGCTTGTACAGCAACTGGCGTTACTTTAGGATCACCAGTTACTTCTGATAACTGTAGTGTTGCTAGTGTAACGAACAATGCACCGGTTATATTCAATATAGGTACAACAATTGTAACTTGGACTGTTTCTGACCCTAGCGGAAATGTAACTACTGGTACGCAAACAGTTACGGTATTGGATTCAACATTCCCAACTATAATTGCTCCATCAAATATTTCAATTGTTGCAACTTCGGGTTGCTCAATTTCAGGAATAGAATTAGGTACTCCAACAACGGCTGACAACTGCGCTGTTACTTCTGTTACAAATAATGCACCAATAGTATTCCCAATCGGAATTACTAATATCACGTGGACAGTTGTAGATGCTAGTGGAAATACTTCAACATCAGTTCAAACTGTTACTGTTATTGATACAGTACCTCCTACTATAACAGCTCCTGCAACTATTGTAGTGTCTGTAAATAGTGAGTGTTATGCACTAAATATTGATTTAGGAACTCCTACAACATCAGACAACTGTGCAGTAGTAAATGTATTTAATAATGCACCACCATCTTATCCAACTGGCGATACAATTGTTACTTGGACAGTAGTTGATGCAAGCGGAAATACTGCAACAGCCACTCAAAAAGTGACTGTAAAAGATTTAGTAGTACCAGTTATTTTTCCTGCTACAACGGTAGTGGTTACTACAAATACAGATAGTTGTACAGCTACAAATGTTGTTTTAGATCATCCAAATGCGTTAGACAACTGTTCAACATCATTAGTATTTACTAATAATGCACCGCTTTCTTATTCAATTGGTGATACCACAATTACTTGGACAGTTTCAGATGCTAGTGGTAACACAGCATCTACAACACAAATTATTACAGTAATTGATGCGACTTTACCAGTTGTAATAACTAAAAACAATGTTATTGCTTTGGATGCAAATGGATTAAGTTCTATCACTGCAACAATGGTAAATAATGGATCTTATGACAACTGTGGTGTGCAGTCGGTAACGGTTTCGCCATCAACATTTACCTGTCAAAATATTGGTGTAAATACAGTTATTTTAAAAGTAACAGATATTCACGGAAATGTAAATACGGCTCCTGCAACTGTTACTGTTGTTGATTATATTTTCCCGGTTGCAATTGCTCAAAACATTACAGTTGCTTTGGCAGCAAATGGACAAGCAGTGATTACTCCAGCAATGGTTAATAACGGTTCAACAGACAATTGTAGTGTAGTTTCTTTGGAATTAGATATAACAAGTTTTGATTGTGATTCAGTTGGAGCTAATCCAGTAGTATTAACTGTTAAAGATGCCTACGGAAACACTTCAACGGCTCAAGTCATTGTTACTGTTGTAAATAATTCAATTGATACTGATAACGACGGTGTTAAAGATAGCTGTGACGATGATGATGACAATGATGGTTTATTAGATTCAGATGACAATTGTCCATCAGTTTCAAATAACGATCAGGCGGATAATGATTCAGATGGATTAGGTGATGTTTGTGATGATGATGATGACAACGACGACGTATTAGACGGTGTTGATAATTGTCCGATGACTTACAACCCAATGCAAGAAGACAGAGATAATGACGGTTTGGGAGATGTATGTGACTTGGAGGAAGTAAACATTTCTGAAGCATTAACACCTAACGGAGACGGAATTAACGATACATGGAAAATTTATAACATTGAAAACTATCCAAACTCTGTTGTAAGAGTATTTAACAGATGGGGATCACAAATTTTCTTTGCACACAATTACCAAAACAATTGGGACGGTAGTTACCAAAACAATTTAGAAACCTTACCAGAAAGCAGTTCTTATTTCTACCAAATTGATTTGGATGGAGATGGTCAAGTTGAAAAAGAAGGTTGGTTATACATTACAAGATTTTAGACCTAAATATATTTTATAGATGAAAAATTTCAGAAAAATTGTCCTCAATTTCAGTATCCTTTTTTGTAGCGGATTTGTTTTTGCACAACAAGAAAGTTTAATAACGATGTATAAAGATCAAATGAACCTTGTCAATCCTGCTTTTGCAGGTATTGACAAAGAAACAAATTTGTCCATTGGATTCAGAAAACAGTGGGTGGGTGTTACCAATGCACCCGAATCTCAAATGTTTGTTTTTGGGACTTCTTTAGGTAAAAACCTTGGCTTTGGAATTTCGGCTACAAATGATAAAACATTCATTGAAAAACAAACATTTGTAGGAATTGATTTTTCATACAAACTAAAAGTTGACGAAAAAACAGACCTTTATTTTGGATTAAAAGCAGGAGGAAATTTTTACCAAGTAAACACTTCAGGATTAAATACATTTAATGGTGAAAGCGATCCGGCTTTGATTTCATTTAGTAATTTTCGACCAAATATAGGTATTGGAGCTGTTTTGAAAAAAGAAAATTTTTACATGTCGTTGTCTATGCCCAAATTGCTTAATACAGTAAGAACAAACACTGAAACGGCTCAAGTTTTTGTAGCAACAGAACGTTCACATTTATACCTTTCAGGAGGTTATGATTATGTAATGGGTTCACAATCAAATATGACTTTAAAACCATCATTTTTGTTGCGATCAGTTAAATCAGCACCCGTTGTAATTGATTATAATTTGAGTTTAGATTTTTCTAAAAAAGTTGAAATAGGTATTATGTACCGATCAAGTAAAACTGTAGGTGGTATAGCAAAAGTAGCGATATTTAAAGATTTGTTTTTTGGATATGCCTACGAAATGCCAACCCGATCTGACCTTAGTAACAGAATGAATACACACGAGTTTTTGTTGCATTATAAGTTAAAATAGATCTCAAATTACATTAAAAAAAAATAAAAAAATAGCGCCCCAAGCACCTAATACAATACAATTATGAATCAATTATTAAAATCAGTATTCGGCAAAACGAAAGTTACTATTTGCATAGTATTTTTTCTTATTCCACACTTCTTTGTTGGACAAAACAGTTTACAAAGAGCAAACAATGAACAATTAAATTTAAAAGACCCTGAGCCATTACAAACCATTAGTTTTGGTGAGTCAATTAAATTTAACAAAATTGATTCGTCTGCTTCTTGGACAATTTCATCTGTTGAATTTGGAATATCTATTGATTTAAAAGGTTCAGAAATTAATTCATATATTTTTGAAAAACCAGGTACTTATCAAATATCATTTTCAGAGGCTAATCATTCTAAAGATAGTTGTAATCATTCATCTATACCAGAATTATTTTTTGTAAAAGTTGCTCCAACCAAAATGGTATTTGACTTTTCAACTTTATCATTTAATAAAAAATTAGAGGCAGGTGTAAATTTGGTAAATACCGAAATGACTGTTGATGTTTTGGTAAAAACATTTGATAATAAGCAAGTTGTGTTTGAAAACGCTCAAATGATATCAGCTGGAATAGGTACTACTATTGTAGGTAAATTATCAAAAACAGCTATTGCTTTACAGCCTGGAACAAACAAGCTAACTTACACATTAAGCGGTTCAGCAACCAAAGACACGTATATTATGTTCGACTTTTTTGACATAAACAATCAAGTTCAATCGTATTATTTCCCAACTAAATTATAGAATAATGAAAATAAATTTTACCCCACAATTAAAAATGAAACAATCGTTTTTTATATCACTTTTTTTCATATTTATTTCTACATTTAGTTATGCTCAATGTGGTTTTCTTGATACGTGTCCTAGTACTGATTATTTCAATTTTGGAATGAAATCAACTACTAATGCAGCTACCTTAGAATATGACAATTTCGTGTCTTCCTTTCACTCTACTTTAGTTCGAACTTCAACTGGAGTCTATAAAGTGTGGGGAGAAGATATGGCTAATGATGGTTCGACAGATTTATTGTCTCCCATAGAAATGACTTCTGCTAACTTTCCAGCTTTAACAGGAACAATTTTGAAGGCTGGCCTAGGTTCTAACTCGGCGAATTCAGTACAAGGTATTGTATTAGCTACAGATGGTTTGTACGCCTGGTCAGAAGCAGGACAAGTTTTACACACGAATATTACTTCTAGCAGACCTTTTCAAAAATTAACAATCGATGGAAATCCTCAGGGATTACCCTCAGGCGTAATTCCTACCGATGTGAAAATGATGTTTGTGACCAATCAAACTGTTGCTATTGTTACTTGTAGTGGTAACGTTTGGGTAATCTCTCAAATTGCAGAAAACACAGGTGCAGGACTGTCAGGGACTCAAACGTCAGCGAATGCGGTTAAATGGCATCGAGTAACAGAGGCAACCTCAGGTAATCCAGCATTGTCTAATGTAGTGGCTGTAAGAGGTCAATATAAGACCCTATTTGCTTTAAAAGCAGATGGTACGTTATGGACGTGGGGATCAGAAACTTATTTAGGGGACAATTCTAACGAAGCATCTAAAACAAGAGCAACACAAATGAGTTTGCCTACAGTAGATGCGATTAAAATGATAGGGGTAACTAGAGACGAGAATGGTGGTACTAATCCACAACCAAGTTACTATGTGTTAAATGCAAATGGTAAATTATACTCTTTAGGCGGAAATAGATCAAACCAACTTGGGGATTGGTCCACTACAGAAAGAAAAACTTGGGTTCAACCAAGATATACTTCTGCAACAGGGCCTGTAATGAATAATATCCATTGGATTTCACCTAATGAGCATGACAGAAATTATGCAGCGATTGCAGTATTAACTTCAGCATCTAAAATATTTAATTGGGGAGATGCAAGTTACGAAATGTTGGGAAGAGGAGGTACAGGTAATTTTGATCCGGGAAATCCAAACGGTATATTATCAACAGATGTAATACTTGCAGTTGAAACAGGAGGTCACACTACAATGGTGTCTAAACAATGTTTCGATAAATTTGGATATGTTGGGCATAAAATTAGAGGTAGTATGGGCGATGGTATCGATTATGGTACTGGTGGTCAAGAAACCTCCTTCACTTTTAACACCGCTGTCGTTTATGTTTGTGGTGCATCTACACTCGACGTTCAGCTTACAGGATCTATTGTAACAGGTACAAGTGGCAAGTATTGCAATACAACATCGGCTACATTAATTCCTTCTCCAGCTGGAGGTACATTGGCTTTGGTTTCTGGTCCTGCAACTTTATCTGGAGATGTGTTGACCTTTACAGGAAATGGAAATCAAAACGTAGTAGTATCATATACTTATACCGATCCAACTTGTAATACTTCAAAAACAATCTCATTAACATTGCCAACAGAAGACTGTGTTTTACCATCACTTTCTACAACAGGTACGTTAACGAGTTTTACAAAATGTTCTGGCGTTGTTTCGGCTGAACAAACCTTCACGGTTTCTGGTTCAGACTTGACATCAAATATTGTTGTAACAGCACCAACAGGTTATGAAATTTCAACTACTTCAGGCACTGGGTTTACAGACACACTTACGTTAACTCAAACTGCTGGAACTGTAGCTGCAACAACAATTTATGTTCGATTAACAGCAGCAGCAACTAGTGGATTGTCTGGCAATGTTACTGTAGTTACTACTTTTGCATCCAAAAACGTTGCAACTGGCACTTCATATGTAAGTACGCCAGTAATTTCAAATATCACAAAAACTATTTGTTCAGGATCAGATACTGCTATTACTCCAGTGGATGGATCAGGAAACGTAGTACCGAGTGACATTTTATATACATGGACTGTTGTTGATAATGCTAATGTAACAGGTGAGGCAAATAGCCCAACTTCACAATTGGTTCAACCACCATCTGGGACATCTCAAGCATTTGGATATACTGGAAATACATGGGAACAGTCATTTAATGTGACATCAAATACAACTATTGATAGAATTTCAGTTTCAATCAGCAGTCCAACTGGAACTTATAATATGGCATTATACGATTCTTCAAATGCTTTGATTAGAAATGTTACAGGATCTACCAACGGATTGTTTCCAATTGAAACGTTAACATTAATAGCTAACCAAACGTATAAGTTTGTTATTACTTCATCAGGAAATACGAATTTTACTTTGTATTCAAACTTTCAAAATCCGGGAAGTTTTTCGGCTCCTTTTGTAATGAAAGTGGGCGCGACTACATATACAAATGCTTTAATTAAATATTATTTAAGAACAGTTGCTGGAGGAACATCTATTTCCCAAACGTTAACCAACACATCAACTACTAATCAAAATGTAGTTTACACAATTACTCCAAAATCAGGAACATGTACAGGTTCTACATTTACTGCTACCGTAACAGTTGAACCCGCTTCAGTTGCAGGAACAATTTCGGGAGCAACATCTGTTTGTACAGGTACAAATAGTACCATTTTAACATTATCTGGCAATGTTGGCACTATTCAATGGCAATCATCAACAAATAACTCTTTATTTACAGATATTTCAGGTGAAAACGGCACTACTTTTACAGCTACCAATTTAACTGCTACAACATATTACAGAGCGGTAGTAACTAGTGGGTCATGTGCTTCTGCAACAACATCTGTTGCTACAATTTTGGTAAATGCTCAATCAGTTGCAGGAACAATAGCAATTGCAACTCCAACTACGGTTTGTTCAGATGCGAATGCTACAACTTTAACATTGTCTAATAATGTTGGTGGTGTTCAATGGCAATCGTCAACAGATAATTCAATATTTACAGATATTTCAGGTGAAACATCAAATACTTTCACAGCGACTAATATTACAACAACAACGTATTACAGAGCTGCTGTAACAAGTGGCGTTTGTGCTGCAGCATATACAAATGCATCCACTATAACAGTGGTGCCTTATCCAACAGTTAATGCTGGTTCTGATTTTTCAATCTGTAGCGGCGAAACTATTCAGTTAAATGGATCTAACACAAATGGCGCTATTGTATGGGTTTCAAATGGAACAGGAACTTTTTCTGATTCAACCATTGCAAACCCTATTTATACAACCACCGCAGCAGATATTCAAGGTGGATCTTTAAGTTTCACTATGGTCTCAAATCCGCCATCGCCTTGTGCGTATGTATATGATTTGCTTCAGGTGACTATATTGCCGGTTTCAACGCCTACCGCTAATGCTGGTTTGGCTTCAGATACAATGTGTTCAACAAATCAATACCTTTTGGAAGGTACATCTTCTAATGGTTCAATTGCTTGGACAACTTCTGGTGATGGAACTTTTTCATCAACAACTATAAATACACCTACATATACTCCTGGTGCAACTGATATTTCTTCAGGAAGTGTTGTTTTAACCATGACTGTTACAGGTACAGCAGGTGGTTCATGTTCGGCTTTAATTGCTACAGACACTATTTCAATTACAATATACGAACCGCCCACTGCAAATGCCGGAGCTGTATCACAAACAATTTGTTCTGGTTTTCCAACTACAATTTCAGGTTCAGCTACAAATGGTACTATCGCTTGGACTACTGATGGCGACGGTACTTTTGACGATGCTACAAGTGCAACTCCTGAATATACTCCTGGAACTAGTGATATTCAAAATGGGGTTGTGAATTTAACAATTACAGTTACTGGAACTGGCGGATGTGCCGAAGTAACTGACTCTATTTCAATTTTATTTACAGCTGCACCTACAGCTAGTGCAGGTGTAGATGCAACAATATGTTCTACTTCGGTTTTCAATACAAACGGTTCAGCTACAGTTGGCAGCACACTAGCATGGTCAACTTCCGGGACGGGTGCTTTTACTAATGGCGATTCTTTAGACGCGGTTTATACTCCAAGTGCTAATGATATAACTGCAGGAACTGTTACTTTAACCTTATATGTAACAGGTAATGGCGTTTGTTCTAGTTCAAGTATTACAGACGAAGTTGTTCTAACAATTAACGCTGCTCCAGTTGCAAATGCTGGAGTTGCGTCGGCAGCTATTTGCTATGGTCAAACGCTTTCGGTTAGTGGTTCATCTTCTAATGGTTCAGTAAGTTGGACTAGTACTGGTAGTGGTACTTTTAGTAGTTTAACTTCTGATAGCACTATTTTCACACCTAGTTCGGCCGACAATAATAATACAAATGTTACATTAACTATGACGGTTACTGGTTCAGGAGCTTGTTCAACCGAATCAATTTCAGATTCGTTTGTGCTTACAATGTCCCCTCCAGCAACTGCAAATGCGGGTCCTGCAACTGCAAATATATGTGCGGGAACAACATTTACTTTAACAGGTTCCGCTTCCAATGGTTCCATTTTATGGTCAACATCGGGAACAGGTACATTTAACAATGCCACAATCGCAACACCAACGTATAATCCTAGTGCTGCAGATATTACTTCGGGGAACATCACTTTAACAATGACTGTTACAGGTACAGGAGGATGTGGCGTGGTATCGGATACCCTTGTATTAACAATATTCAAAGTTACCGCTACTTCAACACAAACAAATGTTTCTTGTAATGGAGGAAACAATGGTACTGCCGTTGTAACTGCTGCTAATGGAGTTGCGCCTTATACATATTCATGGGCACCAGCTGGTGGAACTTTCAATGAAGCAACTGGATTGGCTGCTGGAACATATATTTGTACTATTACAGATGCAAATGGTTGTAAAGCTACACCATCAATTACAATAACGGCTCCCCAAGTTTTAGAAGCTACAATTTCAAAATTTGACGTAACTACTAATGGCGGAATCGATGGTTCGGCTACAGTAGTACCAACTGGTGGTACTGCACCTTTCTCTTATGCCTGGTCACCAATTGGTGGATCAAACGCTACAGCTTCAAACTTGTCATCAGGTACTTATACTTGTGTGATTACGGATAGTAAAGGTTGTTCAATTTCAAAATCAATTACATTAACACAACCTTCTGCATTTTTAGCTTCAACATCTCAAGTTAATATTATTTGTAATGGTTTAGCAACTGGAAGCGCTACTGTAGTTGCTACTGGAGGCAGTAATGTTACCTATTCGTGGTCGCCATTTGGAGGAACAGCTGCTACAGCATCTAATTTAACAGCTGGAACTTACACATGTACAATTACAAATGGTGATGGTACAATTTTAACCAAAACAGTTA
Source organism: Flavobacterium sp. (assembly GCA_044373115.1). Lineage (GTDB taxonomy): Bacteria > Bacteroidota > Bacteroidia > Flavobacteriales > Flavobacteriaceae > Flavobacterium. The sequence goes on from JBILQQ010000013.1 coordinate 70,551, forward strand.
CAATTACTCAACCTAGTGCATTGTCTGCAACTACATCTCAGACTAATGTTTTAATTTACGGAAATGCAACAGGAATTGCTTCTGTATTTACATCGGGTGGTACTTCGCCTTATACTTATTCTTGGAGTTCGCTTTCTAATACAACTTCTTCAGTTTCAGGATTGTCAGCAGGTAACTATGATTGTACTATTACTGACGCCAATGGATGTTTTATTGTAAAATCGTTCATTATTACCGAGCCAGCAGTATTAAACGCAACCACAACTTCGGTAAATCCAACTTGTTATAGTGGTGAAAATGGTGAAATAGCCATTGCAGTAACAGGTGGTGTAGCACCTTATTTATATGTTTGGACTCCTAATGTTTCTTCAAGTTCAGCAGCTTATAATCTATCAGCGGGTACATTTTCATGTACTGTTACTGATGCGAATGGTGCAACCCTAACAAGATCATTCACCCTTACTCAACCTTCATTACTAAGTGCAACTAGTTCACAAGTAAATGTTTCTTGTAATTCAGGTTCAACAGGTAGTGCAAGTGTTGTTGTATCAGGAGGGACAGCGGGTTACACTTATGTTTGGAGTCCAAGTGGCGGAACAAGTGCTACGGCAAGTAATTTATCTTCAGGTACTTATACATGTACCATTACCGATGCCAATGGATGTATCATAACAAAATCATTTACAATTACAGAACCGAGTCAACTTACAGCAAGTACTTCTCAAACCAATGTTGCCATTAATGGCACATCAACGGGAGTTGCAAGTGTTGTTGTATCAGGGGGGACCTCTGGCTACACTTACTCATGGAGTCCATCAGGTGGTACAGGAGCTACAGCTTCAAACTTAGCAGCAGGTACTTATGATTGTA
>JBILQQ010000041.1:0-19236 GCA_044373115.1 Flavobacterium sp.
TGTTTCTAATTCATAATTTGGAATTAATTTTAAATGAACTTCAAAGTTATTGTTTGTATTATAGATTATTTGTGAGCCGTGTAATGGTTTCGTAGTTATATAAGGTATTAGCGATTTATCTACTTTTAAAACAATGTTTAAAACCTTCTCATTTTGAATTGTAACTCCAATAATGTCTTCAAAATATTCATTAAAATCTATATCACAATTTATGTATTCTTTTTTTATTTTTTCAATACTTTCAATTCTATCTAAAGCTAAATTTGTGATTGTTTCATAATTATCTGACCTACCAAATAAAAACCAACGCATATTATATTGCTTTAGATAATATGGGTTAATTATTATTGATTTTATTTCATCTGAGTTAAAACTCTTGTAGCCGATATTTAATACTTTTTTGTATAAAATTGCATTATAAAGTACTGGAATATATTCTAAACCTTTTAAATATTCATTTTGTTCAAAGCTTATAATAGTTTCATTTTTCTGTTTTAAATTAAATGTAGATTCTAATCTGGCATTTATCTCATTAATCCAATTGTATTGAGGTAACCCTTTAAATCTATCTAATGTTAACAGAGCTTCTCTAAGTTGGTTAGCTTCCGTTTCATTCAATGGTTGATTAGAAATAGAGAAATTTGAATTTTCATATTTATAAAAAACAATTCTTCCCTCTTTTACTTTCTTTAGTTCAATGTTCCAACCTTGTTCGCTTTCCATGAATCGAATATCATCATAAAGCTGTCTTTTTTTTATACCTTCTTCTATTCCTGTATATTCATAAATTGATTTATTGCATTCCTCAACAAGATCATCAATAGCATAATTTCTTCCAACATTCCGGAAGCACTTATCTAAAGTTTGGTAACGGATTATGGCGTGCTTATTGGTTGACATTTATATGGATTCAATTCTATTCCGTAAAAATAGAAAAATAAAACACCTAAACAAAAAATGGACTGGTTATTTAATTGGAAAAATCATTTTAATTCATTTGCTTTCGGTAATTGGTTAATTAGTAGCGCAAACGGTTGTTTATTTTGTTTTTTGAATTCCCCTCCCCAGCCCTCCCCGAGGGGGAGGGAGTTGGAAGTGGGTAAGTTGTTTTTTGGTTTAGTCAATTTTAAAATTTCCCCTCCCCAGCCCTTCCCGAGGGGGTGGGAGTTGGAAGTGGATGGATTGTTTTTTAGATTGTTGCTTGATTAAAAACTCTCATTTTATTTTAACACTATGATTATAAGCTGTTTAATGTGTTAAATTGTATTTCGGCGTGTTGTTTGTATGCAGCAATTTAATCGCAAAAATTGCTATGAATATCGTGTATTTATTTGATTTTAAAGGCTTTATGTTTAAAATATTTGGGTGTAGCTTTGCGAACAGACGAGGTAAATTTGTGGCATAAAAAGGCTGAAATTTTATTTTGCTTTTGTCGGACATTACTGATTATTATTTTACAAACACTCCTTTTTGGAGGTTGAAAATAGTGAAAAAACATCAAAAACTATTTTTAATTATGATTATCATAATAATTTCAAGTGAAGCAAAAATAAGCTATTAAACGGATGTTAAAATATTTTTAATTATCTAAATTTGGAGCTAGTTAAATACCGATACGATTTTTTATTGAAATTTTTAAACCAATTACCCTTTATATGAAAAAACACTTCTATTATTCTGTCTTGATGATTTTTGTATTTTGTTTATCGTTTTCGCAGAAAACTGAAAATCATCCCTGTTACGCAGATGAATTGCACCTTAAATCGTTAAAAGAAGATGCCGTTTATAAGCAAAAGTTTGAGCAAAACAATTTAGATTGGCAAGATTATGTCAACAAAAAAGAAACCGGTTCCTCAAACTATAGGCAAACTACTTATACAACCAAAAACGTAACCATTGTCTTTCATGACATGGTTGTAGGTAATAGTAGCTCTACTTTAACTACAACAGATTTTAATAATGCTATTTCTGGATTAAACGATTATTTTAATGGTACAACAGCACCTAATGGCACAATAATATCTCCAAATACTTCCATCCAATTTTGTTTAGCAAGACAAGATATTAATGGAGCTTGTAATGATGATTATACAAGGCAAAATTCACCGAATAAAATTGACAAAACTATTCCCGGTGAAATATCTAATATAATTGATATTTCACTAGCAAGTACTTTTTCTTATCCAAAAAATAAGTTCATTAACATCTATATAGTAGGTGTAATCGATGGGGATGTAGCGGGTTTTGCAACTTTACCGCCATCGCACGGGCAAACCAATGATGGTATTTTTATTGAAAGAAACACTTTAACTACCTCAAATGGCATAAAAGTACTGGTTCATGAAATGGGACATTACTTAGGTTTGTTTCATACTTTTGGTATATGTGATCCAACTTTATTAGAAACTAATTCAACCAATACAGCTGTCCAAGATTGTTCTTGTGTTAATACAAATTGCAGTTTTAATGGGGATATGGTTTGCGATACCAAGCCTATGAGGGTTGGTGACGGAATTGATTGCTCAAGTTCGATACTGTCGTCTTGTACTAATAATCCTCCTGAAACTTTATATCCTGAAGACAATAGCAACTTCATGGACTATACCAGTTGCCCTGATCGTTTTACAGCTGGTCAGATAGATCGTATGCAGTTTATGTTGGATGAAACTTTTGGAGTACGAAAATCGCTTTTGGGAACACCCCATTGTACTGCCTGTTGCGCAATTAATGGATGTAAATTAAATATTGTGAACCCTGCAACCAACCCATTTATTGCTCCCGCAACAGTTACCTTTACTCCGTTACTATCTGATTGCCAGAGCAGTAATCCTGAACCCTCATTTACTTACCAATGGAGTTTGTTTAATATAAACAATCCTGCTAACGTAATAGGTACCTCCAATATTCAAACGGCTTCTTTTGGAGCTTTAACATCTGGAAACTACATTGTTAAACTAAAAGCAACATTAACTGGTACAACAGATTGTTTTAGAGAAACAGAATACAGATTTGTTGTTTTGCCAACACCTGTTTATTCTGGTAGTGGTATTTGCGGTATTATACCACCAATGGAAAATTGGACTAAAACAGTTAGACAACAAATAACCGGTTTAAACTTTACTTTTCCTGTAACCCCTCCTACTACTAATGATATTGAAGTTGTTACCAGTGTTGATACTGTGAATTTTCCAAGTACCATAGGTATGCCTAGTCAAAATGTAACAAAAGTAATTAGAGTTGGTAAAGTGCTTAATTTAAGTAATAATATAGGTGTTGATAATGGGAAGACGTATTATGCAAGTGTAAAATTTACACCAAAATTAGATAACTGTAAATTCAGAATTTATTATTTAGGATTTGCTATAGAAAGTCTGGCAAATATAAATGGACATCCAAATAGTAATCCTTCTGGGTATAATAATTTTCTTAATAACTCTACAGGACTTCCAATATCTTCAACTGTAGGCTTTGTAAATGAGTATAAAATAAACTCACCTTTATTGCCAGCACCAATCCCCACAGCAACCACAAATACAACATTTGGATACAATCCATTAAATAGTACAAGCAATAATAATAATTCAACCGATCAATACAGGTATTGTACTAATGATTTTATTTTTGGGAAAAAGCCAGGTCCATTAACTGATGCTGATGCTTATGAAGGTACATCTAATAGTTTAAACTATGTAAAAAGTAATGATTGGAAATACATGGATGTTGATTATACAGAATTTGCAAACTTAAATCTCGAGGTAACCTTAACCTTTTTTGCTACAGCTGCAATACAACCTAATGGTGGCTCAGGAAAACAAGCGTATGGTTATTTTGGAATAGAATGTTTGGGAGGCGGTGTGCCAAGTCAACTGGAATGGGAAGTGCCAAATATAGCAAACAATTGTCAAACCCCTGTAGGTTCATCCTGTGCTAAAATATCATTGACAGCACCAAAGTACATTCGTCCTCAATATGCTACAGCTAATGAAACTACAGACAATCCACCAAAAAATTATTCATTAAGAAACGTTATTCATCATCCAAACTCAAACTACGGTAATAATCTTGGTTTAGCAAAAATAGAAGTTACCACATTGATTAATGGAGTTTACGTATCTGTGCCTGTGACAATTAAACATGTTGGATATGAATTTTTTGAAATTGAAATTTGTGATACAATGGGGCCTAATGATCTAATTAATTATAAAGATTATAAGATTGTTTACACAATGTTAAATCAAACCATTGAGCGTACGGTAAGGATATTCAAGTCGTTTTATCATAGTAACCCTTATTGTACGGACTCAAATCAAACACCTGGTGGTAATATACCTAACAATGCAGGAAATCAAATTGAAGTATGTATAAGCAGTAATGAACTTAATGATCCAATTTCAACTGACACACCAATTACAACATTGACATTTACTGAACCTTGCTTTCCTGCTGCTGCTACTGGATATAATTACACTTGGCATGGTATTAGGGAAAATAATATAACAACGCCAGATTTACAATTAACTTCAAGTATGTTGAATGGTACTTGTACAACAACAATATATAGAAGGGCAGAATATAGAGATATATATTGTGACCAACCAAGAAGAGTAAGTTCTCAAGATTATATAATTAAAAACAACGTAAAAGGGACAGACGTTTTTGTTAATCCCCACCAACCAAAATTAACAAGTGTTACAAATTCTGCTAACACATCTTTATGTTCAAACGATACTTTGAATATTGCTTTTAGATATCAATATGTTACTTGTAATTCAATAATACCCGATTCATTGTCATTAACTGTACTAGATCAATTTGGAGTAGCAATAACAACTTTTGATTATATAACGAATGGAACAATAATACCAGGAGATCCAACACCAACAACAACATCTCCTCTTCCTGCAAGAACTTTTGATATTTCATTTCCTAATAAGTATATAGATGGCAATGGCGATATAAAGTATCATTTTCTTGCAGGAAATGTTACTACTAATTTTTTTAGAATACAAATTAATTCGAGTATGGGTCCAGATTGTTCATACTTAAGATTTTCTGACAAATATTTCTACACAATGTCTAATTCTGCCATTGGTGGTAAAATAACGAAAAATTGTGAAAATAAAATAGTAAATGACACCGATTTTCCTTCATTTGGTTCGTACCAATGGGAATATGCAACATCTTTAAATGGACCTTATTTTGATATTACTAATAGTACAGGATTACACTTAGGTGCTGTTCCACCTAATCTAAGTACAAGCTATCCAATTTTTATAAGAAGAAAAGCAACGGCAATTGGTACATGTGCTGGTGTGGAATACAGTAATGTTATTGCGTATTCGCCTACTATTGAACCTCCTACATTCAGCTTTCCTACAACAGTTTGTGCAAACAATTTGCCTGTTTTGCCTACCACATCAACTAATGGTATAGCGGGTACTTGGAGTCCATCTGAAATTGATTTAACTGGAGACTACGTTTTCTCAACCCATTGTAACAACACTATTACCATAAATATTGTTGTAAATGATCCCATTGAGCCTACATTCAAATTGCCTGAACAAATTTGTAGTGGAACCAGAATTGTACTATTAGGAACATCAACTAATGGTATTTCAGGAACATGGAGCACAGTCCAAAATGGTTCAAATACTATATGTACTTTTACACCTAACCCTAATCAATGTGCTACAACTTTTGAACATACAATAAATGTAATTCCAACACAGACCATTGAATTCGATGGTTTACCTGAGGTTTATTGTTTAGGGGCTGAAGTAGATTTACTAACCACATCTACTAATGGTATAGCGGGTACTTGGAATATACCTCCAAATAGCACGAGTACTGTTGGTCCAAAAATTTGGATTTTTACAAGTACCGACACATGCTCGAAATTTAGATATAGTGTTACTATTATAGAGGGCAGAGAACCTATATTTAATTTGCCTACTACTATTTGTGCAAACGGAACCCAATTTCCGTTACCTTTAGAATCACAGAATGAAATAACAGGAGTATGGACTCCAAGTGTTATTTCTACTACACAAAGTGGTACCTACACTTTTACTCCAGACCCAAATCAATGTGCTGCTGGTTTTACGCATGAGGTAACAGTACAAGAAGACTGTGATTTGTTTTTACTATGGAGTTCGCAGTACAATTGTCAAAATGGAACAATACGTGATATAAAAGCAGAATTAGAAAATAGATGTATTGAAGTTTGTGAAAATTCTGAAGTAACATTTACAATAAACGGTGCTACCAATTTAATAGATACAATTACCAATCCAGTTATTTGGAGTATTACTGGTGGTACATTAATCAATTATACTGCAACAAGTTGTACTGTACAATGGGATGGTGTAGGAGCTGGCGGAATACAAGCAACTATCACGTTGTTAGATGGTTCCATTGTAACTATTAATAGAGGTGTGTGTGTAATGCCATCTCCAATGGCTAATTTCACTGTACAACCTTTTGCAGGTAATGAGACGATAACCTTTTGTATGAATAACCCAGTTCAATTTACAAATTCAACTTTAGTAAATGGCGGTGACGAGATTCTTTATTATTTATGGGATTTTGGTGATGGCACTACATCTTCAGAGTTTCAACCAAGTCATCAATATACAAGCCCAGGTTCATACGCCGTTACATTAACCGTTACCAATGGATGCGGATGTAGTTCGGTTCACGCAATTAAATTGAACATTTCTGATGAAAAAATCCTATTATCATGTCCTGCAACTTCTTGTGAAAACGAAATAAACACTTATTCAGTATCGCAAGAACAGTTTAACGAATGCGGTATAACATGGAATGTTGAGGGAGGTCATTTTGTGGGTGAATCAGAAAATGTCGCCTCAGTAAATATTATATGGGATCAAGTTGATAGTAGTGGATTTGGCTACATAACTGTTAATACAAATGGTTGTATAAGTTGCCAATCAACTATGAAAATTCCTGTTGTAAAAATGGAAGGTACAATTGAAGGTGATGACTCTATATGTTCAAGCAATAATAAATTATACAGACTGCCGCAATGGCCAACTACTGAATATGAATGGACTATTGTTGAGGCTAATTCTGGAGTTACCTTAACTCCTACAACACAAAGAAACGAAACCATGCTAAGCGGTACTCAATCGGGTACAGTAACGCTTCGTTGTGATTATTACAATACCTTATTGGGTTGCTCAGGATTTGCACTACTACCAATACAAGTTAGAGGCGCTTTATCTTTTGAAGGTGAAGCAACAGCTTGTGTAAGCACTCCAACTAATTTTCAGGTGGAATTTGACGGAGAACCAGCTGTAGGTCTTAACATTACTGTTTCAGGTCCAAACGGTTTTAATTTTACTACTTCAGAAACCGATTTTACCATGGAGTTTAATGAAGTAGGAGTATATACTTTTACTGCTATTGCAAATAATTATTGTGCTACTGAATCCTTTACTGTTTCGGTTATTGAAAGACCAAGCGCTCCAGCAAATATTGGTGGCGAAACCATTATTTGCCCTACTAGAACCTACAGATATACTAGTCCACTGGTAGCCAATCAAACTACTTTGTGGGAAGTTGTTGGAGGAAGCTTTATAGGAGATTCTACAGGAGATGAAATCACCGTTCAATTCCAAACTAATTTTGAAGGACAGCGTAGCGTAAAAGCTTGGCAAGACAACGGAATCTGTGTGTCTGAAGTGACAACTCTTGCTATTGGTACTGAAACGGTTGCTAATGTAATTGAAGGAGTTGATTCAATTTGCAGAAGTACCCCTGCACAGTATAGTGTGGATGAAGGAAACGCAGAAAATTTTATCTGGACCATTGTTCCAGAAAATGCAGGTAGCGTTCAGTCGGGACAAGGCACTAATTCAGTGAGTATTCTTTGGAATAATAATGCAATGAATGCTCAAATAAGATTAACTACGGTTAAATGTGGTACAAACTTTTTGAGTCAAAGAAACATCACTATTACAACTCCACCAGTACCAACGATTGAAACAAACGTTACTAATTGTAACGGTCAGGAAACTGGTTTTGAACTAGTACTTCCACCAAACACATCGTTTACAGAATCTGTTTGGGATTTTGGTGATGGTACAGGATTATTCCCTTTTGCACCTGGCGCACTAATATATCATGTGTACAACGCACCAATACTTAACAGTACCAACTATACGGTATCGGTTAGAGTTGACGGAGTAAATGGTTGTACATCGCCTTCATTTGCGTCAACGACAGTTACTGTTTTTCCTTCTCCTATAATTGATATTTCACCTAGAACCGATTTGTCTTTATGCAATCAAACTAATATTTTAGATTTATCTTATACGGTTAACATACAAAGTGGTTTTATACCAACAACTGATATTACATGGTTTCACGATGGTATTGCAGTTCCTGGCTTAGGCTTATCACCTACGATCCAATTTAATGGAATAGGTACTTATTTTGCAGAAGTTTCAAACGGAGTTTGTACATCTACCACAGAATCGTATTCTGTAACTACCTGTACTCCAGGTAATGGTGGCGATCCAAATCCTACTCCTAATTGCGAAACAGTACCAGATGTAAACTATACCGTAACCAATAACGGTTGCCAAGAAATTACTATTACTGCTACCAATGCTGGTCCAAATGTTACCATTGATTGGATGAGCTTTAATATACCTGGTGCAGATATTATGGATATAGGCAACAATTTTATTACTTTAGCAAATGTACCACCCGGTAACCATCTATTGGTGGCAAATGCTAGGTTTAATAATAATAATAATAATAATTGTAATAGCAATACCAATACAAACATCCCAATCGTGGTGCCTTACGCTGCCAATTTACGTCATACGGTAACTTGTAATCCAGACAACGCATCCTACGATGTACGATTACTAGACCACTCAGTATTTTTCCCTTCGCCAGCTACAACTATTGAAACTTTTGAATTCAGGATAACGGGTGGTACTACTAATATTGACACGGGGTGGCAATCGGTGATTCCAGCTACTCCCGCGGGAATTGCATTTAGAGATTTTACCAACTTACTCCCTGGAACCTACCAAGTGTATATTCGAATTGACAACAATTTCAACCCAGTTAATGACTTTCCAGCCTGCGAAAGGTTTGTTGAGTTGGTGTTGCCTGCTATGCCAAACGTAGCTTTTGGATTTCCTACTACACCAACATGTATCGATACGCCGTTGGAGTTTACAGCACCCAACAACAACAACAACGCAAATGTGCAGTACTTGTGGGATTTTAATGGAGAAGCCCAAAACACCCAACCCAACCCAGTTAAAACATTTGATAGCAGAGGACCAAGAAACATTACCCTCACCGCAACCAGTGCTTTGGGGTGCGTTGCCACACGCACACAGCCAGTTATGGTTATTGGGACAAGATATGATGGGGGTTTATCTGTAATTTCTCCACCCGCTGCGGTTTGTGAGGGGGAATCGCTTACCTTACGCTTTAATCAAACTTCAGCAGGAAATGCTCCAACAAATTACCAATGGTATGATGTTGCCACTCCTAATAGTTTTGTTCAAACAAACACAAACACCTGGCCAACATCAGCAGACGGTTTGTATGCGGTAAGGGTTTCCGACAATTCGGGTTGTTTTGTGCCTATTACAAGTTCGGTGTCGCCAAGGTTCATTCCGTTACCAAGTGCGCCCGTTATTTCGGGTAATGCAACGGTTTGTTTAAACGAAGCGGCTACTTTTTCAGTGTTTGCAAGACCAAATGAAACCTTTACTTGGAAGGTTGGTGAAGATGAAATAACGACAACAGTTCCGAATCAACTTACCTATACGTTTACTACCGCAGGTACCTATGAGGTTAAGGTGTCGTCTAGACTAAATGTTGGTGAGGTGCTTTGCAGCAGCGAATGGTCTGTTTTTAACGTGGACGTTAGAGAGAGTCCTGCTGTACCAATAATCAATTTTAATGTAGAATCTTGTGAGCCTTACAGAGCTAATGTTGAAATTACTAATTTGGAGCAGAATACCAACTATTTGTGGAGTAATGGTACGGTTGGCTCACCTACTATCTACGATAATGGAGGACAAATACAAGTGATGGCACAATCGGGTCAATGTACCACCTCTGGCACAACCACGTTGCCTACAGATTTGAACACACTTAGCTGGATTTACCCACAAGGCTGTTATGATTTGTGTGAATTTGATAAATTTAATCAACCCTACATTGTTGGTCCTATAGGAACATTTAATGAATGGTCCTGGTTGCAGAATGGAGTTCCTGTGTCTTCTGGACATGGTGTGATAGATCCTTTACTTATTAATTTAGGTGAATCGTACCAACTTTCTTATAGCAATGGTTTTTGTGATGTGAATTTACAAAACATCGAAATCAGTAATAGCGAATGTAAAAGATGTGAGTTTAAAATCTATGTAAATCGCGTACATTCAATCCCAAATGAAAACGGATGTTTTTATAATATTGAATTTGTGATACAAAACCCATCCGAGGAATTAACCACTTTTTCTTTTGATCTGCCTCCTGGTTTTAGTCAAATTGGACCAAGCACCATTATGCTTCAACCGGGCGTAGAAGAACTGTATAGTTTTGATTTTTTTCCAAACGAAGATTTTAATGGCGGTGAATTTGAGTTGTGGTTTGAGTCAGCAACTAATGGGTCTAAGTGTAAAGGCGTATTACAAACTGAACTGCCACCACCTTGTAGTGCTCCAAGAATTGGCACGCCTGCTCCAAAAAGAAATGGTTATTTAATTGTAGCTCCAAATCCGGCAAAAAACCAAACCACCGTGTATTATGAATTTACCGATTCGTTAACCAATAATGCTGTAGAGCTATTGGATATGTATGGCAGGGTATTATCGCAACAAACGGTCAAAAACGTTTCGGGCGCAATCAATTTCCCAGTCAATCAATTAGCCGCAGGTCATTACCTTGTAGTGTTAAAAGAAAACGGCGTTGTAGTAAAACAAACTAAAATTGTGATAGAACACTAATTTTTAGTAGTTTTGTATAATAACTTTTTTTACGCTCCCTCTTGAAAAGGAGGGAGTTGTAAAATTAAAAACCAACCGATTATGAAACTAAAAGTATTATTTTTATTATTTATAACTTTCACCAGTACCCACGCCCAATCCTGGCAATGGGCAAAACGGGGCGGGGGCATGACCGCATCAAACAACCCAGATCAGGTTGAACGTGTTGAACAAATACTTACCGATACCAACAACAACGTGTATGTTATTTCAAGAGTATATAATGTTGAATTGGATGTTGATGGAGTTGATAAGCCCTATTATGGAAATCCGCAATATGCTGAAAACGATTATGTGTTAGCAAGTTTTGCTTGCGATGGCACCTACCGTTGGTCCAAAATTTTTGGAGGTAATGCTGATGAGAATTTAAGAATGACTATGGACGGTCAAAACAATATTTATCTGACGGGCAGATTTGGAAGTTGTAATGTTGACTATCCCCCAACAATAGAGGGCGATATGGTTATACCGCAAACTGCACAGGCACCAGATTGTCGTTTGTTTTTTTTGGCAAAATACAACAGCAATGGGGTGATGCAATGGTTTAAAAGACCTGAGTTGCCAACCAATTATAATTATCCTAATGAAACTTTTTATTATCAAGGTCTTGAGGCAGACAGTGCGGGCAACACCTATTGGTGTGTGTATTTGCGCGGTTCAAACTATGCCAACGGCTATGTAAACCCCGACACCACGGTAAGTAATCAGTGGCGACCAGTAGTGTTTAAGTACGATACCCAAGGCAATTTTGTAAGTGGTACACCCATGGACATGGTGTTGAGCCCAGATTTTGCTTTTTACCTTCGTTTTTACCGCAACCCACAAAACGGCAATTATTACTTTACTTCCAATGGTGAGTTTTTATCTACAACCAATGTGGCTACCCTTGGTGGTACCACCATAACAGGTAGTTTTTTTGTTGCCAGTTACAACCCAGCCGGACAAAAACTGTGGCACCAGCAAGATGCAGCCAACGCAGTTGCCACCAATTTCCAAAGCTACGATCTGGCTTTTGATAGTGATAGCAACGTTTATTTTTCGGGATATATCTTCGGTACAAGTTCAGTTTCTTTTATGGGTTTTACAAGAACCGCAATTAACCCTGGGCAGTATGTAGTAAAACTCAATGCAACGGGGACCAATTTATTATGGGCAACTGAAACAAAGTGTGGAGGAAGTTTTCCAGGTTGTAGCGTTGCCGTACATGGCAATGAGGTGGTGTATGGAGGTCGTTGTGTGGGGCAAAACTTTGCGTGGGGCAGTCAGTCCATCAATATAAATGCCAATGTAAATGAGGGTTATGATCCATTATTGGCACGTTTTAACAAAGATACAGGAGCTTGTACTAGTTTGGTACATTTACCTGGTGATGTGGGTTATCAAGATGCTGCCGTTGCGGTAGCGGTTGACTCCTCTGGTGACTACCTCATTGGGGGTAGTTTGGGTCATTATTTGTACACTGGTACAGGGTCAATACTCAATGTGGCAGGTATAGAAACGGATTTTTTTGTTGCTAAGTATGCAGCATTACCTTGCTCATTGGCTACAGATACTAGTGAAAATACAGAAGCATTCAAGGTTTATCCCAACCCTGCACACGACCAATTAAACATTGAAACCCAAGAATCTTTTACCTATCAAATAAGCAATTTGTTGGGTGCCAAGTTACAATCGGGTACGCTAAACACAGGTACCAACACAATACAGTTAGACCAACTTGCTACGGGTTATTATGTGCTTACAGCTACTAATAGTAATGGCAAGGTGTTTAGTAAAAAAATAGTTAAGGAGTGATTTAGTGATAAGTGATAAGTGATTAGTAATTAGTGATTAGTGATTAGTGTGTGGTTTCATAATTTTGGTTTACATAAAGTTTCTTTTTTAAACTTTTTATTAATAACCTAATTTACTATTTCCATTTTATATTTTCCTTTGTATTGTCATTGAGATGCAGAAGATGGTTTGTTGTGGTAACTCAAGCCATCTAGGAATATCAATTGACCAACGGAAAAGCTGTTTTAAAGCAGTAGATTGTATTTACAATTCTACTGCTTTTTTAGTTTAATTTACTACACTTTTTTTTGTTGCTATGCCCTTTCCAAAGTCCCTTCATTTGATTATTGATACTGTATTAAAAAAGTGTGTAAATATTTTTTTTGTAATTTTATCATTACTAACAAACAAAATTTACAAATTAGGAACTTTATACACATCCAAATTTTCTTCACCAATACGAGCAAAGCTCTTGGGTCGGAATTATTATTGGAATTTGCAAATTCTGAAAAGGAAGCCAATTTATTAATGCAAATGACTTTAGATATCTTTATGAAATTGGAAAAAGTTTGCATTGAAATATAGCTTCGGTTTGTATTGAGGTGAAAAATTGCTTCTTCGGAGTTTATTTCAGATATAATAATGTTGTGAATTGTTTGTTGTTTGTCTTGGAACCAATTCCAGAAGGAATTTATTTTAGTTTTGATGTGTTTTAAAAGTTTTCCCTCCCCAGCGCACCCCAAAGGGGAGGGAGTTTGAATTGGAGGGAATGATTTTTTGATATTTCAATTTCTTTTATCTTTTTCATTTGAGTTGAAAGAAATTAAATTAAACATTTCACGCATTCGGCTTCTAACTCGGTTGCCGTATTGTGTTTCTATTTCGGTGGCAGATAGGTTCGTTGTGATGTGGGTTACTGTTTTTTTTGAAATGAATATATCGTATCTACTAAGTATAATTTCAGCCATAACATTACACTCGTTTCCGTAATATTTTAGATTGTTTTCAATGCCTAAATCATCAAAACATATTATTTTGGGTTCGTTTTGATAAAGGTTTCCTTTTGCATATTTGTGTATTACTTCATAACCGTCCTGTATGAACTCGAAACTTATTTCTCTTGTGGGTTTTACATAGAATTTTTGATTTGCTGGTGAAATATATTTCATCAGATTCATAAGTGATGTTTTGCCGCAACCTATTGGCCCTGAAAGTAAAATACCTTTGTTGAGGTTGATGTTTAGCTGATGGGCTGTAACTTCATCTTTTAAAAAATAGGCAATTAGTTTGAATAGTATTTGATGGTCATTTTCGTGGATTACAAAATGATTTCCGTATTTTTCTTTGGCTTTATTTTCGAGCCAAGAAATTACGTTTTGGTAATTGTAATTTGAATTTGAATCTAATTTCATTTTATTTAGTTTTGAAATTGAACTATTTAGGTTGGTTTTACGTATTTTTATTAGTTCTAATGCATTGTTTTATATACATTTAAGTTCATAATGGTTCAGCATAATTTTTGTCTATTGTGGCGTTTAAATAGTTTTGATTTGTTTTTTGATTTTCTTGTGGGTTGAATTTTTGAGAATTGAGCATCCAATTTTCGGCAGAAGCATTCCAGTTGACCATTGGAGATTTACCTCCCACAAGCCAGCCGTTACTAGCGAAATAGTTATAGAATTTTTGAGCTTCGACTTCAGGAAAGCTGTTTTGATTGAAAAAAGCTTTGACCTGTTCGAGGTTTGGGTTTGCATTTTCTTCTTTTTTGGCGGAACTTTTTTCTTCTTTTATTTTTTTTGAAAAATTGGTTTCAATTTCATTTTTTTTTGTTTGCTCGTCCAAGTTTAAAAAGTTTTTCAAGTTTTCTTTGTTTGTATTGTTTGTATTGTTTATACTGTTTATAGAAGGTACTAGAGCTTGTTCAGTGCTTGTCCCAGAACTTGTATCATTACTAGTTTGGAGCTTGTTTACCGCTTGTTCAGTAGCTTGTTCATCAACTTGATTGTTATTTGGTTTGGTTTTAGCTCTTTTGGGCTGGGGTTTTAAACTGTCTGTAAGGTCTATCAATGTTACTAAACTTCCTTTAAACGGGTTGTATGAAGGTTGGTATTTTATGTAGCCATTCGAGTGTAACTCCTTCATACATTTATGATAAGTTGCTTTAGAGCAAATTTTTGAAATTCGCATCATTTCATCCCTAGTAATGCTTATTGGATTTATGAATCGGTTTATGTTCCAAAACTGGAAAAGTGAAACATATAAACTGATGTGCGTTGGGTTGAGGCTTTGGTCGGAAACCACACGGTCAAAAAATCCTGAAAGGTGTTTGATGTAGTTCATTTTAGAAGTATTAAGATGAATATATTAAGTATTACGACTTTTTGATTTAGTCTTATTTGAACAAGGTTGGTGTTGCGTTTACTTTGTGGTGGTTTAGCACTTTTTGGATGTCGGATTGGTCATAATACATTAATCCGCCTATTTTGGTGTACGTTAAAGTTCCGTTGATTCTTAGGTTTTGGAGTGTTCCTGGTGAGATGTTTAGCAAAGCCCTGACCTCTTTTGATTTGAGCCATTGTTTGGTTTTTTCGGAATTTGTAGCAGTTCCAACGATAGTTTTAATATCGTTTAATAATAAGGTTCTAAATTCGTTTAGATCTTCTCTAGTGATAACTTCTAGTGCCATAAAATTATTGTTTAAATTGTTATGGGACAAAATTGAGTGTTTTGAATGATTTAATTTCCCAACCTCGTCCCAAGTTGGGAACGATTTTAACATAAAAGATATTAAATAGCAGTAAAACAAAGGTTTATTTGATTAATAGGAAATAAAATAAAATATTAGACATTAAGATTTTGCAGATTAAAAATAGGTTACACTGCCTGAAATTTAAAAACACATCTTGTAAACAAGTGGGAAATAATTCTAAATTTCAAAATATAGTAAGGTAGTTGTTCAAAATTAATCTTGTTCCGAAATTTTTCTGGATAGTGTTTGGGACAGTATATTTAGAAATTTTGTAGTTTCGATTTTACGGTTTTTAATATCGATGAAGTTCCTGTAGATATGCTCATCTATTTCAATATTCAAAAATTCGCCAAACTTTGAGGCTATCTCTTTAATGTCCGTTTTACCGTTGTTTATTGAGCTATTATGATATAAAGCATATACTAATTCAATAAGTTCAATTTTATTACCTGTCCAATTAAGTGATGGCTTATTAACTGATATTGTTGAAACTGATTTTTTTTTCATTTTTTCTAACATTTGCTCAATATAATTTATTGTTAAGTCGTATGCAATAATTTGAGCCATAGAAAAATCATGTTTGGTATTTATAAGATTGTCATAATGCAGCATGTAATTGTCTGATATGTATATTTTTTTTGAAGTATATTGTCTTACAAAAAAATGATCATCATAAACATTTTTCTTACCTCTGTAATATTGGAAAAAACCAATATTTTTTTGATTATGGGAGTTGTAGTATTGTATTTTAGTTACTAGATATTTTTTTAAAGCAGCTTTGCCAGTTGGGAGATTGGTCTCAATTTCAATTCGTTGGTAATAAAAAATCAGTTTGGATATAATTCTAGGTTTTTGGTGTTTAAAAAAGTAAATTTCAGATTCTATATTTTCAAAAGTAAAGCTACGTAACCAAACATACATATCTTCTAAAATGTTATTTATGTTATCAATAATTTTTTTTGCAGCAGTAATTTTACAATTTATATTTAATTCTATATCGATAAATATTTTGTCTAATTCATCATAATAAAAATCTTGTAAGTATCTCATAGCTAGTATATTTTTACGAACTGAAATAAAATATAAACGTTTTTGTATTATAATATATTATTGCTTTTTATATATTTAATAGTTATTTAAGTGTTAAAATATTTTACTTTATTAGATAAAGATATCAAAATTTTATTAATATTATTTTTTCATAAAAAAAGCTTCTGCATTGGAAATAACAGAAGCTCTATTGATGATTTAATTACCCGGAAAATTTTATATTACTTTTTGATTTAGGTTTGTAATTGTTTTATTTTGAAGTGTTAGTCTTAAATTTTCCATATCATTACTCACTTTTTTGTCTAATATTTTAGCATAATGTTGTGTTGTAGTGATGTTAGTATGTCCCAGCATTTTACTTACACTTTCAATAGGCACACCATTTGAAAGGGTAACAGTGGTTGCAAAAGTGTGTCTGGCTGTATGAAAAGTTAAGTCTTTGTTTATAGCACACACATCAGCAATTTCCTTTAAATAGCTATTCATTTTTTGATTTGTAAGAATTGGCAATAGTGTGTTTTCAACTTTACATTTTGGATGATTTGCATATTTCTCAATTATCATCTCTGGAATTGGCAACAAAGGAATTTTTGAAGCTATATCCGTTTTTTGTCGGTGCGTAAAAATCCATTTATTACCATCTATACCAAGAGAAATATTACTTTTTGTTAGGTTCTTTACATCAATATAGGCTAGACCCGTGTAGCAGCTGAAAATGTATATGTCTCTAACAATTGATAGCCTATCGGTTGCCATGACTTTTTCTAACATTGTTTGTAGTTCTTCTTCAGAAAGGAAATCTTTTTCCACTTCGTCTAGTTTTGATTTATAACTTGCAAACGGGTTTTTATCCAGCCAGCCATTGGCAAGGCAAAGCAGCACAATTTTTTTAAAGTTCTTGATGTATTTCACCGCAGAATTATTGTTGCACCCTCGTTGGGTTCTCAAATAGAATTCATACTCTGTGATGAAAGCATGATCTATTTTCTTGATGTCGATGTCGGAAACATTGTATTTCCATTTCATAAATTCTTTGGTATGTTTGAGCGATGTTTTGTAGCGTTCTAATGTTCCTGGTGCAAAACCATTACCAACCATTTCTTCCACTTTGTTGTTGTGGTCTTGGAAGATTGGAATTAGCATGTTGGGTTTTTCTTCGATTTTTAAGATTTTTGATTTTAAAATAGAAGAAGTTGCATGTTCTTTATCTTTCATAACAGAATGATGTGCATCATATACTTCCTGTTCTAATGCTTTTAAATAGGAATTAATTGCTTTTACTTCGGGAGAGTTTCCAGAAACTTTTTGCAATTTACTATCCCATTTTTCGGGTAATACATATCTTTTAGAAGATATTTCTTTTGGCACTCCATCAATAGTAATTCTTAAATAAATAGGAGCAGTTCCATTGGCTTTGATTTTATTCTTTTTAACTAAGAATAAAAGGTTGAATGTTTTGTTCATAATGTGGTAACTTTTAGGTTATAAAAATATTTATAAAAACCTAACAAAACAAGATGTTCATTGGTTGAACATGTTGATAATCAGGTGTTTTATCGAAAACCAGTGACCTATTATATTAATTTTGAAATAGGTCATTAAATAGGTCATCGTTAGGTTACCATTAAATGATTTAATTTGATATGCTATAAAAGAAAAAACGCTGTAAAACATAAGTTTTACAGCGTTTTAATTCAAATTGCTTTTCAGCTGGCGGAGAAAGAGGGATTTGTACTATCTTTTCAACGCCTTTATTTATAAGGGTTTTAAACACTTTCAAAATGAGTGCACCGAATTGTGCACCTTTAAATTTAACTCAATTTATCACTTGTATTAACAAGTACAAATTTAATAAAAAATGAATACAATTCAAATATTTAAGGGTTCAAAATTTAGTCAGGCTAAACTTAATTTTAACCAATAATAAATGGCTCAACCAGTTCGTACTTTAAACTGGTGTATTGACAAAACTCTTCAATGCTTACAAGTTCGTTTTTAAGCTTATTAAGGTCTTTTCTAATCTTTTGAAGCATTCGTATGCTTTGGCGATAACTCTTGCCTGTAATGCGTTGTATGTCCTTCGGGTAAATACAAACTCTTTTATATTCTGTTTTCATACTTTATCTATGCCTTTGATTAGGCTTTGATTAACTTTTACTTTACTAAAATAATGATGCAATTTACTGATTTTTTTAAAACGTAAATATTGTGTTTTTATGATTATTTAAGACACTTATGTCGATTTTGGACATATGGTACATGGTTGCCTTTTTCTTTAGGGAAATGTTATGTAAACTTTGCTAAAATCATTCCAAAAAAGTGTTGCAACCAATTGATAGAATGAAGTAGATTTTAAATGATTGTTGAATTAAATTTTTAGATATTATGGCTAGACAGAAAGGCATAATTAAACTGAAAGGTACTATCGGAGATATTACTTTTTACAAAACGAAAGATGGGCACTTGGCAAGAGAAAAAGGTGGTATTGATGCCAGTAGAATTGCAAATGACCCAGCGTTTCAGAGAACGCGTGAAAACGGTTCTGAATTTGGTAGAGCTGGGAAGGCTGGGAAAATGCTTCGGACGGCTTTGAGACCGTTGCTTTTAAATTCTGCTGATAAC
>JBILQQ010000019.1:0-43563 GCA_044373115.1 Flavobacterium sp.
AACTTTTAATTAAATTCTTTTTTTATCCTGGCTAAATCGCGTTTGGTGTCTTGTTCTTTTAATGATTCACGCTTGTCGTAGGTTTTTTTACCACGGCACAATCCAATTTCTAGTTTTGCCAAACCCTTTTCGTTGGTAAATAAACGTAATGGAATAATAGTTAGTCCTTTGGTTTCCACGCTTCTTTCCAATGATTTTAGCTCTCTTTTGTTTAGTAAAAGTTTTCGTTCGCTTCGGGCTTTGTGATTAAATTGGTTACCAAAAGCATATTCTTCGATTGAAGTGTTGATTGCAAACAACTCACTTTGTTCATTAAACTCGCAAAAACTTTCGGTAATATTTGCTTTACCTAATCTAATTGATTTGATTTCTGTACCAGTTAATACAATTCCAGCAGAGAACGTTTCAATTATTTCATAATCAAATCGGGCTCTTTTGTTAAGTATGTTGGCAGTTTTTATCATAAGTGATGCAAAAATAGCATAAAAAAGAAAAGTATGACCAAAGAACATCTATTTATTTTTTTAATTAGAAAAAGAAATACACAATGATTATATTTGTGCAATGGAAAATAAATCAAATAAAGATCCTTTGCATGGAGTTACCCTTCAAAAAATTGTAGAACAGTTAGTTGAATTATATGGATTTGAAGCCTTGAGTCAGCAAATAAAAATTAAATGTTTTATGGAAAATCCATCAATAAAATCAAGTTTAACTTTTTTGCGAAAAACCGATTGGGCGCGTAAAAAAGTGGAGGAGTTGTATGTTAAATCACTTTCTAAAATAAATTAAAAATAGCTAAAATACCTTCTGAAAAACTACTCGTCATATATAGCCCTGATTGAGCCGATATCCTCCTTAAGTCCCGTAGGGCGAAGGAGATAAAGGCGAAAGCAGGACAGGTTTCCTTAAAAAATGGGGTGGTGTGCTTCTAAAAAAAAAAGGGAATAATCAGTTAAGAAAATTCCCTTTTTTGTTGTGAAATTAAACTAGCTTTCAGCTATGCCTCGCCATTGTTTTAATTTTTTGGATAGGAATAATAGTACCAAAATTACGAAAATGATGTTGACGAAAAGTAAGATAAAACCAGCATCTTTTAACCACTCAATTTTTGGAAATTCGATGGCACGACCTGCATAGGCGTACTCGTTATAATCACTTACTGCTTTTGAAATTTCGAGTACAAAATAGTAAACAATTGGACCAAAAGCAGGTAAGCTCCAAAGTAAAATGGTATTGGTAACTGCTGTAAAACCTTTGCCTTTGTTTTGATTTGTTTTGACTAAAAGGTATATGAAGCAACCCACTATTAGCGATAATACAACTGTTAGATAAACGTATTCTGACGATGCGATGGCGCTTAAAATTCCGATTAAGATGTTAAGAACACCCAATGAAACTATGGCAATTAACCAACTTTTGCCAGAGGTTACCCGAAACGAAAATAGCAGTAATGACAAGCCTAAGGCTATATATAATACGATGGCTAGAGTCTCGGAATCAATATCGGGTTTGTTGTGGGCATCGGCAATTTTGCTGTAGTTGAACTGCAATGCTTTTTCGGGTACGTAGAATTTATAATATTTGTATTGTTCGTTATTTTCAAAGGCAATATAACATTCGGTTGTGTCAATGACAGACCCATCATTGTTGTTGTAGTAATAATCTTTTTCTTCGCTTCCAATGGTTTTAAAATTAGTGAAAGTAGGGTAGTCATAAATTAAATTTAGCCATTTATTGTCATCGATACTTGATTTAAGTTTGTGTTCGTTGGCAATTGCTAAATAATTTTTAAAAAGATTTTGAATCGCTTTTTTATCATTATTGTACAGCCAATTTTTTACTTCTTCTTTATGAATAGAGTCTTTTTCATAGTCAAAAAAGCTATAGGAGTTGAGGTTTTTATTCATCAATGAATTGTAGGAATATTTTTTGTCTTTATAGATAAAATAATCCTTAGTTTTATCAGGAACTACAGAGTCAGTTACATTTTCTACTGCTACAGCTGCTGTATCCACTGCAACGGCTGCCGCAGCTTCTTCTCCATCATAATAATTATTAGAATAAGAACCATCTATAAAAAAGGACCCTTGACTCAATGTTTTGCATCTTTTTTGAGCTTCTTCAAGTGTATAATAATCTCTTACTCTAACTTCTTTGCCATAATAATAGGATACTAAAAAGGTGCTTAAGAAAAAGAAACCAATGAAAATGAGTAACCATTCTTTGAATAATGAAAAATTATTTTTTGGGTAAAATGATTTTAAACCGTTATTTTTGAAATAATATACACACCATAAAATGATGGAAAGTATTGAAATTAATACCGCAAAGAAAATAATAGTAACATCTGCACCATTTCCTGTATATTCATTTCCAGTTTCTGTAAAATTAAGTTGACCATTAAAATAGCCTAAAATAAGGAATACTATATGTAAGGCAATTGCAAGCGTTGTTAATGGAATTATTTTTAAGTTCCACACCAACGGATGTTTTAAAAGGAGTTGTTTTTGAATGTTTTTGAACATAATATATTTTTTTTTAAGATACAAAAAAGCGACGGGTTGAGTTGGAAATATTTCTGAAATACGACAATGGAATATTTTTTTGGATGATAATTTCCATAAAATTAGTAACAGAAACGGTGTCGGGGAAAGTTACAATATAAGTACCTCCGTTAAATTGAAGTGAAATCATTCCGAAAGGATCAAATAAATCACCCAATTGTTTTTGGTTAAAAGCACTTTCAAATTCGATAACTAACTGTTTATCAGTAATAAGTTCGTCGGTTTCGTTTTCTTTTTCGTGCAAGTTTTTCTGTTTTCCTTGTTTTAAGAAAATTACTTGATCGGAAGTTTTTTCTACTTCATACAATTGTTGTGAACTCAAAACAATTCCGATTGGTCTGAAAGCCGATTTTGCAATCGATTTAAAGTCTTCCAAAACAGTTTGTTGTGCCAAAATATCTAAATTTGCCAACGGCTCATCTATCAATAATATTTTTGGTTTTCTGAGTAACATTCGAGCCAATTCAAAGCGCATTTTGTAACCTGATGAAAGGCTTTTCCAACTGTGATTTCTAAATTTTCGCAAACCCAATCGTGCAATTATTAAATCCACAATCACTTCATTCTCTTCGGGCGAATAACCATAGCAAGATGCTGTAAACTGAAGGTTTTCGAACATTGATCCGTACCAAGTATCGGTGCGCTGCGGAATATAAACCAGTTGCGTTCGTAAATCATACAGGTCTTGATAATTAAAATTGTATGTAATGTTGCCATTAGTAGCAAATAAATCGCCACAAAGCAAACGCAAAAGTGTTGTTTTTCCGTTTCCGTTTTCGCCAACAAGACCTAAAATTTCGCCTTGACGAAGTTCTAAATCAATGGGACCCAAACCAAATCGGCTGATGCCGTAACTTTTTTCTAATTTGGAAGTGCTCACCAATAATTTTCGTTCTGCAATTGGTTTTTGCGAAAGCGTTTGATGTAAATCAGTTAAAATAGAAGCAAATTTTTCCTTTTTGTCAGAATTATTTTCTTCGTTTCGATCCAGCCAGTTAAGGAAATCATTTGTTTTTTTGTAATGACTTACATCTTCCGTATCAAGTGTTAAATCAATAATCCTTTTGGTAAGAATGGAAAAGTCATCAAACTTCAGAAAGTTTTGTAACTCTTCAAATTGTTTTTGGAATTCGTTCATATATTAAAGCTTAAAATTTCGTTTGAGTAAGGTGTAAATTACTTGATCTAAAAAGATTCCATTGTAACATTCTTTTTCTATAAAATGACCTTCTTTGATGTAATTATTTTTTAATAAAACCTTTTCAGAAGCAGTGTTTTCAGGAGCAATTACAGCTTCTATACTGTTTAAATTCAATTGGTTAAATCCATAATTGGTTATCACCTTTGCGGCTTCTGTTACATATCCTTTATTGTGGTACTGTGGCATTATCATATAGCCAATTTCGCCTCTATAATTTTCGGGTTGTATTCTATAAATACCAGCAATTCCAATCATTTTATCGGTTCCTTTTAGGGTAATTGCCCAATTTATTGCTGTATTATTATCTACGTTATCATCAATAACTTTCAAAAACGCTAGTGCCTCCTCATTATTAGTAACTAATGGGCGTGGAATAAATCGCATTGTTTCTGGATTACCACGAAGTTCAATGATTTCAGCAAGATCTGATTCGTTCAATCTGCGAAGTAAGAGCCTGTCGGTTTCTATATTTTGAAAAGGATGAAAATTAATGTTGAGCATAGTATTAAGATAAAATTTCTATAGTAAAAGTGAAGTTATTTATCGAATTAGTTTTAGCAATATGTATGCCATCTTTTTCAGACAAAATACAATTGGAATTAAATTTATCCGAATAGCCAAGCCAAGGTTCAATGCATATAAATGGCGCATTGATTTTGGTCCAAATTCCTAAATTTGGAAAATCAGAAAAGGAAACTTTCAATACAGGTGCTTTGTTTGCTAATAGGGTTATGGTTTTTGATTTTAATTTTTTAAAAATTAATGCATCCTTTTCAAATTTAGAATAATCTAAAGGCATTAATTTTTGATTTAATTCGATAGGATACGTAACATCCGAAAGTAAATCGTTTTCCAAAACAAAACAATTTAATGTTTCTTGATGTTCAAATTCTAAAGCATAATCCAAAAAATGACCATGCAATGCAAATGCTGGATGAGCTCCCAATGAAAAAGGCATTTCAACTGCATTATTATTTATTACACTATAACTAAAATCTAGTTTATTGTTTTGTAATGTGTAACTCAACTGAAGTTCAAAATGAAACGGGTATTTTGCCAAAGTTTCAGTAGTAGATACCAATGAAAATGTAACTGAATTTTCATTTTTTGATACAATTTCAAATTCCATATCTCTTGCAAAACCATGTCTTGGCAACGAAAAAGAGTGTTCATTATAAATATAGGTATCATTTTTTAATGTACCTACAATTGGAAATAATATAGGCGAATGTTTACCCCAAAAATCAGGATTTCCTTCCCAAATATATTCTTGATTTGTTTTTTTGTTTTTAAAAGAAACTAGTTCGGCGCCTTTACTCACAAAGCATGCCAAATAATTATCGTTTTCTAATGTGACCATTTTGGAAATTACTTAAATTTGAAAACTTTTTTTTGTAAAATTAATTTAAAATTAATGAAAATAAATTCTTTTTTCTTTTATTTGCTTAATAAAATAAATATGTAACTATGAAAAACAATGTATTCAAAGGATTGCTTTTTGTGGTAGTTTGCTTAGGAGTTTCAAATGCTTATGCACAAGAGAAGAATCCTAAATCAAATTACAACTATAACGAGGCTTTCGCAAACAATTTTTACACAAAAAATGCAACCGAAACACGTTCTGCAAGTGGACAACCAGGTGCAAAATATTGGCAAAATAGTGCTGATTATGTTTTGTCTGCAACTTTAAACGATGCTACAAATGAAATTGTAGGGTCAGAAACTATAACCTATACCAACAATAGCCCAGATAAATTAGGTTTTCTTTGGATGCAATTGGACCAAAATTTATTCAAAAAAGATTCAAGAGGTCATGCAGTTGTACCCTTAAAAGGGAGTAGAAACGGTGCTCACGGACAAGAATTTGACGGCGGATATAGAATTAAATCTGTAAAAATTGTATCACTTGTTGCTGGTAAATCTGTTGAAAAAGAAGCAACTTATACCATTTCTGATACTAGAATGCAAATCAATCTTCCGCAAGAATTAAAAGCTAACGGTGCTTCTGTAAAACTAAAAATCGATTACTCCTATATATGTCCAGAGTATGGTTCAGACAGAACAGGCGTTTTAGCTACCAAAAACGGTAAAATTTTCACCATTGCGCAATGGTACCCAAGAATGTGTGTGTATGACGACGTGCGTGGATGGAACACAAATCCTTACTTAGGCGCAGGTGAATTTTATTTAGAATACGGAAATTTTGATATTTCAATAACTGCACCAGCCAATCATATTGTGGTTTGTTCAGGAGAATTACAAAACCCAGCAGAAGTTTATACAACCGAACAACAAAAACGTTGGACAGCTGCAAAAGCAAGCGACAAAACGGTTATGATTCGTTCAGCAGAAGAAGTAACCAATACAACTTCTAGACCAGCAGGAAAAGCTAACCTAACTTGGAAATTCAAATTAACCAATGCACGTGATGCTTCATGGGCTTCATCGCCAGCTTTTATTATTGATGCCGCACGTATCAACTTACCTAGCGGAAAAAAATCGTTGGCAATATCTGCATATCCAGTAGAAAGTAATGGCGGAAATGCTTGGGAACGTTCTACAGAATATACTAAAGCATCAATTGAACATTATTCAAAACAATGGTTTGAATATCCTTACCCAGCTGCAACTAATGTTGCAGGTAATGAAGGCGGAATGGAGTACCCTGGCATCGTTTTCTGCGGATGGGAGTCAAAAGGAGCAGACCTTTGGGGAGTTACTGACCACGAGTTTGGACACATTTGGTTTCCAATGATTGTAGGTTCAAACGAGCGTTTATTTGCATGGATGGACGAAGGATTTAACACTTTTATCAACGGATTAAGCACCAACGATTTTAATAAAGGCGAATACAAATCACCAACACCAAACATGCACCAAATGTCTGGTATGCTTACAGGCGACTCACTCGAACCTGTTTTTGCAGCTCCAGATAATTTAAAAGAAAATAATTTAGGAATTTTAGCATATTACAAACCAGGTGCAGGATTAGATATGCTTAGAAATAATATTCTTGGTCCAGAACGTTTTGATAACGCTTTGAGAACCTATGTTGCAAGATGGGCATACAAACACCCAACTCCAGATGATTTTTTCAGAACTATAGAAAACGTTGCAGGCGAAGATTTAGGATGGTTTTGGCGAAGCTGGTTCATCAACAACTGGAAATTTGACCAAGCAATTACAGAGGTAAAATACATCAAAAACGACCCTACCAAAGGTGCCATCATCACTGTTGACAACCTAGAAAAAATGCCACTTCCAGTAATTGTAGAGGCAACAACAAAAAGTGGTAAAAAATTCACAAAAACCCTGCCAGTAGTGGTTTGGGAGCGCAACGTGTCGTGGTCATTCAAGTTAGAATCAAACGAAGAATTGGAGTCAATTGTTATCGACCCAGCACAAGTTTTCCCAGACAGTAACACCACAAACAACACCTGGAACAGCAAAGATGGAGTAACTCAAGTGGTAGTTTTAGACGGTTATTTAGGAAATTATTCAAGCACCAAAATTCCAATCAAAGTAAACTTTACAGAAGAAGACGGTACTTTGGTAATGAACGCAACAGGGCAACCATCACTACCATTGGACGATAAAGGAAACGGTAAATTTGCCTTGGAGCAAGCAGGATTGTCTATCCAGTTTAATGCTGCCAAAGACGCATTTACATTAACCTACAGCGGTCAAAATTTCGAATTTACAAAGGATAAATAAGAAATAAATTCCAACAAAATAGGAGAGGAGTCAGCAATGGCTCCTCTTTTTTATTAGCACCAACAGGCTCGGGCATTTTCCAATCCATTTTCCCGCTTTTCGCTACAATCTTTTAATTGCCAACCCTGACAGGGTTCAAACCCTGTCAGGGTTGGCAATTAAAAGGATTTTCGCTTCAATCGGGGGTAAAACTCCAAACTTTTGGGCATTTTCCAAACTTGAGGCTTTTTTGTAATTCAATTAGCTAATATAAAGATTTGAAAATGAATGAATTTGAAGATTATCCTATTCACTAGTCCACTACTATTCTTTTGAAAAACCAAATGCCATTTCTAGCCCCGGTAGAGCCGATATCCTCCCGATGTCCCGAAGGGCAAGGGAGATAAAGGCGATAACGGGACCAAATGCCATTTGAAATGGGGTTGTGTGCTACTAATAAATCAAAAATATTTTTTTATTGATTTCTGAAAATTAGTTTTCCGTCAAAGCTGTCGAGCAAAATGATGCTGTCTAGGGTGACTTTGCCTGATAGAATTTCTTTAGAAAGTTCGTTTAAAACTTCGCGTTGAACGACTCTTTTTACCGGTCGTGCGCCATAGTGTGGGTCGTATCCTTTTTGGGATAAGTAGTCGATTGCCTCTGGTGTGGCATCGAGTGTTATGTTTTGGTGCGCCAACATTTTAGAAACGCTTTTCAGTTGTAGCATAACGATTTCTTTAATGTTAGAAATGCTAAGCGGTGTAAACATAACGATTTCGTCGATGCGGTTGATAAATTCGGGACGCACGGTTTGTTTTAGTAATCCTAAAACTTCCGTTTTTGCGGCTTCTGTAACGGCTTCGATGCTGCCTTTGAAAGTGTCAAATTTTTCTTGTATAATCTCGCTTCCCATGTTGGAGGTCATGATGATTATGGTGTTTTTGAAATCGGCTACACGACCTTTATTATCGGTCAATCTGCCTTCGTCAAGCACTTGAAGCAAGATATTGAAGGTGTCTGGATGGGCTTTTTCTATTTCGTCTAGCAATATAACCGAATAGGGTTTTCTTCGTACGGCTTCTGTTAGTTGTCCGCCCTCGTCATAGCCCACGTATCCTGGGGGCGCACCCACAAGACGGCTCACGCTATGGCGTTCTTGATATTCACTCATGTCAATTCTGGTCATTGCGTTTTCGTCGTCAAATAAATATTCGGCTAACGCTTTAGCCAATTCGGTTTTTCCAACACCCGTAGTACCAAGAAAAAGGAAGCTACCTATGGGTTTTTTCATGTCTTGCAAGCCTGCACGGCTTCTTCTTACTGCATCGCTTACGGCAGTAATGGCTTCTTCTTGACCCACCACTCGGTGATGCAATTCTAGCTCTAGCGAAAGTAATTTCTCTCTTTCTCCTTGTAGCATTTTCATCACAGGGATGCCGGTCCACTTGGCAACTATTTCGGCAATATCTTCGCGGGTTACTTCTTCTTTAATTAACGAATGTTCAGATTGATTGGCAGCTAATTGCTTTTGGAGTGCATCCAATCGTTCTTCGGCTTCTTTACTTTTTCCGTATCTAATTTCGGCAACTTTACCATAATCGCCTTCTCGTTCTGCGCGTTCGGCTTCTATTTTATAGTGTTCTAACTCGTTTTTTTCGTGCTGAATTGCATCGACAATATCTTTTTCTGACTTCCATTTGGTAAAAATTTCGTTGCGTTCTTCTTTTAGATTGGCAATGTCCAAGCCAATGGACTTTAGTTTTGACTCATCATTTTGTCTGGTTTGGTTTTGCTTGTCGGATGCAGTTGGGGTGAATTCTACCTCACGTTTGATAGCCTCCATTTCGATTTCTAGTTGCATTATTTTTCGATCCAAAACGTCTAATTCTTCGGGTTTTGAATTGATTTCCATGCGTAATTTAGACGCTGCTTCGTCCATCAAATCAATAGCTTTGTCGGGTAAAAAACGATTGGTAATGTAACGTTGCGATAATTCGACAGCCGCAATAATGGCATCGTCTTTTATGCGCACTTGGTGGTGGCTTTCGTAACTACCTTTAATTCCTCTCAAGATAGAAATAGCGCTTTCGGTATCGGGTTCATCTACAATTACCTTTTGAAAACGGCGTTCAAGCGCTTTATCTTTCTCGAAATATTTTTGATATTCGTCTAGTGTGGTTGCTCCAATAGCTCTAAGTTCGCCACGTGCAAGTGCAGGCTTCAAGATATTGGCTGCATCCATGGCGCCTTCACCACCGCCAGCACCTACCAACGTGTGAATTTCGTCAATAAAAAGCACAATATCGCCATCGGCAGCGGTAACTTCTTTCACTACAGATTTGAGTCGTTCTTCAAACTCGCCTTTGTATTTTGCACCAGCAATTAAGGCACCCATATCTAGCGAAAAAACGATTTTGTTTTTCAAGTTTTCGGGTACGTCTCCATCTACAATTCGGTGTGCAAGTCCTTCAGCAATTGCGGTTTTACCCACACCAGGTTCTCCCACTAGCATTGGGTTATTTTTGGTTCTACGAGTTAGAATTTGCAACACACGACGGATTTCTTCATCACGACCAATTACGGGGTCTAACTTTCCGTTTTTGGCTAGTTCGTTGAGGTTTTTGGCATATTTATTTAAGGCATTGTAAGTATCTTCGGCGGTAGATGAGGTAACTCTTTCGCCTTTTCTAATCTCATCTATTGCGCTCTTCAAACTTTTTTCGGTGGCGCCATGATCTTTAAGTATTTGAGCTACTTTGCTTCTCGATTTGAAAATGGCTTCAATCAAATGTTCGACAGTAATATATTCGTCGTTGTTCTTTTTGGCTATAGTACCCGCTTCCAAAAGCATGGAATTTGCATCGCGAGAAAGCATGATTTCTGCTCCAGATACTTTCGGAAAACTTTGAATAGTACTATCCAAAATTTTAGTAAATAACGGAATATTGATTCCTATTTTTTTCAATAAAAAAGGGGTAACATTTTCGTCAACTTCCAAAAGTGCTTTAAAAATGTGTTCGTTTTCTAGTTGTTGATGGCCATAACTTTGTGCTATGGCTTGTGCTTGTTGTATCGCTTCTTGCGATTTTATGGTCATGTTGTTTAGGTTCATTTTTTGTGTTTTAATAAAAGGTTTAACAATTATATTAAAAGCTTCATTTAATTTCGTCAATTTGTGTTCCAATACAAAAAACAAGTCAAAACGACTTGTTTTGTTTATTTTTTATGAGAAAATAATGACAAATTGTCTGGCTTTCGCCAAATAATGTAAAGATGTAAATTTTGTTAAGTTATTTTCAATCGACAATTATAGTAGGTTTTGATTGCAAAATCAAGTTGTAAATTGTAATTTTGAAAACGCAAATTAACAAAAGCAGAATTGTTTTTGTATAAAAATAGTTCAAATGAAAATCATCATATCGCCAGCTAAATCCTTAGATTTTGAGAGTAAAGTTCCAACAGAAGAATTTTCAAATTATCAATTTTTGAAACAATCGGTTGCCATTGATAAGGTTTTGAAAAAACAAAAACCAAAAAAAATAATGGAGTTAATGGATATTTCAGAAAACTTAGCAAACCTGAATTGGCAACGCAATCAAGATAGAAATCTTACAGAAATGAATGAAAATAATGCACGCCAAGCAGTTTTTGCATTTAGTGGTGAAGTGTATGTAGGTTTGGATGCTTATAGTTTGAGCCAAAACCAAATTGATGTAATGCAAGATAAACTAAGAATTTTATCAGGTTTGTATGGAATATTAAAACCGCTAGATTTGATTCAGCCGTATCGATTGGAAATGGGTACCAAGTTGCCTATTGGAACTAAAAAAAATCTTTATGAATTTTGGAAAGAAACTTTAACTAAGTCATTAAATTCTGAATTGGAAAAAGATGAGTTAGTAATTAATTTGGCAAGTACCGAATATTTTTCGGCATTAGATTCCAAAAAATTAATTGCACCAGTTATCATTCCAGAGTTTAAAGATTACAAAGATGGGAAGTTAAAAATGATTAGTTTTTTTGCAAAAAAAGCACGTGGATTAATGGTTCGTTATATTCTTGATACCAATGCTTCAACCCTTGATGATTTGAAAATGTTTAACTATGAGGGGTATGCTTTTGATGCTAATTTGAGTACTTCTACAAAGTTGGTTTTTACTAGATAACAGCAATTTGAATAATTAATTGTGCACTTTAGTTATGTAAATTTAGTGCCTTTTTTTATCTATTTTTGGTGACAAAACAGTAATAGATTTTGTTTATAGTTACATGCTATATAATTAAAAAAGAGTATTTTGTGAGTATTTAATTAAAGTAAAAATACAACTACTTTTTTTTAGCGTTTAAATTAAAAAGTAGATTTTAAATTTAAAGTAAAGCAGATAAAAATTAATCCAATAACCAGTTTTCAAGTATTTTTTTACCGTTTGGAGTTAAGATACTTTCGGGATGAAACTGAACCCCTTTTACATCGAAATGTTTGTGTCTGATAGACATGATTTGACCCTCTGAATCGATTGAGGTTATTTCTAAATTGGTTGGGAAATCATCTTTGGAAACTACCCACGAATGGTATCTACCGACTTCAAATTGGGTAGGTAAATTATTGAATAATGATTCATCATCAACAGTGATAAAAATGGTTGATGCAACACCGTGATACACTTTATCTAGATTAATTAGGCTTCCGCCAAAAACTTCGGCAATGGCTTGTTGCCCTAAGCAAACACCTAAAATGCTTTTTGAAGCGCCATATTTTTGAATTACGGCTTTTAATAAGCCAGCTTCTGACGGAATTCCGGGTCCGGGAGAAAGTACTATTTTGTCAAATTTTTCGAGTTCATCCAATTCAAATTCGTCATTTCTTACAACTACAACTTTGCAGTTTAGATCTTCTAAGTAATGGACTAAATTGTACGTAAAACTGTCGTAATTATCAATAACAACTATGTTTTTCATTTTGTTTTTAGATTTGATTTTGATTGAATTTTGCGGATGAATTTACTATAATTCTAGTGTCGCAAGTTACATTTTTTCCTTTTAAAGTAAAGCTTTTTGAAAAGCGATTTTTTGATTGAAAGACAGACCCGCGAGAAGGATTGAAGTGGAAATCCTTTTTGTTTTTTTTTCAAAAACAAAACGATTGGAACGGAAAGCCAGGTCGGCCTCAGCCGGCTCGCAAAAAAAAACCTCAGAAAAAATCCTGAGGTTTTGATCACTTTTTGGTTGTTGTTAGTATTGTAAAGTGATGTTTAATTCAAATTCGTCATTGATTGCTTTGTCGCCTAGGCTATCAAAAAAGCTTCCTGAGCCGTATTTGATTCCGAATTTTGTACGGTCAATTTTGAATGCTGTTTTTGCGGTATTTTTTGCAGTAGTCATTTCAAATTTTACTGATTCGGTTACGTTTTTAATGGTCAAATCGGCTGTTACAGAATAAGTTCCGTTTCCTTTATCGCCGATTGATTTGAATACTAAAGTTGCAGTTGGAAAAGCTTCTGTTCCAAAAAAATCGTCTGCTTTTAAGTGACCTTCTAGGTTTTCTTTACCTTGACCCGCTTTGATGTCGGTAACTAGGATAGAGTTCATGTCCACAGTGAAATTACCGCCTACCAATTTACTTTTTTTGAAAATTAAGTTACCTTCTTTGAAGGCAATAGTACCAGAGTGAGCTCCTGTTACTTTTTTACCAACCCACCCAATGCTGCTTTTTTCGGCATTGATTTTTTTTGTTTGAGCAGTTGCAATTGATGCAATCATTATTAATGCAGTTACTGCAAATAATTTTAAATTTTTCATAGTTTTTTGTGTTTAAAAGTTATTTTATAAAGTGATAAATAAATCCGAGATTGGTTTGCGAACTTTCGCAAAATGTTGTGTTTCGTCGTCTTGATGACGGTAGCCAATTGTAGCCACGAGAGCAGCATTTAAACCTAATTTGTCTAATCCTAAAATTTCGTTATATTGTTCAGGTACAAATCCTTCCATTGGAGTAACGTCAATTTTAAGTTCGGCAGCAGCACACATTAAGTTTGCTAAAGCTAAGTAGGTTTGCTTGGATGTCCAAGTGTTTCTTTTGGCTTCTGGTAGTGCGTTGATATTTGTTTTCATAAAATCTACATACCCTTGAATGGCTTCTAGTGGGATGTTTCTTGTTGCAATTAAGTTTTGAAAATACGCATCAATTTGGGTATCGCCTACATTTAATTCATTGGCAAAAACAAGTAGGTGTGAGGCATCTACAATTTGAGATTGTCCCCATGAAGCGGGTTGTAATTGTGCTCTAAGTTCTGTATTTTCAACTACAATTACTTTGTAGGGTTGTAAGCCATAAGAGGAGCTAGAAAGTTGAATTGCTTCTTTTAAAAAATCTAAATCGGTTTCAGAAATTTTTTTTGAGGCATCAAATTTTTTTGTTGCATAGCGCCATTTGGCGTTTTCATTGAAGTTGTTCATCATTTTATTTATTATATTATTTGTCTGTATTTTTCTAATAAGTTTATTAGTTCATTTTGTTCATTTTCTGATAAATTAGAACTAAATTTAGTTTCGTTATCTACTACTTTTGGGTCCAATTTGGTTAATAAATCCAAACCTTTATTGGTTATTGAAACTTCTATTTTTCGTCTGTTTTCTGGGCAAACTTTTCTTGTAACGAGTTCTTTTATTAATAATTTGTCTATTAATCTAGTAGTATTACTATTTTTGGCAATCATTCGTTCTTGAATCAAGCTCATGTTTGCGGGTTTTCCTTTTTGACCTCTCAATATTCTGAGCACATTGTACTGTTCTCCAGAAATATCATAGGGTTTTAACAATTCATTGAACGTGTCGTTTATTACACTTTGAGTGTATAAAATATTTAGGATGATTCTTTTGGATGCATCCAAAGCTATACTTGATTTAATAATTTCTTCAATTTTCATTATTGTATAGGTAATATTTGTTGGTACAAATGTATGGTATTTTTTTATTTGTATATACAAATGAAATGTTAAATTTTGAATTTACTATTATTTTTTAAACAAGTAGGTCTTATTTTGAATTTTGTTTTTTCATTAGTTATAGTAAAAATTATTATTTTTGCATATAATTTAAAATTAAAAACATGAATTTATCTCAAGAAGAATGGGCGTTGAAATTAGCTGAAGATGCTAATGCTGTTGTATTAGATGTTAGAACTGAAGATGAATGGAATGAAGGATTTATCCCGAATGCCGTATTTAATGATATTTATGGAGGACAAGCATTTGTGTATAGATTAGATGAATTGGATAAAAATAAAAATTTTTATGTTTATTGCAGATCTGGTGGACGAAGCAGTCAGGCTTGCGCTGTAATGAGTCAATTGGGGTTTGAAAATGTTTTTAACTTACTTGGTGGAATTACAGAGTGGGAAGGCGAAATAGTGATGCCATAAAACTATTTTAGATTTAATACGTTATAGACATTACTTTTCAAAATTAGGTTAAATAATTTTTTCTGATTAAAAAATAAATTGGTTTCCTAACGATTTATATGCATTTCACAGATTTAATACACATAAAATGAAATATCTTTTTATTATTGTTTTCTTTATTACAATTTCTTGTGGCGAAAAAAAACAAGATCAAACAGAAACTACTACTGAAATAGAAAATCAATCTTCAGAAGCATCCCAATTAAAAAAAGGAGCTGATTTGATTGCTTCGAATGATTGTTTGGCTTGTCACCATATTGATGATAAAATTGTTGGTCCA
The DNA here is from genome assembly GCA_044373115.1 of Flavobacterium sp. Classification (GTDB taxonomy): domain Bacteria; phylum Bacteroidota; class Bacteroidia; order Flavobacteriales; family Flavobacteriaceae; genus Flavobacterium. Next base: position 15,201 of record JBILQQ010000019.1, read on the forward strand.
TCTTATAAAGAAGTTGCAGCAAAATACTCAACAACGGATGAAGCTATGCTTGCACAAACAATTATTGAAGGCGGAAGTGGCAAATGGGGTGACGTTCCAATGACTGCACATCCAACACTTTCTGAGGAAGATGCAACAGATATGGTTCGTTACATTTTGTCATTGAAATAGTTTTTTTATTTAAAGTAAATAGACTTATAACTACTAAACCGCGTTAGGGATAGCAGTGAAAAGCCCACAGCCAGATGTAGCGCCAGCGGAATTTGGCGAGTACTTGTAACGGATAGCCCGGCCAACGCCCAAATAATTTACAGAAATTGTTTCAAATATAGCGTACCTTGTTACTGTTTAATTGTTAATTTCTAGAATAATTGCTTCGAAAGGTTGTAACGTATTATCGAATGAAGTTTTATTATAATTTGACAGCATTACTTTGGCATTAGTTGTATTTATTGATGTGTTAAATAATGTTTCATTTTCAGTAAAGTTTAAAGCAATGAGCATTTTTTTATTATTTAAAGTTCTTGTATAAGCAAAAATGCTTGTATTTTCTTTGTCTTCTAATTCAAATGTTCCGTAGGTAAATACAGGTTCATTTTTTCTTAATTGCACTAATTTTTTAAAGTAATTTAAAATAGAGTTTGGGTCATTAATTTGAGCTTCAGCGTTGATTTCAGAATAATTCGGATTCACTTTTAACCAAGGTTTTCCTTTAGTAAAGCCAGCATTTTCAGATGTATTCCATTGAAAAGGCGTGCGACTATTTTCTCTGGAAGTTTGTTTTTTATCTTCAAGAAAAGCTTTGGTATCGCCTCCAATTTCTACTAATTTTGCATATTGATTTCTGGCTTCCACATCGTTGTATTCGTCAATAGAATCAAATCTGATATTGGTCATCCCCAATTCGTCGCCTTGGAGATAAAAAGGTGTTCCGCGCATGGTGAACACAAAAGTTGACAGCATTTTTGAAGATACTTCTCTAAATTCGCGTGTGTCGTTTCCAAATTTACTAACCATTCTGGGCTGGTCATGATTAGCCATAAAAATAGACAACCATCCTTTGTTTTTAAAGGTTTGGTCATATTTTTCAAAAATTGATTTGTAATTGATTAACCCAAAGTTATTGATATGTGAGCCAATATTAACACTTTCAAAATGATAGGCTAGGTTGAGTTCATTTCTGTCTTCATCAACAAACTTTAGTGCCGCACTAGGCGAATCGCCAGCCCCTTCTGCAACGGTCATTGCATGCGGATAGTAACTTAAAACTTCCCGGTTCATTTCTTGAATATAATCATGTAAGTATTTACCACTTCCGTAAAATTTAATTATTTCTTCTCTGTTTCCAATAATTTCTTTTGGTAATTCTGGAAAAGAAGGGTCTTTGCTGATAAATTCAAAAGCATCCATTCTAAAACCATCAACGCCTTTGTTTAGCCAAAAACGCATTACGTTATAAAGCTCTTCTCTAACTTTTGGATTGTTCCAATTTAGGTCGGGTTGTTTTTTAGAAAAATAATGAAGGTAATAAGAGTCTGTGGTAGCATCATATTTCCAGGCATTACTATCAACATCAAACCAACTCCAACGGTAGGGTGGGATGCCTTTTTCGGAAGGCCACCAATAGTAATAATCTCTGTATTTATTAGTCCTCGATTTTCGGCTTTCTTGAAACCAAAAATGTTCATCGCTGCTGTGATTGAATACCAAATCTAAAATTAATTTGATGTTTCTTTCTTTCATGCCTTTCAACATTTCATCAAAGTCTTCCATGGTACCAAATTCTTTTAAAATCTTGGTATAATCACTTACATCGTATCCATTATCGTCATTTGGCGATTCAAATATTGGACTTATCCAAACTGCTTCAACACCAAGGTTTTGCAAATAATCTAATCGAGAAATGATTCCTTTAATATCTCCAATTCCATCACCATTACTATCCTGAAAGCTTCTTGGATATATTTGGTAAATGGCGGTTTCTTTCCACCATTTTTGGTTGGTACTGGTTATTGATTCTTGGTTATTTGACATTGAAAATAAAGTTAATGAAATTAGGTTTTTTTTTATTTTAAACTATTCATTGGATTTTAAAAGTAGGCATCAAAATTAAGATAAAAAAAATTTTAATTGAATATGAATTATTAACAAACGAAATCTTTTCGTAAATGTTTTTTTAGGATATTTTGATTGATAAGCTTGAAATAATTTAGTAGCTAATCGATAAAAAAGAAAATGATTCCAAACGTAAAATTTTAATTAAATCAATTAAAGCATCCTTTTACAGTATTTGGAAAATAGCGTATCTTAGCCCCAAAATTAGTCACTTTTGAACACTGTTTACAATACAAAATCTAATCATATCAATGCACTAACAGGTATCAGAGCAATTGCTGCCATCATGATATTTGTTTATCACAACCGCAAATATTGGAAAAATGATTTGCACCCAGAGTTGTTCCGATTTTGTAGCGAGCTCAACCTGGGTGTACCGCTTTTTTTTGTGTTAAGCGGATTTTTAATTGCCAAAAGTTATGGCACATTGCCCGCCAACTCATTTTCTGATTACAAAAATTACATGCTGCAGCGCGTGGTCAGAATCATGCCACTTTATTGGCTTTTACTCACCCTGTTTTATCTCGATCCAAACTTCGGAAAACACCACTTTTCACTACCGCATTACCTGCTATTACAAGGGTTTTCAGCACGCCACGCACTCGATGCCATTGCCCAATCGTGGTCGCTCACTGTGGAAATGACCTTTTACACTTTCGCACCCTTTTTGCTTGTGATTTTACAAAAAAAGCGTATCTATTTTATTGGTTTTTTACTAGTATTGTTCGGTTTAGCCCTTTCAATTGGTCAAATATGGACAACCATAAACGGTAATGCAAACCAAATTTTGTATCCTCTTGATTTTGTAGTAATGAGTACATTTGCCGGTCAATCACTGTTTTTTGCCGCAGGAATTTTGCTTGCGAAATACCCCAATTTTTTCCAAAATCTACCTTTCCAAAAACACCTTACAACCATTGCAGCCATTGGTTTTACAGCCACTTTATACACCATCGGTTTATTTCAAGAAACTAGGGTAGATCACGGCACCAATCATTGGCAAGGAAAAATACTTTTCTTTTTCGTCTTACCTTTTTTCATCCTCCTTTTATTTCATGGGTTAATGACTCAAAAAACCTACTTACAACGTTTTTTATCAACCCAATTAATGATCGTTCTAGGTAACGCCTCCTTCGCATTTTATCTCATACACATCAGTTATGCCAACCTCAAAATCAAGACTTTAATCTTCTTTCCCGATAGAAATTTCATCCTACTTTGGCTCGTTTCGATACTCCTTTTTTATGGTTTCGAAAAACCAATTTATACGTTATACAAAAAATACAAAGCCAAAAAATAACTCCTTTTTCAATCATTTGGGCATGCCCTTGTTTCAGAAAATTCACCAACAACAGACCAATCCCAAAGCAACAAGGTCGGGCTTTCCGTTCCAAGTCCTCGCAGGCTGTAGCCTCGAAGCTTCGGGGCTACAGCCTGCTGTGGGCTTTCCACTGCAATCCCTCATGCAAAATCACGACAATAAGTTAATTTTAGTTTTTGATAAAAAAATAGCGCCCTAAGAAACTCTTTATTAGGTATTAGAACCAAAATGTACCTAAATTTATTTATCATGAAACCCAATTCCATATCCAAATAAAGCGGCAGTTATTCCAAGATGAATAAATAATACTGCTTTTTGCCATTGCGGTCTATCGTTCCATTTTTGCTCTGGGTTGAATGGGTCAAATGCCAAACCAATTCCAAAGGAGGAAGCTGCTTGCACATAATCGTTGTTAAAAATTGCTTGATAGGCTCCCAAAATTAGGAATCCGAGGTAAATAAATTTGTTAAATGGTGTTTTCATAGTTCTTCTTTTTAATTTCATTACTTTATTTAAAACTAACTTGTCTTAAAATCGTTTTGCCAAATGGGATAAGCGTAATGTTTTCTATTTGATTGGTTGTTTTATTTTTGGCATTCAAAATGATCTGACCATTATTGAAAGTAGCTTGGTTTTCCTCAATAAATTCAAAACGATTGGAATCTATTGGTTTATAAGTTAAATCATCAAAATTTGTAAAATAGGATTTTCCTCTTTGTTCAATGGCTTCGATGGGTTTAGCAAAAAATAACGTTCCGTAGCTAAAGTATTTTTCTTTATTTGAATCTTCTTTAATTTGAATTTCAGCGGTAAACTCAATTTGAAACGTGTCTTCTTTACCAAATTTTCTATCAATAACTATGAATTCATTTTCCAAAACATAGCTTTCATTAGTTATAACTTTAGTAACCCAAGATGGTTTTCTAATTTTTATGATAGGTTGTGCATAATTTGGATTTGAAATTTTGAAAATAAATGTATTCTCGTAAGGATATTCCGTAATGGTTTCAATTTTTATGAATTGATTTTGAATTTTTGTTTCTATAGAATTAGGCATTAAAAGTACATTCACTAAGGTGTTTTCATTTTCCTTCAACCATGCCTTTTCTATAAAATATGGTGTTATTCTTCCTGCATTCGGATTGCAACAAACCGCAACATCTTGATGCGCCGGCGAATATTTGTATCTCGTTTGATTACGGTTGGGCTCCACTTCACCATTTTTTGTACCCATCATTTCATACGAATTATCGGTCTTTAAATAAGCAATACAAGAATGAATCGGATTTCTAGACCCTTGAGCTGCATTATAAAAAATAGTTTCTATAGTTTCTGCCGTTTTAGGATTTCCTTGCTTTTGCAGCAAAACGGTATAACTGTCTAATAATTCGTGTAACGAGCAGTATTCATAACCTATATGTGTTGCATTTGCAGTTCTTTCGGCAATCCATTCATCTCCAATTGCTCCACCTGTTAGCGTTGTAGCTTGTTCAATTCTTTGAATATAAATTTCTAGTGCTTTTTGTAATTCAGAATTATTAGCAGCATAAGTGGCAACTAATAAAGGACGTATATGCTCATAGGTATGCACACCATGCGATTGTATTTTGTAGTTTGGATTTAAAATATTATTTAATTGAACGTCTTTTTCGGATTGATAAGTTTTGCTAAAGTCCAAAAATAAAAATAGGGCATAGTCTACGTATTTTTTATTGCCTGTGATTTGATACATTTTATCTAAAACATCGGTAAACGTTAATCCATGCGATACGCCACCATTAAAAGCTTTGCCTGATGAAAACGGACTTGATTTACCTAGTGGATAATTAATCATTACATTATCAACAGCTTTTACTAAAGCATTCCAAACTTTTTTATCTTTTGAATATTCATAATACGCTAGTAATCCTCGATACATAGTAGCTTTTGACCATAACTCGCCATTTTCTGAATTAAAATTATAGCGTAATTCTTTATCGTAAATACCAATATAGCCATCTTCATCTTGAGATTTCAATACTTTTTGTACGTATAATTCAACTTTTTTAAGACCTGCTTTGTCGTTTAAAAGAATCACATTTCTTATGTAACCATCCCACCAGTTGGATTGTGTTTCGCTGTTCCACCATTTGTATTGTTCACTTCCTTCTGCATCACCTTCTTTATTGTTTCCTAAATCTTTAACTGTACTATTTTTATGCAACCTTCCTGTGCTGTAAATGGGGTCATTGATTAAGTCTGGAACCAATTTATCTAAGTTGCCTACAAAACCCGCTACATCTTTCTGCATTTGGGTCTTCAACCAACCGGAAGGTTTGATGCTTCCAAAAGGTAGTATTTGATATTTTTCAGCCACTTTATTTTGGTTTTGACCATGTATTGTCAAAGTGAATAAAGTCAAAATTAATAGTGTTTTATGAATATTTCTCATAATTAGTTTTGATTTGTCATTTGGAAATTAAGTGTTCCGCCTTTAATAATATCCGAATAGTTTATTATTGGTTTACTTACTTCTATATTGTTTAGTTTTTGATGATTTGTATAAATATTTTCTGCAGATAAATTAGAAGTACTAATACTGAATTTTTTGTTATTTTTTAGATGGATTGTTGCATTTTTAACTTGCGGTGCACCCAATACAAACTCACCATTTGCTGGATTTACAGGATAAAAACCTAAAGTTGATAAAATATACCAAGCCGACATTTGACCGCAATCGTCATTTCCAATCATACCATCTGGCGTATTGTTGTGAAATTCGTTGATGATTTTATGAATGTATTTTTGACCTGTTTTTGGCGTATCTGAAAAAGCATACAAATAAGTGATATGGTGACTAGGCTCGTTACCATGCGCATATTGACCAATCATCGCTTCTTGTCCTAAAAATTTATTTGGATTTACGCTTTCAATGGTAAAAAAATCATTTAGTTTTTTGGTGAAAGCAGTTTTTCCGCCCAAAAGATTTTGCATTCCTTCGATATCATATTGTGCAGGAGTCCAAAAATACTGCCATGCATTGGCTTCGGTATAATCGCCTGGATTATTCATAGGTGAAGTAGCAGTTAGCGGATCAAAAGGATTTCGCCAGTTGCCATTAGTGTCTTTTCCTCGAAATAATTGGGTTTTCGTATCAAATAAATTTCGATAATAATGGGCTCTTTTTAGGAACTGAATTGAATTTTCTTTATCATTCATTTGATCAGCCATTTGGGCTACACACCAATCATCATATCCACTTTCTAAAGTTCTGGAAACCGCTTCATTATCTAATTTATCAAAGGGATAATAGCCAAATTGATTGTATAATTCCCAATCAGAATTGAAGTGACTTTGTGTCGAAGTTTCAATCATAGCATTAAGCGCTTCTTGTTTATCAAAACAAGTAAAACCATTTTGATGAGCCGATAGAATCATTGGAATGGCGTGGTTGCCAATCATGCAATAATTATCTTGTCCCCAAGCCGTCCAAATAGGTAAAAATCCAGCTGCTTTATGATGTGAAAGAAGAGTGTTTATGATACCATCAATTTTTTCAGGCGCAATAATTTGCAATAACGGAAAAGCACCTCTATAAATATCCCAAATGGATAAAGTAGAGTAATATTCATTGTTTGGTGCTTTTGCAATTACATCATTGGCACCTCGGTATTTTCCATCAACATCTGCAATATTAGATGGTTGTAGCAATAAATGATACATCGAGGTGTAAAAGATTTCTTTTTGTTTTTGGGGAGCTTCAATATCAATACGGTTCAGATAATCATTCCAAACTTTTTCGGCATTTAGTTTTACTTTTTCGAAGCTCCAATGTGGAATTTCAGTTGTTAAATTCAATTTTGCGCCCTGAATACTAACTGTAGATAAAGCAATTTTTACTTGTACTATTTTATTCTTTGACAGATTAAAATCTAAAATATATTTAGGTGCATTTTGCTTTTTCCCTTTCGGAATCTCTTGGATTTTTGAAAAAGGAGTTTCAAAGTTAATTGTAAAAAAATATTTTTTGGTTACCCAACCTTTGGTTTTACAATATCCTGAAATCGTAGTATTGTTTTCAATTTTAATGTCATTCTCTAACACCAAACTATCATTTAGAAATTGAATGCCGTGTTGAAAATCGAGCAATAATTTGGCTTCTTGAGATGGATAAGTATATTTATGAAAAGCTACTCGTTCAGAACATGTAAGTTCAACCTTAATGGCGTCTTTTTTAGTTAAGGTGTAATAACCCACACTTGCTTTTTCTGATTCTTTATGATAACTATTTTTGTATTTTATTTTATTTTGATCAAATGGTAACAAAAGTATATTTCCCATTTCACCAATTCCAGTGCCGCTAAATCGTGTTTGTGAAAATCCCAACAATAAAGTGTCTTTGTATTGATAGCCGCTGGTATGGTTCCAACCTTCAATAGAATTATCAGGTCCTGGTTGCACCATTCCAAAAGGCATAGAAGGTCCCGGAAACGTATGACCTGTGCCATCGGTTCCAATAAATGTATTTACAAATTTTGTATTGTTTTGAGCATTTACATTTAATATGTAAAGCAGAAACAAAGTACTAATTACTACTTTTTTTATTTCCATAATGCATCCATTTCTTCAAGGGTTTTATTTTTTGTTTCGGGAATTTTTTTCCAAACAAAAACAAGTGAAAATAAGCAGATTACAGAAAATAAATAAAACGGAAATGCACCATTAAAGTTATCTTTTAACCACTGATTTTCAACTAAACTAGGAAAAACTTGTGTTACTACAAAATTAGCTACCCATTGAATGAAAACACTAATTGCCAAAGCTAAACTTCTAATTTTAGTTGGAAAAATTTCAGATAATAGCACCCAAACAATTGGACCCCAAGAAATACTAAAAGCGCCCATAAATAGCAGTAAGAATGGTAATACCCAATTTCCAACAGCATCAAAATAAATGAAAACACCAACAGCAGCTAAGGCAATAGTCATACCAATAGAACCGATGTAAAGCAGTGGTTTTCGACCCATTTTATCTACTAATTTAATGGCAAACAAAGTGAAAATTAAATTCACTACACCTAGAATACTGGTTTCTAATAGTGAAACATCGGTAGAACTTCCTAAGCTTTTAAAGATTTCTGGGGCATAATATAAGATGGCATTAATTCCAGTTAATTGTTGTAAAACAGAAAGTCCGATACCCACAAAAAGTGCTTTTTTAAATACAGGATTGCTTAAATGTTTCCACTGATTTTTATCTTCCTGATGTAATGAATTTTCAATTTCAGATTGAACTTGCGCTACCTCTTCTGGCGTATTTAATTTTTGTAGAACAGCTATAGCTTTAGTGGTTTCACCTTTTTGAAATAACCATCTCGGGCTTTCAGGAATTAAAAAAATAAAGATTAAAAATAGTATAGAAGGAATAATTTCAGAGCCAAACATCCATCGCCAACCTATGTTTAAATTCCAAGCGGCATCACCTTGTAAAGCAATGAAATAATTTACAAAATAGACCACTACAATACCAATTACAATCGCTAATTGATAATTTCCTACTAAAGCACCGCGTCTTTTTGGTGGTGCAATTTCTGCAATATACATAGGTACAACCATTGAGGCAATACCCACACCAATTCCCCCAACAATACGAAATAGTACAAACATCGTAAACGAAGTAGGGAAGGCCGTTCCGATAGAGTTTAGGATAAAAAGTATTGCTGTAATAAGCATGGTTACTTTTCGTCCAAATGTATCACTCAAAAAATCAGAGAAAAAAGCACCAATTAAACAACCCACCAATGCGCTAGAAATTGCCCAACCCGTTTCCACAGGAGACAAATGAAAAAATTCGGTTAAATTTCCAATAGCACCCGATATGACTGCCGTGTCATATCCAAATAATAAGCCACCCAATGCGGCGCTTAAAGCTATAAAAAGAATGTAGTTTTTATTTTGCATTTCTTAAAGATTTTGTTGTAAATAGTTTTTCATTTGAAGGTTTATTTCCCATTGATTGGAAAGCGGTTTTTTTGTAAAGGGTTCTTGCGGCATGTATGGAAACGGACCAAACTCGGGAGTTATGGTACATATTGCACTTTTCTTTGTTTTTTGAATTTCAATAATTTCTTTCCACCAACCTAAATATTGTTCTAAATAATTTTTCCATTCTGGAGCAAAAGGATTGTTTACTTGTGGACTTTGTTCAAATCCAATACGTGCGTGAATGTGCTTAATATTTGGATATATTTTGCAAAGTAACTCGTTTTGGTCGTGTAAATCACTTTCCGAAACCACACAAAAATGAGAAAAATCGGCTATTAATTTTAGTTTAGGAAAAATATCAATATAGCTAAGAAGTGTTTTTAAATGAAAAGAAAATCGTCCACGATGAATTTCATGCCAAATAGGAATTCCTGAAACTTTTGATAAGTGATCACAAACCTCTATAATTTTACAATTATCACTAAAACTAAAAAAATCTTTTCCGGTGTGAGAATTAATATAATTCGGTTTCAAAGAAATTAAAAATTCTAAACGATCTGTAATTCTTTCAATATATTCAGCTACAGTTTCAATTTTATTGGGAAGTACTTGTTGGGCAATAAAAATAAAATCAGGATTACTAGTATTTCGGATATTTTCTAATTCTTCTTTAAATTCAGCAATGAAAACAACATCATCAGGAAAATTGATTTCCACACCTTTGTAGCCGTTTGTGACTACCTTAGTAAGAAATTCTTTTGCTGATAAATGTTCGCAACCCCAGTAAGTACAGATATATTTGATTTCCATATTATTCAGCATATAAAACTGGATTAATTGGCGAATTAATTATTTCACCCACTTTAGCGCCCGGACACCAAGTATTCCAATCGTGAATCTGATTTTGATTTTCAGGATTTTTTAATTTCATATCTTTATCCATATAAATTATGGTCATTACTTTTCGCATTTCGTTGGTAACATTAGCGCCTGCTCGATGAAAAACCCAACCTGAATGAAAGCTAATTTCTCCAATATCAAAGGATTCAATCACATGCTCAAAATCGGTTACACGTAATTTCTTCTGAATCAATTCTTCACTTTCATCACCAATTTCTAATTCTCGTCCTTCTACTATTGTGTGACTCCCAGCGCTAAATTCTAACGGACCCATTTCAAGTGGTGTAGCTTGTAACGGAATCCAAGCAGTAATTGTTTTGTCAGTTTCTAAAGGCCAATAATATTGATCGGCGTGCCAAGGCGTAATTCCTCCTCCGCCTTCTTTAAATAACGCTTGGTCGTGATACAATCTAACTCCATCTACTTCCATCAAATCCGATGCTATTTTAGCAATTCGTTTACTAAAAATCAGTTCCTTAACAACTTCATTTTCTAACCACAAATTAAATAATTGCAAAAATGCTTTTCCATAAGTTGTTCTGTCTTCAAGTGCGGTTTGTTCTTTGTTCATTTTGTTCACTTGCGTTGTAATAACTTCGTTAAAAAACTCCGTTGTCTCTTGATTAAGAACTTCCTTCAATTTTATAAATCGATTTTTTTGATAGAACTCAATTTGTTCTGAATTCAATGAATACGGTTTGTTAAGAAAATCTGATATTGATTTTGAAAGTGTTTGCATAACTTTTAGCATATTATTTATGACAAATTATTTTTTGTAGACTAATTGATTTTCAAAAATATTTATTCTTTTAATTACGATTTAGTATTAATTTGTTAAAATGTAACACTATACTGAATTTTTTTTTATACTTTTAACCTTAAAAAGTTAATTTGCGATTATGAAAGCAATTTTAGAAGATATCAAATCAAATAAAGGAACATCAAGTTTTCATGCTTTTCGTTACCAAGTTCCCTATTTTCAATTTAAATGGCATTATCATCCTGAATATGAATTGACTTACATTGTAAAAGGCAATGGGTATCGGATTGTGGGTGATTCTTATGAATATTTTTCAGATGGTGATTTAGTATTACTGGGTAGTAATTTACCACATACATGGTCAGGAAAATTCAAAGATGATATCGATTCAGATGCCGTTGTAGTTCAGTTTTCAAATGAATTTATTGCTCCTTTTTTAGAATTAAATGAAAGTAAATCAATAAAAAACATGCTTGAAAACGCAATTCGTGGAATTAGTTTTGAGGCTGATGAATCGATAGTTTCAAAAATAATTGATTTATCCAAAGCTAAGGATATGGATCGAATTATTAATTTGATTTCTATTTTAGATGCTTTATCAAAAAAACAATCAAAAAGTATCGCATCAAATACTTTTCATACCGTAGTTTCAAAGAAAAACGAAATGCGAATTAATAAAGTTTGTCTTTACATTCAAAACAATTTTTATAATAAAATTTCCTTAAAAGAAGTGGCAGACCTAATTTATTTAACCGAAAGTAATTTTTGCAAGTTTTTTAAAAAAGCCACAGGTAAAACTTATTCAGATTATCTTAATGAACTTAGGATTAATGAGGCTTGTAGGTTATTAGTACAAACAGAAAAATCAATTAACCAAATATCTTTTGAGTGTGGTTTTGAAACATTGAGTTATTTCAATAGGGTTTTTTTAAGTAAAAAAGAAATCACGCCCTCATTGTTTAGAAAAAACAATAATCAAAACAACTGATGAGTATTAAAATATAACATTTTAAATTAGATAGTATTGGCACAACTCCTTGCTTCAACTTCTCTCTCTCAAATTATTACTTTCAATCCCAAAAAAAACTTTTTCAATTATTTGGGCATGCCCTTGTTGCAGAACATTCATCCAAAACATTCCAAATAACTCAGCAACAAGGTCGGGCTTTCCGTTCCAAGTCCTCGCAGCCTTCCACTGACGCTACAGGCTGCTGTGGGCTTTCCACTGCAATCCCTCATGCAAAATCACGATAAAATTATATTTCGTCTTGTTTTCAATTTTAAACCAATATTTTTTAACTTTAAATTAATAAACGTTGCACCTAATTTTTCATCGTTTAACTGTAATTTTATATCCTATGGAAAATAATGTAAAAAAAGGGTTTTTCTTTAAAAAATACCAAGCTCCCCATGTTTCTCCTTTTGATAAACTTTTTGAAATTTTTAAGGAGTTAATTACCCACACGGCTGGCGATTTTGACGAGGCTATTGATTGGTTAAAACAACTGGATGTTGAATATAAATTAACCGACAAAAACTACACAATTGCCGATTTTATTGAAGATTTAAAACGTAAAGGCTACCTTCGTGAAGAGCTCAAAGATGACGGGTCATCTGGTTTAGGAATTACAGCCAAAACCGAACGAGCAATTCGGCAACAGGCTTTGGATCAAATTTTTGGAAATCTAAACAAAGCCGGTGGCGGCAATCATAAAACAAAACATTCAGGTTCCGGCGATGAACAAACTGGCGAGTTCAGGGCGTACCATTTTGGCGATTCACTAGAGGCTATTTCGCTAACCGAAAGTTTAAAAAATGCTCAAATAAATAATGGTATAGGCGAATTTCAATTAACCGAAAATGATTTGGTGGTTGAAGATTCACAATTTAAATCGCAAATGAGCACTGTACTTATGATTGACATTAGCCACAGCATGATTTTATATGGTGAAGACCGAATTACACCTGCCAAAAAAGTAGCAATGGCATTGGCTGAACTAATTACAACACGCTATCCAAAAGACACTATTGATATTCTTGTTTTTGGAAATGATGCGTGGCCAATTGCCATTAAAGATTTACCATATTTGAAGGTAGGACCTTATCACACCAATACAGTAGCGGGTTTGCAGTTGGCAATGGACATGCTCCGAAGAAAACGAAACACAAACAAACAAATATTCATGATTACTGACGGTAAACCAAGTTGCGTTCGAGAAAAAGACGGAACCTATTACATGAACAGTAATGGACTTGACGAGTATATAGTGGAACAATGTTACAACCAAGCGGCACAAGCAAGAAAATTGCACATTCCCATTACTACGTTTATGATTGCAAAAGATCCGTATTTGCAGCAATTTGTAAATCAGTTTACTCAAGCCAATCAAGGCAAAGCCTTTTATACAGGTTTAAAAGGTTTGGGCGAAATGATTTTTGAGGATTATGAATCCAACCGAAAAAAGAAATTAAAATAATACTAAATAATATAAAATTTACAAAAATGAATATTGAAAATATAAAAACACTAGGCGATTTAAAACAATCGGGCTACGTTTCCAAAAGTATAAAAGACGAATTACGGTTTAATTTACGTGCCAAAATCAAATTAGGAAAACCTGTATTTGAAGGAGTGCATGGTTTTGAAAATACCGTTATTCCTGAGTTGGAACGCGCCATTCTGTCAAGGCATAACATCAATTTATTAGGTTTAAGAGGGCAAGCAAAAACCCGATTGGCTCGAAAAATGATTGAACTTTTGGACGAATATATTCCGTTTGTTTCTGGTTCGGAAATAAATGACGACCCATTTTCTCCAATTTCAAGATACGCATTGGATTGTATTAGACAGATGGGCGATGCAACTCCTATAAGTTGGTTGCATAGAAACGAACGTTTTTTTGAAAAATTAGCTACTCCTGATGTTACAGTTGCTGATTTAATTGGTGATATTGACCCAATTAAAGCTGCTAATTTAAAGTTATCTTATGCTGATGACCGTGTTATTCATTTTGGAATGATTCCAAGGGCTAACCGATGTATTTTTGTGATCAATGAATTACCCGATTTGCAAGCCCGAATTCAAGTGGCTTTGTTTAACATTTTACAAGAAGGTGATATTCAAATTCGTGGGTTTAAAGTCAGAATGCCACTCGATATGCAGTTTGTATTTACCGCCAATCCTGAAGACTACACCAACAGAGGTAGCATAGTTACCCCGCTAAAGGACCGAATAGGATCGCAAATACTCACTCATTATCCTGAAACTATTGCCATTGCCCGAACCATTACCCATCAAGAGTCAAAATTAGACAGTAGCCAATCGGATACGGTTTATGTGCCGTCATTAGCCAAAGATTTGCTCGAACAAATAAGTTTTGAGGCAAGAGAAAGCGAATATATTGATGCCAAAAGTGGCGTAAGTGCCCGAATGAGCATTACTGCTTTTGAAAATTTGTTGAGTACTGCTGAACGAAGAGCTTTATTGGCTGGTGATGATAAAACGACGGTTCGTTTGTCGGATTTTATGGGAATTATTCCTGCAATTACGGGCAAAGTAGAACTTGTTTACGAAGGTGAGCAGGAGGGAGCCGCTGTGGTTGCGCAACACTTAATTGGTGATGCTATTCATACTTTCTTCCCTGCTTTTTTTCCAAAAATTGAAAAATTAGAGCGTGATGCCAACGCAAGTCCTTATAATGCGCTTTTAGAGTGGTTTTTTACCGAAACGGGCTTTGAATTACTTGATGATGCTACCAATGAAGTGTATGAAAATCAATTAGATGCTGTTAAACCGTTGGAAGCATTAATTCAAAAATACCAACCAGATTTCCCAGCTGAGGATGTTAATTTTTTAAAGGAATTTTTGTTGTGGGGCTTGGTGGAACATGATAAACTGAGTAAAGACAGAGTTGTGGCGGGTTATCAATTTAAAGATTTGTACAGTAATTATATCAATAAGTTATAGTTATATAAATGGAAGTATAAAATAGTCCATTTGGTATTACTTAAAGTTGTTTTGTACTCGGTTTTAAAGCCTAAACCTTGGTTGTTTAGCCCCGACTGTAGTGAAAATCCTTTTTGTTTTTTTTTCAAAAACAAAAAGATTGAAACGAAAGGCGGGAACGAACCTTGGTTGAAAATGCCTACAGTGTTGCTCCAAATAAAAATTAGGATTTTAATACAATAATACCAAACACTTTTATAAAATAGCCCAATCTACTCGTTCTTTTTTGCAAAAATTATTCAAAAAAAATAGTTTCGTAGCCCAGCTATGCAACAATTTTTTTTTAAAATTTTTTCTAAAAAATAACTTCGCATCTTTAGACTATTTTATAAAAGTATTTGGTATAAAAAAACCTGTAAAGTATTGTTTTACAGGTTTTTTTGTGGAGTCGCCGAGAATCGAACTCGGGTCCAAACAAGCAATCAAGCAGCTTTCTACACGTTTATTTTCTGTTTAGTTTTTCGTAGCAATGCTCGACCAGAAACAGCCACATCGCCCTTAGTCTTTTTAATTTTCGTAGCAGCGTAAAGACATGACTACTCTTAGGTTTATTTTTACGATTTACCTTAACCGACCGCCACAAACCAAAGCTATCGAGGTAAATCCTGCTTTCCTACCTGGTAGGACGAGGCTTTATCTTACTATAATTCAGATTAAGCAGCAAGAGCGTAGTTTCCTTCGCCGTTTATGTGTTTTGAAAATTGATATTTACGAGCCAAAATTCAATGCTCGACGTGCTTACTAGTCAATTCCACTTGCTGTCAAAACCAGTCGACCCCAGTATGTAGTTCATTACTAAGACTTTTAAAAAAAAATATTTTTTTTGTCATAGTAACCAAGTGCAAATATACGAATACTATTCTTTTTTTTACGATATTTGTTGCATTCAAACATATAATAAATTTTTTAAAATGGGAATGAATAAAAACACAGTACTAGGTTGGGCTACATTTATAATGTTAATAATGGGATTCGTATTGATTGCCTTAGGTGCATTTCGTTATGATGATATTGCTGGCTGGGGCTTTGCAGCCGTAGGGATTGGCTTTCTGGCAAACGCATGGGTTTTTAACGCGTTGAAAGGGCGGGTATAGTGTAATAAATTTTATTTATTTCAATTTTCTAATTACTATTTTTTAAAATTCAATTTTTGAATTCTTTTTTTTTAAAACTATCTTTGTATTCCAAATAATTTAAAAACGCATATAAAATGTCAGACGATAAGAAAGTAATTTTCTCAATGCAAAAATTGAGTAAATCCTACCAAGGAAGTGATAAACAAGTTCTAAAAAATATTTATTTAAGTTTCTTTTATGGTGCCAAAATTGGTATTTTAGGTCTTAACGGCTCAGGGAAATCTTCTTTATTAAAAATTATTGCTGGGGTTGACAAAAACTACCAAGGTGATGTGGTTTTTCAGCCGGGTTATTCTGTAGGATATCTTGAGCAAGAGCCACAACTAGACGAAACCAAAACAGTTATTGAAGTGGTACGAGAAGGTGTTGCAGAAACAGTAGCAATTCTTGATGAGTTCAATAAAATAAACGATATGTTTGGTCTTCCAGAAGTGTATGAAGATGCAGACAAAATGCAAAAACTGATGGATCGTCAAGCTGAATTACAAGACAAAATCGATGCTTGCAACGCTTGGGAGCTGGATACAAAACTTGAAATTGCCATGGATGCACTGCGCACTCCAGATGGCGACATGCCGATAAACGTACTTTCTGGTGGTGAAAAAAGGCGTGTGGCTCTTTGCCGACTTTTATTGCAACAACCCGATGTTTTATTGCTAGATGAGCCTACCAACCACCTCGATGCCGAGAGTGTTCTTTGGCTAGAGCAACATTTATCGCAATATGCTGGTACGGTAATTGCCGTAACTCACGACCGTTATTTCCTTGATAATGTGGCGGGTTGGATTTTGGAGCTAGATAGAGGCGAAGGCATTCCGTGGAAAGGAAATTACTCTTCTTGGCTTGACCAAAAATCAAAACGAATGGAGCAAGAAGAAAAAGTAGCTTCCAAACGTAGAAAAACCCTAGAACGAGAGTTGGACTGGGTTCGTCAAGGTGCCAAAGGTCGTCAAACCAAACAAAAAGCACGTTTGCAAAACTATGATAAACTCCTTAATGAAGACCAAAAAGAACTCGACGAAAAACTAGAAATATACATTCCAAATGGTCCTCGATTGGGAACCAACGTTATAGAAGCAAAAGGCGTAGCTAAAGCTTTTGGCGATAAATTATTGTATGATGATTTGAACTTTACCCTTCCACAGGCTGGAATTGTGGGAATTATTGGTCCAAATGGTGCCGGTAAATCGACTATTTTCCGAATGATTATGAAGGAGCAAGAGCCAGATGGCGGTTCATTCTCAATCGGAGAAACCGTAAAAATTGCTTATGTTGACCAATCGCACTCCAATATAGACCCAAACAAATCCATTTGGGAAAACTTTTGCGATGGGCAAGAACTCATCATGATGGGCGGACGTCAAGTCAATTCGAGAGCCTATTTATCCCGATTTAATTTTGGCGGAAGCGAGCAAAACAAGAAGGTTGCAGCACTTTCGGGTGGAGAGCGCAACCGTTTGCACCTTGCCATGACCCTCAAAGAAGAAGGAAACGTATTGTTGCTAGATGAGCCTACCAACGACCTAGATATCAATACCTTGCGTGCACTAGAAGAAGGGTTGGAAAACTTTGCTGGGTGTGCCGTGATTATCTCGCACGACAGATGGTTTTTAGACCGTGTTTGTACCCACATTCTCGCTTTTGAAGGCGACTCACAGGTGTATTGTTTTGAAGGAAGCTTCTCAGAGTATGAAGAAAACAAACGCAAACGTCTAGGTGGTGACCTTACCCCAAAACGTATCAAATACAAAAAACTAACCAGAGATTAGTACCCATTTTTTAAGGAGCTATTTCTTGCTTTTCGCTGTATCTTTTTATTTTTTTTGGGGCAAACCAGTACACCGCTTAAGCCCCAAAAAAATAAAAAGGATGCCGCTTCAATCAGGGCTAGGGGCTTAGTTTTCAGAAGAAAAATTTTCCAAACCATTTTGATAAAGACCTTTCCATTGAAATTAGCCCTCCCGAAGCTTCGGGAGAAGTGGCATCCTTTTTACACAAAACGCACCCTTTTTTGGGGTGCGTTTTGTGTAAAAGATAGAACGGACAGCGGGAACTTGTCTTTGTAAAAATGCCCAAGCCATTTGCTTCTAAAAATATTAATACCAGCGTTTTTTGTTTTTTTTGGATGCCTCTGATTTTCTAGAATTGGTTTCTTTGTTTTTGTTTCTCAAATCGGGTTTTGCATCGGGATTTGGCGGAATGTTGGAGTAGGGATACGGATGTTCTTTCTCTACTTTAATCGACATTTTGATCAATTTTTCGATGTCTTTGAGGTAGGGTTGCTCGTCTTGTGCGCAAAAAGAAATAGCCAATCCGCTGTTTCCTGCTCGACCTGTTCGCCCAATTCGGTGCACATAGGTTTCTGGAATATTCGGTAAGTCCAAATTGATTACATAAGGTAAACTTTCAATATCGATACCTCGAGCTGCAATATCTGTAGCAACCAAAACAGAGATTTCTTTATTCTTGAAACCTTCCAACACACGTTGACGGGCGTTTTGCGATTTGTCGCCATGAATTGCTTCTGCCGAAACGTTGTTTTTTTTCAGTGCTTTTACCACATTGTCGGCGCCGTGCTTGGTTCGTACAAAAACAAGTACGTTTTCCAATTTATCGTTACGAATAATATGATACAACAGTTTACGTTTGTCTTCTTTACCCACAAAATACACTTTTTGGTTCACATTTTCGGCGGTGCTTGAAACAGGTGTTACCGAAACGTATTTGGGTGTTTTCAAAAAAGTATCAGCTAACTCTCTGATTGCCATAGGCATGGTTGCTGAAAAAAGAAGTGTTTGACGGTTGTCTGGAACGAGCTTCACAATTTTCTTTACATCGTTAATGAAACCCATGTCGAGCATTTGGTCGGCTTCGTCTAGTACCAAAAAATGGAGGTCGTCCAAACTGATAAACCCTTGTTTGTGAAGGTCTAAAAGTCTTCCAGGGGTTGCTATAAGTATGTCGATACCTTTTTTTAATTGATCTACTTGCGGGGTTTGATTGACCCCACCAAAAACAACCATAGAACGAATGTTGGTGTATTTTCCGTAGGTATTAAAGCTTTCATCTATTTGAATTGCTAGTTCGCGCGTTGGTGTAACTACTAGCGTTCTTATAAGTTTTCGTTTGGATCCTGAGCCGCAAATGCGGTGTAAATAGTTAAGAATTGGAATGGCAAAAGCTGCAGTTTTTCCTGTTCCTGTTTGGGCGCAACCCACTAAATCGGTACCTTCAAGGATGATTGGAATGGCTTGTTCTTGAATGGGTGTTGGGTTTTCGTAGCCTTCTTCTTGAAGCGCTTGTTGGATGTTTTTTATTAGGTGTAAATCACTAAATGTCATAAAAATTGACTCTACTTTAAAGGGTTAGAGGTTGCAAAGATAGTGTTTATTACGTAAATTAGTTAATTTACTCGATTAATCGATTTTTGGCTTTAATAAAATCAGTGATTAAATAGCCAATAAGTTTGCCCACAAGGTGGTTGTTTTTTTCATTATCTAATGAGGGTGCGCCTTCGCAAATATGAAGATATGCTGCATTTTGATCTTGCCCAAAATAGTAAATAAAACGTCGTAATTCTTCAACTGAAAAGCCACTTATTGTCATGGCACTACTTGGTATGTTTGGAATTGCATCAAGGTCAATTTCAATACCATAACAATCATTTTGTATGAAATTTTTAGCAAGAAACATTTCATCTTCAAAAGATTTTTCTCGTCGAATATTTACTTCATCGTAGGTGTTAAATTGGATTCTGTCGTGCAGAGATTTTAGTTCGGTAAGTACACTTTTGGAGGTATAACTTTCGTGCAAACCAAAAATGAAATATTTTTTCAGAAAACCTTCTTCAAAGGCATATTTAAAGCCGTTTCCGGAGTGTCTTCCTTCAAGAATTCTAAAATCAGAATGCGCATCGAAGTTGATTGCATTAATTGGTTTTCCTTTTGCTAGGGCAGTTCCTTTTATGTTTCCGTAGGCATTGTTATGTCCGCCTCCAATAATGATTGGCGTTTTCCCTGCTTTTACAATTTGAGTTACAACGTGTACAACTTCTTTGTCAATTTTTTGGACAAGCGCACTCATTTTTTTTCGGTCCTCGGTTTTGTTAAAGTCTAAGTTTTGGACTTCTTCCATTTCTTGACTTACATCTAGTTTGCCAAGCACCACTAATTGTGATCCTTTGTTAAAACGGTTATGTTGGATGTTTGCAATACTTTTTATGGCACTTTCCCATGCAGAATCGGCACCTGGACGCCCGTAATTGGCTCTTACTCCAATGTCTTCAGGAATGCCAAAAAGTACAAATTGCTGTTCGCAAGTGTTTAGAAAATCTAAAATTTCAATATTTTGAGGAATTAAAATAAGTTTTTCACCAAATTTTACTTCACCACTTCTGTAGTTGGTGACTTTTGAAAGATCAGAATTGGTAAAGCGAATTAATTTGTCCATAATTTAATACTAAATTAGTTTCAAAAGTAATATAATTAGTTAATTTTACAGAAATTATTTTTAAAAAAAATATCACATGGAAAATCAAAAAAACAATTCATCACTTAAAGCTATTATTTTGGTATTGGCTTTGTTATTGGTTGGAAGTTTATTTTACATTTATAAATTAACCTCTCAAACCACTCAATTGGAAACAGAAGTTACCAATGTAAAAACTGAAAAAGAAAATGTTTTGAAAGAATTAGGCGATTTAAAAGCTACGTATGATGCTGCAATTGCTGAAAACACATCGATGAGTGATGAGTTAATTGCTGAAAGAGACAAAATTGTAACCTTAATGGAGCAATTAAAAAAATCTAAAGGCGATACGGCTTCTATGGCAAAATACAAAACGCAAGTTGGAGTTTTACAAGCAAAAATGAATACGTTAATGCAAGAAGTTGAAGTGTTAAAAGTTCAAAATAAAACCCTAACTACCCACTTGGATAGTACTGAAGTAGTGTTAGAGGAATCAAAAAATTATAATAAAACATTAGTAGGTCAGAACGAAGAATTATCAAAAACGGTTGAAAAAGCTGCTAAATTATCAGTATTGAATTTAAAAACGTTGGCATACAAAAAACGTAGTTCGGGCAAAGAAATTGAAACCGACAAAGCCAGTAGAGCCAATATGTTGCGAGTTTCTTTTACAATTGCTGAAAATTCGGTTGCAAAATCGGGTGATAAAAATTATTATGTTCAAGTTATTGATAGCAAAAATAATGTAATTGGCGAAAAAGCGACAGTAACTTTCGCTAGTCAAACACTTACGTATAGCTTTATTTCAACAGTTAAATTTGAAAACAAAACCGTACAAGTTCAACAAGATTTAGCTGGTAAAGATTTTGAAAAAGGAACTTATTTTGTCAATGTTTTTGATAAAAACGAATTGGTTTCAAAAACAAGTTTTACATTAAGATAGTTTTAAAAAAATAAAAACTAACGCCTCTTTTTAATAATAAAATGAGGCGTTTTTTTATGCTTTTTTACCATTTATATAAACGGTTTCTATACAATTTGACCCAAATAAATAGGGTAGTTGATATATAGAAGTCAGCTCTTTGGTAATTATAAAACTGGCAATTTTTCCTTTGGTTATACTACCGTGCGAGTGCGAAATCCCCATGGCATACGCACCATTTAGTGTTGCTGCATTGATAGCTTCTTCGGGTGTCATTTTCATTTTGATACAAGCTGTTGCTACTACAAAATTCATGTTGCCCGATGGTGTTGATCCAGGGTTAAAATCAGTAGCTAATGCTAATGGTAGTCCGGCAGCAATCAAACTTCGAGCTGGTGTGTATGGAATACTTAAAAAGTAGGAGCAACTTGGCAATGCAACGGGCATTGTATTTGAGTTTTTTAGTGCTTCAATATCTTCGGGAGTTACTAGTTCTAAATGATCAACAGAAAGCGCATTATTGTCAACACCAGCTTTAATGCCTCCAATGGCAGTAAATTGATTCACATGTATTTTCGGAATCAAGCCAAACGCTGTACCTGCTTGCATAATTTGTTCAGTTTGTGCTACAGAAAAGTAACCTGTTTCACAAAAAACATCAATAAAATCAGCAAGTTTTTCTGCTTTTATTTGCGGAAGCATTTCATTGATTAGCAAATCAATATACCCTTGTTGGTTATTTTTATACTCCAACGGAAACGCATGAGCACCTAAAAAAGTAGCTTTTATGGGTAAATCTAATTCAGAAGCCAATCGTTTAATAACCCGCAACATTTTTAACTCGCCCTCAACCGTTAAACCATATCCCGATTTTATTTCAACAGCTCCGGTGCCTAATTGGATTACTTCAAGTAAGCGTTTTTTGGATTGTTCATAAATTTCACTCTCATCGGTTTGGTTTAATAATTTGGCTGAGTTTAAAATACCGCCACCTTTGTTAGCAATTTCTTCATAAGTTAAACCATTAATTCTGTCCACAAATTCTTGCTCTCTGTTTCCTGCATAAACAATGTGTGTATGACTGTCGCACCAAGTGGGGAGTATGTATTTTCCCAAAACGTCAATTACTTCAAAACCGTCAGTGTTTGGGCAGTTTACCATCTCACCATAATCAATTATAATGTCCTTTTCAATTAATAAATAAGCATTTTTTAGGGAGGGTAAACTAGCCATTTCGTTACCTGAAACTTTCATTTGTGAAGCTTCCCGAACTTGAATTAATTCTTTAATATTTATAAAAATGGATTTCATGAATTAGTTTTTGTGTAAAATTAGCACGAAAATAATAATTTTCATTAAATTTATGCAAAATTAAAATTTGTGCAAAGAATTAAATACAAAAAAGGAAGAAAAGAGCATATAGCTCCTTTGGAATATACAGGAATCCACAAGCATGTGACAACTCAAATGCAATTGTTTGTGTACGATGTTGACGAGCTAGAAGAGATTTTGATTAACGACAGTTTGGAGTTAAAAAATGTCCATCAAAGTGGTAAGGTAAATTGGCTAAACGTTCATGGTTTAAACGATGTTACTAAAATTCAAGATATTGGAACTTATTTTGATGTGGATCATTTTATGATTAGCGATATTTTGAATACAACCAAAAGAACAAAACTAGACGAGTACCATAATGTGTTGTTTTTTAGTATCAAATCGTTGTTGCCCGATGCGTCTTCGGATGCTATAAATGCTGAACAAATAAGTTTTTTACTCAAAAAAGATGTATTGATTTCATTTCAAGAAAAAAAGAGTAATTTTTTTACCCATATTAGGGAACGACTCCGACAACATTCGGGCATTGTTAGAGAAAAAAGAGCTGATTTTTTACTTTATTTGATGCTTGATTCTGTTATGGAAAATTTTTATATTTCCATAGAAAGTGAAGAGGATAAAGTAGAAGCATTGATTAATGAATCCAAAACAAGTACCGACCCCAAAATACTTGAACAGGTTGAAAAACACAGGGATAATTATAATTTTTTGAAACGCTCCATTATTCCGCTTCGTGACTCGTTGTATGATATTAAGAGTATCAGAGAAGATGAAATTTTTCAAGAAATTGAGGATAAAAACTATACTTTTTTTGACAGATTACACCAAAAATCATTAGAGTTATTGGAACAAATTGAATACGATTTAATCACAATTGAAAGTGTATCTAATTTTTATTTTTCAACCCAAAATCATAAAATGAATGAAGTAATGAAAACCTTGACGGTTGTTTCGGTTTTCTTTATGCCCTTAACATTTATTGTTGGTGTTTACGGAATGAATTTTGACAATTTACCCGAACTCCATTGGAAATATGGTTATTTCATTATTTGGGGCGTTATGTTGTTTTTATTGGGCGGAATGATTTTTTATTTTAAAAAGAAAAAATGGTTTTAATCCAATAAGTGCTCAACAATTTCTTCTTCGTGGTTTTGTTTTAAAATGATTTTCAGATAAATAAATCCAATTGTTCCAGCTACAAGCGATGCAATTAAAATCATTATTTTAGAATTATTAATAATTTCTTTATCTGAAAAAGCTAGTAAACTGATAAAAATGGACATGGTAAATCCAATTCCGCCCAAAAAACCTGCACCTAAAATTGATTTCCAATTGCTGCCTTCAGGAAGTACACCAATTTTTAATTTTACTGAAATGTAACTAAAAAGCATGATTCCGATTGGTTTGCCTAAAATTAAACCAAGTGCTATTCCAATTGTATATTTTGTTGAAAGTCCGCTTATTAAATCGGGTTGAAAAATGATTGCTGTATTAGCTAAAGCAAATATTGGTAAAATAATGTAGGCAACTGGGATATGTAAAAAATGTTGTAAAATAATTGATGGTGATTTATGGTCGCCTGCGCTAAATGGCATTGCAAAAGCAAGTAAAACACCTGTTATTGTTGCATGCACACCCGAATGTAACATAAAATACCACATACAAACTCCTAAAATTAAATACGGAATCATGTTGTGAACTTTTGCTCGGTTAAGTACAAGTAATACGCCAAAAATTGCCATTGCAATTCCTAAATTTCCCCAAAAAACTTGTTCGGTATAGAAAAAAGCAATTACAAGTATGGCACCTAAATCGTCGATTACGGCTAAGGCGGTTAAAAATATTTTTAAAGATGTAGGAACTTTATTGCCAAGTAAGGATAAAATTCCTAATGCGAAAGCGATATCAGTAGCCATTGGAATCCCTGCACCCGATTGGGTAGGGGAGCCCCAATTTACTGATAAATAAAGGATTGCTGGAATTATCATGCCACCTAATGCTGCAGAAATAGGAAGAAGTGCATTTTTAATATTTGACAATTCGCCGTTATAAATTTCACGTTCCAATTCCAAACCAATAAGTAAAAAGAAAATGGTCATTAAGCCATCATTGATCCAATATTCAAGAGGTTGATTGGCGAACGTTTGGTGCCAAAAATGAACATAACCTTCACCAATTGAGGAGTTTGCGATAAACAATGAAACAGCAGTACAAATTAACAGAAGAATGCCTCCCGATTTTTCGCTATGAAAGAATTGATTGAATACGCTTGTAATTTTCATTGGATTTTGTTTTTACAAAAATACGCAATATAAAATTGTTAAAAAATAATTTAGGTTATTTATTGGATACTTAATTTATTATTTTACTTTTGTTAGGAATTCAAAATTTCCGGAAAACATGTTTGATTTTTCACAGTATTTAGGTTTTTTAGCGTTTTTAACCATTTTAACTATAGGTTTTTGGTTAATGATTTTCTTAGTTCATTTTGTGTTTTACTGGATCGGTGGAGCATTATTTGAAATGTACAAAGAGAAAAAAGCTTTAAAAGCAATGGAGCAAGCGTAATTAGTTTGATTCATTTTGTTACAAAAAGGTTCACAGTTGTGAGCCTTTTTTTTATGTAAAAAATGGTGTTTTCCGATAAAAAATTACATTAAACTTAGCGCATTTTTTTTGCCACAGATTTCACAGATTTCACAGATTTTATCTAATTAATTTCACAAAATCTGTGAAAAAACCTTATGATCGTTCAAAAAAATAAATAAAAAGTTTTGTGGAAAGAGGAACTAAATCGTCATTGAAAATCTAAAAAAAATTGATAAACCAATAAGGGTAAATGTAATTGGTTAGCTTTACTAGGTGTTTCATTGTTTGGCTTTCAGCCGCAACGAAAATCTAGTTTTATATACCGTTTTTTAGTTAATTATTTGTTTTGATAATTCAATAACTTCAACATTTTTGGATTTTGAAATTAAATCTTCGATTTCACTTAGTTGAAATTTTGGGTTTATTCCCATTGAAACTAACTTGTATTTAAATTCAGAATACAAAGTGTGTCTTTCTACTTTAGGAAAAACTTTCTTTATTTCAGAAACATGCTTTAAAATAATAATTATTTCAGAATCAGTAATTGTTCTAAAGTCTCGCAATGTTGAATACTTTTCGGTTTCAGATTCTGAAACTAGATTATAAACTGCTTCCATTGTTTCATAACCAATATTTTCAATTTTTTTTTCTGTATAGTCTGAGAAAGATGCTTTAATATGTGAATTATCAATTTTTACGACACGAAATATAAAGTCCTTTTCATTGTTTTTTAGATGAAAAGCTTCAAAATCCTTTTCAGTTATTTTCTTAATGACAGAATAAGTTTTCCCTTTAGATTCTGGATAAGCTTTATTCAAATCAAATCCATCTGATGTAGTAATTGTTATTGAGTCTTTGTAAAATGTATGTACTCTATAATTATTCCTTGACACTAAAATCCATTTAGATTTTTCTTGAACTTGACCATTTGCAAAGTGTGTGATAAAAACAAACACGATTGTCTGTAAAAATTGAAAAGAGGTTTTAGTCATATAATTTCTATTTTTTAAGTTCTTTAATTTTTTTTTCATTTTATTATGTACAATGTTAAACTTTGAAAAACGGCACAATCTTTACAATAAAAATAAGTAAAAAGTTGGGTTGAAACACAAATCTCGTTTAACTGCTATTAGTCTTCTGTTTTTTATTTAAAGCTTATTTCACTTTTCAAGGATAATAATTTACTAATAGACATACAATTATTCCGATAACGATAAATGCAATAATTCGGTTACTGAACTCGTGTCCCATTTCGTCATAGTAGTTCTTTCTTTTTGGTCCATTTATATATTCTTTGTAAGTGAATTTTGGTCTATTAAAAATGGTTCTCCAAATCGTACCATATATATAGCGTAATGTTCCACCAATGTAATTTAGAATAAATCGACCTGTTATTATTTCGATGATGTCCATTACTTTTTTAGTTAATTACTTTTCTGAAAAGTTGTTTTTATAAATATCAAATATCATAAAAATCGAAATAATTAATAATATTATGGAAGTTAAAAATCCTTCAATTTTAAAGGCTAATAAACCTAAATAAAAACAAATTACAAGATTTATAAATGTATTTAAACAAAAAAATGCAGTGAATACATAAATGAAATTAGTTTTTAAATAGTTTGGCTTTTTTCTAATGTAAAAATAAAATCTACATATCAATAGAAATATTCCAAATACAAAGGCGATTTCGATTAAACTAACAAAATCAAAAAACAAACCTAAACCTTGAAACATTCCTGTTTTTTCTGTTAAATAATCATAGAAGAAATACAATGTAATAGAGTTAATAATTACAAATGTAATTAGTGAATATTTATAAATTTTTTCTTTCATATAATTATGTTTTTTAAGCGGTTTTCAAGAAGTGTCGAGTCAAGCTGTACAGCCTGAGTTTAACTCCATTGATTACAATTCATTACTTGGCTTTCAGCCGCAAAGAAACTCTAGTTGTTGTTGGAAGTAGCTTTTTTTATCATTTTACTCCGTTCTAATTGCAATAACTATTTCTCTGAATCCTTTATCACTTAAACAACCCCATTTAGTTAATGCAATATTAGGAAAAACATCAATTTGTCCGTCTAAACTTATATTCATATAACCGATTTCATTTTCTTCTTTGTCGAAAAATACAATTATTTGATCATAATATGGAGTTCCAATTTCTCCCCAAATATAATTACTTTCATCATTTAAGATTTGCAATATTCTTTCCGTTTCATTTTTTCCAAATTTATGAGTTGAATACGGAAACCAATTTTTATACATTCTTGAACTTTCCGCTTTTCCAAGTAAAATTGTTCGGTTATTTTCTTTGTCTAATTTTATTAATTTTTCAATATTATTCTTATCAGGAGTTAAATTTTCAGAATAATTGTCTTTTAGTTTCTCTTTTATTTTCTCTATGTTAGGAAAATTCAAAAAAACGTATGTTGACCAAATTATAAGTATAAGTAAAATTGAGACAAATATTTTTGATAAATATTTCATTTATTTTTCCTTTAAGTTTTCTGTACATTCACGGTTTTTAGAAAGTTACAGCTAACTAGTAAATACACTAAAGTTCTTGCGTTTTTATCATTTTCTATTTGGCAAATAACTTCAAAACAGGTTAGTGTTTTTGTATATTTTTCAAAAGTAAGAAAAATATTTAATTGTGGTTATTTTGTTTGAGGTATTTTTAAAATTTTTAATCATTTTTGAGATTCCTACGGGATGACAACTTTGGGGATGAAGATGGTGGTTATGGTTACGGAAAGCTAGCTGTTTTTTTGCCACGGATTTGGCTGATTTCAGCGGATTTCAACGGATTTTATTTGGTGCGTTTAACGGCTAAGGGATTCCTACGG
>JBILQQ010000033.1:0-25956 GCA_044373115.1 Flavobacterium sp.
TGGTTATGGTTACGGAAAGCTAGCTGTTTTTTTGCCACGGATTTGGCTGATTTCAGCGGATTTCAACGGATTTTATTTGGTGCGTTTAACGGCTAAGGGATTCCTACGGAATGACAACTTTGCGGATGAAGTTGGTGGTTATGGTTACGGAAAGCTAGCTGTTTTTTTGCCACGGATTTGGCTGATTTTATCGGATTTTAACGGATTTTATTTGGTGCGTTTAACGGCTAAGGGATTCCTACGGAATGACAACTTTGTGGATGTCAATATCAATATCAAAAATCAATTGGTTTAACCACAAATTAGCACAAATTTATGAACTCTGTGACTCTTTAACTATGCAACTTTGTAACTCTTCAACTTTGTAACTCAAAAAAAGTCAACTGAAAAACTACTTGTCTGTTGTAGCCCCGGGTGAGCCGATATCCTCCTGAAGCCCCTTAGGGCGAGGGAGATAAAGGCGAAAACGGGACTAAATGTGTTTTGAAATGTAGTTGTGTGCTTCTTATAAAAAAAACGGAAACTATTGAACGTTAGTTTTGTGGGTTAAAATTCACCTCCGCCACCTTCGTTGTCTTGGTTTAGTTTTTTGACAGGTTTTTCTTTTTCGTTTTTTAACTTGTTGAATCGGTAGGTGAATGAAAGTGTAAATTGTCTGACACGCCATTGCATTTCGGCATTTGTTTCAACAAGACCAGGCAGAAAGGTGTCCATGATACGTTTTCTGGAATTGAATACATCGCTGATGTTGAAGGCAAGGGTTGCTTTGTCTTTTAAAATGTCTTTGCTGAAGCCTAAATTCATTCCGAAAACTCCTCCAAATTCGCCTTGTGCATTTTTTTGTGCGCCGTTGTAGGTTAAATTTGTTTGCCAATCTATTTTGTTTGGCAAGGTGATTTTTGAGGTTAATCGGGTTGACCAAGATGTAGCTTTGTTGTCAAAATTTTGATTGATTGTTGTTCCAATAAAATTTACATACGAGTAGTCACCTTGTGTTTCCACACTGAAAAAATTGAAGTTACTGTTCAATTTCCACCATTTGTATGGCGCATAGTTTAGTGTAAATTCAAAGCCAATTCTATATTCGGTGGCTAAGTTGATGGGCGACATTTTTACAACTGGTAATCCGTTTACAAAAGTTCCTGTTTCTGATCGAACAAATTGAAAAGAATCGGTTGTTTTGTTTAAATATAGGGAAGTGTTGAAAGTTAATTTTCCGAATTTGTTTAAGTAACCAAAGTCAAGTGCATCGGTAAATGCTGGGTTTAAGTCAGGATTACCGACAAAAATATTGGTGTTACTTGATAGGTTGTTGAACGGGTTAATTTGTCGGCCTCTTGGTCGTTGAATACGTTTGCTGTAACTGATTGAGGCGCTGCTTTTGTCGGTTAATTGATAGGTGAAAAAGGCGCTTGGAAAAAAGTTGCTGTATTTTTTTGTATTGTAATCGTTGGTTGCTAATTGGTTGATTTGGATGTTTGAATCTTCAAATCGTAATCCAAAAAGCATGGAAAGTTTGTTAACTTTTGTTCCGTATTGTGTGTAAAGTGCGTTTACACGTTCAATATATTCCAAAACATTAGTAAAGTTTGGGTTGTTAATTCCGTTGTTAACTACTTTGTAATCAGTTACTAATTCTAAGTTATCGCCTCGGTAACCTGCTTCAAACTGGCTGTCTTTTCCGAAAGGGAGTACGTAATCGGTTTGAATTAAAATTCGGTTTTGGTCTTGCAAACTGAAAGTGTTGTCAATTGTCGTAACTGATGTATTGTTTGCCGAATCATTAATTAAAGCGATATTGTCATCATTATTTTTAGAAATGTTTACATCAACGGTTAATTTGTGACCGTCTTTTTTGAAAAGTTGTGTAAAATTTGAAGTGTATTCAATGTTTTCGCTATCGCCTTTTTCGTTATTTATTCTATTTCTTGTGTATAAATAAGCCAAATTTGCATCATAATTGTTTTGAAAAACATCATCAATATTATCATTGTTACTATTTCGGTAATTAATTGTGTTGGTCCAAGATGCTTTATCGGTAAAGTTCCATTCTACACCAAAATTACCGTTGTACCCTTTGCTTAAACGGTCGTTTTCTCGGGTTTCAAACATATAATTTTTGGTAGAATTATCGGCATTTAAGTACCTTGAATCTACAAAAGCATTTCCAGGATTGTTTCTGTTATTGTAGGCTTGTGTAGTAAAGAAATTAAGTTTTTTGGTTTTGTAATTCAAAGTCCCACTTAGTCCTTGACTTTCAGGGTAGCCTGCAGTGGCAATAAGCGTTCCGTTAAATCCTTTTGTTTTTCCTTTTTTCAAAATGATGTTTAGCAATCCGCCGCCCCCTTCCGCATCGTATCGGGCAGATGGATTGGTAACTACTTCCACTTTATCAATGGCATCGGCAGGAATCATTCGTAAGGCTTCAGCGATGTTAATTGCATTTGATGGCTTTCCGTCAATTAAAATTCTAACATTTTCGTTGCCACGAAGACTGATAGTACCTTCGGCATCAACAGCAACCGAAGGAATATTGTCCAAAATATCACTTACAGTCCCGCCTTTTACCATAAGGTCTTGCCCCACAGTGTACACCTTTTTATCTAATTTTATATCTATCGTTGTTTTTTCACTTCGCACCACCACTTCATTTAACTGTGTGGCGTCGTCAACTAAAGAAATAGTTCCTAAATTGGTGTTTTGAACTAATTTTTTTTGACTGATTTCTAAAGGTTTAAACGAAATAAACTCCGCTTTAATGTTATAATTTCCTGGAGTTACATCCACATTAAATTCACCTTTTGCATCAGTAATTCCGCCCGTTGTTAGTTTATTGTTTGCTATATTTACAAAAGCAATTGTAGCGTATTCAAGCGGTTGACCACTTGTTTTTTCAACTATTTTCCCGGTAATTTTAACTTTTTTCTGAGCTGGCATTTCTTGAGAATAATTCAAAAAACTAATCAAAAGAAAAGCTGCTGTTGCAAAAAATTTAATATTTTTCATGAAAATGCTATTAATTTATAAGTTGGATGTGAGACTGCAAATTTAAACAATCGTTTAAAGTTGAAATCATAATTGTATGTTAAATAAAATTAAAGAATGGATTGGATTAACTCTAACGGGCGAGCAATTACGGCTTTGTTTCCATTTACAGCTATTGGACGTTCAATTAAAATAGGAAATTGAACCATTGCTTCAATGATTTCGGTGTTAGTTAGCTTTTTAGTTTTGAATTGTTCTATCCAAATTTTTTCTTTTGTTCGAACTAACTCAATCGGTTCAATTTTTAGTTTTGAGATTAATTCAGTTAATGAATTGAAATTTAAGGGAGTGTTCAAATAGTTAATGACTTCAAATTCTTGATTTGAATTTGTAACAAAAGCAAGACATTCTCTTGATTTTCCGCATCTTGGATTATGATAAATTGTGATCATATTTTTTTTTTGCAAATAAACTAAAAATTGAATAAAAAAAATGTACATTGTACCTCAATATAAATTAAAGAAATAAAAATATGTTTTTAGCGCAAGGTATTAAACCAAAAATTCATTTTGGGCATTATTTATTGGGAGCTTTCATAGTAGTTATTTTTTCTCAAATAGGTTCCATTCCATTGATTTTGGTAGGTATGGTTAATTCATTTAAAAATGATAAGGTTGCCTCAAGTACAGATGCTATTTTAAAGTCGATAGAATCTAATTTATCACTTTTTTTACTCCTTTTAATGTTTGTTTTTGCAGCTATTTCAATGTATTTTGTTGTTAAATACTTCCACAAACAATCCATTTTATCAGTAACAACTAGTCGGCAGAAAGTTGATTTTAATCGAATTTTTTTTAGTTTTATTGTTTGGGCAATCATTACGATTGGAACTGTTTTATACACTTATCAATTAACCGATACAACATTAACCCTTCAATTTCAGCCCGAAAAATTCGCGATTTTGTTTTTGATAGCGATTTTTATGATTCCTATACAAACCAGTACTGAGGAATATCTTTTTAGAGGTTATTTGATGCAAGGTTTTGCTGGATTGGCTAAAAATAAATGGTTTCCGTTGGTAATGACATCTTTGATTTTTGGTCTTTTGCATGCCGCCAATCCTGAAGTTGAAAAAATGGGTTATTTTGTATTAGTTTATTACATCGGGACTGGATTATTTTTGGGAATAATTACCCTTATGGATGACGGAATAGAATTAGCTCTTGGTTTTCATGCAGCAAATAATTTGATTGGCGCATTACTAGTTACTTCTGAACATTCTGTTTTTCAAACCTATGCTATTTTTAAGGACAATTCCGTTCCTATTGCTGATTTTCAATCAGTTATATTGCCAGTATTTATTATTTTTCCAATTCTGTTATTTGTTTTTTCAAAAAAATACAATTGGACCAATTGGAAAGATAAATTAACAGGTAAAATTGTTACACCTTCAAAACTATAATTTATGATACATCCAACGTTTCAAAATGTGCACAACCAATTCAAACTGAATGGTTTTCATTTTAATAAAGAAGATTTAATTCGGGTTGCATACAGTTTTATTAAGGAAGGAGATGCTTTTGAAAAACCAGTTGGAAATTTTATTTATGATTGGTTTGACAATAATTCATTTTTAGAAATTAAAACATCAGGTTCAACTGGAGCTCCAAAAGTAATTAAAATTGAAAAACAAGCTATGGTAAATTCTGCTCTAGCAACGGGTGATTTTTTCAATTTGCATGCCGGTAACAAAGCATTACTTTGCTTACCAATGGATTATATTGCTGGCAAAATGATGTTTGTACGCGCATTAATTTTGGGATTGGACTTGGATTTTATTGCACCCACCTCTAATCCGCTTAAAAACAATACGACACAATACGATTTTGTTGCTATGGTTCCGATGCAGGTTGAAAATTCGCTAAAGGAATTAGTACAAGTGAAAAAATTAATTGTTGGCGGAGTTGCAATGAATTTTCAGTTACAACAAAAATTAATGGAATTGCCAACGCAAATTTTTGAAACTTACGGAATGACCGAAACCAGTACGCATATTGCTGTAAAAAAGCTGGGTTCAGAGGTTTTCAATACCTTACCTAATGTTGAGATAGGGGTTGACGAAAGAAATTGTTTAACAATTAGTGCACACAAAATTTCAGCTGAAAAAATAGTTACAAATGATATAGTTGAATTAATTTCCTCCGACCAATTTATTTTTAAAGGGCGAATAGATAATGTAATTAATAGTGGAGGAGTAAAGCTGTTTCCTGAACAAATAGAGGCAAAGTTGAACCCATTTATTTCAAATAGATTTTATATTTCTTCAATTTCAGACGACACTTTGGGGCAAAAAGCTGTTTTAGTAATTGAGTCGGAACCCATTGCAATTGATGATGCCATTTTTGAGGGTTTATCTAAATACGAAAGGCCAAAACAAATCATTTTCAAACCAAAATTTGACGAAACTCCTTCGGGAAAAGTGATTAGAAACTAAGTTTATTCACTTCTTTTTACATTGATATAAAACAAATCTTCTGCAACTTTAACGTGGTCTAATTTTTTGATTTTTACCTCTAGTTTTTGCCAAGAATTAGTTGGATTTAATCGTATTTTTTTGTCAGATATTGTGATGTCAACAGGCATTGTAAAATCTTCATTGGTACCGTTCCATTTATATTCCAACTTATTTTTTACAACTCGCAATTCTAACTCAGGAATGCTTGTTGTTTTTAAATATTGATTAAAAACAGAGCTAAAATCCAATCCGGTTTCTGTATTAAAAAAGTTCAAAACAGTTTCGGTATCAATTATTTTATGACGGTATGTTTCAGAATATTTTAATAACAATGCCCACCATTTGTTGTCATTATTTATTATGTTTCTGATGGTGTGTAGCATCAAAGCTCCCTTCGGATACATATCGCCAGAGCCTTCATTATTTACACCAAAATGACCAATAATTGGTTTGTCATTGTCAACATTTGCTCTAAGACCATTGATATAATTTGTAGCCTTATCTGTGCCATAATTACATTCTAAAAAAACGACTTCAGTGTACATAGTAAACCCTTCATGAATCCACATATCAGCTATATCCACTGAGGTGATGCTATTCCCAAACCACTCGTGACCACTTTCGTGAATGATAATATAATCAAACAATAATCCAATGCCCGTATGCGATAAATCAGATCCTAAATAACCTTTTTTGTACTTATTTCCATACGCCACAGCACTTTGATGTTCCATGCCTAAATAGGGCGTTTCCACCAACTTGTACCCATCATTTGCAAATGGATATGTTCCAAATTTTGACTGAAAACAAGTCAACATCGGTTTTACATCACTAAAATGTTTTTTGGCAATTTCTTCATTTTCTTTCAACACATAATAATCTAAATCTAAACCGTCTAAATTATCGTGAATATGCGCATAATCGGCAATATTTACCGTAATATCATACGTGTTTATTGGATTTTTTACTTCCCAATCCCAACGAGTATAACCATTTTTCAAATCCTCAGACCCCAAAAATCGACCATTAGAAACATTCATCAATCCGTTTGGAACCGCCACTTTGATAGTAGCTCCAAAGTTGGGTTCGTCACTTTGCGAATCTTTCACAGGATACCACAAACTAGCTCCCGTGCCTTGCACCGCAACACCCACCCAAGGCTTGCCTGCGGCGTCTTTTTTAAATACAAAACCGCCGTCCCAAGGCGCATTTTTGGCAATAATTGGTTTTCCAGAATAATAAAAATGAATTGCTTCTTTAGCACCTTTTTTCAATTCATTAGGAAAATTAATGAAAACAGCATTATATTCTCTCTCAAAACTTAGTTTTGAATTTTGAAAAACAATCGAATCCACTTTCATATTTTTGAACAAGTCAATTTGAATTTTTTGAGTAGGTTGCACCACTTCAAATTCAATTTTATTGAAGCCCGAAATAAATTTGTTGTCAATATTTATTGTAATATTTAAGTTGTACCGAAGCACATCAAAACACGTTCTTTCTTTGTGCAATCCTCCATGAAGCGAGTCTTTTCTAGTAAAAGTTTCTTGCGCATTAAGCGTTTGAAAACCAATTAATAAGAGTAAAAGTATTTTTTTCATTTTTTATGATTTTAAAATAACAATGGTATTAGCGACCAAATCACCAATTCGTTTGTTTTTTTTGTTTGTAAGTGCAATAATGATGCCTACCAAAAAGAATATATCTAAAATTCCTAAAGCAAATCGAGTAAACGCTTGACTGCCAGATATAAATTTATTTTCATCTGTTATAACTTGTAAACCAACAATTCTTTTACCTATGGTTTGACCAGAAAAAGCTTCACTAACGGGCCATAATAGAACGCCAATTAACATTAAAATAAAAGCAGGAAATCCTGATACATGAAACCCTATTTTTTCAGTTTCAACTGTTCCAAATAATATCGCAAATAGCATTATTATTATATAATAAATCATGAAGTCAATAAGAAAAGATAGGATTCTGAAAAATATTATTTTTTTTGGCATGTCAGTAATTAGTATTGGTTGGTTTAAAATTAAGTATAAAAGTAATAATTTTTTTAATAATTAAATAAGCAATCACAAAATTTAAAAGATAAAATAATAAGTTTGGCTCATCATAAATCCCGTATCTATTGAAAAATAAATTATAGAACCTATTGAAAAAAGAGTGGCCAACATAACCATAATCATCAATTATTTTAAAAAATGATAATAAACGTTCTTCAACAATTCCAATAAAAGGGAACAGGATTATCGCAAATAAAAAAGAAATTATATTTTTGAGTATATCATTCATTTTAATGTTTTTTTGCAGCACACAACCCCATTCCAAATGCCATTTTGTCCCGCTTTCGCCTTTATCTCCCTTGCCCTTCGGGACTGCGGGAGGATATCGGCTCAATCGGGGCTAAAAATGAAGTGTTGTTTTTCAATTCACTTTTAGTAATGCAGCTCAATTTCATTATTTTTTAAAGATGCCATTTCTACACCTGAATCACGCCTAAATTAAACTTTTTCTCAATAGGAGCATGGTTGGCTGCTTCAATTCCCATCGAAATCCATGTTCGAGTGTCCAGCGGGTCAATAATCGCATCAGTCCACAATCGAGCTGCCGCATAATAAGGCGAAACTTGCTCGTCGTATTTGGCTTTTATTTTGTCAAACAATTCTTTTTCTTTCACTTCATCAACCACTTCGCCCTTTGCTTTCAACGACGACGCTTCTATTTGTGCCAATACTTTTGCAGCTTGCGTGCCACCCATAACGGCTAGTTCGGCACTTGGCCAGGCAACTATCAATCTTGGGTCATAGGCTTTTCCGCACATGGCGTAATTTCCTGCACCATACGAGTTTCCAATGATAATTGTAAATTTTGGCACAACACTATTTGCAACAGCATTCACCATTTTGGCTCCATCTTTTATAATTCCGCCATGCTCCGATTTGCTGCCTACCATAAAACCTGTTACATCTTGCAAAAACACCAAAGGAATTTTCTTCTGATTGCAATTAGCAATAAAACGGGTAGCTTTATCTGCTGATTCCGAATATATTACACCACCAAATTGAATCTCACCTTTTTTTGTTTTAGAAACAGTTCGTTGGTTGGCAACAATCCCAACCGCCCATCCATCAATGCGGGCATAGCAAGTCACAATCGATTTTCCATAATCTTCCTTGTACATATCCATTTCAGAGTTGTCAACCAATCTTTTGATAATTTCTATCATATCGTACTGATCGGCTCTTGATTTTGGTAAAATGCCATAAATATCTTCTTCATTCAAGGTTGGCTTTTGAGCGATTTCTTTATTGAAACCTGCTTTGTCAAAGTCGCCAATTTTTCCAACAATATTTTTAATTCTGTCCAACGCATCTTTGTCGTCCTTGGCTTTATAATCAGTCACCCCCGAAATTTCGCAATGCGTAGTTGCTCCTCCAAGGGTTTCATTATCAATATTTTCGCCAATAGCAGCTTTCACTAAATAACTTCCAGCCAAAAATATACTTCCTGTTTTATCCACTATCATGGCTTCGTCACTCATAATAGGTAGGTAAGCACCACCTGCCACGCAACTTCCCATAACGGCAGCAATTTGAGTAATTCCCATACTGCTCATGATAGCATTGTTTCTGAAAATTCGACCAAAATGTTCTTTATCCGGGAAAATTTCATCTTGCAACGGCAGATAAACCCCAGCCGAATCTACTAGATAAATAATAGGTAGTTTATTTTCTATTGCAATTTCTTGCGCTCTTAAATTTTTCTTTCCTGTAATAGGAAACCAAGCTCCGGCTTTTACAGTGGCATCGTTGGCCACCACAATACATTGTTTACCTTTAATATATCCAATTTTTATTACCACTCCTCCCGATGGGCATCCGCCATGTTCAGCATACATGCCTTCGCCTACAAAGCCACCAATTTCAATACTTTTAGAATTACTGTCAAGAAGGTACTCAATTCGTTCACGAGCTGTCATTTTACCTTCAGCGTGGAGTTTTTCAATACGTTTTTCTCCACCACCCAATTTTATTTTTGAAAAGCGATGTTTTAAATCTGAAACCAAAAGTTTGTTATGATCTTCGTTTTTGTTGAAGTTAATGTCCATAGAAAGATTGAAAATTGATTGTTTTTAATAATATTTGCTAAAATTACAAAATAGTTTGAAAAGGGAAGGTAATTTTAGAAAAATCCATTTAATATTTTAGAAATTAATATTCTGTTAACATAAGTTATTTACATTTGCAAAAATAATAATTTTAAATAGTTACTAATATGTCATTAAATAGTATTTTTCAGTTTTTAGTTCCTAAGGATAAAAAGTTTTTCCCATTATTTGAACAAGCTACAGCCAATTTGGTTGTTTTAGCTGAAACATTAAATGATGCAGTTAATGTTTCTAACGATAAACGCGATGATTATTTTAGAAAAATTGAAGATTTAGAAGTTTTAATTGAAGAAATTACCCATAAAACAAATTTGGAATTAAGCAAAAATTTTATCACTCCTTTTGATAGAGAAGATATACATTCACTCATTAAATCTATTGACAACGTTGCTGATTATATGCATGGTGGTGCAAGTAGAATGCGTATGTATCAAGTTGAAAAAATTACTAAATCAATTCGTAAATTAACTGAAATTAATTTAGAGGCGTGTCAATTAATTCGTTTTGCAGTTTCAGAATTAAAAGAAATGAAAAACATTTCTGAAATCACTGAAGCGTGTAAAAAAATAAACAAGTTGGAAGCTAAAGCTGACGCTGTTTTTGACAAAGCGGTTGCTGATATATTTGAAAACGAAACAGATGCCAAAAACATTATCAAATATAAAGAAGTTTTATCTGCTTTAGAAACGGCATCTGACAAATGTAAAAGTGTTGCTAATGTTATAGAACAAATAGCTGTTAAACATTCATAAATTTTAACATTAATTTTTTTATGGATTTTACTATACTTATTATAATAATTGTACTTGCGCTGATATTTGATTACATTAATGGTTTTCATGATGCTGCCAATTCTATTGCAACAATTGTCGCAACAAAGGTGCTTACACCTTTTCAAGCTGTGCTTTGGGCAGCTTTTTTTAATTTCTTAGCCTATTGGGTTTTTGGGTTTGGAGTTGCTGATACTGTTGCCAAAACAGCCCATACAAGTAGTATTAATTTGAATGTAATTTTAGCTGGAGTAATAGCCGCAATTATTTGGAACCTATTTACTTGGTGGAAAGGTATTCCTTCTTCCTCATCACATACCTTAATTGGAGGCTTTGCTGGAGCAGCGGTGGCTCACGGTCTTGTTCATGTAACCGATTTGGAACATGCAGGATTTAAAATAGTAAACTGGTACAAAGCAGCTAAGGCAGGTGAATTATTGCCTTCGGGAGTTTTTATTGTAATTTTATTTATTGCTTTAGCTCCATTATTGGGAATGATTATTTCTTATTTTATTTCATTATGGTTAATGTATTCATCTAAGAAAAATATATATCCTAAATTGCTTACCGTAGCCTTGATGGTTTTAGTGGGGTGGTTTTTGGTTTCTGTTATGGTAAATATTGAAGATATTAAAAAACCTCGATTTGAAAGTCATTTTTGGAGTGTTGTAACCGAACCTCACAACATAAAATGGTTTCTTGTTGGCTTTATTTTTTATTCATTAGCCATTTTTAATTTACTTTTTAGCAGTTTTTCAACCGCAACCGCTGAAAAAGTTTTACGAAAAATGCAGTTATTATCATCTGCTGCTTTTAGTTTGGGGCATGGTGGTAATGATTCGCAAAAAGTAATGGGAATTATTGCTGCTGCTGTAGCAGTTTTTATTAAAGACAATCCAAATTTTAATCTATCTGGATTTATTTTAGATTTAAATGTACAATTACCTTCAGAAGTTAATGGTGTAAAGATTGATGGTGTAATGCCTGAATGGATTCCGCTAACCTGTTATACCGTTATTGCGCTTGGTACATTGAGTGGTGGATGGAAAATTGTTAAAACTATGGGGTCTAAAATTACCAAAGTTACCGCTTTTGAAGGTGTAGTTGCCGAGTCAGCAGGAGCTTTAACATTGTTTACAACAGAGCATTTTAAAATACCAGTATCAACCACTCATACTATTACTGGGTCAATAATTGGAGTAGGTGTAACCAAACGAGTATCGGCTGTAAGGTGGGGAGTTACAGTCAAGTTATTGTACGCTTGGATACTTACAATTCCTGTTTCTGCACTTATAGCTGCAATGATTTATTATATTTTGTCTTTATTTTAATTTTATAAAGTACTGATTATCAATAGGTTTTAAAATTTTTATGCCTAATGTTACTAAATTGTTAAGTAAAAGTTTTTTTATTGTAAAATATTTAATACATTTGTTATTATAATATTAATTAATAAAACAAACTCATTATGAAAAAGATATTAATTTTAGCATTGGTAATGGTTTCTTCGATAAATTTTGCACAATCAATAGAGCCACAGTTAGAAATTTTAGGTAATTTAGTGAAAGCTACTTATTTTTATGAAAACGGTACTATTCAACAAGTAGGTTATTTTAAGGATGGAAAGTTAGATGGGAAATGGACCTCTTATGATAATAATGGCTTTTTGAAAGTTAGCGCAACATATTCAGAAGGTAACAAAGTAGGAACATGGATTTACTACAATAATTCTTTATTAGCAAAACAAATTGATTATTCAAATAATGAAATTGTGGCAATTAGAGATTCTAAATTAAATGATGTCGTTTCTAAGAATTAGACTTTTTAATTTATAAATTTGATAACCCATCTCTTTCGATGGGTTTTCTTTTTTATATAAGTTTCACTCTAGTTTTTATAAATATTAAACTATCGAGTTGCATCAATTGATATTTTTATTTAATTTTTTGTCAGTTAGGAACTAAAATAAAAATTGAAATTTTTAATTTACTGGCTTAACCTAATCATTTTTATTCCGTTTTTTAAATTCAATAAAATAAATTAATTTTGTAAACTGAATTTAACTCCTCCCAACACAAATGAAATTTAATAAGTTATTTTTATTTATTTTTTTCTTCACGGTTTACACCGTTCAATCTCAAACCTATGTTTTTGGATCATTAACGGGTAATCCAATCAGCACAGCAGGTTGGAATTTATCGGGTAATGCTTATGTAAACGGTTCTCAGCTCACAATTACCGACCCAGTTGGAAACCAAAGTGGTTCAGTATTTTATCAAACACCAATAAATATTGGGATTTGTAACAAATGGCGAGTTGATTTTGACTTCAGAATGTTTGATGGAAATGCAGCAGACGGTTTAGCATTTTGTTTTTTGACTAGTTACCCAACAGGTTTTGTAAGTGGTGGTGGAGTTGGAATACCATCATCAACAAATGGATTAAAAATTGTGTTTGACACATACGATAATGGATGCGGTTTAAAGCCTGAAATCCAAGTTTATAGTGGTGCTGGATATGATGAGTGTAGTTCAAATATTGTTGATCGAGTTGGTAGTTTATCTTTTATGAGAAACCCTAATTTTCAACCAGCAAGTATAATTTATGATAATGGGGTTATTACCGTTTTGGTAAATGGAGTCACTTATTTGACAACTTATGTTTTGGTAAATTATTTAGGTTATATGGGGTTTACAGCAAGTACTGGTGGGAATAATGATTCTCATTCTATTAAAAACGTTGTTATTTACACTAATCAAGCTACATCAAATGCTGGAGTTGATAAAATTACTTGTGTAAATACTCCTGTTCAAATTGGTTCAACACCAAATCCGCTTTATACTTATTCTTGGACTCCAACAACAGGATTAAGTGATCCTACTATTGCGAATCCAACTTTTTCAGCGGCATTAACAGGTAATTATACCTACACTGTATCTACATCGTTTGCTGCTGACCCAAACGTTTGCCCATCTACAGATGCTGTTACTGTTTCAATTCCTGTTTTACAGACAGTTACTTTAGGACCAGATTTAACTATTTGCGAATCCGAACCAACAATTTTAACTGCAACAACTTCTACTACGGGAGATCCAATAATTTCTTATTTGTGGACGAATGATCAAAATAGCGCAACCCAAACAGGATCTTCAATTACAGTTTCTCCTTCTGTTGCTACTCATTATTATTTGACTGCTACGCATCAAAGTGGTTGTACTTCAACTGACGAAATTTTTATTCAAACTACTTTAAAACAAAATCCTACATTTACGC
Source organism: Flavobacterium sp. (assembly GCA_044373115.1). Lineage (GTDB taxonomy): Bacteria > Bacteroidota > Bacteroidia > Flavobacteriales > Flavobacteriaceae > Flavobacterium. The sequence goes on from JBILQQ010000033.1 coordinate 13,721, forward strand.
AAGTGGCACCGATTTGTTCAGGTGTTACGTTAACGGCCCTGCCGCTAGTTTCAACTAATTTGATTAATGGATCGTGGTCTCCAGCATTAAATAATTCAGCGACGACACAATATACTTTTACACCAAATACGGGTGTATGCGCTACAAGTACCACTATGACCATTACCGTAAATCCGATTGTTACACCTGCATTTACACAAGTGGCACCGATATGTTCAGGTGCTTCATTAGCTGCATTGCCACTAGCTTCAACTAATTTGATCAATGGAACGTGGTCACCAGCATTGAATAATGCAGCGACGACGCAATATACGTTTACACCAAATACGGGTGAGTGTGCTACAAGTACCACCATGACCATTACCGTAAATCCGTTAGTGACTCCTACATTTACGCAAGTGGCACCGATTTGTTCGGGTGTTTCGTTAGCTGCATTGCCACTAGCTTCAACTAATTTAATGAATGGAACGTGGTCGCCAGCATTGAATAATACTGCGACGACACAATATACTTTTACACCAAATACGGGTGTATGCGCTACAAGTACCACCATGACCATTACCGTAAATCCATTTGTTACACCTGCATTTACTCAAGTGGCACCGATTTGTTCAGGTGCTTCGTTAGCTGCATTGCCACTAGCTTCAACTAATTTGATCAATGGAACTTGGTCGCCAGCATTGAATAATACAGCGACGACACAATATACATTTACACCAAATACGGGTGAGTGCGCTACCAGTACCACCATGACCATTACCGTAAATCCGTTTGTTACACCTGCATTTACGCAAGTGGCACCGATTTGTTCGGGTACTACATTAGCTGCATTGCCGCTTACTTCAACTAATTTGATTAATGGAACGTGGTCGCCAGCATTGAATAATACTACGACGACACAATATACTTTTACACCAAATACGGGTGTATGCGCTACAAGTACCACCATGACCATTACCGTAAATCCGCTAGTGACTCCTACATTTACGCAAGTGGCACCGATTTGTTCAGGTGCTTCGTTAGCTGCATTGCCTTTAGTTTCAACTAATTTGATCAATGGAACTTGGTCGCCAGCAATTGATAATACAACTACTACTCAATACACTTTTACACCAAATACGGGTGTATGCGCTACAAGTACCACTATGACCATTACCGTAAATCCGATTGTTACGCCATCGTTTACACAAGTTGCGCCAATTTGTTCTGGTGCTCCATTAACTGCATTGCCTTTAGTTTCAAACAATTTGATTAATGGAACGTGGTCACCAGCATTGAATAATGCAGCGACGACGCAATATACGTTTACACCAAATACGGGTGAGTGTGCTACAAGTACCACCATGACCATTACCGTAAATCCGATTGTTACACCTGCATTTACTCAAGTGGCACCGATATGTTCAGGTGCTCCATTAACTGCATTGCCTTTAGTTTCAAACAATTTGATTAATGGAACGTGGTCACCAGCATTGAATAATACAGCGACGATACAATATACTTTTACACCAAATACGGGTGTATGCGCTACAAGTACCACCATGACCATTACCATAAATCCGATTGTTACACCTACATTTTCTCAAGTGGCACCGATATGTTCAGGTGTTACGTTAGCCGCATTGCCTTTAGTTTCAAACAATTCGATAAATGGATCGTGGTCTCCAGCATTAAATAATTCAGCGACGACACAATATACTTTTATACCAAATACGGGTGTATGCGCTACAAGTACCACTATGACCATTACCGTAAATCCGATTGTTACACCTGCATTTACACAAGTGGCACCGATTTGTTCAGGTGTTACGTTAGCTGCATTGCCTTTAGTTTCAACTAATTTGATTAATGGATCGTGGTCTCCAGCATTGAATAATTCAGCGACGACACAATATACTTTTACACCAAATACGGGTGTATGCGCTACTAGCACCACTATGACCATTACCGTAAATCCGATTGTTACACCTGCATTTACACAAGTGGCACCGATTTGTTCAGGTGTTACGTTAGCTGCATTGCCTTTAGTTTCAACTAATTTGATCAATGGAACTTGGTCGCCAGCATTGAATAATACAGCGACGACACAATATACATTTACACCAAATACGGGTGAGTGCGCTACCAGCACCAACATGACCATTACCGTAAATCCGTTTGTTACACCTGCATTTACCCAAGTAGCACCGATTTGTTCAGGTGTTTCATTAACTGCATTGCCACTAGCTTCAACTAATTTGATCAATGGAACGTGGTCGCCAGCATTGAATAATACGACGACGACACAATATACTTTTACACCAAATACGGGTGAGTGTGCTACAAGTACCACTATGACCATTACCGTAAATCCTTTAGTAACTCCTACATTTACGCAAGTGGCACCGATTTGTTCGGGTACTACATTAGCTGCATTGCCGCTTACTTCAACTAATTTAATTAATGGAACGTGGTTACCAGCATTGAATAATACTGCGACGACAGAATATACTTTTACACCAAATGCAGGACAATGTATAGTTACTACTACGATGATTATTGTTGTAGAAAATCGGGTGATTCCTCAGTTTAATGCTATTTCTCCCATCTGTTTTGGTGCATCACTTGATGCGTTGCCTACTATTTCCAATGATGGTTTTGAAGGAGTTTGGAGTCCTGCTATTAATCCCGCTTTAACAACTACCTATACTTTTACACCTTTGACGAATCAATGTGCTTATGAAAGAACATTAACAATAGAGGTAAATCAATTAGCAGTTCCTGTTTTTAATCCTGTATCACCAATTTGTAGCGGTGCTTCCGTAGCCGATTTACCGCTTCAATCCATAAATTCAATACAAGGTACTTGGTTTCCATCGATAGACACAACGCAAACCACCACCTATTTATTTACACCATTAAATAATGAATGTGCAACCACAACTACGCTTCAAATAGAAGTTTTGCCGAATACTATTGTGCCTCAATTTAATGCTATTTCTCCAATTTGTGAAGGAACACAACTTAATAATTTGAATCCGGTTTCCAATAATGGTATTTCGGGAGTATGGAGTCCCGCATTAAATAATTTGGTAACCACCACCTACTTTTTTACTCCAAATGTTGCGCAATGCGCCTTGCCAACACAACTAGTAATTGAAGTAAATCAAAAAGTAACACCTATCTTCAATTCGCTAGCACCAATTTGTGAAGGTCAAACTATTACTCCACTTTCTACTCAATCTGTAAATGGTATTATTGGAGTTTGGAGCCCTGCCCTAAATAATAATTTGACAACAAATTATTTATTTACACCTAACACAAATGAGTGTGCTTTACCTACACAACTTATTTTGACAGTACATCCTAATCCAATTGTTAAATTAGCTGGTGGAACAATTTGTAAAGATTTGGATACTAATACGATTACAAAAGGGCATGTGTTACTTACAAATTTTGATCCTTATGCCTACACTATAAATTGGAATTATGAAAATGTCTTTATAAATGGTATTTATACAAACACTTATACTGCCATGGCAATAGGAGACTATTTTGTAAAAGTAACTGACAATACCACAGGATGTTTTTCAGTTTCAAATACAGTTTCGGTGGTGGAAAAGGAATATTCAACATTATTTACAACAGAAGTAACTGATTTTTTTAGTGAATCACCATCAGTTTTGGTACTATCTTCCAATTCAGAAAATAATTTTTGGTACCAATTAGATAGTGGTTTGCCTCAATCAGCTAATCAATTTATTAATGTTTCTCATGGACTACATGAAATAACAGTTTTTGATAACGAAGGATGTTTATATGAAAAAATTGAAGCTCGAATATTTTCTTATCCGAAATATTTTACCCCAAATGCTGATGGAATTAATGATTTTTGGCATGTTTTTGATGCTAATTTGCTTCCTAACATTAGCCTGTTTTTGTATGATAGATATGGAAAGTTTATAACTAAATTAACCTCAAATTCAATAGGATGGGACGGAACATATTTGGGGAATAAATTACCGTCAGATGATTATTGGTTTGTAATATATTATGATGAAAATGGAATTTCAAAAACGCATCGATCGCACTTTTCTTTAAAGCGATAAAATACAAAAGCCACTCTGGAGCGAGTGGCTTTTGTGGTGAGGTGTAACTTCCTTTCGGAATCCTCGATGCAAATATACAATATTAATTGACAATTGATAATTAATATTTGATAATTATCAATCGTTAATTATTTTTTGCCCCATCATCATTAGGTAAGCCTTTAAAAATGAGTCAATTTGCCCGTTCATGACTCCATCCACATCGCTAGTTTCGTGACCTGTTCTAACATCTTTGACCAATTTGTAGGGGTGCATTACATAATTTCTAATTTGGGAACCCCATTCAATTTTCATTTTATTGGCTTCAATTTCGTCACGTAATGCTTGTTTTTTCTTTAATTCTATTTCATACAATTGGGACTTAAGTAATTGCATTGCTTTGGTTTTATTGTCTAATTGCGATCTAGTTTCTGAGTTTTCAATAATGATACCTGTTGGGTGATGTCGGAGTCTAACCGCTGTTTCTACTTTATTTACATTTTGACCACCGGCTCCACTTGAACGCATAGTTTCCCACGAAATATCAGCGGGGTTAATGTCAATAGTAATTGAATCGTCAGCCAATGGATACACATATACAGAGGCAAAGGAAGTATGTCTTTTGGCATTGCTATCAAAAGGTGAAATACGTACTAAACGGTGTACGCCATTTTCGCCTTTGAGATAACCAAATGAAAAATCCCCTTCAAATTCAAGGGTTACTGTTTTTATTCCGGCAGCTTCACCTTTTTGAAAGTTAAGTTCTTTAATTTTGTATCCTTGTTTTTCGCCCCACATGATGTACATTCGCATTAGCATTTCTGCCCAATCGCAACTTTCTGTACCGCCAGCACCCGCGGTTATTTGTAGCACAGCACTCATGCTGTCGCCCTCGTCTGAGAGCATGTTTCTAAATTCGATGTCTTCTATAAACTCGTTTGTAATGTCGTATTGATGATCTAATTCTGATTCAGAAGCATCGCCTTCTTTGAAAAATTCGTAAATAATTTGCAGTTCTTCTGCTAAGGCATTTGCTTTATCAAAATCTTCGACCCATTTTTTTTTGGATCTTAGGTTTTTAATAAGTATTTCGGCGGCTTTGGCATTGTCCCAAAAATTGGGTGCAAAGGTTTTTTCTTCCTCGTTGATGATTTCTATTTGTTTGGCATCAATGTCAAAGATACCTCCTCAACGCACCAAGACGCTCTACAATACCTTTAATTTGTTCGGTATTTGTCATAAATTAATAGTATTTTTGTGCAAATATAGTATGAAGTTTTGATTTTTAGCCCTGATAGCAATGGAAATCCTTTTTTTTGTACGACTATTTTTTTCTTTTATAAAAAAGCGACGCCAGGAGCTCTTTTTATAAAAAGAAAAAAAAGGAGTACAGAAAAAAGATTGGAATGGATAGCAGGATTAGCTTCAAATAAATAGAATTTTTATTGAAATGGAAATAAATTTAGTGAGTGATACAGTTACAAAGCCAACTGTTGAAATGTTACATTTTATGTTTAAGGCTGAGGTTGGAGATGATGTTTACAAACAAGATCCAACTGTCAATGAATTGGAAAGTACTGTGGCTGAGCTTTTTGGAATGGAGGCAGCGTTGTTTTTTCCGAGTGGAACTATGGCAAATCAAACAGCAATTAAACTGCATACACAGCCTGGAGAGCAGGTAATTTGCGATAAATATGCGCATATTTACCATTATGAAGGTGGTGGAGCCTCGTTTAATAGCGGTGTTTCGTGTTGTTTACTTGATGGAAAAAGAGGGATGATAACCGCTGAGCTAGTTAAAGAGGCTATTAATGACCCCGAATTTTATCATGCGCCAAAAACGAGTTTGGTGAGCGTGGAAAACACGACCAATAAAGGGGGTGGAGCCTGCTATGAATTGGATAATTTGCGAAAAATTAAGCAAGTTTGTGTTGAAAATAATCTGAAATTTCATTTGGATGGTGCTCGTTTGTGGAATGCTTTGGTGGCAAAAAAACAGCACCCGAAACAGTTTGGCGAATTGTTTGATACTATATCTGTTTGTTTATCCAAAGGGCTTGGTGCGCCAATTGGTTCTGTGTTAATTGGTTCCAAAGAGGATATGAAACGCGCCTTACGAATTAGAAAAATATTTGGCGGTGGAATGCGTCAGGCTGGGTATTTAGCGGCTGCAGGAATGTACGCCTTGCAACATCATATTTCACGACTTGATGACGACCATAAACGTGCTAAAGAGTTAGCAAGTGTACTTGAAACCCTCAATTGGGTAGGAAAAGTAGAACCCGTGGAAACAAATATTTTGATTTTTAGCCTTAGAGAAGGACTTGAAGACAAATGGGTTGTGGATAAATTGCGACAAAAAAACATTGCGATTAGCGGAATGGGAAAAGGCAAATTACGAATAGTAACCCACATGGATTATAAGCAAGTAATGCACGATTATGTTATTGATGTGTTACAAAAAATGATATTTTAAATAATTAAAAATGAGCAACTTACATACGCCACCTGAAGCACCTATACACCCAACCGAATTAGTAAATCATGGGCATAAACGAGTAGATAATTACTATTGGATGAAAGATAGAGAAAATCCTGAAGTAATTGATTATTTGAATAAAGAAAACGAGTTTTATCAGAAAGAAACTGCTCATTTAAAAACCTTTCAGAACGATTTGTTTGAAGAAATGAAAGCCAGAATTAAGGAAGATGAAACATCAGTTCCTTATTTTTTTAATGGATATTATTACATTACCCGATTTGAAAAAGGGAAAGATTACCCTATTTATTCAAGAAAAAAAGATTCATTAGAGGCCGATGAACAAATCATGTTTGATTGCAATGAAATGGCTAAAGGTTTTACGTACTTTAATTTGTCTGGAATTTCAGTGAGTGAAGATAACAAATGGGCAAGTTTTGGAGTTGATACCGTTTCAAGACGACAATATATTATTCAAATTAAAAATTTAGAAAGCGGTGAAATTTTAGCAACCAAAATTGAAAATACCACTGGCGGAGCTACTTGGGCAAGTGATAATAAAACATTATTTTACTCCAGAAAAGACCCAATTACGTTACGACCAGATAAAATATACAAACACAAATTAGGTACAGATAGTGCAAACGATGTTTTGGTTTATTTTGAAAAAGATGAAACTTATGATGTATCTGTTTTTAAATCAAAATCCAAAAAATACATACTAATTAATTCAGATAGCACACTAACATCCGAATACCAAACAGTACTTTCTGCAACACCCGATGCCGATTTTAAAATATTTCAAAAAAGAAAAAGAGAATTGGAATATACCATTTCTCATTATGGTGATAGTTTTTATATATTGACAAATAAAGACGATGCAACAAATTTTAAGTTAATGAAAACCCCTGAAACCAAAACCCAAGCCAAAAACTGGGTTGAAGTAATTGGGCACCGAGAAGATGTTTTGCTTGAAGGCATTGATATTTTTAAAGATTATTTAGTTGTTTCTGAAAAAACAAATGGGCTAAATCAAATAAATATTATTCCGTGGAGTGGAAGGGAGGCTTATTATCTTCCATTTGAAATAGAAACCTATACCGCCGAAACTACTACAAATATAGATTTTGATACTGAAATTTTGCGCTATACCTACCAATCGATGGCAACACCAAATTCGGTTATAGATTTTAATATGCGAACCAAAGAAAAAAACATTTTAAAAGAACAAGAAGTACTTGGAGGTCAATTTGATAAATCAAATTATATTGAAAAAAGAGTGTGGGCAACAGCACAAGACGGCGTAAAAATACCCGTTTCAATGGTATATAAAAAAGGACTTCAATTAGATAGCTCCAATCCTGTTTTGCTCTATGCTTATGGTTCGTATGGCGTTACCATTGATCCTTATTTTTCATCTACAAGACTTTCATTATTGGACAGAGGATTTATTTATGCCATTGCACATATTAGAGGAGGCGAAGATTTAGGTAGAAATTGGTATGAAGACGGAAAATTATTGAAAAAAATGAACACCTTTACCGATTTTATTGATTGTTCAACGTATTTAATTGAAAATCAATACACTTCAGTAGCTCATTTGTATGCCGAAGGCGGATCAGCAGGAGGTTTATTAATGGGCGCCATAGCCAATATGGCTCCCGAAATGTACAACGGAATCATTGCTCAAGTACCTTTTGTTGACGTAGTTACGACAATGCTTGACGACACCATTCCACTCACCACAGGAGAGTATGACGAATGGGGAAATCCAAATCAAAAAAAATACTACAACTACATGTTATCTTATTCACCTTATGACCAAGTGAAAGAACAAAATTACCCCAACATGTATATATCAACTGGACTCCACGACTCACAAGTACAGTACTGGGAACCAGCTAAATGGGTAGCAAAACTGCGACAAATGAAAATTAACAATACCAAATTATTTTTAGACACAAATATGGAAGCAGGACATGGAGGAGCCTCTGGAAGGTTTGAATCACTCAAAGAAATTGCAAAAGAATTTAGTTTTTTATTAGATTTAGAAAAAATTGAAAGCTAAAATAAAAAAAAAGTATTAAATTTGCATTCAGATAAAGTTGCTTAAATAACTTTATATATTGCTTTGACTTATTTATTATATGAAAGAAGACATAAAAGCTTACAACAATGTTTTGGAATTAATAGGAAACACACCTCTTATTAAACTAAATCGAATAACTGAAAACATGGAAGGAAACTTTTATGCAAAAGTTGAAGCATTTAATCCAGGACACTCTTCAAAAGATAGAATTGCACTCTACATTATTGAAGAGGCAGAAAAACAAGGAATTTTAACACCTGGCGACACCATTATTGAAACCACCTCTGGAAACACAGGTTTCAGTCTAGCAATGGTAAGCATCATTAAAGGCTACAACTGTATTTTGGCAGTAAGCTCAAAATCATCCAAAGATAAAATCGATATGCTTCGTAGTCTTGGAGCCAAAGTATATGTTTGCCCAGCACACGTTTCAGCAGATGATGACCGATCGTATTACAATGTAGCCAAAAGATTACACGAAGAAACCAAAGGATCAGTATATATCAATCAATATTTTAACCAACTTAATATTGACGCACACTACTTTTCAACAGGTCCCGAAATATGGGAACAAACTGCAGGAAAAATAACACACCTTGTAGCCTGTAGCGGGACAGGCGGAACTATTTCTGGAGTAGCTAAATACCTAAAAGAAAAAAATCCAAACATCAGAATATTAGGTGTTGACGCCTTTGGGTCAGTGTTGAAAAAATACCACGAAACCAAAGAATTTGATGCCAATGAAATTTATCCCTACCGCATTGAAGGACTAGGCAAAAACCTTATACCAACCGCCACCGACTTTGACTCAATCGATCATTTCATGAAAGTCACCGACGAAGAAAGCGCACATACAGCACGCGAAATTGTAAAAACCGAAGGTCTTTTTGTTGGGTACACCTCAGGAGCTGTGATGCAAGCCATCAAACAGTATGCAACCGAAGGTGAGTTCAACCAAAACAGCGTAGTAGTTGGTATTTTTCCTGATCACGGCTCGCGCTACATGAGTAAAGTGTTTAGTGATGACTGGATGAACGAACAAGGATTTTTTGACAGCATCAATGCCGAAGAAAGCCAAAAAGTAGAATTTATCAAATAAAATTTCACAAACAATATACAATACCTTCAAGCAATTGAGGGTATTTTTTTTGGAAGCACACAACCAATTTTCAAAACACGTTTTGTCCCGTTTTCGCCTTTATCTCCTTCGCCCTTCGGGACTTCAGGAGGATATCGGCTCTACCGGGGCTAAAATAGACAAGTAGATTTTCAGAAGACTTTTTTTTGAGTTGCGAAGTTGCAAAGTTTCAAAGTTACTAAGTTTTTAAATTTGTGCCAATTCGTGACTCGAGCAAAGCGAACAGACGAAGTAAATTTGTGGTTAAACCAATTGATTTTTGAAATTGAAATTGACAAAATTGTCATTCCGTAGGAATCTCACAGCAGTTATTAGCATCAAATGAATCCGTTAAAATCAGCTAAAATCAGTCAAATCCGTGTCAAAAAAACAGGTTAATTTCCATGACATTTCCAACCGCTTTATCCACAAAGTTGTCATTCCGTAGGAATCTCAAATCATTTCGATTGTTTAAAATAAATTGAAACAATACTCGCTGTAATTAAATATTTTATTTACATTTGAAAAATATATACCAAAACACTAAATCTGTTTTGAAGTTATTTGCCAAATAGAATATGTTAAAAACGCAATAACTTTCGTATATTTATTAGTTAGGCGTCAGTTTACCCGAAAAAATCGAAAAAAAATGAACAAAATTTTATTTACATTTTTCTTATTTATTTGTGTCAATTCATTTTCACAACAAAATAATATTTTAGACAAACCAAAAGTTGACGAAAGAGTTGAACTTTTAAGTATTGTATTTCGACTTGCAGATGCAAAAGAGTATAATTCAAAAAGATTTAAACTCTATACCGACAAAATAGAAAATCACTTTGAAAAGTATAAAAACCACGAATTAATTAAATTTGTAAAACAAATTCGTGAAGAAAACGGAATTGGTTATGACGCAGTTATGAAAATGGCTATTCATTTAGATTCAGCACCTAAATTCAAACCATTAGTAAAAATTACTGATTCTATTCCAGAAGAAAGATGGGGTAAAATTAATTCTGAAAAATTTATCAAACTTCTAAATACTTTTTACAAAGATGCACACTGCAAGGAATTCTTTAAAGAAAATTCAGAACTGTATTCAAACGTAAGTAAAAAGTTTCTTCCTATTTTTGAGAATATTGATTTAAACTGGTACAAATCATTTTATGGAAAAGAACCCAAAGAAAAATTTGTTATCGTAAATGGATTAGGAAATGGTGGCGGAAATTATGGTCCAGACATTGTTTTTAAAAATGGCACAAGAGAAGTTTACGCAATAATGGGAACTTGGAGCGTAGATAGTTTAGGAATGGCTAAATTTGGTTTAAATGATTATTTCCCTACACTTTTGCACGAGTTTAATCATTCATTTGTAAATGACTTAATAGAAAAAAACATTACGAAGTTTGAAAGTAGCGGAGAAAAAATTTATACTGTTGTTGGAAAACAAATGCAAAATCAAGCTTATGGAGATTACAGAACAATGTTGAGTGAAGCATTGGTAAGAGCATCTGTAATTAAATATATGAAAGACCATAACTTCAAGAAAGAAGAAATAGATGAGGAAATACAAGATAATCTTAATAATGGTTTTCTTTGGATAAATGAACTCGAAAATGAATTAGAAAAATATAGCAAACAAAGAGAAAAATATCCAACATTAGAAAGTTATATACCAAACATAATTTTAGCTTATGAAGAATATGAAAATAACATCTTGGAATATGAAAAAATGTTTGACAAAGAAAGACCAAATATTGTTTCAATCAATGAATTTAAAAATTTTGACCAAAACGTAAACTCAAAAATAAATGTATTTACAATTAACTTTGATAAACCTTTAAAAGGTAAAGGCTATTCAATAAATTATGGAGAAAAAGGTAAAACCTTTTTTCCAGAAATCGGAAAAATTAAGTATTCAGAAGATAGAAAATCAGTTATTATGGAAGTAAAATTAATTGAAAATAAAGAATATCAATTTATAGTTTCGGGAATGTCATTCGTTTCTGAAAAAGGAATACCGATTAAAGATTATATAATAGAATTTAAAACCAAATAAAAAACCGATCGCCCAACAGCTAGAGTTTCGTTGCGGCTGAAAGCCGAGCAATGAATTGTAATCAACGAATACCAATAAAAAATAAAATCAATGAGTTAAACTCCGGTTGAACGGAACCGATTACATTCACACCTCTTATAGTTTTAACGAAAAGTTATTAGAGAGAATTTCAAGAGCATTGAGTTGCTCTTTTTTTTTGAAGTGTTTGTAAATTTCTTGTATATGTGCATGTTTAGAAATTTGAAAAAAGTCTTTTTTATCCAAACTTTTTTCTATTTTTGTAGGAAAGATTGCGAGTTTTTTTCGCAGTCTGAAGTTCGCAGTCCATTTAAGAGCAACAAACAACTAATGAAAAAATTACTCAAGAATAATCTAAAAAAAATAGGATTGATTTGCTTTATTTTAATTTGCATTTCATGTGAAAA
>JBILQQ010000064.1:0-4305 GCA_044373115.1 Flavobacterium sp.
AGTTATATGATACCCTTGAGCTACACTAACCGCTGAAAAAAATCGTATAAAAAACGAAATCCCAATTTCAAAAAAACTACATTTGCAATATGAAAAATTTTTGGTTTATATTCTCAATATTCTTATTATCACTTACGGTTTATCCGTGTAGTGAAAATGACGATTGCGAAAAAAACATAAATTCAGAAGTTTGCAAAGCCGAAAATCAAAAAAAGAAAACCCAAGAACCTGAACATTGTACTCCTTTTTGTAATTGTTCGCATTGTCCTGCTTCAGTATTTTTCATCAATAACGTTTCTTACACTCTAAAAAAGAAAGTGATATTGTTTCAAGAAGAAAAACTTTTAAGTTTTTACACTTCTATCTACACCAAAAAAATTGCCGACAAAATTTGGCAACCTCCCAAAATTAGTTAATAAAAAAGTCTGTGCTTCGCACAAAAAAATCACTTTCAGTGCTTCGCACCGTAAGTGTTCATCTATTTTATTCAACTAATATTTATCCAAATGACAAAATTCATATTGCCATTATTATTGCTTTTTAGCATTTGCACAATGGCACAAGTCGAAAACGACACAATAAAAAAAGAAAAAGAACCAGAAGAACTCGAAGAAGTTATTATACAATCTACAAGAACAAGCCGAACAATTCGCAATACACCAACTCGAATTGAAACCATCGATGCAGAAGAATTAGAAGAAAAATCAAATATGAAACCTTCAAATGTTTCAATGGTTCTGCACGAAAGCACAGGTTTACAAGTACAACAAACATCTGCTACAAGTGGAAACGCAAGCATTCGTGTGCAAGGTTTAGATGGTCGTTATACTCAATTACTCAAAGACGGTTATCCAAATTTTGGGAACTTTGCCAGCGGTTTGAGCATTCTCGAAATTCCACCTTTAGATTTGAAACAAGTCGAAGTCATAAAAGGTCCAGCTTCTACCCTATTTGGTGGCGGAGCAATTGCAGGAGTTGTAAATTTCATTTCCAAAACACCCAAAGAAAAAGGCGAATATAATTTTATAATCAATCAATCCAATATTGGTCAATCAAATTTTGGAGGTTACGCATCACAGCGAAAAGGAAAATTTGGTTATGCAGTTTTAGGATTGTTAAACCTTCAAAAATCGTATGATGTAGATAATGACGATTTTTCTGAAATTCCTAAATCTAATAATTTCACAATAAACCCAAGAGTTTTTTATTATCCAAACGAAACAACCACTTTTATGTTGGGAAACAGTTTCACAAAAGGAACAATGACAGGAGGAGATATGAATGTTATTGCAGGAAATGCAGATGCTTTTCATACATATTTCGAGAAAAACGAAACCATAAGAAACACAACTACATTTGAATTTGATAAAAAATTTACAGAAAATAATAGCTTCAAACTCAAACAAAGTTTAAGTTTTTTTGATAGAGAAATCAATATTCCAAACTATGAATTTTCAGGTTTCAATACCAACATTTTTACTGACGCATCCTATCTTTCGACAACAGAAAAACAAACCATCATTACAGGTTTAAACTTTCAATATGACGATTTTAAACAAAGTAAGATTTCAACACTCAATGCAAAATCCAATACAATTGGTGCATACATTCAACAAACTTGGGATGTTTCAGAAGATATTAAACTCGAAAACGGATTGCGTATTGACAATGTAAATTATTCAAATCCAAATTTCTCAAAAAATCAAATATTTGTTTTGCCAAAAGTTTCGGCTCTCTTTAAATTCAATAATAAATGGAGTTCAAGAATTGGTGGCGGATTAGGTTATAAAATCCCAACCATTTTTACCGAACAAACCGAAACAAACCAATATCAAAACGTTTTGGCTCTCAATAATGTTGAAGCGGAAAGAAGTATTGGCGGAACGACTGATGTCAATTTCAAAACAAATCTTGCAGACGATTTTGTTTTCAGCATCAACCAAATGTTTTTTGTAACTCAAATTAACAAACCATTAATTTTGCAAAACAGCGGTGTAAATACTTTCTTTATCAATGCAGATAAACCAGTAATAAGTAACGGATTTGAAACCAACTTAAAATTTATTTTCAAAGAAGATTTAAAATTTTTCGTGGGTTACACATTTACAAACGCCAAAGCAAAATATCTAACCTCTAATCAGTTTTTACCATTATTACCTAAAAACAAATTAAATATGGCGTTGATTTTTGAAAAAGAAAACAATTTTAAACTCGGTTTAGAAGGTTTTTTTACCGACCAGCAATTTCTTTACAACGGAACACAAACACCAACATTTTGGGAATTTGGGTTTATGGCAGAAAAAACATTGTGGAAAAACTATTCATTCTTCATCAACTTTGAGAACTTTACCGACACACGCCAAAGCAATTACAAACCAGTTGTAAACGGCTCACACAACAACCCAACTTTTGACGATATTTGGACACATACAGAAGGAGCAACAATAAACGGTGGCATAAAACTAAAATTCTAAATAATTAAAAAATGGAAACAAATAAATTATATAGTAAAGCATTATTAATAGCTCAATTTGTTGTTATTTACAACATTATCGAGGGAATAATATCAATGTTTTTAGGATATGAAAACGAAAGTTTAACACTTTTCGGGTTTGGAGTAGATAGTTTTATCGAAGTAGCTTCAAATCTTGGAGTAGTTTTTATGATAAGACGAATACAACAAAACCCAAATAGCGACAAATCTACATTTGAAGTAAAGGCACTAAAAATAACAGGTTGGGGATTTTATCTTTTAAGTGTTAGTTTGTTAATCGGAATTATCATAAACATATATAAAAAACATCTTCCAGAAAACACAATTTTTGGAGTAATAATATCAATCATATCAATTATTGTTATGGCTTATGTATCCTATAATCAATTAACAATCGGAAAAAAACTTAATTCAGAACCAATTATTGCAGATGCAAAATGTACCATTATTTGCATATATATGAGTATCGTTTTATTACTATCGAGTGCCGTTTATTACTATACAGGATTTGCCTATACAGATAGTTTAGGTGCATTATGCTTAATTTATTTTTCTTTTCAAGAAGGCAAAGAGTGTTTTGAAAAGGCAAATGGAAAATCAACCTGCAAATGTTAATATAAAGTTTACAAAAAAGTAAAATTTTAATTATTTTTGACACATAGTAATCAATTAAAAAACTGAAAATATGGCTTCTACATCAGAAACAGGACATGCAAAAAATGTTGCAAATCTTCAAGATTTAATTTCATTCGTAACAGGTTACGGAGCAACGTACAACCCAACCAAAAACGCACTAAAGTTGCCACAACTTAACGCATTATACACAGCATCGCAAACAAGTTTAGCCGATGTTATAACAAAAAACACAGCTTACAATAATAAAGTAAACGAAAGAGTAAACGCTTTCAGCGGTTTAAAACCGTTATCAACTCGATTAGTAAATGCGTTAGAAACAACCGATGCAACTGACCAAATGATTAAAGATGCAAAAGGTTTTAACCGCAAGTTACAAGGCAAAAGAGCATCAACTGCTACAACACCAATCGACCCAAATACACCAGCTCCAGCAACCATTTCAACAAGTCAGCAATCGTATGACCAACAAATACAACATCTATCAGGTCTAATTTCTGTTTTACAATCAGAACCAAGTTATGCACCAAACGAAACCGCTTTAGCAGTTGCAACACTTACAGCATTACAAGCAGACCTAACCGCCAAAAATAACGGTGTTGCTACTGCATACACAAATATCAGCAATTCAAGAATAGCAAGAAACAATACATTATATGGAGCAGATACAGGATTAGTTGAAATAGCAACCGAAGTAAAGAAATACATCAAATCACTTTTCGGAGCATCAAGTCCAGAATTTGCACAAGTAAAAGGAATAGAATTTAAGAAAGCGAAAAAATAACATAACCAAAAACAGAAAAGTATAACCCGCTTTTGAGATTATGCAAACCGCTAAAAGAAATATTTTAAACGCAAAAAGAATTGTTTGCACCGCAAACAAACTTATTGCTATCGCAATAAGTTTTATCTTATTTGCGTTTAGATTTATTTCAACCGCATTTAGAATTATTCAATCCGCAGAAAGAAATATGACTTACGCATTTAGAAATATAGCTTCCGCAAACAGAATAACAACAACCGCATAACAGAATAAAAAAAAGGGCATCATATAACAGCAGTTTGGCAATATGGCGGGTTTTGGCTTTTTTAGAAAGTTCGCTGTTTAATCAAAGTTTGGTTTATATTTGTGAAGTTTGGTGCTGAAAGTCCGCCACATCGCCAAGCTGCAAAACGTT
>JBILQQ010000065.1:0-4304 GCA_044373115.1 Flavobacterium sp.
TCAATGCCTGTTTTTTGTTTGGCGGATATAGTTTCAAGTTTCAAGTTTAAGGTTTCAAGTTCTTGGCGAATTGTTGCAACATCTTCCTTTGAAAGCAAATCTACTTTATTGATAACAACAATAATGGTTTTAAGCGGATATTTATTTTTAATTTTTTCAATTTCAATGTTCAAAACCTTCAAGTCAATTCCCCCTTTGGGGGCTAGGGGGCTCATATACAAAACCACCTGCGCTTGCTCAATTTTCTCAAAAGTCTTCTGAATCCCAATGCTTTCCACCACATCTTTGGTTTCTCTAATTCCTGCGGTGTCAATAAATCGGAAACCTATTCCGCCAATGTTCAATTCATCTTCAATGGTGTCTCGGGTGGTTCCTGCAATGTCTGAAACTATCGCTCGTTCTTCATTCAAAAGTGCATTCAATAACGTTGACTTACCAACATTAGGTTCGCCCACAATGGCTACGGGAATTCCGTTTTTTATCACATTTCCAACGGCAAAACTGTCAATCAATCGTTTCAAAACAAACTCAATGCGGTGCAGTAATTCCTTAAACTGGGTTCTATCGGCAAACTCAACATCTTCTTCGGCAAAGTCCAATTCGAGTTCAATTAATGAGGCAAAATTCAATAATTCTTCTCGCAATTTGGCAATTTCATTACTAAATCCGCCTCGCATTTGTTGCATCGCAATTTGGTGACTGGCTTCATTATCCGACGAAATCAAATCAGCAACTGCCTCAGCCTGAGATAAATCGAGTTTTCCGTTCAAAAAAGCACGCAACGTAAATTCACCGGCCTGTGCCATTCTTGCTCCTTTGCGAACCAACAACTGAATAATTTGCTGTTGTATAAACGTTGAACCATGACACGAAATTTCGACTACATTTTCGCCTGTGTACGAATTCGGATTTTTAAAAATTGACAACAACACTTGGTCCAAAACCTTTGCACCATCAACCACATGCCCCAAATGAATGGTGTGCGTTTTCTGCACAGCAATATCCTTTCCAGAAACCGATTCAAATACCTGCGAAACAATGCTAATAGCCTCATTTCCAGATAGTCTAATCACGGCAATTGCTCCAGCACCCGACGCACTTGCTAAGGCAACTATGGTTTCAGTGTTTATCATAATTTGTTATTTTACTGCAAATTTAAGTATTTAATGCCTATTTTTCTAGATTTATTTTTGGGCGTTCCCCGCTACATAATTTACTTTTTTCAAGACATTTTACTTGGCGGGTCGGGCTATCCGTTTCAAGTCCTCGCACCATTCCGCCCCGAAGCTTCGGGGCTACATGGTGCTGTGGGCTTTCCACTTCTATCCCTAACGCAGTTTACGGAAAAATAGACATTCTGTTTTTCAAAGTTTATAAAGTTTATAAGTTTATAAATTCCAACCCAAAACCTGTTCAGTTTTGATAAAAACAATAAATTTTCAAAACTTAAAAATTATTTCTTCTAACTTTTTAAATTTTTAAAGTTACATGACAAACAAAATTCTTTAAAAAAAGCATTAAGTTTTTGAGTATTCACAATCGGTGGCTATTATAAAAACAATTAAGTTTTAAGAGAATATATTTATTTAACTTTTTTTACTTCCCATTTTAAAACTTTCGGGTTTTTGACTTTATAAACCTAAAAAATGAACCTTATGAGCTTTCAAAAAAAGTCATCTGAAAAACGAAATATCAAGTTTAGCCCTGATAGAGCCGATATCCTTGCGTAGTTTACGGAGCAAGATAAAGGCGAAAGCAGGACAAGACTTGTTCTGAAATTTGTTTTTCTTGCTTCTAAAAAAAAATCCGAACTCTTCAATTCGGATTTGTTTTGTTATTTCTTAAAGTAAGAAAAATCATGATTGTTTTGTATTTTTAACAAACTTTCATAAATTAACTGAATTACGTTTTCTACATCTTCTCGGTGAACCATTTCGACCGTAGTGTGCATGTAACGTAATGATAATGAGATAAGTGCCGATGCCACACCGCCATTGCTATACGCAAACGCATCGGTATCTGTACCTGTAACTCTTGAGGTAGCATGTCGCTGAAACGGAATTTTCTTTTCCTCTGCGGTGGATACTATCAACTCACGCAAAACATTTTGAGTAGCCGGTGCATACGCAATTACGGGACCTTTGCCCATTTGGAGGTCGCCTTCAATTTTTTTATCAATCATAGGCGTACTTGTATCGTGACAAACATCTGTCACAATAGCTACGTTTGGTTTTATCGTTTGCGTAATCATTTCGGCACCTCGCAAGCCAATTTCTTCCTGAACAGCATTAACAATGTAAAGTCCAAAAGGGAGTTTTTTGTTATTTTCTTTCAATAATCGGGCCACTTCAGCAATCATAAATCCGCCCATTCGGTTGTCAATAGCTCGGCAAACAAATTTATTTTCATTCAAAATCATAAATTCATCAGGATACGTAATTACGCAACCCACATGAATGCCAAGTTGTTCAACTTCAGCTTTGGTTTCACATCCGCAATCAATAAAAATATTGTGCAATGTTGCAGGCTCTTCTTTTCCTCGGTTGCGGGTATGAATGGCTGGCCAACCAAAAACGCCTTTTACAATCCCATTTTTGGTATGGATATTTACCCTTTTAGACGGCGCAATTTGATGGTCAGACCCACCATTTCGAATCACATAGATCAAACCTTCGTCGGTAATGTAATTCACATACCACGAAATTTCGTCAGAATGCCCCTCGATAACCACCTTAAAACTTGCTTCAGGATTAATTATTCCCACAGCAGTACCATACGTATCAGTAATAAATGTATCAACATAGGGTTTTAGGTAGTCCATCCAAATCCTTTGACCACTAGCTTCATAGCCTGTTGGAGATGGATTATTTAGGTAGTTTTCTAAAAAAGAAAGTGACGATTGTGTAAGTATTGAATTTTTTGACATATTTTTTTTTGCTAAAATATAAATTTGGCATTACACTTGTTAATGTAATTGTATATTTTTACCCAAAACTTTTTCACATGAAAAAAACAATAATATATATAGGTATATTTTTAGCATCTATAACTTCCAATGCCCAAATTATTGGCGAAGTAATTACCGACTTAAATTTCATTGAAACAGATACTCTTTCAAACGACACCATTGTGCTTCGTGAAGTAATTATTCAAAATGTAAAACTTGATCCTGAAGCTCAAAAACAATTTTTACTACTCCAAAATCGAGTGTACAAAGTATATCCCTATGCAAAAACGGCAAGTGACCGATTAACAGCAATGAACAAAAACCTTGAAAAACTAAAATCCAAAAAAGACAAAAAAAAGTACTTCAAAATTATTGAAGACTACATGGAAAACGAATTCAAAACCAAACTCAAAAAATTATCCCGAAAACAAGGACAAATCCTCGTTAAATTAATCCACAGACAAACAGGGTTTTCAACCTTCGATATTATTAAGGACTATAAAAGTGGCTGGAAGGCATTTTGGTCCAACAACACCGCGCGCCTTTTTGACATCAATCTCAAAAAAAAATACCAACCCTTTGAAGATAACGAAGACTACCTCATAGAAACCATTCTCGACCGAGCCTTCACTTCTGGAAGACTGACGCCCCAAACCGCAGCTAACCCAACAAACATTAACGATCTTGATGCTCATTGGCAAAAAAAAGCTAACGAACTTAAAAAAAAGTAAGTAATTATTTCCCGAAGCCAATCCAGCTTTCCATTCCAAGCTTGCTCCCCAAAAGCTTTTTTTTCTAGGTCTGCAACGAGCTTCCGTAGGTCGCTGTTGCAAACCAAGAAAAAAATAGCTTTTGTCATCGCAAGGCTTTCCATTTCTCCCGAATCGTCGGGACTGGGCTAGGGGAGCAGCGTTTTCAAGATAAATTAGTTTTTTTAAGTGATTAGTAAAAAGTGATTAGTAAAAAGTGATTAGTAAAAAGTGCTTAGTGAATAGTCCAAAGCAAATAATCCCCAACTTATATGCCCTTCACCCCAGCGAAGCGCCTAAAAAAAACTTATATGACTTATATGTTAAAACCAAAAGTTAAATCCTACCCAACTTATATGCCCTTCAACCCAGCGAAGCGCCTAAAAAAAACTTATATAACTTATATGTTAAAAACAAAAGCTAACCCCTTTCAACTTATATTCCCTTCAACCCAGCGAAGCGCCTAAAAAAAACTTATATAACTTATATGTTAAAACCCAAAGTTAAATCCCACCCAACTTATATGCCCTTCAACCCAGCGAAGCGCCTAAAAAAAACTTATATGACTTAATATGTTAAAACCAAATGCAAAATCCCACCAACTCATC
>JBILQQ010000066.1:0-4107 GCA_044373115.1 Flavobacterium sp.
TAGGCGGCTGTATGGTTACCATTACCTTATCGTCTTTTACATTTATTAAATCAATAGTTGCTACAACTTGATTTGTTTTGGAGGAGTTTGTAACCGAAGTTGATTTACAACCAATTAATAAGGTCAGTAAAACAAAAGATGTAATTGTTTTTTTCATAGTAGGAATTTTTTTTATAAGACTTTGATTTGCTGATTTTGTTACATTTTACCAATAAAATCTACAATCGAAGCGGTAAGTTCTGTTGCAATGGGTAGTTTTGGATTATTATAGGACGCTTTGTTTTCAGCTTCATCACCTTCAATATTTTTTAAAACATGATTCATATTATTTATAATAACCAATTGTGCATTCGGTTGTGCTGATTTCAAAATTTTCGCTTCCGATTCAGGAACTTGCAAATCTTTTGTGCCATTTAGTAGTAAAACAGGGATGGTTAATTTCTTAATTTCGGTTTGTGGATTTATTTTGACCCAAGATTGTAAATAATTCAGAATACTTTTTCTGAAAAAACTTTTAATAAATTGGTTTTGAGATGTAACCTCAATGGTTTTACCCAATTTTAATTCGTCAAAATAGAATTTAGCTTCGGCTGCTGTGCTTGGCGATTGTTTAACCACTTGATCAACTACTATTTCATCAATTGAACGCCCTGCACCTGCAATGGATACAAAACCATCTACGTTTTTTGTGGCAGACAGCATCCCAATCAACGAACCTTCGCTATGACCGATCAAAACTATTTTGGAATATTTATTTTGATTTTTAAAATAAGAAATAATTTCGTTGACATCAGTACTATTATCTTCAAAATTCATTTTTGATTCATCGGTTTCACCCGATATTAGTTGTGCAATAGCCCTTTTGTCAAAACTAAATACTGAAATACCTTTATTTGAAAGCTCTTCCGATAAATATTTTAACGAATTATTATGCACACCTATCTGATTACCACTTCTATTTGTAGGTCCTGATCCTGCAATAATAATTGCCAAAATAGGTTTTTGGGATACTGGTAAAGGCGAAAAAAGAGTGCCTTTTAATTGGGATGCTACAGTTATTTCTTCCTTAGTAACTTCGGTTATTTGTGCAAAAAGAGTAGTTGAAAAAAGTAATAAAATCCAATAGTACTTGTTCATATTAATTAGTTTATTAAAATTAAAAAAAGCTCCTGATGTACAAGAGCTTTGCATTTTTTTAGTCGAATTTATTTTTGAGGTAATATTTACCATCTAAATCTTCATCAAAGTCGTCAATAACAGCTGGTTTTGGCTTTGGCTTGCTACCTGCTACTTTTTTCTTCCATAATTCAAAATTATCTTTGGATAATTTTTTACGCATAATTTCAGTTACTTCCACTTCAGGAACCTGAAACTCAGCTTTTATTGCTTCAAAAGGTTTTTTTTCCTCTTGAGCCATTGTGATTAAACGAGCTAAATCGTCTGGTGTTAGCTCTACTCTTTTACCTTTTTTCATTAGTCGAAAAGCATATTTTTAAGTTAGTTTTAAATAGTCTGCAAATTTTATTCCAATATTAGTAAAAAAAATAATTACTTTCAAAAATCAGCTCTTTTTTTTAAAATAAAAAAATACTTTTTCTATCTATTTGATAATCCGAAAGGTAAGATTAATTCGTTTGCCAATTTCTTTTTCTGTTTTTGGGATTTGGTGTTTCCAAAAATGTTGGGTTTCGCCTTTCATTAGCAATAAACTTCCATTTTCTAGCACAATGCGTTGCCTCAAATCGGTTTTGTCATTGTGTTTTAAATGAAACATTCGTTCAGCCCCCAAACTCAATGAGGCTATTATCGGATTTCTGCCAAGTTCCCTTTCATTATCTGCGTGCCAGCCATTACTGTCTTTTCCATCACGGTACAAATTTAATAAAACCGTTGTAAATGTAACCTCGCAAACACGTTCAACTTCTTCTTTTATATAGGTAAGCAAGCTATTCCAAGGATGCGGTTGCATCACAATATTGGAATAGGAATACGGTTTCCCTTCATTTCCATACAAAGCCGTTAACCGTGGTTGTTGGTGCCGTTTGCCATAAAGTTCAATTTCATCCTGTTGCCAAGGTACTTCGTTTATTAATCGATTAAATAACAAATTAGATTGTTCTACATCTAAAAAGCTTGGGTAATACTCAATAGCGGCATTTGGCAAGTCAAATACAATTTTTTCAGAGGGAAAAAGTGACATAGTTAACGATTTTTAGCAGACAAAAAAGCAATTTTTCGATTCATCAAAACAATTGCAAACAAAATACATACAATGCCAATCCATTGAATAAAAACTACTTTTTCATTCAATAAAAAATAAGCCATCAACACCGAAACAGGCAACTCTAATGCCGAGACAATACTGCCAAGCCCAATGCCCGTTATTGGGAAACCCGCATTCATCAATAATGGCGGAATAATAGTACCAAACAACGACAATGCAATTCCCCATTTCCAGAAAATGCTAAAATTAAAAGGTGTAATTTGAGTAAAAAAGCCAAAACAAAACACAATTACTGCCCCACCAAGAAGCATATACAAACTTCGTTGCGACGACGAAATATCAGTAGCAATTCTGTTGGCAGTAAACATAGTAGTTGTAAACGACATAGCAGAAAGTAAGCCCCAAAAAACGCCTCTAAAATCAATTGAATTGTTATTTTCAATCAAATTGGTAGCCATTGCCGTTCCTGCTAAAACCATAAAAACAGCAATTATTTTTTGTAACGACGGCTGCTTTTTGTCCAAAATCCACTCCAATAGCACACCCATCCACACCGTTTGCATCAGTAAAACAATAGCAATAGAAACATCAATATATTTTACACACAAATAGTAAAAAACACTCGTCATTCCTAGTGAAGTACCTGCCAACATTAATTGAAAAACATTCTTTTTAGATGCTTTTTTAGCACCTGTTGATTGGGTACTTTTTTGAAATAAATTAATAAGTAAAATTCCAATTATTCCCAACACAAATTGTGAGGTAGTTACCTCTGCGGTTGTATAATTTTCGAGGTAAGCCAGCTTAACAAATGTTGCCAGCATGCCATAACTAGAGGCACCAAGCGCAACCAAAACAACCCCTTTTAAACTATTATTTGATGTCATTTTTATAAAAAATTTAAGCCCACAAAGATAGTTTATTTTATACACCACCACTCACAATTATTTTACCCAGAATTAGAAGCAGACAATACCGTTTCAAATGGCGTTTTGTCCTGCTATCGCCTTTATCTCCCTTGCCCTTCGGGACAGCGGGAGGATATCGGCTCTATCAGGGCTAAAATCGACGAGTAGATTTTCAGTAGGCTTTTTGTTGAAAGTTTATTTGGGTTATTAGGTATATGGGGTTTATTTATGGGGGTTATTAGGTATATGGGGTTTATCAGGTTTATTTATAGGGGTTATTAGGTTAATTGGGTTAAATGCGGATGCGTTGTTGAAAGTTACCGATGCCTTGTTGAAGATTAACGATGCGTTGTTGAAAGTTGCGGATGCGTTGTTGAAAGTTACCGGTGCGTTGTTGAAGATTACCGGTGCGTTGTTGAAGATTACCGATGCGTTGTTGAAAGTTACCGGTGCGTTGTTGAAGATTACCGGTGCGTTGTTGAAGATTACCGATGCGTTGTTGAAAGTTACCGATGCGTTGTTGAAGATTGCGGATGCGTTGTTGAAAGTTGCGGATGCGTTGTTGAAAGTTACCGATGCGTTGTTGAAGATTACGGATGCTATAAAAAAAATTAAGAAAAAAAAATATATCTGCGGAAGCAAAAACTACATCAGCAATAGCAAGAATAATAAATGCGTACACCTGTCTAGTCCTGAAATAGGTTACAACACTAATATTCTATATTTTTTAAGGGATTAAATTTTTTGTAGCCACACGAAAGGATTCGTGCGGTAGCGGTGTTTTCAATATTTTCAATTGTCAAGAATGGATTAAATAAAACTGTAAGCAAATAAATGAGAAGTTATTTTCTTATTTATAGTTTACGTCAATTTGAAATAAACTTACTGTTGCGTTGTCATAATGTGCTGGAAGTCCTTCAGTGTTTCTAAGTTTCAATAAACCTAAAAACTCAAAGCCACATCTTGTGTAGTGAT
>JBILQQ010000073.1:0-18056 GCA_044373115.1 Flavobacterium sp.
CTTTAGCTCCATCTCGGGCTTTGTCAAAATCGGCTCTTTTTTTTGAAATAAATTGAACGTAATTAAAAAATTCATTTTGATGCACATCACTTGAACTCAAATTTTCAATTCCATTTTCCTTTAGCTGTCCTTTAATTTTGGTAATTTGCGAATTTTGATCAATATAAAAATCAAAATATTTCTTTTTATCTTGACTAATCAATGCAAAAATACCTGTCTCAAGACTTTTTTTACCCTGAAAAACAATTTTACCGTTACGTACAATTTTGCAAGTGTCCTTAATTAAATTATTTTCAAACTCTTGAATCGTTAAATAAACAAGCGTGTCTTTTAAACCTTCAATTTCTAGGCTAATTTCATATTTGGATTGAGCAGAAAGCAACCCTGACATCATTAAAAACAAATAAAGTAAACGTTTCATTTTGCTATTTTTTTAGCAAATATAAAACGGTTTGTGTTTTTTTTCAATTAATTCAACTAGTTTTTTTGAGAAACATCAACTTATTTTTTTAAAAAATATAAAAAAACACTAAAAATAAAAAAATTAAATGTTATTTTTGATTGTTAAAAAAAACCTAAACATCACTACCCCATTAATGAAATTAAAACTTTCAATATTTTTATATCTTATAGTAACAATCTTTTTTGGTATGGGTACTAGTTATGTTTACTCACAAGATAAAGTGACTATTGAGTTACTTGAAAAACGACTTGCTGCCGCTAAAGCGGATACCACAAAAGTAACGATGTTTTATAATTTAGCTGAAGCTTACCAACCTATCAATTCAAAATTATTTGAATACAACATGAACAAAGGTGTTGCATTGGCAAACAAATTAAATTTCACAAAAGGAAAAATTGCCTATCTTAATAGTAAAGCCTACTTTGCATTAACAACAGGAAATCCTAAGCTTGGCTCGCAGTTTGCCCATAAAGCAGCAGCCATTTCTTTGGCAAGCAAGGACACCTTATCTTATTTAAAAAACAGCTATTACGAAGCGGCGTCGTTCATGTATTTAGGCGATTATAACCAACTTATTGACCATGTAAACGTGGCCCTTGATGTGATAAAAGGCAAACCGTTTTATGCTGATAGGGGTGTTTTATATTCACTTTTGGTTCAGTATTATTCTCGTACCGACCTAGCAAAAGCCTTTGAGTACATTGTTTTGGAGTACGATTGTTTCAAAGTAAAACAAAAACCAAACGAAATGTTTTCTGTTTACAATGAGTTTGCAGGCTATTATTTAACCGTTTTGGATTTTAAAGAATCCATTTACTATTCCAAAAAAGCATTGGAACAAGCTAATAAAATTGTTGATAATAAGCAATACAATATTGCTTTGGCAATGTCCAACTTGTCCAATGTTTTTCTTATTGACAATCAGTTTCAAGAGGCATTAGTATATGCTGCAAAATCAATGAAGATTAGTAAAAATATACAAAACCAAGCATTGATTTCCAAAAACAACTTACTCCTTGCCGAAATTTATTTGAACCAAAAAAAATATGCAACGGCGATTCCCTATTGCTCCCAAGGAATTGAAGGTATTGAACTTCCAGAAAACATTTTGAAAGGGCAATTATTTATGGCATGGGGGTTAAATGGTTTGAACAAATTTAAGGAAGCACAAAATCAACTTGCTAAAGTTGATGTAAAACTTCTTACTGAGCTATCGCCTAATTTGCAAATGGTTTATTACAAAGAACAATCCAACAGTAACAAAGGAGTAGGCAACTTTGCGCAAGCATTTGCAAATACCGAAATATTAAACCAAATTCAAAACCAATTTCTTGAAGACAAAGGCTCTATTAAAACGCTCATGCTTCAGTCAAAGTTTCAATTAAGAGAAAAAAACTATGAACTAGAAAAATTAACATTAGACAAACAAAAAGTAGAACTTCAAAACCAAAAGCAAGCAACCAACTTAAATTTGTTACTTGCAAGTGCCATTTTGCTTATCTTTTTTATCTCCATATTAATTTGGGCCTACCAATTCCGAAAAAAAGGAAATTTTATTTTTGGACTCTCCCGACTCCAACTTCAAAACTCTGTTCAAGAAAAGGAAGTTTTAGTTAAAGAAATTCACCATAGGGTAAAAAATAACTTTCAGCTTATTTCAAGTATGATGAGCATACAAGCAGTGAATAATAACATTGGAATAGATGAATTTATTAGTATCACTAAATCGAGGATAATAACATTGTCAAAAATCCATGAGCAACTCTATTTAAAAGATAATTTATACCAATTAGATGCCAATGAATACGTTAAAGAGTTAGCTGAAAATGTTAAAATCTCTTTTTCAGATATAGCTACTCAAATTGAATTCCAATTTTCAGATGAAGTAGTAATATTGGATTTAGAAACCCTAATTCCGTTAGGATTAATAATAAACGAATTATTATTAAATTCATACAAACATGCGTTTCCTCAACGGCAAGAAGGCATAATTGAAATTAAAGTGCTTTTATATGGAGCAAATAAGTACCAATTGATTTATTCCGACAATGGAGTAGGGCTAC
Source organism: Flavobacterium sp. (assembly GCA_044373115.1). Lineage (GTDB taxonomy): Bacteria > Bacteroidota > Bacteroidia > Flavobacteriales > Flavobacteriaceae > Flavobacterium. Next base: position 2,527 of record JBILQQ010000073.1, read on the forward strand.
AAGAAGCCAACACCAACCAAAAAAGTATTGGAATGAATTTAATTAATGCACTTTGTAAACAATTACGTTCCGAACCTGATTTTCATTTTGAAGGCGGGTCGCATTTCGAAATAATTTTCAAAAAAATTAAATATAAAAATTAAATATAAAAATTAATACGTGCCCAAACATGATTCAAAACAAAAAAATTCTTGTTATTGAAGACCAATCCATAATTGCTCTTGACATTAAATACACACTTGAGCAAGAAGGATATGATGTGACAACTGATTACAAATCAATTGACCATGTTTTTGAAATTATTGAAAACTCACCTCCCGATTTAGTTTTGATTGATATAAACCTTAATGAAGAAAAAACAGGAATAGATATTGCTGAATATCTTTTAAGAAAAGATACAATCCCATTTGTGTTTATCACATCCTACTCGGATTTGGTGACACTCGAAAAAGTAAAACGCACACGTCCGTATGGATTTATTGTAAAACCATTTAAAAAAGAAGACTTAATTTCTACAGTTTACTTAGTAATAAATAATTTTCAATTTCGAAAAATAGATTTACTAAGAACAACAGATGGTGAAAAAATTGATATTCCGATTCAATTAAAGACAACCTTGGACTACATTGAAAGCCATATTAACCAAAAAATTGAAGTAGCTCAACTTGCGGCACTTACAAGATGGGATACAGCTCATTTTTCAAGAGTTTTTAAGCAATTTTTAAATCTAACACCTTACCAATATATACTGAAACAAAAAGTTGAAGCCGCTAAAATTTGTATTGAAAACACCGATGATCAATTGCAATCAATAGCAGATGATTTTGGTTTTTCTAGTTATAGTAATTTTTGTAATGCTTTTAAAAAAGTAACCCGTTTTTCACCTGAAAACTATCGTTTTACAAAACAATCTATTTCTAAAAAATACTAAATTTTTACATTTTTTACAATAAAATTTATTTTTTATGTCAAATGTTGATAAAAAAAGCACCTTCTAACGTCTATTTTGTCGGTTTTCAATACTTTGCGTTTGTTTTTGTATAGCCGTTTTCAAATGGAATTATAATTTTACACTTTAATTTATTTTACTTATACTTTAGTGCATATATATTAAGGTAAAGAAATCAATTTGTTTCTATTTTTTTAAATAGATTAACGAATAAATCTTAATTATATCCAAATAATTAAAATAATAAAAGAAAGCAAAATGATAATGGATTTTAAAAATTTGAACTTTAAATACCGAAAAATAATTCATTTTTCGTTAATAGCATCGATAGTATTATTTCAATTACTTATTTTAATAATATTTTACAATGAAATATTTAATGAATCAAAATTGGATGCTATAGCTGATGAAATTGAAAACAATCAAAAAATTGCAGGTGTTTTAGATAAAACAAAGAAAAACTATGCCGTTGCTCATGAAAATTTTCAAAATTTTTTATCCACCCAAAATACGCCCTACTTAAATGATTTTAACACAAATGTTAACGACCTTTCAGAAAACCTTGACACCTTATCTGCTTTAGCTGAAAAAAATGAAAGCTGGAAAAATTTTCAAGCAGAAGCTAGCCCAAGTTATTTGAACGAACAATCAATTTTAAAATCAAAACTGGATTCTATACTCCAAAAAAAATTACCCGCAAATACCAAATTCAATTTAGACAATTTCAATTTAAAACCATTTAATTACAAAGACGTTTTAAACAGTATCCAAGTTGAAAGCACTAAAGAAGTTGATACCGTAAAAAAGAAAGGTTTTTTTGGCAGATTAGGAAATGCACTATCGGGTAAAGTTGATGTGCAAAAAGAAAAAGTAAATGTACTTGTTTCCATGAAATTTGGAAAAAAAGTGACAACCGGCGATGTAGCCACTCAACTTGCAGCAGCTTTCAAAAACACAAATCAATATTATGCTTCCGAATTTTCTAAAATAAAAGGAACCCTTTTAAGTTACAAAGCTAAAGAAGCTTCCTTTGCTGCACTTAATTTAAAACTACTAAATTATAGCGCTACCTTATTAAGAAGCTATGAACAATCGTTATCTGATTTTTCAAAAGCAACTTCTGAACGATTTAACGAGCAGTACAAAATAAATAAAAGCATTAGAAATTATACAATAATAGGACTCATTATTTTGGTAATTATTATTTCGGTGATTTTAACTTATTTAACAAGACTCGCTTTTGATTATGAAAATAGGTTAGTAATAGCACAAGTAAAAATTCAACAGAACCTTAGTTTCAAAAATAGAATAATTGGAATGATAAGTCATGAAATTAGATCGCCACTAAGTATCATATCTATATATAGTAAATACCTAAGCGCAAAAATTCAAGATGAGGAAATAAAAAATGTTTTTGATTCAGTTCAGTTTACTACTAATTCATTAACAATGTTGTCCAACCAAATTTTAGAATATTCTAAAAATGAGAACAAAGAACTTTCATTAAATGTTACTGCATTCAATTTAGAAGAGCAATTATCTAATGTTGTAAAATCTCTTCAAACTTTGGTTGCTGATAATGGCAATAAATTAGTTTATGAACAAAAAATTGAAAAAAATATAATTGTAAATTCAGATACAACTAAAATTCATCAATTACTATATAATATAATAGGTAATGCAAATAAGTTTACTAAACAAGGAACTATTACAATTAATTGCAATGCAGTACAAGACAAAAACAATATAATTAATTTGATAATTGCCGTTAAAGACACAGGGGCAGGAATATCACAAGAAGAGTTACCGCACATATTTGATCAATTCTATCAAGGAGAATCGGGAAGCAATATTAATAGCCTTGGTGTAGGACTTGGTTTAAATTTATGTAAAGAGTTGGTTGAATTGTTTAAAGGAACAATACAAGTAACAAGTAAAGAGAATGAAGGAACAACAGTTTCTTTCAATTTATTATTGCAACAACAAACAAACAAATAATATATGACAACTTTTTTAATTGCAGATGATCACAGTGTTGTTCGAAGTGGATTGGTAATAATAATAAAAACTTTATTTAAAGACGCATCCATATTTCAAGCAAGCAATTTTAATGAAATTGAAAAAACATTAACAAATGAAACAGTTGATATATTAATATTAGACATTAGTTTCCCAGAAGGAAATTCTTTAAACATCATTTCAAATTTAAAATTAGATCATCCAAATATCAAAATTTTAATGTTTTCATCTTATGAAGAAGACTTCTACGCATTAAGATACATAAAAGCTGGAGCAGATGGATACTTGTCTAAGCTTAGTACTCCAGATGAAATTGAAGTTGCATTGATGAAAATGGTAAAAGATGGAAAATTTACAAGTTCAAAAATTAAAGATAAAATAATAGACTCATTTATGTTCAATAAACCAGAAAATCCATTGGATGAATTATCTGATAGAGAAATGGAAATTGCAACTTTGATGGTAAACGGAATGGGCAACCTCGAAATTTCAAATGTGTTAAAATTAAAAGCTACAACAATTAGCACATACAAGAATAGAATATTTGAAAAATTAGGGGTTAATAATTTGTCAGCATTAATTCAATTTTTTAATCTTCATAACGACTAAAATCAGTGTAGTAATAATTCTACATGACTAAAAAAATACTACTACATCCGCTATTTGATTTTGTTTTTACTTTCGTACCCTGAATTATTTTCATGATGATTCAGTTCAAATGTCATAATTACATTTGAAAAAGTAGAAAATAAATTAAATATTAAAATGAAAACTAAACTAAATTTCATTGCCAAACTAGGAGTTTTATCAACCGTAATTTTATTCGCGAGTATTTTTACAATGCAAGCAAATGAAAACAATACGGTAAAACCTTCTAATTTATCTTTTGTAACTACTTCTTTTTTTGAAAACGTATCAGGCACAACTAGCGCTAAAGGTACAGTTTCAGAAAAAAAAGCAGCAAAAACTGTAACTAGAAAAAAGGAAAAACTACCCGAAAAAAGTAGGTCTAAAAAAGCGACAAACAGCCAAAGGACTATACCTCAAAAAGTCTCGCCTACAGACAATGACAACGACGGTGTGCCAAACAACGTCGATATTGACGACGATAATGATGGGGTATTAGATGTTAACGAATCTACAGCTTGTGGATTAGCATCGCAATCTTCTTGGAGTATGACTGGTGGATGCCCTATTAACCCTGGAGGATGTAGATATGGTGAGGCAATGGCAACTTATAGTGGTGGTATAACTGCAACCTTTACTTCCACAAGTGGTGGGGGATGGGCAGGTATAGAAGCTAGTGCAGATGCGCTAACCTTTAATAACAATGTTGGAAATGTTCACAGAATTACTTTCTCTCAACCTGTAACAGATCCTGAAATTATTTTATGGACAATCGGAAATAGTTCTGTAACTTCATATCTTACTTTTAGCGGATTAAGTCTTACTAAAATTCAGGGTGATGCTAATGTTTCAGGAAATGTGGTTTATGGAACAGAGCAAGGTTGTAAATTTAGAGTAAATGGTACTTTCACCTCAATTACCTTTACAACAACAGGAGGATATAGCTCAGGTTTTGAAACTAATGGATTAAAGATTGATGTTATTGGTCAATGTACACCTATAGATACAGATGGTGACGGAATCCCGAATAGTTTTGATTTAGATTCTGACGGCGATGGTTGTAGTGATGCAATTGAAGCAGGAAGTTCTAAAACAGCAACTAGCACAACCGTTTTTCCTCAAGGACTAGATTCCAACGGAAATGGGTTACTTAATATATACGAAGGTGCAGCTGGACAAATAAATTACACTTCTACTTATACACAATACGCACTTGATAGAGGAATAAATGCTTGTAGCGATGTTGATACAGATGGCATCGGAGATGTTTTTGATCTCGATGACGACAATGACGGTGTACTTGATACCGTCGAAAATAATTGTGAAGCAATTACTAACGGTACTTTTACCGGAAATGCTTCAGGATGGGTGCTTCAAGGAGAAAATCCAGGAGCCACTTATTTAAGTACTTTAAATAAATTCCCTTTTAATGCAGGAGGTGCAACACCCGCAGCAGGATCTATTTATCAAAAAATGCGAACCTATCCTGGAGTTACTTATAAAGTAACATATAAGGTAGGAGCTTCTGGTACTCCTTCTAGTAACTTAACAGTAGGGGTAAAAGCTGAAGCAGTTGATGATGCAACGGGACTTACCATTTCTGTTCCAAAAACAACAACAAGAGCTGGTCTTTTATCCGAAATTACAGAAACATACATGTTTACCGCTACGGGTAATTTCACTCGAATTAAATTTACTGACGTTACTTCGCCAACAATGGCAGTAGCAAATTTAGATCCAACAGTGGATGACGTTTCTGTAGTGTCATGTGATACAGACAATGATGGAAAACCTAACAGCGTTGATTTGGATTCTGATGGCGACGGTTGTAGTGATGCAATCGAAGCAGGAAGTTCTTCAACTTCAACTAGTACAACAGTTTTCCCTTCAGGAGCAGACACAAACTTAAACGGTTTGCTAAATACTTACGAAGGTACTCCAGCAGGTACTATTAATTACGAATCATTTTATACGATCAATGCACTAAGTAGTACAACTGACGGATGTCTTGATACAGATGGTGATGGAATTAGAGATTTCAAAGACATTGATGATGACAATGATGGTATTCTTGACACAGTAGAAAACTTCTGTGCCAATGCACCAATCAGTAAAACCGGTGTTGTTGTTTCTAAACCAGCAACCATAAATTATACATTTAATGGTAGTTATACAATCAATAACATCATTGATGGAATTGATAATAATGTCTATATAATGCACTCGCCAACCGGAACATTGAATAATAGTCCTTGGTTACATTTTGAATTTCCAACTCCAAAAGTACTTGGGTATTTAGAAATTGGACATTATACAGGACAAACACTTTTTGCTACTACTTCAACTTATAAAATACAAGGTAGTACTGATAACACTAACTGGACAGATGTTTCTGACGTTCTTACTTATAACAATCAAGCTACTTCAACAAGTGGTGGATTGTCAAATTTCAATTCAAATATTGCAAAATTACCACTTAACATTACAGCTTATAAATACTATAGAATATATGGAATTACAGGTGCTGCAGGTGGTGGATGGGCAACCGAATTGTATTTCAAACAAAACGACTGTCAATTAGATAAAGATAATGACGGTATTCCAAATTCATTAGATTTAGATTCTGACGGTGATGGTTGTAGTGATGCTATTGAATCTGGTAGTTCTACTACTGCAACTAGCACAACTGCTTACCCAACTGGAACGGATACCAATGCAAACGGTTTATTAAATAGCTACGAAAGTTCAGCGCCTGGAATAGTAAATTTCACTTCGTACTATGAATTAAATGCACTTAGCAATTCAGTTAATGGTTGCGTGGACTTTGATGGTGATGGAGTAAGTGACTTTAAAGATATTGATGATGATAATGACGGAGTTTTAGATGTAGTTGAAGCATCATGTCAATACAACTTAACGCACGATGTTTTAGCTGAGCAAGGTTCACCATCTAGTTTTACAAATTGCTTGGGTTCTGTTGATGGGCCAGGTGTTAATTTGCAGGGCTCTGTTGTAGTTCCTTCAAATGGTTCAAAATATTTAGGTTTTCATGAAACCGAGGCATTTACTGTAAATCTTGGTGCAACCCCAATGGTTGCAGGTGTTCCTTTTAGTGTAAACCTTTCAACTTCAGTTGCAAATATAACTTCATGGCCATTAGGTAGTAATAATCCGGCTTATGTTAATATTTATGCAACTAATGATTGTAACAAAACTGAATTTATTGGGTCAACAACTATTCGTGAAAATCAAGCGCAAGGTTGGGTGTTTAATACATTTAACTTTACACCTTCTCAAAATTACTCTAAATTACTTTTTGTAGCCGAATCGCCATTAAGTACAGGATATGAAGCAGGTAAAACGGGTTATACATTGGTTGATAATATTTCGTTTGGAGAAGTTTGTAATTTTAATAATGACAATGATAATGACGGAATTATTAACATCCATGATTTAGATTCTGATAATGACGGATGTAGTGATGCTATTGAAAGTGGAGCTACAACAAGTATTGTTCCTAATTATACTTTCCCGGCACCTTACGGAGCTAACGGATTGGCAAACTCTAAAGAAACAACTCCTGAAAGTGGCGTTATCAATTATATTTCAACTTATTCAAGTTTCGCATTAACAAACACAGTTACTTCATGTCAAGACTTTGATGGTGATGGTATTTTTGATGTCGTTGATATTGATGATGACAATGATGGAGTTTTAGATATTGTTGAATCACCAAATTGTTTCTATCAACCAGCTGATGCAACAGTTATTGAATCGATAACTTCTGGTTTAACAACACCAGACGACGATCAAACAGATCAAGATATCCAATTGTTACACGATGAAAATTTAACTACTTATACAGTTAATTTTGATGCAGGTCAAAGTTTAATCAACGCTGTAATATGTAGAGTTGTGTATCCAACACCTGTTTTAGTTTCAACGTTAACTTTAGTAAACAATACTACCTTTGGTACAGCAGTTACTGCTAAACTTCAAGGATCTATTAACGGTATAAACTGGACTGATATAAGCGCAATTGTTTCTTTATCTACAGCCGCTAATAAGGTATTTACAAATACGTCAACAACTGAATACAAATATTATAGAGTACTTGGCGTTGCCGGTGCTACTACATTAATAACTACAACTATTGCTGAAGTTACAGCAACCTACAATACTACAAATTATCAACTTGCAGCGCATTTAAAACCAAGCTGTACAGATGATCATGATGCAGATGGTTTCCCAAATCATTTAGACTTAAACTCTGATGGTGATTCGTGTAGTGACGCTTTTGAAGCCAGCGGAACAACAAGTGCCGTTGAAAACTATACGTTTCCTGGTCCTTATGGAGCAAACGGATTGGCAAACTCTCTTGAAACAGCAGTTGATAACGGAATTATAAACTATTCTTCAACTTATTTAACTAACGCTTTAATTGCTGCAATTGCAAGTTGTACAGATTCAGATAAAGATGGATATGCAGATATTTATGATTTAGATGACGACAATGATGGTGTTTTAGACAGTGAAGAAGACAACTGTAGTGGGGTTTTAGTTCCTTCAACAGATGGTGCTTCAAAATCTCAAATTATGGTTGCTCCAGGATGGTTAGCAACTGTATCTTCACCAGATGTTGCTGATGTAACAGGTCATCCTTATGGACTATGGTCAATTGGTTGTACAGGAACAGTTCCTTCGCCACCAAACGGTCATAAAGACTGGATAGCTGCAACATCTCCAACAGGTGAAGCTTTCAAAACAACGCTTACAAACTTAGTAGTTGGAAAAACATACTATTTAAAAGCGTATTATGGTAAATTTGGTTATGCTGGTTTTCCTCCAGGTGAAGTAACAGCTAAATTAGGTACAATTGTTATTGATAAATACACACCTTTAGTAGGTTGTGGTTGGGACACAAGAGTAATACCTTTTACAGCTACGGCTACATCTCAAGACTTAAGTTTTGCTGCGGGTACAGTAGGTAATTCAATTATAAATATTTCAATTGCTTCAAATGGAATTACAACTTTTTGTGATGCAGATAAAGACGGAATCCCAAATAGTTTAGATTTAGACTCAGATGGTGACGGTTGTAGTGATGCAATAGAAGGAGGTACAAGTATTTTACTTTCTGACTTGTTAAACTCTACAATGAATGGAGGTAATTCAGGTACATCATATATCGGAACTTCAACTACACCAGTTGTACAAAATCTAGGAAACACTGTTGGAACAACTCCTACAACTATAGGTGTACCTACAATAGCTGGCAATGGGCAAACTATAGGGTACAGTCAAGAACCAACAATTAATGTTTGTACAGATACTGACGGTGATAATGTTGTTAATTATGATGACATTGATGATGATAATGACGGGGTTCCAGATATTTTTGAAATGCAATGTACAGATGTACAATTAACAAATAAAACAGGAATTACAGTTTCATCTTACGAACCACTTACTCTAAATGCTGGAAGAACTTTGGCTAATTTAGTTGATGGTTTAGATGGAACAAATAATGTTGCACGTTACACAATCGATACAAATTTAGATAACAAAACTTATTTACAATTTGATTTTGCTACACCTACTGGTTTGAGTTTTATTGAATTAGGTAACCTTTTGAATGAGCCAGTTTTGGCTTCGGGAGGAACTTACAAAATTCAAGGTTGGACAGGTAGTTTTTGGATAGATATTGTTACTAATCAAACAGTTGCTTTTACATCACAAATTTATGCAACTAATCAATCGATTAAATTTAGAATGCCTTACAATGTTGAAGTATATTCTAAATATAGAGTACTAGGATTAAGTTTAACAGCTACAAATGGTTGGTTAAATGAAGCTTATTTCCAAAAAAGAACGTGTACAGCTTTAGATTCTGATAATGATGGAATTCCAAACACATTAGACTTAGATTCTGATAACGATGGATGTTCTGATGCTTTTGAATCTGGTGCTACAACTAGTATTCAATCTAATTACACTTTTACAAGTCCTTTTGGTAAAAACGGTCTTTCTGATTCGTTAGAAACTAGCGCTGAAAGTGGTGTGTTAAATTACGGTGTTACGTACAGTAATACAATTAACGCTGCTGTAAAAACTTGTTCGGATACTGATACTGATGGAATCAGAGATGCAATTGACATTGATGATGATAATGATGGTGTGTTAGATGAAGTTGAGTCGCCAGGTTGTTTCTATACTGCAGCAGAGGCTACAGTAATTCAAACGGTTACGTCATCTTTAACAGCAGCAAACGATAATCAAGCTGATGGTGATATTCAATTATTACACGATAATAATGTAGCTATTGAAGCCTATAAGTTTGATGCAGGTCAGCAAATGGCTGGAGCAGCTTTATTTGTAGTTTCTTATCCAACACCAATTAAATTAACAAGTTTATCTGTATTTACAAATGTTTCTTTTGGATCAGGAAGTACAGCTAAACTACAAGGTTCTAATAACTTATTTGACTGGATTGACATTAGTGGTCCTGCTCAAATCATGACTTCTACTACAACTAAAATATTTAATGTTACTAGTTCATTGGAATATAGATATTATAGAGTTTTAGGTGTTGGTGCTGTAACAACAAGCGCTACAATTAGTATTAACGAAGTTAGAGGTATTGCAAATACTACTAATTATGTTAAGAGTGCTCACGAAAAACCTACATGTTCAGTTGATACTGATGGTGATGGTAAAAACAACCACCTAGATTCTGATTCGGATGGTGACGGTTGTAGTGATGCTCTTGAGTCTGGTGCTACTTCAATTACAACAGCAAATTATGCGTTCCCAGCCCCTCATGGTGCTAACGGTTTAGCAGATAGTAAAGAAACTGCAGTAGATAGTAATGAAATTAATTACACTTCTACGTATGCTAATGCTTTAACTATCACAGTAAGAAAATGTTTAGATACTGATGGTGATGGATGTACTGATGAAACAGAGATTGCAGACGGTACAGACCCATTAAATAAATGTAGTTATATTTTAGCAAATCAAACTGTTACTCCAACAGTTGATATTACAATACCTGTTGCTAATGCTGGGGCTGACATCAATATAAATTGTAGTTCATCTACTTCGGGTGTATTAATTGGTGACACGGCAGTGTTTAAAGTAGTTTATTCTTGGACACCTACTACAGGTTTAACTCCGATATCTTCTTTATCACAAGTAACTGCTGCCAGACCAACTGCAAATCCTACAACAACAACAACATATACTGTTACTGCAACAAGTGAACTTTCTGGTTGTACAGCTACTGACTCTGTTGTTGTAACTGTGTTAAATAACGGACCTGTTGCTAATGCAGGTGCAGACTTCTCAAAATCGTGTTCATTAAATGCAAACGGTGCGCAAATTGGAACAACTGCTGTTTCAGGATTGACATATTTATGGAGCCCATCTACTGGACTTTCTAATGCAACTATTTCTAATCCAACTGCAAATCCAACTGCAACAACAACATATACGCTTACAGTGACTGATACTGTTACTGGTTGTACTTCAACTGATACTGTAGTTGCAACTGTTGCTTCTACAGTGCCAACAGCTATCGCTGGTACACCTTTCACTAAGTCTTGCTTGGTAAATACTTCAGGTGCTCAAATCGGTGCTACAGCAGTTGCTGGTTTAACTTACTCTTGGAGTCCAGCTGCAGGCTTGTCTGATGCAACAATTTCTAATCCTGTAGCTAATCCTACAGCTACTACCACTTATACTTTAACTGTAACAAATACAGCTTCGGGTTGTACATCAACTGATTCAGTAATTGTAACTGTTGATACTTCTATCCCTATTGCAAATGCGGGAGCTGATTTTTCAAAAACTTGTACAGCTAATACAAATGGTACCTCTATAGGAACTACTGCTGTCGCAGGTGTAACATATTCTTGGATTCCAACTACTGCATTAACTGATGCATTAATTGCAAATCCAACTGCTAACCCTACAGCAACTACAACATATATTTTAACCGCAACTAATACTGCTTCTGGTTGTTCATCATCTGATTCAGTTGTTGTAACGGTTGAAAAAACCCTTCCTGTTGCAAATGCGGGTAATGATTTTATAAAATCATGTACTACTAATAGTAATGGTGCTTCAATTGGTGCAGCTGCTGTTGCGGGAGTAACTTATTCTTGGTCACCATCAACTGGTTTGTCAGACGCTGCAATTGCTAATCCAACAGCTAATCCTACAGCAACTACAACTTATACTTTAACAGCTACCAATACAGCTTCTGGTTGTTCAGCTACTGATATTGTTATTGCAACGGTTAATTTATCAACGCCTACAGCTAATGCTGGAGCAGATTTTACTAAATCTTGTGTAAATAATATTAATGGTGCTCAAATTGGTACTACAGCTATTGCGGGTCATACTTATTCTTGGAGTCCAACTACAGGTTTAACTGATGCGACAATTTCTAATCCAATAGCTAATCCTGCTTCAACTATAACTTATACACTTACTGTAACAAATACAGCTTCTGGTTGTAGTGCTACCGACACTGTTGATGTTACTGTTGATATTAATTCGGCAACAGCTCAAGCTGGAAATGATTTTACTAAAACATGTACTGCTAATACTACAGGAGCTCAAATTGGTTCAGCAGCAGTTCCAGGATATACTTATGCTTGGAGTCCATCTAATGGTTTGTCTAGCACTACTGTAGCAAATCCTACTGCAAATCCTACTGCAACTACCACCTATTTATTAACTGTTATAAATACAGTTTCGGGTTGTTTTGCAACAGATACCGTTGTAGTTACTGTTGATTTATCTACACCTACAGCCAATGCGGGTGCTGATTTTACTAAAACATGTACATCAAATGCTACAGGTTTGCAGATAGGTGTAACAGCAGTTGCTGGTGTAACTTATTCTTGGAGTCCAACAACTGGTCTTTCAGATGCAACAATAGCAAATCCAATTGCAAATCCAATTGCTACTACAACTTATACTTTAGTAGCTACTAATACAGCTACGGGTTGTTCAGCTTCGGATTCAGTTCTTGTTTCTGTACTTTCTGTATTTCCAACCGCTAATGCAGGGACAGATTTTACAAAATCATGTACCTCAAATATAAATGGTGCTCAGATTGGAACTACTGCGGTTGCTGGAGTTACTTATTCTTGGTCGCCTACTACAGGTTTATCAGATGCTACAATTTCTAATCCTACTGCTAACCCATCTACAACTACTACGTACACATTAACTGCCACAAATTCAGTTTCTGGTTGTAGTTCAGATGATACTATTACTGTTACCGTTCAAACGGATGCAGTTACTGCAAATGCAGGAGTAGATTTCACAAAATCGTGTGTAGCTAACATAAATGGAATGCAAATAGGAACTGATCCAGTTGCAGGTGTTGTTTATTCTTGGTCTCCTTCAACAGGTTTATCAAATGCAACTATTGCAAATCCAATTGCAAATCCAACATCTACTCTTACGTACACTTTAACTGCAACAAATTCAGCTTCAGGTTGTTTTGCAACTGATACGGTTGTAGCTACGGTTAACTTAACTCCTGCAACTGCTAATGCTGGTTCAGATTTTAATAAAACATGTGTTACAAATCCTAATGGTTTAGCAGTTGGTACAACCGCTGTTGCTGGCGTTACTTATTCTTGGGCTCCTTCAACTGGTTTGTCTAATGCAGCAATAGCAAATCCTACTGCAAATCCTATTGTATCTACCACATATACTTTAACTGCTACTAATACTGCTTCAGGTTGTTCCGCAACAGATGACGTTAGTGTTACTGTTGATTTAACCACTCCAACGGTAAATGCGGGAACTGATTTTACAAAATCGTGTTTACAAAATACGAATGGAGCTCAAATTGGTTATACAGCTGAAGCTGGTACAACGTACTCTTGGACACCATCAACAGGATTGTCTTTTGATGTAATTTCAAACCCTATTGCAAATCCAACTAGTACAACAACATATACTTTAACAGGTGTAAATAAAGTTTCTGGATGTAGTGCAACTGATACAGTACAAGTTACTGTAGATACTTCTGTTGCAACTACTAATGCGGGTGCCGATTTTACAAAGTCTTGTTTAGTAAATCCAAATGGTGCTCAAATTGGTGCAACACCTCTAACAGGAGTGACTTACCTTTGGTCACCTGCTTCAGGATTAAGTAGTACTACAATTGCTAACCCTATTGCAAATCCAAGCGCAACTACAACTTACACTTTAACTACTACAAATGGCGTTTCAGGTTGTTCAGCAAGTGATACCGTTCTAGTGACTGTAGATACTAATGCTGTAATTGCCGATGCTGGTGCTGATTTTACAAAATCATGTTCAGCAAATCCAAATGGATTACAAATTGGAGCTGCTTCAATAGCTGGGCTAACTTACTCTTGGACACCAACAACTGGTTTGTCTGATGCTTCTATTGCTAACCCTATTGCAAATCCAAATGCATCAATTACTTACACGTTAACCGTTACAAACACTTTATCAGGTTGTAAGGCAACTGATACAGTTTTAGTAACTGTAAGTTCTGAAGTTCCTTCGGCTTTTGCGGGTAATGATTTTGTAAAAACGTGTGTGGCTAACCCAACAGGTTTACAGATAGGTGCAACAGCTGTTGCTGGTGTAACTTATTCTTGGAGCCCTGCAACTGGTTTGTCTAATGCAGCAATTTCTGACCCTACAGCTAATCCTACGGCAACTACCACTTACACTGTTACAGCTACAAATACAGCATCTGGTTGTAAGGCAACCGATACTGTTGTTGTTACTGTAAATACAACAACACCTGTAGCTAATGCAGGGGCTGATTTTACCAAATCATGTAGTGTTAATACCACCGGAAGTCAAATAGGCACTTCTCCTTTGGCTAATCATTTTTATTCTTGGAGTCCTTCAACGGGATTATCAAACTCAATAATTGCAAATCCTACTGCAAATCCTACTGAAACTACCACCTATTTATTAACTGTTATAAATACAGTTTCGGGTTGTTTTGCAACAGATACCGTTGTAGTTACTGTTGATTTATCTACACCTACAGCCAATGCGGGTGCTGATTTTACTAAAACATGTACATCAAATGCTACAGGTTTGCAGATAGGTTCAACAGCAGTTGCTGGTGTAACTTATTCTTGGAGTCCAACAACTGGTCTTTCAGATGCTACAATTGCAAATCCAATTGCAAATCCTACGGAAACTATTACTTATACCGTTACAGCTACAAACACAGCATCTGGCTGTAAGGCAACCGATACTGTTGTTGTTACTGTTAACACAATAGCACCTATAGCAAATGCAGGTGCTGATTTTACTAAATCTTGTGAAACTAATAATGCAGGTTCACAAATTGGTATAGCCAATGTTAATGGTTTAACTTACTCTTGGAGTCCTGCAACTGGTTTATCGGATGCTACAATTTCGAATCCAATTGCAAACCCAACAACTACTTTAACTTATACTTTAAATGTTCTTAATACAGCTACTGGCTGTAGTGCTACAGATACTGTGACAGTTACAGTTAGTTCTTCATGGAAACCAGATTGCGATGGAGATGGTACTCCAAACCCAATTGATCCATTCCCATTGGATCCTTGTATTGGAGGTACTTTAACTCCTGACACCACTAATCCACTTTGGCAAGCAGCTGATTGTGATGGCGATGGAGATCCAAATAAAACAGATCCAAAACCAACCGATCCATGTGTTTACAGTACAAACCAAGTAGTAGCAAATGCTACTGCGGCTTGGAATGCATTAGACTGTGACGGCGACGGTTCATTAAACCCAGTCGATCCACAACCACTTAACCCATGTGTTGGAGGTTCAGGTACGCCAGTAACTACCAATGCAATATGGGCAGCAGCAGATTGTGATCAAGATGGAGAAACAAACGGATTTGAAACAACAAATGGTACTA
>JBILQQ010000042.1:0-17981 GCA_044373115.1 Flavobacterium sp.
GTAACAGGCGTTTGGCAAGATTTGGGTTTTAGGCTTAATTTAAAGTTGGTTTTGTACTTGGAAAATTCTATTTTTAACCGAAAATTAAGGCTTTCTTAACCCCAAACCTCGCCAAGCGCCGGGACGTCAGGCTGTGAAAATACCCCATTTTCATATAAAACCCAAAACATATAAACCGTTTAACTTCGTTTTAAGCTAAGCTAATTTTTGACTTATAAGAATACTAAAATAATTTGTGCTAAATAAAACTGCTGCTTCGCGAATCCTTTTGCCTCTAATTGTTCGCTCGGGAGTGGCGGATTTTTTATGAATTTGCAACTTTTCAATTTTTCTTCTGAAAAACAAAACGTCAAGTCTAGCCCCGATAGAGCCGATATCCTCCCGCAGTCCCGAAGGGCAAGGGAGATAAAGGCGATAGCGGGACAGGTTGTGTTGAAAAACGGGATTGGGTGCTTCTTTAAAAAAAATTATTTGGTTGGTTTTGGGCTTATTATTTGTACGTTTTGGAAGGTTATTGCGCCTTTTATTACGCCTGATATTGTGCTTCTGAGGGCATCGATGATGTGTATTTTTAGTTCGTTGGTTGGGTAAATGAGGCTTACTTCGCGCGCTGGTTTGGGCTCTTTGAAGTGGCGGAGTTTGGGTTGGTCTTTTGGGTTTAAATCGAGGGTGTGCAGGTAGGGTAGTAGGGTGATGCCGAGTCCTTCGTTGGCGAGTTTTATAAGGGTTTCAAAGCTGCCGCTTTCCAGTTGAAAGTGGTTTTTTTCTGGGTTTATGGTGTTTTTGCATAGGTTTAATATGCCGTCGCGAAAGCAGTGCCCGTCTTGGAGTAGTAGTATTTCGTCAATGTTTAAATCGGCAACTTCAATTTCGGTATTGTTATATAGTGTATTGTTTTCGGGAATGTAGGCAACGAAGGGTTCAAAATAGAGTACTATTTCTTTGATTTTTTCTTCGTTGAGTGGGGTGGCAGCAATGGCGGCATCTATGTGCCCGTTGTTGAGTTTTGTGATGATGTCCTGGGTGGTAAGCTCTTCAATAATTAGTTTTACTTTGGGGTATTTTTTGATAAAATTGTTGAGAAACATTGGGAGTAGCGTGGGCATGATGGTTGGGATGATTCCGAGTCTGAATTCGCCACCAATGAATCCTTTTTGTTGATCAACAATGTCTTGAATACGGTCGGCTTCGTTGACAATGTTTTTGGCTTGGTTTACAATTTTGTGACCAATTTCGGTCAGTTGGATTGGTTTTTTGGATCGGTCAAATATTTGTATTCCTAATTCTTCTTCCACTTTTTGAATTTGCATGCTAAGTGTGGGTTGGGTAACGAAGCATTTTTCGGCAGCGAGTGTAAAATTTTTGTGTTCGGCAACAGCTAGCACGTATTGAAGTTGGGTGATTGTCATGGTATCATTTTTAGTTATGCAAATATAAAAACTATAAATTTATCTTATATTAATTTTTTTGTTAATTTTACTACTGTTGATTGAGGTTTTAAAATAATGTTGGTTTAGATGTAGTTAGAAAAAAGAGTATAAAAATTATGTTAAAATTAGTGTAATCACTTTTTTTACTGATTTGAAATCCTATTTTTGTTACATGAGAATAACGATTCACGTTTTGGTATTTTTATTTATTTCTTTTTTGTCAATGCCCACTATTATTACATTGATTGAGAAGAAGGTTGACGTGTCGTTATTATTATCAACCTCTGAGGAAAAAGAAGAACTTCAAAAAGAGGTGAAAGAAATTGTAACCCCTTTGTTACTTGAAAGTACGGTTGATGTTTGCAGTTATTTTCCACAATTTGGGTCTAAAATTTTGAATTTAGACGAATCAAATTTAGTATCTGTATCGCTTGATATAGTAATTCCTCCGCCCAAAATGGTGTAATGCATTATCGTTTAGGTTTTGATATTCAAGACCAAGTATTGTATTTCATTTAATTTTAGGTTATGACAAAAAAAATAAATCTTTTTTCAAACCTTAAATCTGATTTTGCATCAGGTTTAGTGGTTTTTTTGGTGGCTTTGCCCTTGTGTTTGGGTATTGCCTTGGCGTCGGGTGCGCCCCTTTTTGCAGGAATAATTTCGGGAGTTGTTGGCGGTTTGGTTGTTGGTTATTTAAGTCAATCACATTTGAGCGTTACTGGGCCGGCCGCAGGACTTACAGCAATTGTTTTGGTTGCGATTACCGATTTAGGAGCTTTTAATGTTTTTTTATTATCAGTATTGATAGCAGGAGTAATTCAGTTAATTTTGGGTTTTGTAAAGGCGGGTAGCATTTCCAATTATTTTCCGAATAACGTTATTGAAGGAATGTTGGCAGGAATTGGAGTTATTATATTTTTGAAACAAATTCCGCATGCTGTTGGACTAGATAAAGATTATTTTGGCGATTTATCATTTTTTCAAGAAGATGGTAAAAATACATTTTCTGAAATTTTAGGTGTTTTTCAGGATATACAATATGGTTCGGTTGTTATAACTTTAGTTTCATTAACAATTTTGTTAGTTTGGGATAAAGTGAAAGTACTCAAAAAAATCAAATTGGTTCCTGCAGCACTTGTAGCGGTTGTAGTTGGTATATTATTAAACGAGCTGTTCATGTATTGGAATACTGGTTTTGCAGTTTCAAAAGAACATTTAGTAAAACTTCCTGTACCTCAATCACTTGATGAATTGGCTGCTGTTTTTATTTTCCCTGATTTTAATGCGATTACCAATCCAAAAGTTTGGATTGTAGCCATTACCATTGCCGTTGTAGCTTCAATAGAAACCCTACTTTGTATAGAAGCAGCTGACCGAATGGACGACCAAAAAAGATATACCGACACCAATGTTGAGCTAAAAGCGCAAGGTTTAGGAAACATCATTAGTTCGCTTTTGGGTGGTTTGCCTATGACCTCAGTAGTTGTAAGAACCTCAGCTAACAAAAATGCAGGAGCAAAATCAAAAATGTCAGCTATAATACATGGTTTACTTTTACTAGTAAGTGTTTTAGCTATTCCAACGCTATTAAATAAAATACCATTGGCTACCTTGGCTGCTATTTTGCTATTGGTGGGATACAAATTGGCAAATCCAAAAATAATCAAGCACTTTTTTGAAAAAGGAAAGTACCAATTTATTCCATTTATAGCGACTTTTGTAGCTGTTGTTTTCACTGATTTACTAAAAGGTGTTGCGCTTGGAATGATAATTAGTATTATATTTGTGTTGAAAGGTAATTTAAAAAGAGCTTACGCTTTTAGAAAAGAAGAATACCACGACGGTGATGTAATTCATATTGATTTGGCTCAAGAAGTTTCGTTTTTAAACAAAGCTGCAATCAAACAAACATTGATTGAAATACCTGAAAATTCAACAGTTATAATCAATGCTTCGGACACAGTTTATATTGCCCATGATGTTTTGGATTTAATCAAGGAATTTAAAAAAGTAAAAGCTAAAGAAGAAAATATTTCGGTAAAATTAATTGGATTTAAAAAGGCATACGATTTAGAAAACTCTGAGGTTTTTAAAAATACAGTTACAGTTGAACAAAAATACGACGTTTTAAAACGTAAAATGGTTGAAGTAGATAACAATAAAAAATAAAAAGTATGAGCGATTTTTATAAAAAAATATTAGATAACAATAAGGGTTGGGTAGAAAGTCAGTTGGCTATTGATAAAGATTATTTTAAGGATTTAGCAAAAGGGCAAAGTCCTCATTTACTTTGGATTGGATGTTCAGATAGTAGAGTTCCAGCCAACGAAATTATCGGTGCAAAACCAGGAGAGGTTTTTGTACACAGAAATATTGCAAACATGGTAGTACATAGTGACATGAACATGCTTAGCGTGCTTGATTACGCAGTAAATGTACTGAAAGTAAAGCACGTTTTGGTTTGTGGACATTACGGTTGTGGTGGTGTAAAAGCCGCAATGGGGAACGATTCGATAGGTATTATTGACAATTGGATTCGTCATATAAAAGATGTGTATCGTTTGCACAATGAATATTTGGATTCTATTGAAAATGAGGAAGAAAGATTCAACGCTTTTGTAGATATCAATGTAAAAGAACAAGTGTATGATTTGGCAAAAACATCAATTGTACAGTCAGCATGGAGAAGCGGTCAGGAGCTTACTTTACACGGATGGGCTTATGGTTTAAACTCTGGTTATGTAACTGATTTAGATGTAAATATCAGTTCAAACAAAGATTTGGATGAAGTGTATCAATTGAAATTTTAGTTTTTAAGAAGTAAAATTAATTAATGATAGATAAATGGGCATTCCAATTGTAATATTTATTGGAAATGTTACGGCTAATGCCATTGGTAAATACAGTCCCGGATTTGCTTTTGGGACTGTTATTTTCATGGTTGCTGGCACCGCAATATAGGAAGCACTTGCCGCTAAAACTGAAAATATAAATCGGTTTGATATATCATCGGTTACAAACGAACTGATTACAGCAAATAAACACCCATTGAATAGTGGAATTATAACTGCAAATACGAATGGAAACCATCCACAGTAAAAGAAAGATTTTAATTTTTTTCCACTTGAAATCCCCATGTCTAGTAAAAAAATAGCCAAAAATCCCTTAAATAAATCATTTGTAAATGGTTTAATTCCTTCGGCTTGTTTTGCATTTGCTAAAAAACCAATCAATAAGCTACCCAAAATCAAAAGCACACTCCCATTAGTGAGGGAATGCTTTAAAATTGAGATTTGATTAATTTGTTTATTTCCAGAGTTTTCATAAATTGAAATAAGAAGCAAACCAATTATTATCGCGGGTGATTCCATAAGCGCCATTATTGCCACCATGTGTCCATGAAGATCAAGTTGATGGGCTTCCAGGTAAGATACCGCTGTTACAAAAGTCACCGCACTTACGGAGCCGTATGCGGCTGCAATTGCTCCTGCATCAAACACATTTAATTTTCGTTTAAGAATAAAAAATGTGTAAAACGGTATTAAAGCAGATATTCCAATACCAAAAAGCATCGACCAAATTATTTCACTTGTAAACACCTCATGCGAAAGTTCCTGACCGCCTTTAAACCCAATTGCAAAAAGTAGATAAAGGGAAATAAATTTCGAAGAGTTTTCGGGTATCTCCAAATCACTTTTTAAACCAACCGCAATGATTCCAAGCACAAAAAATAGAAGTGCGGGATTGGTTAAGTTTTCGAGTAATAAGTTAAAATTCATAGGTTTTATTAAATCAATGTTGTCCGATAATTTAAGAGTTAATTTAGCTGAATTTTAGCTATGAATTTTAAATAGAATAACAACTAACAAGTAAAGTATTTTCAAACAATTTAGCTTATAACTAACCACAATTAATACAGTAAATAAACTCTTTTATTTTTATCGGACAACATTGAATTTTTATTTATCGTTTGTGAAAATAATTAATTACCTAGGTAGAAATTATTTATAGTTCGGCTACTGCTCGGTTTAAGCGATCATTAATTGATTTTCCTAATCCAAAATCGGGTAGTTTTTCAATTAATAGCACATCAAGATTAAGCGAGTCTATTTCGTGCAAATACGCATATAAATTTTTTGACGCTTCTTTAAAATCTCCTTTAGGTGACAAAATATATTGAACTATTGGTTGTAGCGATTCAATTTTATGTTGAAATTTAAGTACTCCAATTTTTTCAGAACCAAAAACTTCCAACTCTTTGTTAATATCTTCAACAAGAAATGATTTTGTTTTTGGAGCATAGTGTCTAGTAAACATTCCAGGCGCATTTGGTGCTACATCATCTTTTGTAACAACTTTTAATTTTCCTGTAATGCTTTCAATCTCCTCAATCGAAATAGCTCCATGTCTATAAAGTACTGCTTCATCATTATCAAAACCAATAATTGTTGATTCAATTCCTTTTAAGCAGTTTCCTCCTTCCAAAATCACATCAATTTTATTTTCAAAATAATGAAAAACATGTTCAGAACTTGTTGGACTAATTGAGCCAAAAGGATTTGCACTAGGCGCAGCAAGTGGATAATTCAAATTGTTAAGTAAGTCAAGTGTAACCAAATGATTGGGCACTCTTACTGCCACAGTTTCTTTACCTGAGCTTATTACATCCAAAATTGATTTTTGCTTTTTCAACACAAGTGTTAGCGCTCCTGGCCAAAAATGTTGTGCAAGTTTAACGGCAATTGGAGGTATTTCGCAAGCCACTTCTTTTAACTGTTCAATTGATTTAATGTGAACTATTAATGGGTTGTTGTTGGGTCTTTGTTTTATTTTAAATATAGAATTTACTGCATTTTCGTCATAAATATTTGCGGCCAATCCATATACGGTTTCTGTGGGAATAGCTATTACCTTTCCTTCATTTAAAGTGCTTATGGCTTTTTGGATATCATTTGTAATTAATGTCATTTTATACTAATTAAAATAGTCAGTTAAAAAATCTATTTATTTTTATCTAATAAATAATTTACAATGTGAAAATCTTACTTAATATTAATTTCAAAATGGCAGTTAAGTTCAACAATTTTATCGTTTTTACCAGCTTCAGCAATTATTTCATTTAGTTTAGTTTTAATTTCATTTAGTTCAATAATCCTTTTTTTTGAATGTGAGCTATCAGAATTAAAACGAATGCTATTACTAAAATCTTCCAAATTATGATAATTAATTTTATTATCTATTAATGAATTTACAACTGTTTTGGCATCATCAGCATTGAATGTGCCGTTTACTAACTTAAAATCTAAATTTTTGTTCATTTTATTTTTGTTTTTCTTAAAATTAATTATTGAAAAAAAATTAAATACAACTATTTGATTTAGTAGTTTACTATTTTAAATCAGATTTTTAATTTTTTACAAATTTCAATTAATTTAATCATATATTTTTATTTATATTTGTTATATAGTATATAATAATAATTTATGAATTACACCCTACATCAACTGAAAGTATTTTTAAAAGTATCACAAACTAAAAGTATTACCAAAGCAGCAGAAGAATTAAATTTATCGCAACCTGCAGTTTCTATCCAATTAAAAAACCTTCAAGATCAATTTGAAATCCCATTAACCGAAGTAGTTGGTCGTCAATTATATATAACCGATTTTGGAAAAGAAATTGCTATTGCAGTTGAACAAATAGTTAATGAAGTTAGTAAGATCAATTATAAGTCATTAGCCTACAAAGGGATTTTAACAGGCGTACTAAAAATTGCTGTTGTATCAACGGGTAAATATGTTATGCCTTTTTTTTTATCAGATTTTATGAATTCAAATAAAGGAATTGAATTAGAAATGGATGTAACAAATAAAGCAAGGGTATTTTCGGCACTTAAAAATAATGAAATTGATTTTGCTTTAGTGTCAAATATTCCGGATGATATTAATTTGGAATTCGAATCGTTAATGGCCAATAAATTGTATTTAGTAGGGGGTAAAAACCTAATTATTAATGATGAATTTACTGTTAATAAGCTGCTTCAAGAAGTTCCACTTCTCTACAGAGAGGAAGGTTCAGCAACCCGAGTTTCTATGGAAAATTATATAAAACATAAAGGGTTAACTATTAAAAGTAAAATACAACTAACATCAAATGAAGCAGTTAAACAAGCTGTAATTTCTGGTTTGGGAATTTCAATAATGCCTTTAATTGGTTTGAAAAATGAACTTGAAAATGGAGATCTAATAATAATTGACTTTGAAGATTTACCAATCATAACAGAATGGAATTTAGTTTGGTTAAAAAATAAAAAAATGAGCCCTGTTGGTAGTGCATATCTTCAATATATTCAAGCAGAAAAAAATAGTATCTGTTCAAATTTGTTTTCGTGGATTAAAAATTATTAACTTTTATAATTTTTATAATCGACTTAACTAATCTAAATAGATGAATAATTTTAATCCTCCAAATTTTCATTAAAAGAAGATGGTAATAATTGAGGTATAAATTTTATCAATAGTGGTAATAACAAGCCACCTCCTGGAAGTAAAAAAATAGTTAAGGACGGAATGCTTTTGCAAATATCTAACAGCTGTTTTTTTACTTTCTTTTTTTCATCTTTTTCTAAATCTCTTCGAGTAGATTGTGCTAGTAAATACATTAATTCTTTACTTTCAATTAATTCCTTGGTCAATCTTGTTTTGTTTCTTTTTACTAATAGTTCTACACTATTTGAAGTTTGGTCATAAAAATGTTTAACAGGATTTGAATGATTAAAATAAGGGATTTCAGATTTGTGTTTAACAATAAATAAGTTAATTGAACTAATACTTTCTTTTACAAAATCACTCGAAACATCTAATTTTTCTGCAAATTTATCTAAAAAATAGCGCTCTTCATGTTGAATAATACTATCGCTCCATAGTGAAAGCCCTACTAAATCAATTAAATAATATTTTTCTAATTCGTTTTTAATAGCAGTAAGAGGTAAATCATCAATGGATGAATAAGTATTGATGTCCTCAAATTTTGTATATCTTGTTGATGTTTCAAAAAGTTTAATTAGTAATTTATCGCTTTCAGATTTTGTAGTTTTTACTGATAAAGAATAGGTTACAATATTTAAAATTAATTCTTCAATTTTTTTTAAATAATTCTCAGGTATAGCTCCTTCATTCAAATATTTTTGAAATGCTAATACATCAACAAATAACAAAGCATTAGTTACAATTGGAGAGAAATTCTTACTTATGATATCTTTATTTGTTTTTACTCTAATGCTAATAATGTCTTCAAGTTTTTGAGATTCACTAATTTTTCCAAAGTTAAAAAGTAAAGAGTTTTTGGGCTGTAATTCTTCATAAAAACTCACCGCATTATTTATAAAATCTATTGAATTATCACTTTTTTTTGTAAAACGATACATCTCAAATAATTCTGATAAAAACACTACTTTGCTTACTTCTTCAGATTTCCAATTTTCAATCGGATAATTATTTTTGAAAGGAAGGGAAGTAATATGTCCGTAAACAAATCCAGTATTTCTAATTTTTTTATAAAATAAATAAGTATCTTCTGACAAATCAAATTGAGTTTGTTCAACAAAAAACTTATCTATCCAACCGAAAACTGACGGATTAATCATAATTTTAATGTAATCTTAAAAAAATTAAAGATATTAGTTTGTAGTTATTTTATGATTCCACCGCAAGCAACTCTTCCACCGGCATTTCCAGTAGGTTGTGTTTCAAAGTCATCTGGGTTTGCATGAACAATAAGTCCTTTTCCTAATATATCTTTTGTTTGATCACCGCATCCAATGCACCATTCATCTGTTGTTAAAGTAATTGTGCCATTTCCATTTTCATCAGCAGTAAAGTTGCCAATATCTCCTTTGTGATATTCTCCTTCTCCCCATTTACCATGTTTTTTATAGGTTGGGTTCCAATGACCACCTGCTGAACTTCCGTCTGCTGCCGAACAATCCGATTTTTCATGAATATGAATAGCATGAATGCCAGGTTTTAGCCCTGATAATTTAGCTTCAAATGTTACAACTCCTTTTTTTTCTTCAAAAGTTACGATACCTGTTGCAGTACTTTGACTTTTTGATTCTAATGGTATAGTTAATTTTTTAGTATTTGAAGAACTAATCGATTTGCATCCAAATATTGTAACTATGGTTAATCCTGTAATAAATACTATTTTTTTCATGATGAATGATTTAATAGTCAAAGTTAATCCTTTTATTATGAAAAATATTAAAATTGATATTAAATAATTTACTACTTATTTTTCTTTAACATAAATTGGACATCGTTTCAATAAATAGGTCATTGAATCCATCCAACTTGTTTTATCATTAAAAAATGGCACTCTTTTTTGAGAATATATTTTTGTATTGTTTTTGTAAAGATCAAAATATACTACAAAATAAAATTCTTTGATTACATTAGTATAGGTTGATGAAAAATCATTTTCATTAACTGAATAATTTCGTTCATTTACAGATACATTTGAACTGCTGATTGTTTCGGTACTTTGTTTTATTTTTAAGTCATACGTCACTTTTGCAGTTAAAATATGATCTACACCAAGAATTTTTTGCAAATCTTCAATTGGAGTTTCATCGATGTTTTTGTAATCAATGTTGGCTTTTCTCAACAAATTATTTGTAATCCTTATATCTTGAACGGTTAATGGAAAAATGTTACTCGATTTTTCAATCAGTTTGCTATACATATCATTTTGTGAAAATTTCGCCATTTCTTCCGAACTTGCATGGGTTTCAGAATTTACAAATGGAATAGGTAAAACAGCTATTGTATTTTCTTTGATTGGAATCGATTGAAAACCCTCTTTTACGGTTTCTATTTCTACAGGTTTCACGACCACCTCTACTGGGGTTTCAAAGGTTTGTTTTTTACCATTTGCAAAATTAATTACAGCAATTTTTGAAACCTCTAACGAATTAATTAATCGGTCACCTGGAAGAGAATATTCAATAGTTTTTTCAGATATTTTAGTAACAATCGCTTCAATAATTTCGTAATCTTTTTTTACAATTTTATCTAATTTTTCTGCTTCTTTTTTCTGAGCCTGAGATGTAATCGTTATTAAGAGAAATAGTATTTTAACCGTAATTTTTTTCATTTTTATTTTAAATAGTTAATAATTATTTTATGTGTGGATTTATTTATGTTATTGTCAAAATACACATTATTTATTTTCCAACCATTTTCATTTATCATTTCAACGGTATCATTCCATTTTATTTTTTTTGAATGGTTATAATGCGTTATTGGAATAATTGCAGTGTCATTTTTTATGTGTATATCCGAAATATATAGGGTATCGCTTTTTGAGTTTGAAGTTAAAAATAAATCTTCTTTAATAATATTTGGTTTTAATTTTGATGTTTTTTGCAACCCCCAAATGCTTTTTTCTAAGTTTTCTTTGTTTTTAACTTGAATTAAATAATCTTGCAACTGTATAGTTAGCAAGTCATTTTCAATTTCTCTAAAATCATTATTATAATTTTTATAAAATATTTTAATAGTGTTTTCAATATTTTTTTTATCTTCACTACATCCTGATAATAAGATAGATATAAATAATCCGAGTATAATTACGATGTGCTTTTTCATGGGCTTATATTTAGACAGCAAAATTAATTCCTGCGTTCTAAAATAAAGTTGTCATTTCACAAGTTTTTAGATTATTTAAAAAAAAAATAGCTATTCGTAGGAACGAATAGCTATTTTATAATGTATTGCGATGCTATTTAGTAACAATATTGATTTTCAGCAACCAATTTGGAAGTAATTGTTTCTCTAAGTCCTACTACGTTTGGCATATTGGTATATTTAGTAAAACGACGTAATCCCATCAACATCATGCGTTGTTCATCGCCTTCAGCAAAAGAAATAATACTTTCTTTTCCTTTTGAAGCTACAATATCAACGGCTTTGTAAAGGTACAATTTTGCCATTGCTATTTGTTCTTTTACGTTTGATTCGCCTTGTTTTTTAGCCATTTTTTCAGTTCTTAAAAGGGTACTTTCTGCCATATAAATTTCAATTAAAATATCGGCAGCAGCCATTAAAAGTTGTTGATGTGCATCTAAATCCATTCCATATTTTTGAACTGCACCGCCAGCTACCATCAAAAAGGCTTTTTTCAATTTAGCAATCATTTCTTTTTCTTCAGAAAATAATTCAGAATAATCTGGTGTGTCAAATGAAGGGATTCCCATTAATTCTTCCTGTACTTTTGATGCGGGTCCAAGTAAATCAATATGACCTTTCATGGCTTTTTTGATTAACATCCCAACAGAAAGCATTCGGTTGATTTCGTTAGTTCCTTCATAAATTCGTGCAATACGTGCATCTCTCCATGCTGATTCCATCGGGGTATCTTCAGAGAATCCCATACCGCCATAAATTTGAATTCCTTCGTCAGAGCAGTTTTGAACATCTTCTGAAACGGCTACTTTTAGGATAGAACATTCGATTGCAAATTCTTCAACTCCTTTTAATTCAGCTTCTTGATGTGAAATGCCTTCCGCTTCACGAAGTTTAATTCTTGTTTCAATATCTTTTGCCGCACGATAAGTAGCACTTTCACCTGCATACGTAGAAGTTGCCATTTCGGCTAATTTGTATCGAATTGCACCAAAACTTGCAATTGGTGTGTTAAATTGGATTCGCTCATTGGCATAGTTTACTGCATTTGATGTAACGCGACGTTGCGCATCTAAACAGGCTGCAGCTAATTTTATACGTCCAACATTCAAAGCGTTCATGGCAATTTTGAAACCGTTACCTCTTTCAGACAACATGTTTTCAACAGGCACTTTAGTTTCATTAAAGAAAACTTGACGAGTAGATGAAGCACGAATTCCTAATTTGTGTTCTTCTTCTCCAAATGAAATGCCATTGTCAGCCGTATTTTCCAAAATGAAACCTGTAATGTTTTTATCATCTTCAATTCGAGCAAAAACAATAAAAAGTGAACAAAATCCAGCGTTAGAAATCCACATTTTTTGCCCGGTAATTTTGTAGTGTGTTCCATCTTCAGATAATACAGCTTTTGTTTTTCCTGAATTGGCATCACTTCCTGCACCTGGTTCAGTTAAACAATAAGCTCCAAACCATTCTCCAGAAGCTAATTTCGGAACGTATTTTTGTTTTTGTTCTTCGGTGCCATATAAAGTAATGGGCATAGTACCAATTCCAGTATGTGCGCCAAAAGCAGTTGAAAATGAACCTGTTGCTCCCGAGATATAATCGCAAACCAAACACGTATCCACAAATCCCATTCCCATTCCGCCATACGATTCAGGAACGGCTATACTCAAGAAACCCATTTCACCTGCTTTACGCATGGTTTCTTCGGTTAATGTATAATCTTTCTTTTCAAATCGGTCTTTGTATGGCCAAATTTCTTTATCTACGAATTCTATTACCGAATCACGCATCATCAATTGTTCTTCAGAAAAATCTTCAGGTGTGAATATATTTTCACATTTAGTTTCTTTTACAAGGAATTGTCCTCCTCTAGTGATATCTTCCATATTAGCCCCCTAACCCCCGAAGGGGGAATACCTACTAGGGGTAAGTAGGGTTTTTAAGTCCTCAAAATTCCACAATTGGAAAGTAAAGGAATGTTACATATTTATTTTTATTAAGTATTTCAATCCTTCCCCCTTTGGGGGTTAGGGGGCTTACAACACTTCAAAAATCCCCGCACTTCCTTGACCTGTTCCTACACACATACTTACGATACCGTATTTGCTACCACGGCGTTTCATCTCGTCAAATAATTGAACTGACAATTTAGCTCCTGTGCAACCCAGTGGGTGTCCTAATGCAATGGCACCTCCATTCACGTTAACTATGTCAGGATTTAAACCTAATTCACGCACTACAGCTAAAGATTGAGAGGCAAAGGCTTCGTTTAATTCAATTAAATCGATGTCGTTTAAAGTCAATCCCGCTTGTTTTAATGCTTTCGGAATGGCTTTTACAGGTCCAATTCCCATGATTCTTGGTTCAACTCCTGCCGAAGCGTAATTGACTAAACGTGCAATTGGTGTCACTCCTAATTCTTTAACCATTTCTTCACTCATGATTAAAACAAAAGCAGCTCCGTCACTCATTTGAGACGAATTTCCAGCGGTTACACTTCCATCAGCTGCAAAAACGGGTTTTAAATTTCCTAAAGCAGCTATATTAGTATCAGCTCTTGGGCCTTCATCTTTTGTTACTGTATAGTTTTTTGTTTCTTTTTTACCGTTTTCGTTTATGAATGTTTGTTCAACAGTAATTGGAACTATTTGTTTGTCAAATTTCCCTTCCGCTTGCGCTTTTAATGCTTTTTGGTGTGAGTTGAAAGCAAATTCATCTTGGTCTTCACGTGAAATAGAATATTGTTTGGCAACGGCTTCGGCAGTTAGTCCCATTCCCCAATAGTAATCTTCATTTCCTGCAGCAGCCACACCATAATCTGGAGTAGGTTTGTAACCACCCATCGGAATAAAGGACATACTTTCAGCACCTCCCGCTATAATACAATCGGCCATACCGCTTTGAATTTTAGCAGTTGCCATACCGATAGTTTCTAATCCAGATGCACAATATCTGTTTACGGTTACACCTGGTACATCAGTAACTTTTAATCCCATTAACGAAATTAAACGACCCACGTTCAATCCTTGTTCTGCTTCTGGCATGGCATTGCCTACCATCACGTCGTCGATTCGTGTTTTGTCAAAATCAGGCAACTCATTCATCATGAATTGAATGGTTTCTGCAGCCAATTCATCAGGTCTTTTGAATCGAAAAACTCCTTTTGGTGCTTTACCAACGGCTGTTCTGTATGCTTTTACTATATATGCTGTTTTCATATTAGCCCCCTAGCCCCCGAAGGGGGAATTCCTATTAGGGGTCAATAGGTTTTTTATTAATATTATTTTTTTTTTTCAAAGTTGTTCAACTCCCCCTTCGGGGGTTGGGGGGGCTTTAATTTCTCAACGGTTTTCCTTTGGTTAACATAAACTGAATTCTTTCCAAAGTCTTTCTTTCCGTACACAAACTCAAGAAAGCTTCACGCTCAATATCTAACAAGTATTGCTCACTTACTAAGGTAGGTTCAGATAAATCACCACCCGCCATTACATACGCTAATTTATTAGCAATTTTTCTATCGTGTTCAGAAATGTATTTACCAGCCTGCATTTGGTCTGTCCCAACTAAGAACATTCCAAGCGCTTGTTTTCCTAGAACTTTTACGTCTTTTCTTTGAATAGGTTGCGTATATCCTTGTTCCGCCATTTGAAGCGCTACTTGTTTAGCAACAGCAATTTGTCGGTCTTTATTGACTACCACAATATCTTTTCCTTTTTGTAAAACACCCATATCAAAAGCTTCATAAGCCGATGTGGCTACTTTTGCCATTCCAACGGTTAAGAAATATTCTTGTAAAACGTTCAATTCGACATCATTTTTATGGAATAAATCCGAAGCACGTAGCGCCATTTCTTTAGAACCACCACCACCAGGAATTACTCCAACGCCAAATTCTACTAAACCAATATAGGTTTCAGCAGCTGCTACTACTCGGTCAGCGTGCATGGTCATTTCACAACCACCTCCTAATGTCATGCCGTGAGGAGCAACAATAACTGGAGTTGCCGAATAACGAACGCGCATCATCGTGTCTTGGAACATTTTAATCGCCATATTCAATTCGTCATATTCTTGCTCAACTGCCATCATGAAAATCATTCCGATGTTGGCACCTACTGTAAAATTGGCTGCTTGATTTCCAATAACCAAACCGTTGTATTCTTTTTCGGCTAAATCAATGGCTTTGTTGATAGCTTGTAGCACATCACCACCAATGGTATTCATTTTAGATTGGAATTCAAGATTTAAAATTCCGTCTCCCAAATGTTGTATAATAGCACCGCTGTTACTCCAAACTTTTTTGCTTTCGCGAATGTTATTCAGAATGATAAAAGCATCTTGTCCAGGAACTTTTGTTGCTGATTTTGATGGAATTGAATAATAATAGGTAGCACCTTCTTTTACAGAATAAAAACTAGTATTTCCAGCCGCAACCATTTCGTTTACCCAAGCTGCTGGTTCATATCCTTCAGCTTTCATTAATTCGATTCCTTTTTCAACACCAATAGCATCCCAAATTTCGAATGGTCCATTTTCCCATCCAAAACCAGCTTTCATAGCATCGTCAATTTTGTAGAAATCATCTGAAATCTCCGGAATTCTGTTCGAGCAATAGGCAAACATGGCAGCGAAATTTTTTCTGTAAAATTCACCTGCTTTGTCCTTACCTTTTACCAAAACTTTGAAACGATCAATCGGCTTGTCAATAGTTTTAGTTAATTCTAAAGTAGCGAAAGACGCTCTTTTAGACGCTCTATATTCCAATGTATTCAAATCTAAAGACAGAATCTCTTTTCCTTCTTTTTTGTAAAAACCCTGACCCGTTTTGCTTCCCAACCATTTGTTTTCCATCATTTTGGAAATAAAATCAGGAAGTTGGAACAAGTCGTGTGCTTCGTCATTCGGACAGTTTTCATAAATTCCATTGGCAACATGCACCAAAGTATCCAATCCAACGACATCTACTGTTCTGAAAGTAGCCGATTTTGGACGACCAATGACTGGCCCAGTTAATTTATCTACTTCTTCAATTGTTAATCCCATTTCTTTCACCAAATGGAATAAACTTTGGATACCGAAAATTCCAATTCGGTTTCCAATGAAGGCAGGTGTATCTTTAGCAAGAACTGAAGTTTTACCCAAGAATTTAGAACCATATTCAGTTAAGAAATCCAAGACTTCCGGATTGGTTTTTGGTCCAGGAATGATTTCGAATAATTTTAGGTAACGCGCTGGATTAAAAAAGTGCGTCCCACAAAAATGCGCTTGAAAATCATCAGAACGACCCTCACTCATAAACTGAATCGGAATTCCGGAAGTATTTGATGTTACCAACGTACCTGGTTTTCTGTATTTGTCGATTTGTTCAAACACTAATTTTTTGATATCCAAACGTTCTACAACCACTTCAATAATCCAATCGCATGACGCAATTTTGGACATATCATCAGTTGTATTGCCAGTGGTAATTCGGTTAGCGAATTTCACATTATAAATAGGAGAGGGCTTTGATTTTAAAGCATTCGCCAAATGATCATTAACTATTCTATTTCTAACCGCTTTACTTTCTAAAGTTAAACCCTTTTTTTCTTCAACTTCGTTTACTGCATTTGGAACAATGTCCAAAAGTAAAACTTCCAATCCAATGTTGGCAAAATGACACGCAATGCCCGACCCCATAATTCCAGAGCCTACAACCGCTACTTTTTTAATAATTCGTTTCATTTTTCTGATGATTAAAATATCTTTTTTTCTGTGATTAATTCGTTTATAATCTCGGCAACTTCCGAAA
The DNA here is from genome assembly GCA_044373115.1 of Flavobacterium sp. Lineage (GTDB taxonomy): Bacteria > Bacteroidota > Bacteroidia > Flavobacteriales > Flavobacteriaceae > Flavobacterium. Next base: position 16,914 of record JBILQQ010000042.1, read on the forward strand.
AATGCTTCAGTTTTTCATCCGAAACATGTTCTTTAATTACCTCATTAAATTTCAACACTGTATTTTTAGACAACTCCCTTTTTTGCTTACCCAAATCAGTCAAATACACCAACACACCTCTGCCGTCTTCTGGATTTTTCTTTCGTTCAATCAGTCCTTTTTCCTCCAGTGTTTTCAGTGTCCGAGTCAAACTCGTAGGTTCCATTCCCATCCGATTACTAATGTACGTTGACGGCGTGCCATCTTCCTTATCAATACTCAGCAGCGCAAACCCAATAGCCATCGAACCTTCAAATTTCGAAGCCTCCTCGTTGTACATTCGCGCTACCGATTGCCATGTAGCTCTCAGTAAATAGTCAATTGTCTTTTCTTTCATTAGTTTACTATAATGATTTCAAAGGTATAAAAAAAATACTATGCACGCATACTATTTTGAAATTTTTTTTATGCACGCATACTATTTTTTTTTGGAGCACCAATTTTACGTACTATCAAAATCAGTCCCGCCTTCGCCTTTATCTCCCTTGCCCTTCGGGACTGCGGGAGGATATCGGCTCTGTCGGGGCTAGACTTGACGTTTTGTTTTTCATAAGACTTTTTTTGAGTTTAAAGTTTAAAGTTTACAAATTTGTGCAATTTGTGGTTAAACCAATTGATATTGAAATTGATATTGAAATTTATATTGCCAATCTTTGTCATTCCGTAGGAATCTCAAAATGATTTTAAATTTTAAAAATACCACAAACAAAACCACCACAATTAAATATATTTCTTACTTTTGAAAAATAAATACAAAACCACTAAATAGGTAGTAAAGTTATTTGCCAAATAGAAAATGTTAAAAACGCAATAACTTTCGTATATCTACTAGTTGTAGGCAATTTTTGACGACCACTGGCAAACAAAAACCACTTGACATTTTACAGACAAGTGGTTATAATTTTTATTGGTACAAATTTATACTTTTACAGGCATAGACCAAGTATGGCATTGGACTTTCCAAACTGAATTTTCTAAAACCCAAGTAACAGAATATTTGCCTTCTCCAATTACTTTTTGACTATTTAA
>JBILQQ010000076.1:0-3990 GCA_044373115.1 Flavobacterium sp.
ACATAGCCTGTATATCCAACAGGTTGTGAAGGGTCGCAAGGTAATTTTGGATTGGTATTGTTTGTTACTTCAGGGCCGTCTTTTATACCATCACCATCGGTATCAGCGTTAAATGGATTAGTGCCCAGTGTTGTTTCTTGACCATTTGTTAAACCATCATTATCACAATCAGCGGCTTGCCAGATTAAATTGGCACTATTAAATCCTGTAGTTGTACTAGTTGGTAGCGGACTACATGGGTTGTAAGGGTCTGTTCCTGCAGTATGTTCGTTTCCGTTCAAAATACCATCACCATCACAATCAGCAGCTTGCCAAATTAAGTTTGTTGACACGTAGCCTGTATATCCAACAGGTTGCGAAGGATCGCAAGGTAATTTCGGATTGGTATTGTTTGTTACTTCAGGGCCATCTTTAATCCCATCACCATCGGTGTCAGCGTTAAAAGGGTTAGTACCAAGAGTTGTTTCTTGACCATTTGTTAAACCATCATTATCGCAATCAGCGGCTTGCCAGATTAAATTGGCACTATTAAATCCAGTTGATGTTGCTGTTGGTAGCGGACTACACGGGTTGTAAGGGTCTGTTCCAGCTGTGTGTTCGTTTCCGTTCAAAATACCATCACCATCACAATCAGCAGCTTGCCAAATTAAGTTTGTTGACACGTAGCCTGTATATCCAACAGGTTGCGAAGGATCGCAAGGTAATTTCGGATTGGTATTGTTTGTTACTTCAGGACCGTCTTTTATTCCATCACCATCGGTATCGGCATTAAAAGGGTTAGTACCAAGAGTTGTTTCTTGACCATTTGTTAAACCATCATTATCGCAATCAGCAGCTTTCCAAATTAAATTGGCACTATTAAATCCAGTTGATGTTGCTGTTGGTAGCGGACTACACGGGTTGTAAGGGTCGGTTGATGCGGTGTGTTCGTTTCCGTTGGTAATACCATCACCATCACAATCAGCAGCTTTCCAAATTAAATTGGTTGGATTATATGCTGAATAGCCTGCAGGGTGCGATGGACTACAAGGGTCTAGTGGGCTTGTTCCATTGGCTGTTTCGCTTTCATCCGATATGCCATCACCATCTGTATCTGTGGCATAATAAAAACCACAATCTGTAGTTTGGTTTGTTGTGTTGGCAATTACAGTTGTTGTGATAGGGTTAGTACCCTGTGTTTGTGTTGCTCCATAAGGGAAATCAGCATCGGTTGTATCAATAGTTGATACTGTTGATCCAGCAATTACCGTTGCAGTCCAGTTTCCGTTTGCATCGGTAACTAAATTTTGAATAGCACTATTAGACTCTGTTATTTTTACAGAAATATTTGGCAGGTTTGGTTCACCTGTATTTTGTGTGCCATTATTATTTAAATCTACATACAAATGCCCTTTTACTATTCCTTTATTGTAAAAACCATAGTTGCCAAAAAATACATTTCCATTTAGTGTTGCATTACTGCTTTTTGGGTTAATACCTTCGGTCAAAACGGATCCTTGAGGCAGCGCTGCCGAAGCCATATTAATAGTTACTGTTGTGTTTCCTATGGGTACTGTAGCGGACCAGTTTCCAAGTCCATTTGTTGTTGTAGATACTGTGGCGCCTAATGAGGTTTGAATTGTAATTGGTACATTAGCTAGATTACTTTCCGTGCCATTTTGGGAGCCATTTCCATTACTATCATTATAAAGGTGTCCGCTAATAGTACCGTTTTCATAAAACCCGTCATTTTCGCTAAAAGTGGTTGTAGCAACTAATATTGTCGAAGTGCTAGGGTTTGTTCCTTCCGTTTGTGTTGCGCCAAGTGGAAAGTCAATATCATTTGTGTTAATGGTAACTGTTGCTTGTCCAATCCCAGCTGTAACTGTCCAATTTCCGAAGGAATCTGTGGTTGTATTATGTATGTTTCCATGAGCATCGGTCACTTTTACGTCAACATTTGCCATGTTCAAATCGACAGTTGCATTTTGAGTCCCATTTCCATTTTTGTCAAAATACAGATGACCAGTCAACTTTCCGACATAAAAAAAGCCATCCGTGCCTGCGTAAACTGTTTGATTTGCAATAGCTACAACAGTATTTGGATCCAATCCTTCTGTTTGGACTCTACCTGAAATAGGAGGCAAATCGCTTTGGTCAAGACTCACTATTGTGCTTCCTGCCGACACTAATGCAGTCCAATTTCCGTTCACATCGGTGTCAACAACTTGAAAACTACCATCACTTTGGTTAATTAATACGCCTACATTGGCTAGGTTTGGCTCTACGGAATCTTGTGTTCCGTTGCCGTTTGTGTCTCTATAAACATGTCCGTTTATGGTGGCGGTGTTGTTTAAAAAATTACGTTTAACTTTCTTATTTTCATTGGTTTGAGAAAAAATAGGCAAGCTAATAAATGCTAAAAAGGCTGTAATATAAATTGTATTTTTTTTCATGCTAGTATAAAAGGTTGACGTTTTGCACATAAATATTCGCCAAATATATTTTTATAAAATTTTAAAAAAGTTGTAAAATCACAACTTTTTAACATTTTTTTATAAAATTTAAAATTTAACTAATTTTCTAATTATCCTTTGGTGATTATTTGTATTTGTAACGAATAATTCAATAGGTTGTCAAACCTAACGAAAACGTTATAATACTAAAAAAATAGTATGCACGCATACAATTATTTGGAATTTATTTTATACTTTTACAGCTTTAAAATTAACCTAATACAGTGTACAAATGAAAATACTTGTTTGCATCAGTCATGTGCCCGATACTACATCCAAAATCAATTTTGTAAATAATGATTCCGATTTTGATAACAACGGGGTTCAATACGTAATCAACCCAAATGATGAATTTGGATTAACTAGAGCCATTTGGTTTCAAGAGCAGCAAGGCGCAACAGTTACTGTTGTTAATGTAGGTTTGCCCGATACTGAAGCGACCCTCAGAAAAGCACTTGCCATTGGCGCCAACGAAGCCATTCGAATCAACGCAGCACCAACCGATGGTTTTTTTGTAGCTAGTCAACTTGCAGAAGTAGTTAAAGCTGGAAATTACGACCTAATTATATGTGGTAAAGAATCACTAGATTATAACGGTGGAATGGTACCAGGTATGTTGGCCGCACTGGTTAATTTCAACTTTGTAAACTCATGCACCGATTTGGTGATTGAAGCAACAAACGTGAAAGCAGCTCGCGAAATTGACGGTGGTAAAGAAATTGTTACTACTTCTACACCTGTAATTATTGGTGGACAAAAAGGAATTGTAGAAGAAAAAGACCTCCGAATTCCAAACATGAGAGGCATCATGACTGCACGTACTAAAGTACTTACCGTTTTGGAGCCAATTCAAGCTAATACCAACACAAACGTGGTAACTTACCTAAAACCAGCACCAAAATCAGCTGTAAAAATGATTTCCCCTGATAATTTAGACGAATTAATTTCGCTTCTGCACAACGAAGCTAAAGTAATTTAATTTCAATTACCCTTTTTTATAACAAAAAAAAACAACTATTATGTCTATACTTATATACGCTGAATCAAGCGAAGGAAAACTAAAAAAAGTAGCTTTTGAACTAGCCTCTTACGCAAGCAAAATAGCAGAATCAACAGGGACAACTGTAACTGCAATAACTGTAAACGCAAACAACACCGCAGAATTATCAAAATACGGCGTTCAAAAAATACTACAAGTAAACAACGACAAACTAAACAATTTCTCGGCAAAAGTCTATTCCCAAATTATACATCAAGCCGCACAAAAAGAAGCCGCACAAATCGTTTTACTAGCCTCTACCACCGACAGTAGTTACCTAGCCCCATTGCTAGCCATAGCACTTAACGCTGGTTTTGCATCAAATGTAGTTGGACTTCCTATATCAACATCGCCATTCGTTATCAAACGAACAGCATTTTCAAATAAAGCTTATACAAACACCGAAATCACAACTAATTGCAAACTTTTAGCAATTGCCAAAAACTCTTTCGGACT
>JBILQQ010000014.1:0-64306 GCA_044373115.1 Flavobacterium sp.
TATCATGGCGTTTTTAATTGAGGTGCGGCAGGCGTAGGTGACTAAAATGCCGTCTTTTTGTAGCGCATTGTACATTATTTTGAAAATTGCTTCTGTCCAAAGTTCAGGCTGAGCGGTAAATCCAAAGGCGTCAAAATAAATTAAATTGTAGGTATTTTGGTCGGTTATGTCTTGAAAAAATTGGTTGCGTTTGGTGAGTTTAAAGTTGGAGGAAAGCGCAATGGGTTGTTCCCAATTGGCGGTGTGCATTTGGGTAAAAATGGTTTGGTTGTGTAACTCGTTGAGTTGTTCAACGTAGTTCATTTGGAGTATATGTTCGTTTAGTACTGGGTAAGCTTCTATGCCGATGTAGTTTATTTTTTGGTTGTTCTTTTCAGTTTCAAGGTAGGTAATGAAGGCGTTTAGTCCTGTTCCGAATCCGATTTCCAAAATTGAGATTTCCTTATTTTTGCACTGTTCCAATCCGTTTTTGATGAAAACGTGGTAGGCTTCTTGAATGGCACCGTGTCTGGAATGGTAGCCTTCGTTTAACTCTGGAATAAAGATTGAGGTGGAGCCATCGGCAGTTATTTGGATTTCTCTTTTCATTTATTTTTTGAGTTTTTGGGTGAAATTGTTTGCTCTTTATTTAATATAGAGTTTTTTTATTCGTGGAATTGGACCGCCGCATTTGGTTTCATGACAGCGTATGCAGGCGTCAATGCCTTTGTTGTAATTTGTTTTTGCATCGCCAGTATTGGCATAGGTTTTTTGTTGTGCTTGAATGTATAAATCGGCATTTTGTTTAAATAGTTCGTCGTTGTCTGCTTGATCAGTAAATGTTGCGGTGTGAAGTCGGTTGTAGTATTCCGGAAATTTACCCAATGGTTTTTTGTTGATAATGTTTGCCTTTAGGGTTTTGTTTTCGGCATACATTTGTTCCATTAACGCTGCCATTTCCGACATTTGGTACATTTGAAATCCTTCTTTTTTGGGTGTAATTGAATCGGTGCAAGTTGCTTTTGATGCAGTATCTGTAGTGGTTTTTAGTTCCTTTTTTTGACAAGAAAAAAACACTACCAGAAGTAGTGTTGAAAGTAGTAGTTGTTTCATTGTACTTTTTATTTTTTAATTAAAACTCCAGTTGCTCTAAAGGCATAAGTTATTTCTGGTTTTTTAATTTTGTTGATTTCTGCCTGCGATTTGCCAGCATCTTTGGCATAGTGTTTTAATTCTTCAACCGTAACTACATCAATATAGGCTACGCCATTAACAATTGCTTCAGAGTTGTCGGCATTTAAAGGAACAAAAAAACCGTAATCTAAAAATCGTACAAATGCCTGTTGGTCAGCTGTTAAGTCCATTTGCATCCAACAACCTTTCTTTTTGCAAACTTCTTTAATCGTTGATTTGAATTTTACAACTAACGAATCACCTTTTTTAAGTGATTTGTATTTTTTGAGCATTTCTTTGTTTGACAGTACTTTAGATGCTTCAAATTTTTCGCCAAATGTAACGTAATCAGAGGTGTTTATGGATGTGGTTTTAGTGTTCTTTTGTTGTGCAGTTGCATTGAAAACAACAAACGAAACCAAAAATAGAGTTATAAATAGGTGCTTTTTCATAATAAATTAAAATTAGTTTATACTGCAAAAATAACGAGATATTGAAAACATACAAGGAAAACTTAACATTTTTTTATAAATGATAACAAATAATTAGAATATTGAGAATTAATTTGAATAATTTCAAAAAACAAGGAATTTTACAAATAATAATTTAATAAAAAGTATTTTTTTTATTAGTTTTGCAAAAAATATATTGAAAATTAAATTAATCAAAATAATTGGTTTTCAATAGGATAAAAAAATAAACATTTCACTACTAAAACGGATGAGCTTAGACACAACATTTGAAATTGAAATAACAAAGGCAAACGGATCAAAAATTGGTCAAGTTGATTTTGAGCAGTTAACATTTGGGAATGTATTTACAGATCACATGTTGGTTTGCGACTTTAAAAATGGCGCATGGGAAAAGCCTTCAATTGAACCCTACGCTCCTTTTTTGATTGATCCTTCAGCTAAAGTGTTTCATTACGGTCAAGCAATTTTTGAAGGAATGAAAGCTTACAAAGACGAAGCTGACGATGTTTGGTTGTTTCGACCTGATCAAAATTTTGAACGATTTAACAAATCAGCTGTTAGGATGGCAATGCCAGAAGTGCCTGAATATGTATTTATTGAAGGTTTAAAATCGTTAATTGATTTGGATAAAGAATGGGTAAAAAAAGGCTTAGGTAATTCACTCTATATTCGTCCTTTTATGATTGCTATAGGGAGTGGAGTTATTGCACAGCCCTCATCGCAATACCGTTTTATGATATTATTGTCACCTGCAAAATCGTATTATTCGGGTGAGGTAAAAGTGCTTATTGCTGAGCATTTTAGCCGTGCTGCCAACGGTGGTATCGGTGCTGCAAAAGCTGCAGGAAATTATTCGGCACAGTTTTATCCAACAAAATTGGCAAATGATCAAGGTTTTCAACAGATTATTTGGACGGACGATGCAACACACACCAAGTTAGAAGAGGCAGGAACAATGAATGTTTTTTTTAGAATTAATGATACCTTAATTACTGCTCCTACTAGTGAAAGAATTTTGGACGGAATAACTCGTAAAAGTTTAATCGATATAGCTAAAAGAGAAGGGATTTCAGTTGAAATTCGTTCGGTTTTGGTTGACGAACTAGTGGCAGCTTCCCAGAATGGTACTTTAAAAGAAATTTTTGGTGCTGGTACCGCAGCGGTAGTTAATCCAATTGTTGGGTTTTCATTTCAAGAAAATTATTACGAATTGCCTAAAATTGAAAATTCGTTTGCCTTGCAATTAAAAGATAAGTTAACTAAAATACAACACAAACTTTTGGACGATCCGTTCCAATGGACAGTGAAAATATAATCAAAAAGGTTGTCGTTACTGACAACCTTTTTTTATTTTAAAATAGTGTTTAAATTAGGTTTAAAATAATTTGGACCCTTAATTACTTTGCCATCTTCTCTATAAATTGGCTTTCCGTCATGGTCTAATTTACTCATATTACTGCGCTGAATTTCATCAAAAACCTCCTCAATTTTATGGTGTAACCCATGCTCCAAAATTGTACCGCACAACACATACAGCATGTCGCCTAATGCGTCAGCAATTTCAATAACATCGTTTTTTTGAACGGCTTCGTAATATTCTTCGTTTTCTTCTTTCATTAAATTAAATCGAAGTAAGTTTTTGGTTGCACCCAAATCACCAATTATTTTATCACTAACTCCCAATCCAAAGGCATTGTGAAATTGATTGACTGCATTTAATTGTTTTTTCATAGTCATAGTTTTATCTTTCGAAATTAAAAAAAAATATACAATTAAATCGTATTTTTGTAAAAAAAAATCACTTATGTTTTCAACAGGACAATTAATTTTTGCAGTACTATTTATTATCGTTTTTGTTATTGCAATGGTAATTTCATACAGAAAAGACAAGCCATTACACAATCAATTTTACAAAGGAAACTATAAAATATTGATAGGTTTTTTATCATTTGTAGCGGTACTTTTTATGATAAAATTTTTGACAAAACACTAATTTAATAATATCAATTAAAATTTACATTGATTTTTGTTAAATATTGATTTTTTTATTATAATTTTGAAATTCAAAAGCCAAAGGATGAGAATTTTAAAATATATACTGTTAATTGTGATGCTAATAACTTTTGGTATGGCAGTATTTGTTGCAACATCAAAGCATACCTATAACATCACTAAAAGCATTTTTATTAAATCAACTCCATCGGTAGTATATAATTATTTAATTGATTATAGAAATTGGGAAACCTTTGACAACACCTTGTCGAATAAAAATAACAAACTAGATTTTACTGAAATTACCTGGGGCAAAGGAAGTTGGGTTTCGTGGAAAGGAAATTCAAACGGTAGTATGCAAACCATTTCTTGTAAAGAAAACGACAGTATTCAACAAAAAATAATTGTAAACGGTGAATCATCAGTTGTTACTTGGTTTTTAAAAGACACTATTGGAGGCGCAAAAATTACATGGAAAACCAACGGAAAAATTGATTTTAAATCAAAAATAACTTCTTTCTTCAGAGGTGGAATAGAGAAGGTTTTAATTACTGATTTTGAACAAAAAATTGTTAATTTAGATAAAACCTTAAATTACGAGATGAATACCTATTCCATCAAAAATATTGGTTTGGTGAGCAGAGTAGGAACTTTTTATTTAAAACAAACTTTAAACTGCAAAAACAGTAGCGTTTCCAAAAATATCAAAATTGTACTTCCAAGATTGAAGAAATTTTTTAAAACGAACAACATCTTATCCAACGGAAAACCATTTATTATTTATTCAAATCAAGCAATTGGTTCTGATAATGTACAAATATCAGTATGTATTCCTGTTAAAGATTCCATTTTTCCATCGCTTAAAAGTAACGTAAAATTGGGTAAATTAGCTTCGTACACTGCAATGAAAACTAAGTTAATTGGAAACTATTCACACACTAAAAAGGCATGGCAAAGTGGTTTGAATTATTTGGGGAAAAATAAAATTTTAGTTGACCCTGCAATTGAAATTTCAGAAGTTTATTTAAAAACAATTGAGGATACGAGCTATCCATCAAAATGGGAAACCGATATTTATATTCCAGTTTTACCAAAAAAAATAATTAAAAAAAGGTACTTTAAACAATCTGTTGATACTTTACCAGCACCACCCTCTGCTCCAACAACTCAAAGTTTACCTGAGGTTCTAAATTAAGGAAAAACCTGTACTAATATAAAATCTAAAACGGATTAAACCTTTTTTACTTTATTCATTCTAATCCAAAAACAGTAATTGCAAGAAGAAGAATTTATAAAGGAATTATTAAATGCTAAAACCCAAGGTGCAGCATTTAAAAAATTGGTGCACGAGTACCAAAAACCGCTATATAATTTAATTAGAAGCATTGTACTAAATCATGATGATGCCAATGATGTTTTGCAAAATACATTTATAAAAATTTTTCAAAACATTTCAAAGTTCAAAGGTGAAAGTAAACTTTTTTCGTGGGTTTATCGAATAGCAACCAACGAAGCTTTAACTTTTTTAAAAAGTAAGGCTACCAGAAATAAAATTTCAAATGAAGAATTACTTTCTAAAACTATAGATAATTTACCCGCGGACGTTTATTTTAACGGCAACGAAATTGAGTTAAAACTCCAAAAAGCCATTTCTTTATTGCCTGAAAAACAACAACTTGTTTTTAAAATGAAATATTTTGAAGAATTAAAATATGAAGAAATATCTGATATTTTAGGAACTTCAGTTGGGGCTTTAAAGGCTTCGTACCATTTTGCAGTTAAAAAAATTGAAGATTATTTGAATACAAATTAAACTAAAATGAAAACTACTAGTCAAACAAATATGGATAAAATTCTACTTGACACATCACCAAAAATTGCCACCGGTTTTACCGTGCCCGATACTTATTTCGATGATTTTGAGCAAAATAGCGTACATCATTTTCCAAAGCAAAATAAATCAATAATTCAATTCTTGTCGGATAACAAAAAATGGTTTATTGGTGCGGCGGCTGTTATTACGCTAACCAGCACGTTGTTACTTACTTCTAAATTTGAAGAACCGTCAGATGTAACCGAGGTTGAAAATCATTTATTGTATAATTCAACCATTACTGATGACGATATTATAAATTTACTTGACCAAGATGCCATATCAGCAATCAAAATTGATACAATAACCGATTCTGAAACTCTTGAAGCAGCTTTAATTGACGAATCAAATATTGAAAATTATTTATCTAACTAATACATAAATCATGAAAATTATTTATACACTACTAGTGCTTTTACTTACTCAAATTACACTAGCTCAACCAGGAAAATTTAAAGAAAAAAAAGAGCAAATTAAAGCACTTAAGGTGGCTCATATTACCAACGAACTCAAACTAACAAGCAGTGAAGCCGAAAAATTTTGGCCAATTTACAATGAATTTGAAGATAAAATGCACGAATTGCGTAGAGGTAAATTAAAAAATATTTTGGACAATATTGAGGAGGAATCCTTAGACAATATTTCAGAAAAAGAAGCAAATAGCCTTGTAATTCAAATGGAAAATGCTGAAGAAGAAACGTATTTGTTAAAGAAAAAACTCATTACAAAATTAAAAACCGTTTTGCCTGCAGTTAAAATTGTAAAACTCAAAAGAGCTGAAGAACAATTTAGTCGAAAATTATTACAACAATACAAAGGCAAAAAATAACTTAACAATGTTAATTTTTTCAATCAAAAGTTATTCTGATAATTTTGTTTTTACCCGCCGCAATTGCAGTTTTTGAATCAATAAATCGAACGGTATATAAATTTTTATCTGTTGAAAATTGTTTCCAACTTTGACCTTTATCTGTTGAGTAAAACAAACCGCTAGCGCCAACCGATACTAATTTTTTACCCTTTGATTTAGGAAAAAATTGTACACACGAAGCATAACCAAAACCTTGACCATCATTTACCAATCGCCATGATTGTCCACCATTTGTAGTAACGGCTTTGTTTTGTGTGTTTTGATTAGGCTTTTCATAATCGCCCCCTGCAATAATTCCGATAGTTTCATCATAAAAATCGGCTGTAAAAATCCCTGTCATCGTTTGTCCCTGAATGATTGGCGTGTTTAAAACAGTCCAAGTTAAACCTTTGTCAGCGGAATAAAAAACCCTCGATTTTTTTCCGCCCGAAACAATCCAAGTTTTATTGTTTTTAACTACGATATTAGTATTGCTTGCAGCAAAAGCAGCTTCGCCAACCTCTAATTTAGGTAAAGCATTGCAATTTATCTTGTTCCAAGTTTTGCCGCCATTTCTAGTAATTATTATATTAAAACAATCATTTATTGGATCACCTAAAGCAATTCCTTCTTTGTTATTCCAAAATTGCATACTGTCAAAAAAAACTTTTTCGTGACTTTCTGTATAAACCAACTCATTTTTTTGTAAATCATTTGAAACGTTGTATAGCTTGGCTGGATTTCCAACATTTAGCACAAATACGGACTTCGAATTGCTTGCGATACTTCTAAATTCAGTAGCTAAAGTATCTAGTACAATTAATCCTTTATCATTACGATCAGTCAAACTAATGTAACCCATGCTACTTTTATCAGCGCCATAGTAAATTTTATTATCATGAAAAACAATCGCTCTACAACTAAAACTTCCTTGCAAAAGGGTGTCAATAGAAATTTTATTAAAATCATTTTGTGAAGTGTTCAATGTTGATCTGCACGAAATTAAAACCAATAGTATTCCAATATAACCTAACTTTTTCATCCTTTTTTTTGTGAGCTAAAGTACGCTAAATAATTTGTGGCACAAAAGTTGGTTATATAATTTTAAAATGAATAGTAATTAAATTCCAAGATTATGAAAGCAAATCTGATTTTCGCAACCGTGTTAGGTATTTTTTCTTTTAATTCCTTATCGGCTCAAGACCGCACAATTGTTAACGCAACTAGTTCTGAAGTAAGTGACAATTTGGACCTTCGTGCAGTTGCCTCAATCTTTGGCGATGCATTAAATTTAGAAGATTTTGAAAACAAAATAAATGATCCTAAATCACAAATTTCAAACTTGGATTTGAACAACGACAACCAAGTTGATTATTTAAGAGTAATTGAATCAGTTGAGAACAATGTACATTTGGTAGTAGTTCAATCAGTAATTGGAGATGAAGTTTACCAAGATGTAGCTACAATTGAAGTTGAAAAAGATACAAATAACAATATTCAAATTCAGGTTGTTGGCGATGTATATATGTATGGAACTAATTACATTTATGAACCAGTATATGTAACTCGACCAGTAATTTACAATTATTTTTGGAGCACAAACTATGTACCGTATTATTCAATTTGGAGATGGAGACACTACCCCGTATATTATTCTTATTGGACACCTTTTCCAGTTTTTAAATACAGAAATCATATCGGTTTATTCATAAATAGTAATCACCATTATAATTATGTAACAACTAGAAGATGTCAAGTTGCATACAACAATTATTACGGTAGAAGAAGTAATGGTTACGAAATTAATTACCCAAATCGATCTTTCCAAACCAGAAACGTTGGCTATACTAACAGAGCCGAATTAGAGCAATCAAGACCTCAAAGAAATCTTGAAAACCGAACCCCTCGATTAGAAACTACTCCCAGAAATACGAACTCGCCAAGGGAAATTTCGCCAAGAAATAACTCAAATCCACGAAACAATTCGCAACCTGAACTAAACACAACTCCACGAAAAGTTGAACCTAGAAAAGTTGAACCTAGAAACCAAACCGTAAGCCCGCGAAACAATTCGCAACCAGCACAAAATACAACGCCTCGAAAAGTTGAACCTAGAAATCAAACCGTAAGCCCAAGACAATCCAACACCCCAAGATCTGTAAATCCAACCAAAGTTGAGCAAAGTACTCCAAATAGAACAAGATCTACTACTCGAAATTAATTTTTTTTTTAGAAGCACCAAAACCCGTTACATAAAACGTTTAGTCCCGCCATCGCCTTTATCTCCCTCGCCCTTCGGGACTTCGGGAGGATATCGGCTCTGTCGGGGCTAAATTTGATGTTTTGTTTTTCATAACTAGTTAATACGCTCTAGCTTAAAAAATAAAAATAACAATACCCCAACCCTAGGTAAATCAACTGAAAGAACTAAAAAATCGGAAAGAAGATACCAAAATACTTAATTCTAACTGAAAGCACCGAAAATAATAGGTGCTTTTTTTATTTGAAATCTATAAAAGTAATACCTTTGTAAACTTTTATAAAAAACATGTATGAGTTCAAATAGCCATCAAAACATTCACAGTAAACTTTCTGGAGCTGGATTATTAATTACATTAGGTATTATTTTTGGAGATATTGGTACTTCTCCTTTATATGTAATGAATTCTATTATTGGTAAATATGCAATTACTAGCGACATTGTACTTGGTGGAATTTCGTGTATTTTTTGGACACTTACACTTCAAACCACACTAAAATATGTTGTTATTACTTTAAACGCAGATAATCATGGCGAAGGAGGGATTTTTGCATTATTTGCATTAGTTAAAAAAACAAAGATAAAATGGCTCATTGTACCCGCAATTATTGGCGGTAGTACCTTACTCGCCGATGGAATTATTACCCCACCAATTTCAGTTTCTTCTGCTGTAGAAGGATTGAAAATATTTTATCCACATCTTGAAGTTTGGGATATTCAACGTATTGTAATTGTTATTTTAATAATATTATTTATTATTCAACAATATGGAACTAAATTGGTTGGCAAATTTTTTGCGCCATCTATGTTGATTTGGTTTTCTATGCTTGGTATTTTAGGTTCCATCCAAATAGCTCAAAATTTTGATGTATTAAAGGCTTTAAACCCCTATTACGCTTACCATTTGTTATCTGCACATCCTGAAGGTTTTTTTGTTCTTGGAGCGGTGTTTTTATGTACAACAGGAGCAGAAGCTTTGTATTCAGACATGGGACATTGTGGTAGAAAAAACATCAGAGTAAGTTGGATTTTTGTTAAACTAATGTTACTGCTAAATTACTTTGGGCAAGGTGCTTTTTTAATAAAACACGAAGGTAAAACGCTTGTAGAACTTGGTGGTGCCAACGGAAATCCATTTTATTTAATAATGGAAACTTGGTTCCAACCAATAGGTGTTGTTGTTGCAACATTGGCAGCAGTAATTGCTTCTCAAGCCTTAATTAGCGGATCTTTCACCTTGATTAACGAAGCCATGCGATTAAATTTTTGGCCAAAAGTTAAAATAAATTATCCCACAGAAGAGAAAGGTCAAATTTATATACCATCAATAAATTGGCTGCTTTTAGCAGGATGTATTGGTGTAGTTTTGTATTTTGAAAAATCGAGCAATATGGAGCATGCGTATGGGTTGGCAATTGTGCTTACAATGATAATGACTTCTATTTTGCTTAATTTTTATTTAATAATGAAACGTGTAAAAATGTATTACATTGTTCCATTAATTACGCTATATTTAGTTATTGAATTTAGTTTTTTATATGCAATTCTACCAAAATTTATGCATGGAGGTTTTGTTACTTTGATCATTGCGGTAATTCTTATAAGCATTATGGCAACTTGGTTTTTAGCAAAAAGAATTAGTCATAATTATACAAAAATTGTAAAAATTGATTCCTATAAAAAAGTACTTGCAGAGCTAAGTGTTGATTTATCAATACCAAAATATGCTACACATTTGGTTTACATGACCAACTCAAATAGGGTTGATGAAATTGAAGAAAAAGTAATGTATTCTATTCTTCAAAAAAGACCAAAACGAGCTGATATTTATTGGTTTATTCATGTTAATATTTTAAATGAACCTTATAGAAAAGAATACAGAGTAACAGAAATTGTTAGTGATGACATTTACCGAATTGATTTTTATCTAGGGTTTAGAGAGCCTACCAAGATTAATTTAATGTTTAAAGAAGTGATTAAAGATATGGTTCAAAAAGGAGAAGTTGATATTACTAGCCGTTACGAATCATTGAATAAAAATAATATTTTAGGTGATTTCAAATTTGTACTTTCAGAGAAATTTTTATCAAATGATAGTGATTTAACCTTCTTTGAAAATATTGTTATGAATGCTTATTTCTTTATGAAAAAATTCAGTTTGTCAGAAGAGAAAGGCTTTGGTTTAGATAGTAGTTCTGTTAAAGTTGAACAATTTCCAATGGTGCTGCACCCACCACAAATAATAGGAATGAAACGATTAGAAAACTACTGTATTTCACAAAAATAGTACAACTAAAAAAAGTATTCTTAAACCAAATTAAGAATACTTTTTTGTTTCTATTAAAAAGCAATACCTTTGCAAGCTGATTAAAAAATAAAATGAGATTACATAGAAATTTAGTTTATACCACCATCGATTCATTAAACGCAATATTTAATGAAGGCGAGTATGCAGACAAAGTAGTTGCACGAGCTTTGAAAAAAGATAAAAGATGGGGAAGCGCCGACCGAAAATTTGTTGCCGAAACCATATATGAAATTGTTCGATGGAAACGACTTTATGCCGAAATTGCGGAGGTTAAAGAGCCTTATGATAGAGATAATATTTGGAGAATGTTTGCAGTTTGGGCTGTTTTGCGTGGGTATCCAATTCCTGATTGGCGTCAACTAGAGGGTACTCCCGAACGAAAAATTAAAGGACGTTTTGATGAGTTATCAAAAACTAGAGCCTTGCGCGAATCTATACCTAATTGGATGGACGAACTTGGTGTAAAAGAACTTGGCGAAGCACTTTGGACTAAAGAAATTGCTGCTCAAAACCAACAAGCAAAAGTAATATTAAGGGTAAATACATTAAAAACCACTAAAGAAAAACTTCGAAGTTTATTAATGGATTTGAATATAGATACCGAATATATCAAAGACAATAATGATGCACTTGTGCTAAAAGAGCGCGCTAATGTATTTATGACTGATGCGTTTAAAGAAGGAATGTTTGAAGTGCAAGATGCTTCATCTCAACTAGTAGCTGCATTTCTTGATGTAGCACCTGGAATGAGGGTTGTGGACACTTGTGCTGGCGCTGGAGGAAAAACATTGCATTTGGCTTCATTAATGGAAAATAAAGGGCAATTAATTGCGATGGATTTGTACGAAAGCAAACTAAAACAATTGAAATTAAGAGCCAAACGAAACGGTGCTTTTAACATTGAATACCGAATTATTGATTCGACTAAAGTAATCAAAAAACTACATGAAAAAGCTGACAGAGTTCTTATTGATGCACCGTGTAGCGGATTGGGGGTTTTAAAAAGAAACCCTGATGCCAAATGGAAATTGCAACCCGAATTTATTGATAATATTAAAAAAATTCAAGCCGAAGTTTTAGAAAGTTATTCAAAAATAGTAAAACCAGGCGGAAAATTAGTGTATGCAACGTGCTCTATTTTACCATCTGAAAACCAAGAACAAATTCAAAAATTTTTAGCAACGGATATTGGTAAAAGTTTTATATTTGTAAAAGATACAAAATTATTAGCCTCAGAATCAGGATATGATGGATTTTATATGGCATTATTAGAACGAAAAATTTAATTTACGATGAAAAAAATTTATCTATTTATCCATTTAATTGTTTGTACAATCGCTTTTTCACAAGCGGGTTCGCCAGCCTTACCCTATTACAATTCCTTTAACTGGAATTTAACTGGAACTGCATTAAAAACTGCACTTGCCAATAAGTTAACTACAAAGCACACTAATTATTTAAGTTACACTCCAGGAGTTTGGGAAGCATCTAAAGTAACTGATTTGGATCCAAATAATTCAAATAATGTAATGCTTATTTATGGTTGGGAAAATGGTACAGATACTGATATTACAAACGATTTGTATCGTGATAAAAATAGTAATAGCGGCAATACAGGTGATTGGAATAGAGAACATGTTTACGCAAAAGCGCTTGGTAATCCAACTTTAGATGATGATGCTCCTTCTGATGCTGGTGAAGATGCACATCATTTGCGTTCATCTGATGTTACACGAAATAATAGTAGAGGTAGTTTAAAATTTGCTCCGGGTTCAGGTAACTCTCAAACTGTTACGGGTGGTTGGTACCCAGGTGATCAATGGAAAGGGGATGTTGCCCGAATGATGATGTATATGTATTTACGTTATGGTTCCCAATGTTTACCAAAAAATGTAGCAACAGGAGCAACTGTAGCTTCGGATGCAAATATGGTGTCAATGTTATTACAATGGAATGCTGATGATCCAGTATCTGTATATGAAGACAATAGAAATACTTATCATGGTAACGCATCAAACCCTTATGCACAAGGAAACAGAAATCCATTCATTGACAATCCCTATTTAGCAACATTAATTTGGGGTGGGCCAGTTGCTCAAAACAGATGGCCAAGTACAATAATGGCTACAGATGTATTTGATTATGTGTCGGTTGATATTTACCCAAACCCTACAAATGATCATAAAGTAAACATCAATTCTACGGTTGATATAGATTCAATTCATGTTATAAATGTAAACGGTCAATTGATACTGGAGATCAAAAATCAAGATAAAAACATTAAAAATTTCACAATTGACAACCTTGAAAAAGGATTTTATTTTGTTAAATTGATGAATGAACAAAAGGTAATTACTAGAAAAATTATTGTAAATTAATATTGAATTTTAGTTCAAAAAAAAACGCTATTTGTCATCAATTAGCGTTTTTTTTTACAAATTAAAATCATCCAAATTCACTTCCCAATTCAGCAAATTATTATACCATAATTTACCATCTTTTACTTCTAGTGGAGATTCAAAATTATTGGTAAACAAACCACCCGTTCCAAGTCCTTGTGGTAATTTATTTTGAAGCAAATAAGTCCATTGCGCAATTGCATTTAACCCAATATTACTTTCTAATGCAGAGGTAATCCACCAACCAATTTCATGCTTTTTTGCTAAGTTAATCCACTCTAAAGTACCAGTAAACCCTCCAACAAAACTTGGTTTTAAAATAATGAATTGAGGCTTAATTTTTAACAGCAATGCTTCTTTTTCTTCAGCTGAAAAAATACCTATTAACTCTTCATCTAATGCAATTGGTATAGGAGTGTTTTTACATAAAACTGACATGCTGTCAGTCATGTTTTTTGGAATTGGTTGCTCGATACTATGAATTTGATAACCAGCTATTTGGTTAATTTTATCTAAAGCATTTATTTCATCAAAACCACCGTTTGCATCCACTCTTATTTCAATTTCGCTTGGGCTAAATTTTGCTCTAATTGAATGTAATAGTTCAACTTCTTTATTAAAATCTAAGGCACCAATTTTTAATTTTACGCATCGAAATCCTTGAGCAATTTTTTCAGTTATTTGTTGCTGCATAAACTCTGGAGTTCCCATCCAAATCAATCCATTAATTTCGATACTGTCTGTACCCGACGTAAAGTTGGAAGGAAATAACAAAAAAGGATGTTCAGACTCAAGTGATAGCAACGCCATTTCAAGTCCAAATTGGATGGATGGAAATTCAATTAACGCATCCCAAAGTGTTCCTTTATCTAAATTTATATTGTTGCAAACCCACTTTAATTGATCTTCATAATCAGCTCGATCATCGCAACTTAGCCCTCTTAAAAGTCCACATTCACCAATGCCTTTTTTACCGTCTTGTTCAATAATTAAAAACCAAGTTTCTTTTTGATGTAAAACGCCTCTTGAAGTGCCTGAGGGTTGTTTAAAATTTAGTAAATACTTGTGGTAGGAAGCTTTCATTAATTGTTTTTTAATCTAAAATTCGAATGATTTTTTTAAAATCATTTGTTGGGAATTTATTCTTTTCAAAATGTAAAAAATCACTTTTTGTTTGATCTATCCAACTTGTTGAACTATTTATGTTCTGAAATTTATACTTTTCGTGAATCATTTTTGCATCAGACATTCGATTGGTAAACATATAAATGTGCGCCATTTGTAAATGCAAACTAATTTCTGTTGCATCTAACTGAATACCTTCATTGCAAATTTTTTCAGCTTTATCAAATTGTTTAGAAATTAAATAATAATTAGATAATTGGTAATAATCAATTGCAGTAGCTCTTTTTTTGTTAAAAAATTCTTTTTGAAGTAATGCAATCGCAGCATCTTTATTGCCTTTGTCAAATGTAGTTTTGGCTTCTTTACGAATCAAATCATAATACAAATCAATATCGCCCGTTTTAGTTAAAATTTGTTCTGTAATGGTTTCAATAAATTGATTTTTTTCAACTGGAATTAAACTATTGAACTCTTTTCGGGTATATTTTTGTGAAATTTTGTCTATAAATTGTGCCGAAAAGGCGTCTTTTTTTGTTAAAATTGGATACACTTTTTGGTTTTTACACAATGATAGTAACTCAGATTTTGAGTTAGTATTCCATCCACGGCTAAGTTTTACATCAACCCATGGAACAATTTCTAAGACTATGGTTTGGTTCATTACCCAATTATCACTTTCAAATGCAAACCAAACACTATTTGAAGTAGCAGTAAAACAGTTATTTTGGATTGAAAGTACTTTGGCTTCTTTATTAATTGGTTTTTCCTGTACAAAACAAGCGTTTTCAATTTTTTGACTTTTTGAATACAAATCTGCAGCTGTTTTTGATGAAAAAACAATGTATTTACTCTTATCTTCACCTGAAATTGTGGACAATAAAAACACGCCTCCAGCAGCACCTTGACTAATTCCAGTTGGGTCGGGAATGGATTTTAAGAGTGAAGTTAAGCTACTTGATATTTGTTGGTTTTTGTTTAAAGTGGTAATTCTATAAACAAATTCGGTTGTTCCTTCAGGAAATTCTTCCGAATTTATGATTTTAATTTCGCCAGTTTTAAGCGTAAATGTTTGGTTTGTTGTGCGGATGTTATCCCAATAACCGTCTTTGGTTTGTGACTGTACCAAACTAGTGATTGAAAGAATGAATACTAAAAATTTGAAACTATTTTTCATTGAATTATTTTACAAATTGAAATCTTTTTTAATTTCCTTAATGGCTTTATTAACTTTATGTTGAACATTTTTAAAATTTGCAGCTACTTCTTTTCGTCTGCCTTTTACTTGTGACCAGTTTTCAATTAATTCTAATTCTTCATAAGCAGTATTCATGCCAAAAGTGTCAAAACTAGGTTTAATTTTTTCAGTTAACGTTTTTACGGCATCGTATTGTTTGGTTTCAATGCCAAATTCAATTTTTTTAATTTCCGTTGGAATGTGTGCAATGAAATCAAGCAGAATTTTTTTGGTCAAATCCTGATTTAATGTTTCATCAGCATATACTTTTGCTAAATTATAATGTATTGCCATTATTTCACTTGAATTCTAAACATTTTATTTCCTTCTAAAAATCCTTCCAAAATGTCATTTGGCTGTACAGCTCCGACTCCTTCAGGGGTTCCTGTAAAAATAATATCTCCTTTTTTTAATGTAAAATATTGAGAAACATGAGCTATCAACTCATCTATTTTCCAAAGCATTAAATTTGAATTTCCTATTTGAACAGGTTGCCCGTTTTTGTGCAATTCAAAATTAATAGAGTTCACATCAGAAAATTGTTCTTTTGAAACAAAATCACCAAGTACAGTGGCACCATCAAATGATTTTGCTTTTTCCCAAGGCAATCCTTTAGCTTTTAGTTTTGCTTGTAAATCTCTAGCTGTAAAGTCAATCCCAAGTCCAATTTCATCATAATAAGTAGGTGCAAATTTTGCATCTATGTATTTGCCTACTTTGTTAATTTTTACAACTAGTTCTACTTCATGGTGTACATCGTTTGAAAATTCTGGAATTACAAACGGATGTTGTTTTAGTAAAATGGACGAATCAGGTTTTAAAAAAACAACGGGTTCGTCAGGTTTTTCATTTTGCAACTCTGCAATATGATTGGCATAATTTCTACCTATACAGATAATTTTCATTGGTAAACTACTTAAATTATTTTGTATTTAATTTCTTTAATTTGATGGCAGTCAGCACTTTTTTTGTATATAACGGAAAATCAGCATTTTGAATCCAGCCATAATATCCTGGTTCTTTTTCTAAAACATCTTCAACAAGTAATCCTTTGTTTTTCCCAAAAGTAAAAATTTCTTTTCCGTCATTATTTAATGCAATAAATCCAGCAAAGTCAACTGATTTTTTTCGGGTTGTGTATTCGGATAATGATTTCATATCATTTTCCAAATCAGGATAACGCTCTAGTTGTGCTTTTAAAATTTCGTAGGTTGCCATAGTATCAGCTTCTGCTGAGTGCGCATTTTCTAAGCTTTCGTTACAATAAAATTTGTAGGCAGCGCTTAATGTTCGTTCTTCTTTTTTATGAAAAATGGTTTGCACATCAACTGAAACTCTATTTTTCATATCAAAGTCAACTCCTGCTCGCAACATTTCTTCTGCCAACAAAGGAATATCAAACCTATCTGAATTAAATCCACCCAAATCAGAATCCTTTATCATAGCGTGGATTGTATTTGCTAACTCTTTAAAAGTAGGTTCGTTTGCCACTTTTTCGTTTGTAATACCGTGTACTGTAGTTGTTTGCGGTGGGATTGGAATAGTTGGATTTACCAACCATGTTTTACTTTCAGTTGTTCCGTTTGGAAAAACTTTATGAATTGAAATTTCTACAATTCTATCTTTTGCTACTTCAATACCTGTTGTTTCAAGATCGAAAAAACAAATTGGTCGGTTCAGTTTTAATTCCATTATACTTTTTTTAATAGTTACAAATATAAAATAATGGTGCTATAATTTGCTACAAATTCAAAAAAGTTATCAGTAAAAAAATACCCTTTCAATTTAGTTGTCAATTGAAAGGGTATTTTATTTTTTTTACTATTTTTAAACTTCAGTAGTTGGGTCAAAAGCTTCTAAATAATCAGCAACTCTTTTAACAAAGCTACCTCCAAGTGCACCGTCAACCACGCGATGGTCATAACTATGTGATAAGAACATTTTTTGACGAATACCGATAAAATCACCTTCGGGAGTTTCAATCACAGCAGGAACTTTTCGTATAGCTCCTAAAGCTAATATTCCAACTTGTGGTTGGTTAATTATTGGTGTTCCAAAAACGCTACCAAAAGTACCTACATTGGTTACCGTATAAGTTCCTCCTTGGGTGTCGTCTGGTTTCAATTTGCCTGCTTTAGCTCGGTTTCCTAAATCGTTTACGGCTTTTGCCATGCCAACTAAATTCAATTGGTCTGCATTTTTTATCACAGGAACAATTAAATTTCCGTTTGGTAATGCGGCTGCCATTCCTAAGTTGATATTTTTCTTTTTAATAATGTAATCCCCATCAACAGAAATATTCATGCCTGGAAAATCTTTCAATGCTTTGGCTACAGCCTCCATAAAAATCGGTGTGTAGGTCAGTTTTTCGCCTTCTCTTTTTTCAAATTGATTTTTAACACGGTCACGCCATTTTACAATATTTGTCACATCAACTTCAATAAATGATTGCACGTGAGCCGAAGTTTGTAATGAAGCTGTCATATAACCCGAAATCAATTTTCGCATTCTGTCCATTTCAATAATTTCGTCCCCGCCATTTACAGAAACTGGAGGACTTGTAGCACCCGAAGGGGGAGTTTGAGCAACAACCTGTTGAATTTTTTGTTCAGGAACATTTGCAACTATTGGTTGTGCACTAGTTTTACTTTCTCTATTTTTAATATAATTTAAAATATCCTCTTTGGTTACTCTAGCATCTTTTCCTGTACCAACAATTGCATCCAATTCAGATAAGGCAATGCCCTCTGCGGTTGCAATGTTTTTAACTAGTGGCGAATAAAATTTGTCTGAACTTGAAAAATTTGGGACTTCAACAGTTGTTTTTACTTCTTGGATTGATTTTTCAAGTGATTCAACGGCAGCTGGAGTTGCTGTTGTTACTACAGGAGTTGCTGTTGTAGCGGTAGCTTCTGTTTCAATAATAGCAATGGTTTGCCCCACTTGTACTAGGTCGTCTTTTTGAAATAATTTTTCAATTAAAATCCCCGAAACTTCACTAGGTACTTCACTATCAACTTTATCTGTAGCAATTTCTAATACTGCTTCATCCATTGCAATGGTATCTCCAACTTCTTTTAGCCAATTGGTTATTGTTGCTTCTGCTACACTTTCTCCCATTTTTGGAAGTTTCAACTCAAACTTTGCCATATATTTAAACTAAGGTTATGTTTTATTATTCTAGTTGCAAAATTAGCAAAAGAATTTACGTTTTATGTGTTTTATGATAAAATTATTACTTCGCCACGAACTTCGCTAGTATTGCTTCCAATTAAATAATCATTTAAGCGGGATATTATTTTGAATGTGATATTCTTTTGATTTATATCTTGCATTATTTGAATCATGTCTGAATGACTAATAAAATTCGTGTCAAAAATCACTTCTGTAGTTGACTTTTCTGCCATTCCGATCAACATTCTTAATCCTTCAATATTGTTTATAATGACTGTATTTTTATTAAATTTAGATGTAATACTATCTTCCAAAGCTTCGTTGTCAGACATGATTAAATAGCATTCGGGTTGTGTTGCTTTGAAGGTTTTTAGGGTAAACATTTTTTTGAAAGCAAATAATTTTATACCAATTTTCATAAAAAATGTAAACAAATACGATTGGTTGAAATGTTTTTTGTAAAAAAAGGTCATCGCTTCTTGAAAACGTTTCATGTAAAGTACATCTTTTTGTGTGCTTTCTCCTTTGTAATGTATAATTGTTGTATCTGCAAAATAGTAGTTGCTAAAACCTTTTTTGGTTACTAAATAACTTAAATCAACATCGTCAGAATACATAAAGCAATCTTGGTCAAACCCACCAACCTCTTGATATAATTGCCGTTTTAAAAACATAAAAGCACCAGTTAAAATAGGTACTTTTTGTGTACTTGATTGAGGTATGTGTTGTAAATAGTATTGATTAAATAGAGTTGATTTTGGAAAGTATTTATACAATCCAGCAACCTTAGTAAATGCCACCCAAGGTGTTGGAACACCGCGTTTACTTTCGGGCAAAAATAAGCCGGAGCCATCTATCATTTTACAGCCAATTATGCCTAATTCATTCTGATTTTTAGCAAATTGTAAAATTTTTTCAAAAGTATCTTCAGCTATAACTGTATCGGGATTTAAAATACAAATATAATCGCCTTTTGCTTTTTCTACACCTATATTATTACCTTTAGGGAAGCCTAAATTTTCTTTATTTTCAATTAAATAGACCTCTGGAAAACGTTCTTTTATCATTTCACAGCTCCCATCTGTCGAAGCATTGTCAATCACAATTATTTCTGAATCAATGTGTTGAATGGCTTTTTGCACACTCACTAAGCATGTTTCTAGAAAATAACGTACGTTATAATTTAATATGACCACAGATAATTGCATTGTACAAATATAAAAGGAAAAAATGAATATTAACCTAATTAAATAAGTTTAAAATTAATTTAAAGTTTAGATTTATAACCTTTAAAAAATAATTTTATCTTAAAACAAAAGACTATTTTTGCAAAAAAATTGTACCGTGAATTACCTTTCAGTAGAAAATATCAAGAAATCATTTGGAGAACGAACCTTATTCGAAAACATTTCGTTTGGAATAAATAAAGACCAAAAAATTGCTTTTATCGCCAAAAATGGTTCGGGTAAAACCTGCATCATGAAAATTTTGAACGGTGAAGATCAACCAGATACAGGACAAGTTATTGTTAGGAAAGATATAAAAATCGCTTTTTTGTCGCAGGTTCCAAATTTGCAGGACGAATTAACCATCGAAGAAAGTATTTTTGCATCGGATAATGAAACTTTAAAAGTAATAGAACAATACGAAAAAGCTCTTGAAAACCCTGAAGACGAAGAGCAATATCAAAAAGCCTTTGATAGAATGGATATGTTTAATGCGTGGGATTTTGAAACGCAGTTTAAACAAATTCTTTTCAAATTAAAATTAGAAGATTTTAAACTAAAAGTAAAAAACCTTTCGGGTGGGCAGAAAAAACGTTTATCGTTGGCAATTATTTTGATTAATCGTCCCGATTTGTTGATTTTGGATGAACCAACCAATCACTTGGATTTAGAAATGATTGAATGGCTTGAAAGTTATTTTGCCAAAGAGAACATCACTCTTTTTATGGTTACACACGACCGTTTTTTCTTAGAACGTGTTTGTAATGAAATCATTGAACTTGACAACGGAAAATTATACCAATACAAAGGAAATTATTCCTATTATTTAGAAAAAAAAGAAGAACGTATTACCTCTGAAAACGCAAGTATAGACAAGGCTCAAAATCTTTTTGTAAAAGAATTAGCTTGGATGCGCCGTCAGCCTAAAGCCCGAACTACAAAATCAAAATCGCGTCAAGATGATTTTTACATCATTAAAGAAAAAGCAGAAAGCCGCAGAAAAGAAAACAAAGTAGAGCTCGAAATAAATATGGAGCGCATGGGTAGCAAGATTATTGAGCTGCACAAAATTTCTAAAAAATTCAACGAAAAAGTAATTCTCAATAATTTTAGTTTCGATTTTCAACGTGGTGCCCGCATTGGAATTATTGGTAAAAACGGAACCGGAAAATCAACGTTCTTAAATCTGTTAACTCAAACAATTCCTGCCGATTCAGGCAAGGTTGTGGTGGGCGAAACCATCAAAATTGGCTATTACACACAAAGCGGAATCAACCCAAAACCGGGACAACGAGTTATAGATATTATAAAAGAATTTGGCGAATTTATTCCTTTGGCAAAAGGCAGGATGATATCGGCATCGCAACTTTTAGAACGTTTTTTATTTGATAGCAAAAAACAATACGACTTTGTTGAAAAATTAAGCGGTGGCGAGTTAAAACGCTTGTATCTATGCACCGTTTTAATCCAAAATCCTAATTTTTTAATCCTTGATGAGCCAACCAACGACTTAGATATTATTACCTTGAATGTGTTGGAAAGTTTCTTGCTTGATTACCCAGGATGTTTGCTTGTGGTATCGCACGACCGCTATTTTATGGACAAAATTGTTGATGATTTATTAGTGTTTAGAGGGCAAGGCGTTGTGGAAAATTTCCCAGGAAACTACTCCGATTTTAGAGCCTATGAAGACAGCGCAGAGCCCAATAAAGACGATGCTAAAGAAAAAGTCAACTGGAAACAAACCAAAACAATCTCGACCGGATTAGATTTTAACGAACAAAAGGAATTCAATAAAATCGAAAAAGAAATCAAAGACCTAGAATACCAAAAAAAACAAATAGAACAACAATTTTCTGATGGTAAAGTTGCCGATACTGAAATTGAAAACAAAGCAAACGAATTGCAAAAAATAATTCTAACCCTTGAACAAAAAGAAGAAAGATGGTTTGAATTGAGTGCTAAAATTGATTAAGCCCCCTAACCCCCGAAGGGGGAATGAAAAGAAAAAAGTGAAATTAGTAAAAAAAATATACGCAAACTACATATTCCCCCTTTGGGGGTTAGGGGGCTTCTATTTCAACTCCACAAACCAACACGGAGTTCATTCGCCATTTGTATTTAATTTAATTACAAAATGCTTGTACAGTTCAGTAAATCAGCAAATTACTAACAGCATTCCATTTCAAACCAAAAAACACAAAACCATTCATCGGTTGCTGCACTATTTCAACGAAGCCCATCCGCAAATCATTGCCTCTCAAAATAATTCAAACACAAGTTCCGATATAGTAAAATATATAGATGTCGATTATTGTATTCAAAACACTATTAAAATCGAAACAATCCTTTCAAATACAACCAACGATACTTGTTTTATCTTTGACAATATCCACACCAACGCTTCAAATCAAGCTTATTGGAAATCAATCATCCAAAATCCCGTCTTTTCAGCCACAATAGACACCTTCCAACTCGGAATTACATTCACCCGAACCGAACAAAAAAAACAACATTTCACAATTAGAATGTAAAATCTGTAACAAAAACAAATTTAAAACTACTTATATCATATAAATTTGTACTTTTAAAACCCGTTACAACCATTAATTTTTCCATCATGGCACAACCATTAATCAACATATCCAACATAAAACGCGATTTTGCGTTAGGTACCGAAATAATCAACGTACTTAAAGGCATCGATTTACAAATCAATAAAGGCGAATATGTAGCCCTTATGGGACCTTCAGGATCAGGAAAATCAACCCTCATGAACCTTTTAGGATGCCTAGATACCCCAACCTCAGGAACGTACATCCTTAACGGTAAAGACGTTTCCAAAATGAACGACGACGAACTAGCCGAAATCAGAAACAAAGAAATCGGTTTCGTATTCCAAACCTTTAATTTATTACCCAGAACCACCGCGCTTGACAACGTAGCACTCCCAATGGTCTATGCAGGATATTCCAAATCCGAACGAAACCAACGAGCCACCGAAGTGCTTACCCAAGTCAACCTTGCCGACCGAATGGACCACCAACCCAACCAACTCTCAGGAGGGCAACGCCAGCGTGTAGCCGTAGCACGAGCCTTGGTTAACAAACCCTCAATCATCCTTGCCGATGAGCCAACCGGAAACCTTGACAGTAAAACATCCGTTGAAATCATGGGGCTTTTTGGCGACATCCACGCCAACGGAAACACTGTAATCCTAGTCACCCACGAGGAGGACATCGCCGCCTACGCACACCGCGTTATCCGCCTTCGAGACGGCATCATTGAAAGCGACACCATCAACCCAAACATAGCAAAATAATTTTTTTTTAAGGAGCACACAAGCTCGTTTCAGTTAACAACTTGTCCCGCTTTCGCCTTTATCTTGCTCGCCCTTCGGGACTTCGCAAGGATATCGGCTCAATCGGGGCTAGGCTTCACGTTTTGTTTTTCAGATGACTTTTTTTGAGTTTCAAGTTTCAAGTTTCAAGTTTCAAGTTTCAAGTTTCAAGTTTCAAGTTTCAAAGTTTCAAAGTTTCAAAGTTTCAAGTTTCAAAGTTTCAAGTTTCAAAGTTTCAAAGTTTCAAAGTTTCAAAGTTTCAAAGTTTCAAAGTTTCAAAGTTTCAAAGTTTCAAGTTTCAAAGTTTCAAGTTTCAAAGTTTCAAGTTTCAAAGTTTCAAGTTTCAAAGTTTCAAGTTTCAAAGTTTCAAGTTTCAAAGTTTCAAGTTTCAAAGTTTATGAGTTTTAAAATTTGTGTGAATTTGTGCTAATTTGTGGTAAAAAAATTGATATTGAAATTGATATTATGAATTACGCTTTCCGACCTTGTCAGGTTTTCCGAGTTTAACATATTCATTTTATTTTTTATTGGTATTCGTTGATTATTTTTCATTGCTCGGCTTTCAGCCGCAAGGAAACTTTGTCTGTTAGCGGATGTTTTTTAATTTCCAATGTTCAACAATATAGTAATTCCAAATTCCTTTTTTTATAGTTATTTCTAATTCAAAATCTTTTGGATTACGATTATAGTTTTCTCGATTCATTTCAGAACTAACATTAAAAACTTCAGTTTGATTATTAAAATCAAAACTTATTTTAGGATTTTTTTTAGTGTAAAATCCAGTTACTTTACAAATTACTATTTCTGTTGGATTTTTATCTGCTTCATATTTATTTATGTAATTCCAAATTACGCTTGCAATTTGACCAAAACTTAAATATGAAACTAAAATTCCTTGCAACAAATAGAACACAATCACATATAGTTTTAAATATGTTTCTTTAAAACTTAAATATTTTCTAATTAAAAATTCTTTTCTATAAATTCCGAAAAATATTATTCCAATAATTGTCGGCAATAAAAATATATAGATTTCAAATTTGTTATCACCTCCAATCGTTTTACTTTCGATAAACGCTAAGTTTACAACACAAAAAATCAAAGCTAAAATTAAAAGAGAGTAATGAATTCGCTCAGTTTTTTTTTCTTTGATTTTAAGTTTTCTTTTCTCTGTTCTCTTTATATTTTGTCTATCTCTCAAAAAATATTGTTTTAATTGTTTACTTTTTAATATGTTTTTTCTCCTTCGATTTCTCAAAATATCGCACAACTTGTATATAAACGAAAGTTCTTGTGTTTTTAATGTAATTTTATTTGGCAAGTAACTTTAAATATATTTTCCAAAAATAAACAAAATACTGAATTACAGCGCAGATTATTTCAGGTTTTTTTATCTTGTAAAATCAATTTATGAGATTCCTACGGAATGACAAGTGCGGGTAAAGTAGTTACGAATTGTGGTGAAAATCAATTGCAATTTCAAAAATCAATTTTGTTAACCACAAATTTTCACAAATTCACACAAACTTTAAACTTGAAACTTGAAACCTGAAACTTGAAACTTTAAACCTGAAACTTGAAACTTTATGACTTTCGACTTTCGACAAATTATCTTCTGAAAAACAAAACGTGAAGCTTAGCCCCGATAGAGCCGATATCCTCCCGTAGCCCCTTAGGGCAAGGGAGATAAAGGCGAAAGCGGGATAAAATGGCTATTGGAACGAAAATTTGGTGCTTCTAATAAAAAAAATAGGTGAGAAATGGGGATTTGTACCATCTTTGAATAATTAAGATTATATTTGCACACTTTTTAAAAATTATTTGATCATGAAAGCAGGAATTGTAGGGTTACCAAACGTAGGGAAATCGACTTTGTTTAATTGTTTGTCTAATGCCAAAGCGCAGAGTGCTAACTTTCCGTTTTGTACGATTGAGCCAAATATTGGTGTGGTTAATGTGCCCGATCCACGAATTGAAAAATTGGAGGAATTGGTAAAACCAGAGCGTGTGCAGATGGCAACGGTGGATATTGTGGATATTGCCGGATTGGTAAAAGGTGCAAGTAAAGGTGAAGGATTGGGAAATCAATTTTTGGGAAATATTAGAGAATGTAACGCTATTATTCATGTGTTGCGTTGTTTTGACAATGATAATATTGTGCATGTGGATGGGAACGTAAACCCTATTCGTGACAAAGAAACGATTGATATTGAGTTGCAATTGAAGGATCTTGAAACGGTTGAAAAACGTTTGGAGAAAGTGAACAGAGCAGCCAAAACAGGAAATAAAGAAGCACAGGTGGAGCAAGGTTTGCTGAACCGCATTAGAGAGGCTTTGTTGCAAGCAAAATCGGCTAGAACGGTAGTGCCTCAAAATCAGGATGAGGAGTTGTTGATGAGTGATTTTCAGTTGATTACTGTTAAGCCTGTGTTGTATGTGTGTAATGTGGACGAAGGCGCTGCGGCTACAGGAAATCATTATGTGGAGCAGGTTCGTGAAATGGTTAAAGATGAAAATGCTGAGGTAATTGTACTTGCTGTGGGAACAGAAGCTGATATTACGGAACTTGAAACGTATGAAGAGCGCAAAATGTTTTTGGAAGATTTAGGATTGACCGAGCCGGGTTCGTCGGTATTGATTCGTGCGGCATATAAATTATTACAACTTCAAACGTATTTTACGGCAGGAGTGAAGGAAGTGCGTGCGTGGACAATCAATGTGGGCGATACTGCTCCAAAAGCGGCGGGAGTTATCCATACCGATTTTGAAAAAGGATTTATCCGTGCTGAGGTAATTGCTTTTGAGGATTTTGCGAATTTTGGTTCGGAAGCCAAAGTGAAAGAAGCTGGAAAATTGAGAGTGGAAGGTAAAGAATATATCGTGAAAGATGGTGATGTAATGCACTTTAGATTCAACGTGTAATTACATAAATATAAATTGAAACGGCTCATAAACATTGTTTTAGAGCCGTTTTTTTATACGCTTAATTCGAGTAATTTCACTACAGTATTCCAATTACGGATGGTTGCTTTGAGATTCAATTTTTTTTCAATGTATTTTTGATCCAATCTTGTTTTGGCAGGCGAAACGTCATATTTTATAAAAATTTTGTTTCGATCAAGGTGCACTTCGTCGGGTTTGATATTGCTTATTTTTAAATCGTGAATGCTGTTTTCGTTGAGTTCCATTGATACAAAAGCGACATACAATTTTTTGAGGTCGGCTTCTTTTTCTTTCAAAAATGGGTTGTTGGATAGGCAGTTTTCCAAATCTTTTCGGTTGATTACCAAAACGGGGACATCATGACCAAACTCTTTAAACAACTCTTGTTTAACTGTAAAAGCTATTTTACTTGGGGTTTCATCTGATTGTAAAATCACATTGCCTGATTGAATGTACGTTTGAACATTTTGAAAGCCCAAATTAATAAGCATTTTTGTCAATGCTTCCATTTTGATAAGGTTGTGCCCCGAAACGTTAATGCCTCGTAGCAAAAGAATGTGTGTTGTCATGCAAATGTTTAATAAAATAACAGCGTAAAAATACTATAAATAATCAAGCTATTTACAAATTAAAAAAAGGAAGTTAGGTTTGATATCGGAATAAATAGTTGGGTTAAAATTAAAAAAATGGAAATAACTATTATTTTTTTCATAAACATCATTCAAAAATCTAATCAATAACTTATTTTTGCGGTATGGGAAGAAAAATAACAGACAAAATTGTTTTTGAAAACATTACTATTCTTGATGCTGGAGCCAAAGGAGTATCGGTAGCAAAAGCACCAGATGGGAAGGTGATTTTTGTTCAAAATGTAGTGCCAGGCGATGTGGCAGATATTCAAACCTTCAAAAAGCGTAAAGCCTATTATGAAGGAAAAGCTATTCATATTCATTCGTTTTCAGAGCATAGAACCGAGCCTGTATGTAAACATTTTGGCGTGTGCGGTGGTTGCAAATGGCAAAACATGAACTACAACCAACAATTGTTTTACAAAAACAATGAAGTGTTGAATAACTTAAAACGAATTGGTAAGATAGAATTGCCCGATTTTGAACCTATTTTAGGTTCCGAAAAGCAATTTTTTTATAGAAATAAAATGGAATTCGGATTTTCTAATCAACGTTGGTTAACCGATGAAGAAGTTCGATCTGATGAAGATTTGGGAAACAGAAATGCGTTAGGATTTCACATTCCGAAAATGTGGGACAAAATTCTGGATATTCAAAAGTGCCATTTGCAAGAAGACCCTTCCAACGACATTCGAAATGCAATAAAAGAATATGCTATTGCGCAAGGATTTACTTTCTTCAATGCGCGCAATCACGAAGGTTTGTTGCGAACTTTAATGATAAGAACCGCATCAACGGGCGAAATTATGGTATTGCTTCAGTTTTTTGAAGAAAATAAAGAACAACGTGAAAAGTTGTTAGATTTTATTTACGAAAATTTTCCGCAAATCACTTCATTACAGTACGTTATCAATAGCAAAGCCAACGATACCCTTTATGATCAAGACATAAAATTGTACAAAGGAAGAGATTATATCCTTGAAGAAATGGAAGGATTGCATTTTAGCATCAACGCCAAGTCGTTTTACCAAACCAATTCGGCGCAAGCATTTGAATTGTACAAAATAACCCGCGATTTTGCAGGACTTACAGGTAACGAAATTGTATATGATTTATATACAGGCACAGGAACCATTGCACAATTTGTGTCTAAACAAGCCAAAAAAGTAGTAGGGGTAGAGGCAGTGCCTGAAGCGATTGCTGATGCTAAAGAGAATGCGAAAAGAAATGCAATTACCAATTGTGAATTTTTTGTGGGCGACATGAAGAATGTTTTCAATGATGCTTTTATCGCACAAAACGGAATGCCAGATGTAATCATTACCGACCCACCTCGCGACGGAATGCACAAAGATGTGGTTGAGCAAATTTTGAAAATAGCACCTCAAAAAGTAGTGTATGTAAGCTGTAATTCGGCAACACAAGCTAGGGATTTGGCATTAATGGACGAAATGTACAAAGTAACACGAGTACGCCCAGTTGATATGTTTCCGCAAACGCATCACGTCGAGAATGTTGTTCTTTTAGAAAAAAAATAAAAAAATCATACAATTCATGAAAAAAATAATAGGTTTATTAACGCTCATTTTCCTTTTTGCAGGTTGCGAAAAAGATGATATTTGCGATCCAGGGACAGCCACCACTCCAAATTTAGTTATTGAATTTTACGATTATTCGCAACCAACTTTAACAAAAAATGTGGTAGGTTTAAAAGTTACTGGCGATGGAATGACAACAGCTTTCACCACATTTAATGGTACTTCAAAAATTAACATACCTTTAAAAACAACCGAAAACAGCACCAAGTTTAGTTTGGTATTGAATAGCACAAGCACGACATCTTCAAACGAAGATTTTTTGCAATTTAATTATACTCCATCAGATGTGTATGTTTCCCGTGCCTGCGGATATAAAAAAATATTTGAATTAAATGCAACAGATGGTGTTATTCAATCAGACCCTGCAACACCAGATACTTTTTGGATTAAAGACATCAAAATTCAAACTAACTCAATAAACAATCAAAATGAAGTACACATCAAAATTTATTTTTAGTACCCTTTTTTTGAGTGCTACTTTGACATTGTTTGCACAAAAAAATAACGATTCACTTTTGGTTAAAAAGGATTCCATTAAACCCAAAACCGAAAAATACGGATTGCGTTTGGGAGCCGATTTGTACAAACTTACGCGCTCTTTTTACGACAATAATTACAAAGGTTTTGAACTTGTGGGCGATTACCGACTTACCAGAAAACACTACCTTGCTGCCGAAATAGGAAACGAAAATAAAACGGTTAACGAGCCTCAACTTAATTTCACCACTAAAGGTTCCTACATTAAAGCGGGATTTGATTACAATACATATCAAAACTGGGTGGGTATGCAAAATATGGTGTATGTGGGGTTGCGGTATGGTGTTGCCTCATTTAGTCAAACCCGAAATTCATACAAAATTTATAATACCAACACCTATTTTGGCGAAGAGCCAACTATTATAGAAGAACAAAAATTCAACGGACTTTCAGCTCATTGGATTGAAGTAGTGGCAGGAATAAAAGTTGAAATTTTCAAAAACTGTTTTGTGGGTTTCAGCGCGCGCCTCAACCGATTGGTGTCCAACCAACAACCCGATAATTTTGAAAATCTGTATATTCCAGGTTTTAATCGAACTTACGGAGGAGAGTTTGGTGCCGGTTTTAACTACACCGTTTCTTATTTTGTGCCGCTTTACAAATCGACAGTAAAACCAA
Organism: Flavobacterium sp.; assembly: GCA_044373115.1. Lineage (GTDB taxonomy): Bacteria > Bacteroidota > Bacteroidia > Flavobacteriales > Flavobacteriaceae > Flavobacterium. The sequence goes on from JBILQQ010000014.1 coordinate 29,732, forward strand.
AGAAAAAGCAATAGCAATTTCAATTTCAAAAATCAATTGTAAATTTTACCCCGAATTTATTATTTAGTGCGTACCGTCAACATAATACCAAATACCATTTTCTTTTGTGAACAACGAATGTTCAAAATGAACTTGCGCTTTTAATTTTTCATCCAAAAAATAAGCTTTAAAAGTAACTGTAGTTTCAGTTGTTGCAAGTACTTCTAGTTGCTGCCACTTATTTTGTTGGCTCCAGCTCAAGATTTCTTCTTTTGAAAAATTTTCTCGAGTTGAAACGTGCGTAGTAGCAATAAGATAATCAGCATTTTGAACCACATACGCTGAATACCGAGAACGCATCAACGCCTCAGCAGAAGGTGCTTTTTGATTGCCGTTAATAAATGGGTTGCAACATTTTTCAAACAAAAAGGCACTACCACAATAGCAAGTTGGGCTAGTCATTTTTTTGTTCCGAATTAAATTTTCTAACTATGGCTTTTAATTTCTCTTCTCGAGCTACCTTTTTTGCTTTAGCTTTATCTTGTTCTTTGTGCAGTTTGTCGTTGTGAATTTTAATATTTCGTTCGTTATTTCTTCCCATTTTATTCAGCTTTATCTAGTTTTAAATAACCAATATGTAACGTATCTTCAACTAATTGTTCTACGGCTTTTGTAATTTGTATCGAATAATTTTCTTTACAAAATTGAGGCAAAATCTCTTTTACAGCAAAAGCATCATCAACATCAATCCCAAATTTATCATCAATATGTGAAACAGCTCCTTCAAAACCGCAATGTTTATAAAAAGCTGTACCTCTAGCTTTTTTTGACGCAAGTCCAATTGTTTCGGCTACGGTAACCATTTTATAATGATATTCTTCAAATTCACCTTCTTTATACCCACCAAGATTGATAAAAAACAAATCTAAATTTGAAGTTTTTTCATCCTTTTTTTCAATCACAGCAACCGAATATCCATCCACAACGGTTATTTCGCGCCAAGCGTCAATATGAATTTTCCCTTTTGCTTCGGGCCAAAATTTTTTCATATACGGAATCAATTCTTTTATAGAACTTCCAATCCCAAAAAAAATATCATGTTGCTCGGTAAACCTGCCTTCAGGTCGGCACCCAAGCATAATCATATACAATTTCACTTCTTTTTCCATACGACAAAATTACAATTTTTTAGTATATAAAAAGTTTGGCACAAGTATTGGTATGTATAAATAATAATTTATGTATAAAACTACATACAAATCGAATAATTATGAAAAAAATAGCCTTACTCTTAGCATTTATCGGATTTTTATCGCTGCAAAGCTGTACCGTTAACGACAATAACTCTGTAGATAACGACACAATTAGCGAAGTTTTTGAACTTCGAAACGTAAATTTCACCTACAACTCTGTGGACGGTTACGTGATTTACAGATCATTAAACCCTGTAATTTACGATTCAGATAACATTCTAATTTACAGAATGTCAGGCACAATTAATGACAATACCCCAATTTGGCAGCAAATTCCAAGAACGCTTTACTTGCCTCAAGGTGAGCTAGATTATGATTTTGATTTCAGCAAACAAGATTTTACCATCTACGCCGGTGGTACATACGACCTTGCCACAACGCCAAGTTACATCAACAACGAAACATTCAGAATCGTAATATTACCAGGTTATTTCTCAAATAAAATGGCAAATAATATTGATTTTTCTGATTACAATGCCGTTATAAAAGCATTCAACATCAACGACAAAAACGTCAAACAAATAAATTAATATTTTTCGTAAATCAATTAAAAGTCGCTTTGAGCGGCTTTTTTTTGTTTAATTTTCAGAAGCCAATCCAGCTTTCCATTCCAAGCTTACTTGTTAAAAGCTTTTTTTGTTTGGCACAAAACGAGCTTCCGTTGGTCGCTGTTTTGCACCAACAAAAAATAGCTTTTAACTTCGCAAGGCTTTCCATTTCAATCTGGGCTAGGGGCGCTACTTTCAAAAGATGATTTACGTAAAAACAAAAAAAAGCATTATTGTCTGATAAAAAATGCGACAAATTTAATATTACTTCTTTGTCTTCTGCAACGAAACAACAATTCCAACACCCAAAGCCACCGCAATAAATGCCAACGAAGCCCATTCTGGCAAATGAATATAATCGTGTGCAATCATTTTTATCCCTACAAATGTCAAAATAGCAATCAAACTGTATTCCAAATAGCTGAAACGTTCCAACATATTTGCCAAGAAAAAATACATCGATCGAAGTCCTAAAATCGCAAAAATATTAGAACTAAAAACAATAAATGGGTCGGCAGTAATTGCCAATATAGCAGGCACACTATCCAAAGCGAACAGCATGTCCATTACTTCAATTACTAACAAGGCTACAAATAATGGAGTAGCATGATTTACGCCATTTATTTTTGTAAAAAAATGTTCCTTCTCAGTATGACTTGTTACAGGGATTATTCTATTAATCATTCGGTAAACAATTGATTTTTTGGGATCAAATTCTTCATCATCGCCTCCGCTAAAGAGCATTTTGGCGGCTGTAAATAATAAAAAACCTCCAAAAATATACGTCATCCAACTTATTTTGTTGATCAAAACAACGCCAAACGAAATCATTAGACCTCTAAATATAATAGCTCCTATGATTCCCCAAAACAATACTCTATGCTGGTATTTTTGTGGTATTTTGAACGATGCAAAAATTACTGCAATGATAAATATATTGTCAACACTCAACGAAAGTTCAATTAAATAACCCGTTATAAACTTCATTGTAGCTTCAATAGGTTTCAAATTTGTAGGGTTATCAACCAATTGATTTTGATATAAAAAATACATCACCCCCGAAAAAATAAACGAACAAGCTACCCAAATAGCTGTCCATTTCCCTGCTTCTTTGGAGTTGATAATATGAGGCGTTTTATTGAAAACACCTAAATCTAGGGCTAAAAATAATAATATAGTTGCAATAAAAATAATCCAAACAGTCATAATAGTTGATTTTTTACAAATATAAATGTTCTCAATTAAAGTTGCTTAAAAAAAGTATAAAAAAAAGTGTTTCCTTCTCAGAAAACACTTTTAAATATTCATTTTTCCTTGTTTGTTAGTTTTTACAAAACTTAATAGATGCTGCGGTTTGGTCATTTGTTGATTTTACAAAATACAAACCTTTTTGATAATGTGATACATCTATTAGAGTTTGTGTTGTTGTTAAAATATAGCTCGACATTTTTTGCCCTAAAAGATTGAAAACTAAAACTTCGGTTCCAATTAAATTTTCATCTACCTCAATAGTTATTTTATCTGATGTAGGGTTTGGAAATAAATGGAATACTGTTTTTTTGTTTTCAAAATTATCATTCAAGTTGGGTTGTTGATAAACTCTAACATAATCCACTTCCATACTTGATTGACTAAAGTTTGGGGTTACACTTGGTTCAATTGCAACATTTAATAAAATATATTGCTCGGCATCAAACGGCCATGTGTATTGGTTTTTTACTGGAGGGTTGTAAGTTAAATGAGGTATCCCATCAACTAAAAACCGAAGTTTTTGACTGTCCCACTCAACCGAATAAATATGAAAATTAGTGGACACTCCGCTTTTATACTGTCCGTTTGTAACATATTCATCTACAAATAGATTTCCGTTTACCGGGCGATGTACCGCACTTGAAATAACATTTTGATTGGTTCCCCAATGTTCCATAATGTCAATTTCGCCACATGCAGGCCAATTTGTGGTGCCATGCGTACTGGTCCAATAACCTCCGGGTTCTATTATGTTTTTACCTAGCATCCATATTGCAGGCCAAGTTCCGGCGCCAATGGGTAGTTTAGCTCTAACATCAACACGGCCATATTTGAAAGCAAATTTTGAATTTAATCTAGCCGATGTAAATTGCTTGGTTTGTCCTTGGTTGAAATATACTTCTCTTTTGGCAACAATATTTAATATTCCGTTGGCTTGATTTGCATTATCAGTTCTGTTTGTATAGTGTTGTAATTCGCCATTATACCAGCTATTTCCGTTTGGTAATTGGGTTTGATGGAACCATTTTGATGTATCAACAGGACCGTTCGTATCAAATTCGTCACTCCAAACTAAATTTGTGTACAAACTTGCAGCTCCCGAGTAGTAAAAATCATCAATATATGCCATTACCTGCGCGTTGTTGTTTTCGCCATTAACTTGAAGTACAACTCTGTTAAAATCAGTTCTGTCTATTGGATTTCCAGAGCTTCCATTCAGATTAATATAAGTATCTGTTGCAAAATCAAAGGTAATTGTTTGCCATTGGTTCAATACAATTGGTTTAATAATTTCGCATTGAGTGGACCAAGGTTCTGCTAAAGTGTTGTTCTGAAGTTTTAATGCTATTCTGTTTTGTTGAGTGCCCGTAATTCCGCTTGACGGAACATAAATTTTTAAAGTAAAAACGCTACTTGTAGTTAAGTTGTAATTAAAACCAGCATTAAATTGAACATTGGCATACAAACCACCGGTATCAGTGTATTTGAGTACTTTTGCCGAAGTATTTATTCCTGTTGAAAACGGATTAATAAAATTGGTGTCAATTCCACAATTATCGCCAAGCCAACTACTGATGGTACTATTACCTTCGAAATTATCCTGAGAAATTTGCGGTTGTGCAAAAATTAATTGTGTTATAAACAGAATTAGTGCTAATGATAGATTGCGCATTTTAATATTTTTTTTCAAAAATACAGTTTTCAACCGCATGATTTTTTTTTAATACCCATATAAAAACTATACAATCCCATCCAATTTTAATTAAAACATAAAAAAAAAGTGCTTTCAGAAAGAAAACACTTTTAAATACTTATTTTTTTATAAAATTATAAAACTGATTTTACGGTTTTAATAATTCTAGCCGCAATTTTATAAGGATCACCGTTAGAAGCAGGTCTTCTATCTTCCAACCAACCTTTCCAGCCTTTTTGAACTGTAATTAATGGAATACGAATTGACGCACCTCTATCAGATACTCCATAAGAAAAATCATGAATTGAAGCTGTTTCATGTTTACCTGTTAATCGTAAATCGTTGTAAGCTCCATAAACTTCAATGTGTTCTTTCGTTACTGGACGGAACGCTTCACATATTTTTTCGTAAGTGGCTTGGTCGCCACAAGTTCTCAATACGTTATTTGAGAAATTTGCGTGCATACCTGATCCATTCCAATCGGTGTCACCAAGTGGTTTTGGATGGTATTCAATATAATAACCATATTTTTCAGTCAAACGATCTAGTAAATAACGTGCAACCCAAATCTCGTCTCCCGCTTTTTTAGCTCCTTTGGCAAACAATTGAAATTCCCATTGTCCGCAAGCAACCTCTTGGTTAATTCCTTCAAAATTTATTCCTGCAGCAATACATAAATCAGCATGTTCCTCAACAAGTTTTCTTCCGTGTGTATTTTTTCCTCCAACAGAACAGTAGTACATTCCTTGTGGCGCAGGGTAACCTCCAACTGGGAAGCCTAGTGGCAACAAGGTTTTAGTGTCCATAATGAAATATTCTTGTTCAAATCCGAACCAAAAATCTTCATCTTCATCATCAATAGTAGCTCTACCATTTGATGGATGTGGCGTTCCGTCTGCGTGCATAACTTCACACATTACTAACCATCCATTTAATCTTTGTGGGTCTGGGTAAATAGCAACAGGAACCAATAAACAGTCCGAAGATCCGCCTTCTGCCTGTTTTGTTGACGATCCGTCAAATGACCAATTTCCAAGTTCTTCCAAAGTGCCTTTGAAGTTTTCGTGCTCTTCAACTTTAGTTTTACTTCTCAAATTTTGGGTTGGTTCATAACCATCTAGCCAAATGTATTCTAATTTTATCTTAGCCATAAAGAATAAATATTTAAGTGTTAATAATTCGCTAGCAAAAATAATAAAAAAATCTATACTCCTATTTTTTGTAGGGTATTTTTTTAAAAAACAATTAAATTTTTTGCAATTAGCTATTTTTTTAGGGGGTAGCTTAATAAAATCCATCGTTTTTTAGTTCAAAACTGAATATTTTACATAAAACCGACGTTCTATTTCATACTTTTTATATATTTGTGATGTTGTATTCATTACATTAATCATTTAAATCAATTTAAGATGTCCATTTTACGATTTCAAGCACTAAAAGATGCTGCAAACAGAAAACCGATCAAGTTTGAAGAATCAGGAAAAAAATCAGCGCTTTTTGGGGCAAATGTTTTTAATGAAAAAGCAATGAAGCAATTTTTAACTTCAGAAGCACACAAAGCCGTTAAAGACGCCATTTTACATGGTTCAAAAATTGACCGAAAATTAGCCGAATATATTGCCATAGGCATGAAAGAATGGTCGTTATCAAAAGGGGTAACTCATTACACCCATTGGTTTCAACCACTTACAGGTACAACAGCAGAAAAGCATGATGCCTTTTTTGAAACGTCGGTTGACGGTTCTGATCCCATCGAAAAATTTGGTGGTGGTCAATTGGTTCAGCAAGAGCCTGATGCCTCTTCGTTTCCAAATGGTGGTATCCGAAACACTTTTGAAGCTCGAGGTTACACCGCTTGGGACCCTACTTCACCTGCATTTATTTATGGTACTACATTGTGTATTCCAACGGTTTTTATTTCATATACGGGTGAAGCATTAGACTATAAAACACCACTTTTACGTGCTTTGAATGCCGTTGACGAAGCAGCATCAGACGTATGTAAATATTTTGATAAAAATGTAAAAAAAGTAACAGCAACCTTAGGCTGGGAGCAAGAATATTTTTTAATCGACGCTTCTTTGGCTTATTCAAGACCCGATTTACTGATGACTGGCAGAACGCTCCTTGGTCATGCTTCAGCCAAAGGACAACAACTAGACGATCATTATTTTGGATCAATACCTTCAAGAGCGCTCAACTTTATGCGCGAATTAGAAGAAGAGTGTATGTTGCTCGGCATTCCCGTAAAAACGCGTCACAATGAAGTAGCGCCCAACCAATTTGAATTGGCTCCCATTTTTGAAGAAACAAATTTAGCGGTTGACCATAATTCACTGCTGATGGATGTAATGAACAAAGTAGGCGAACGACATGATTTTAAAGTCCTTTTTCACGAAAAACCTTTTAAAGGGGTTAACGGTTCGGGTAAGCACAACAACTGGTCATTGGCTACAGATACCGGTATAAACTTATTAAGTCCTGGCAAAACTCCCATGAGCAATTTGCAGTTTTTGACCTTTTTTATCAATACAATTAAGGCTGTAAATGACTACGAAGAGCTACTTAGAGCATCCATTGCAACCGCTAGTAACGACCATAGATTAGGAGCTAATGAAGCACCGCCTGCAATTATTTCAGTATTTATTGGACAACAATTATCTAAAGTTTTAGCCGAATTAGAAGGGGTTTCAACAGGTAAATTATCGCCAGAAGAAAAAACCGATTTAAAGCTGAACGTAGTAGGTAAAATTCCAGATGTAATGCTAGATAATACCGACCGAAACAGAACGTCGCCTTTCGCATTTACCGGAAATAAATTTGAGTTCAGAGCCGTAGGTTCCAGTGCCAATTGTGCCAATGCCATGACAACACTCAACGCCATAGTTGCCAAACAATTAATCGATTTTAAAGCAGAAGTTGATGTGCTCATTGACAAGAAAGGGTTAAAAAAGGACGAAGCTATTTTCAATGTGTTAAGAGAGTACATAAAAGTAACCAAAAACATCCTTTTTGAAGGCGACGGTTATAGCGAAGCATGGGAAAAAGAAGCCAAAAAACGTGGACTTAGCAACCACAAAACTACTCCAGAAGCACTTAAAGCAAAAGTTTCACAAAAAACATTGGATTTATTCAGTCAGCTCCATGTAATGAACCATGTGGAAGTGGAAGCTCGTTACGAAATTGAACTGGAAGAATACACCAAAAAAATCCAAATTGAAAGTCGGGTTTTAGGCGATATTGCCCGAAACAACGTCATTCCTACCGCCATTCGGTACCAAAATACTTTGATTGAAAACGTGCGTGGACTTAAAGAAATTTTTGGCACCGAATTTGAAAATTTAGCCAAAGAACAAATCGCTATTATTAAGCAAATTTCGGGTCACATTGAAGGTATCAATTCTAAGGTGGAAGCCATGACCGAAGCCCGAAAATCAGCCAACGTACTTACCAACGCGCAAAAACTAGCAGAAACCTATTGCACCACCGTAAAGCCTCATTTTGAAGAAATCAGGAACCATTGCGACAAGCTAGAACTCTTGGTTGACGACGAAATTTGGACGTTGACTAAATACAGAGAGTTACTTTTTACTAGATAATTTTAAAACATAAAATATAATAAAGAAAAACCTGCTAAGATTTACATTTTAGCAGGTTTTTAAATTATATTTTTTTTTAAATTTCAAATTAAAGTTGAACAACTGTATAAGTAGCAGAGCCATTAAAGTTGATAGTCAACTCGACTCTATAATTTTTTGGTGATGATGTTGTATTAGATATAACTATTGGCGAACCATTGCTTTCGATACTTCCATCGGCAAGATTGTCTCCATGATCACTTCCTTTAGGATCTTCATAAATAAATATAAAACCAGTACTATTATTTGCTGAAATACTAAAATTAAATATAAACTTATTTGTAGCTACCGAATACGTGCCGTTATAAAACGTAGAAGTAAGTGCAACTTTAAATTTTGGAGCAAGAGATCCAATAGAAAAACTAAAATCATTTATGGGAAAAGTAGGGTTATTGCCATTGATTAAGTTAACTATATAATAACCAGCAGTATCTACTAAATAACTTGATCCATTAACTTGAAGATTATTGGATAAATTAACTCCATAAACAGGAGAACTAGCGTTGTTAGTAGCTAAAAATTTTAATTCTGTACCTGCTGTTAAATATCTATATCCAAATCGGTGAAGATTTCCATTATTAAAATTAGCCATTAACAATGCTGTTGTTGGATTAAACGTATTAAACGTTCCATACATATAAAAGTTGTTTGGTGTACTCGGTGATGGACTGGCAGTTGTAGGTAAAGATAATTGTCCACTATCGCTTACTGTTACTTGATAAGGTGTTCCATTAGGCGAAACCAATGTAATTCCTTCTCCTGGCGAAGTAACCAAACTATCTGCTGCCAATGCATATGGTACCGAAATAAATTGAGTACTACCAACCAAAACATAATTAGTTCCACCAGCAATATCCATTTCTACTTTTAAAAATTTAATATTTGTACCCCAATTAAGAGTAGAAAATGTTCCACTTGTAGGTGTTCCTTGTCCAATTACTAAATTGAAAAGCCCTTGCGCATTAGTAGTTTTGGTATGAGTTTCTGTATATAAAACCGTTCCTGTTGCCGAGTTATCTAAAATAGATAAACGTATTCCTACATTGGAACTAACAACTGGATTTCCGGAAGTATTCAATGCAATTGCTTGATAAGAAATTCCTTGTGGTACTTGTGCATATATTGATGTAGAAATTAAAAATAGTAAAAGAGTAATTATTTTTTTCATAATAGTTTTGATTTTGAGATTGTTTTATGTTTTAACGTTTGATTATTTTGAAGGAGTTGAACTTTTTATTTGAAAATTGAATCAAATAAATACCGCTTGATAATAGATTTAAGTCTAAAGAATTATCATTTGTAATTTTACTTTCTAAAACTAATTGTCCAGTAGTATTGTAAATTGCTACATTTTCATTCAAAAGATTTTCAGAAGTCTTAAAATAAATTGTTGCACTAGTTGGATTAGGATAAACCATAATATTTTCCGAAATTTCTAATTGTTTAACTTCCAATTGTTGTAGATTTACTTGTGTTAAAATTCCAATTAACCCAGAGTTAGATTGATTTTGAGTAGGAACAATAATGATTTCGCCAACGGATAGAGAAGTATTAGATGTAATTAAGCTGCCAGAGTTGACTGATTGTATAACAGACTGAGAATAACATGTCCAACTCACAAAAAATAGAACTGAAAATAATATTTGTTTCATAATATGTATTTTTTACAAAATTACTTTTTTTTTTAATTAATCTACTATATATATTATGGATAAAATATATTTTACGTAAATTCGTTATATGAAAATGAAGAAATTATTTTTTACAGTTTTGTTTTTTGGAGTTTTGTTTTTGGCTAAAGCTCAAGTGAAATTCGTGGTTTATTTTGATAGCAATAAACACGAACTCAATCAGCCCGAAACCGAGAAACTCAATCAATGGTTAATTACCAATAAAGAATCAAAAATTGTTGCAATAAACGGATATACCGACGAGGATGGTAGCCATTTATTCAATGATTCATTAGCTAAAAGAAGGGTGAATTTTGTATTTAATTTTGTTCAAAATAAAATAAAAATCCGAGATGATTTTAAAACCCGCAGTTATGGCGAAGATTTTAAACAAGCCATCAACAAAGCCGAAAACAGAAAAGTTACACTTTATTATATAGAACAAAAAGACCTTGCTAAAGAAGCCGAAATTCTCGGAATAAAAACAGAAATCCCCGAAACCCCCAAACCTGAAATCAATTTTCCTGACACACTCGTTTTTGAAAACCCAAACGGGACAAAATCAGAATTTAAGTTGGATGTAAACTTTATGAAATCGGTGAGTAATGCTTTTCCAGGTGAAAAGCTTAAAATAGAAAACCTCAATTTCATGATCAACACCTATATTGTAGTCAATGAATCGAGAGGAAAATTGTATGAATTGTTGTTGGTTTTACAAAAAAATCCAAAATTGAAAATCGAAATTCAAGGTAATATTTGTTGCATGCCAAACGACCGATTGAATTTATCAATGCAAAGAGCCAAAGCAGTTTATAATTTTTTAATTGCTAATGAAATTAATAAAAACAGATTGTCTTACAAAGGATTTGGAAGTGCTCGCCCAATCTTTGCCTTACCCGAAAAAACAGAAGAAGAGCGCGCTGCCAATAGAAGGGTAGAGGTTTTGATATTAGAAAATTAGCGAATTAGAAAATTGACATTGCAAAGTTTGAAATTTTATAGTAATCTTGAAAAATATTTTTTATTTTTGACTGATGAAATTCAAAATTTCATAAATGTAGTAAATGCAAAAATAGAAAACCAAATTTCAGAACGGTTAATAATATAAAGTAAATACGTCTGCCAACAATGATATTGCTTAGATTAATAATACTAATTTCACCATATATATTGATTCCCTTACTTTTAACATATTCATTTAAAAGATGGAATTTAATAGCTCGTTGGACTACGTATTTACTTACAGCACTTTTAATATTTATATATCCTTTGTTATTAATGTGGATTGACCGTTCCATAAACAATAGAACTGTAAAATGTTTAAATCCAGAATTTTCAATTGTCTTTGGAAATCTTATACTAATGGTTCCGATTTGTTTGTTTCTTCAATTCATTTTTAACAAGAAAATCAAAACGAAATAAAATAGTACTTTCGCTCTCCGAAGTCTCCCGACATCAAAGCAGTAAATTGACTATTAAATCTAATTTATTCTTTTGTTGCGAGTATGGTATTTTGTCAATGGAATATTTAGTGTCAAAAAAGTTATCATACAAATTTACATTACTACCCTAAATTTAGCTCTTTTGTTTCATTTTCGTGAAAAAAATCTTTGCCTAGCTAGGGTTTGAGATATAAATTTTATATTTTGACTATCGAATAAAAACATTTTTTTTCGTTATTGTAATTAATAATTTAGTAAATTTGTAAATACAAACAATTTTTTTAAACTTAAATTATGCAATCAACAAATTTTACAGCATACACAGAAGATGCCTCCCAAATAGAAGCCGTAAAAGCATTTATGAAAGCACTTAAAATTAAATTTGAGATTACTAAAGATGTGCCATACAATCAAGAGTTTGTTCAGAAAATAAAACAAAGTAAAGAAGATTATAAAAATGGTAAAGGAAAAGTTATGTCAATGGACGAATTGAATAGTTTATGGAAGTAGTTTTTTTACCTAATGCCCAAGACGAATAAAATTATTGGATTAAAATAGGTAATAAAGCAGTATTAAAAAAAATAGCAAATTTAGTACAAGCCATTAAAAACGAACCCTATACCGGAATAGGAAAACCTGAAAAATTAAAACATGATTTAACCGGTACATGGTCTCGAAGAATTAACCATGAACACCGAATAATTTATGAAATAGTAGATGACAAAATTTTAATACTTTCGGCTAAAGGTCATAACAAATAAATAATTACACTCAAAATTCTTTTGGTTTTAGAAATAATCTTTTAAAAGGATTTAGTACCTCTTTTCCAGTACAATGTTTTGATTTTACTAACAATGTTTTGGAAAACTTGCTGGAGAGAGATTGTAATTCGTAATTTAAAAAAAAAGCCCAAAAGTTTGGAGAATTCCCAAAAGTTGAATTTTTAGCCCCGATTGCAATGGAAATCCTTTTTGTTTTTTTTTCAAAAACAAAAAGATTGGAATGAAAAGCGGGAAAATGGTTGGTTGAAAATGCCCGAGCCATTTGCTTCTAAACCTTTTTGAAATAGGAATTTAATTTCTATCTTTGCCCAACACAACAACACAAGATATAATGAGTTCTGACAACAGCCAACGCTATAATTTGCGCGGAGTTTCTGCTTCTAAAGAAGACGTGCATAATGCTATAAAGAATATTGACAAGGGATTGTTTCCGAAGGCTTTTTGCAAAATTGTTCCCGATTATTTAACCCAAGATGAAGATTATTGTTTGATTATGCACGCTGATGGCGCGGGTACAAAGTCGTCGTTGGCGTATATGTATTGGAAGGAAACGGGCGATATATCGGTGTGGAAAGGCATTGCGCAAGATGCGTTGATTATGAATATTGACGACTTGCTTTGTGTGGGTGCTACGGATAATATCATGCTTTCGTCCACGATTGGGAGGAACAAAAATGTGATTCCGGGTGAGGTTTTGTCGGCTATTATTAATGGTACTGAGGATTTGATTGCCGAGTTGAAAACGTTTGGCGTTACCATTCATTCAACAGGTGGGGAAACGGCTGATGTGGGCGATTTGGTAAGAACAATTATTGTTGATTCGACGGTTACTGCGCGCATGAAACGCAGTGATGTGGTGGATAATGCCAATATAAAAGCGGGTGATGTGATTGTTGGTTTGGCTAGTTTTGGTCAAGCCAAATATGAAAAAGAATATAACGGTGGAATGGGTAGCAACGGATTAACATCAGCACGACATGATGTTTTTGCGAGCTATTTGGCTGAAAAATTCCCTGAAAGTTTTGATAATGCGGTACCTAAAGATTTGGTGTATTCGGGTAATGTGAAATTGACCGATGCGGTTGCCAATTGCGAATTAAATGCTGGTAAGTTGGTGTTGTCACCTACGCGAACGTATGCGCCAATTATAAAAGCTATTTTGGATAAATATACCCCTAACGATATTCATGGGATGGTGCATTGCAGTGGTGGTGCGCAAACTAAAGTATTGCATTTTGTTGATAATGTGCATGTTATAAAAGATAATTTGTTTCCGGTGCCTCCTTTGTTTCAATTGATTCAGGAGCAGTCTAAAACCGATTGGAAAGAAATGTATCAGGTGTTTAATTGTGGGCATCGAATGGAATTGTATGTTTCTGAGGAATTAGCAATGGATATCATTTCTATTTCGGAGTCGTTTGGAGTGGCGGCACAAATTGTGGGTAGGGTAGAGGCTAGCGATGCTAAGAAATTGACTATTGAAAGTGAGTATGGTACTTTTGAATATTAATATTTTTTTATTTTAAAAATGAAAATAGATCCTAAAAATGGTGTAGATGGTTTGTTGTTTGGCATGAAGCAGAAGGATGTTATTGCTGTTTATGGCAACCCAGATAAGCAGTTTGCAGATGATGATAAGAACATTATTTTTTTGTATAATTCAAAAAAAATGCGGTTGACATTTTATGAAGACGAGGCTTTTCGATTGGGATATATTATTACGTCTAATCCAGAAGCGACTTTGTTGAATAAATTGGTTATTGGAAAAAATGTAATTGATTTAAAAAACGAATTGCCTTTTAAATCATGGGAAGTTGAGGAGTTTGACTCGACAGAAAATCATTTTAATGAAAGTAATTGGCTGATTTTACAATCTGAATATAATGAAGTTATTCGAGTAGAAATTGGAGCTATTATCAAAGATAATGATGAGGTAGATTGGAAGTTTAAGGGATAATTCCAAAACATATAAAATAAAAAGGCGCTAATTTTATTTAGCGCCTTTTTTAGTATATTATTTTAATTATTTTGTTGCTGGAGTTCCTTCTAAAAATTCAACTTCAAAAATAATGTTTGAGTTTGGCGGAATTACATTTCCTGCTCCTCTTTCGCCATAAGCTAAATTTGAAGGAATAAAAAACGTTGCTTTATCACCAATATTCAATAGATTTAAACCTTCGGCAAAACCTTGAATAAATTGATATTGTCCCGCTTTAGTTTGAATGGGCACGTAAGCATTTGCATTGGCTCTGTTTTGGTCAAATTTCCCAAAAAGTTTAGCCACATCTTCAATAGAGCTATCAAAAAGAGTTCCGTCTTCAAGGAAACCTGAATATTTGATAGCAACGTCTTTACCTGCTTCAGGTTTTGTACCTGTACCTTTTTCAGTAATTACATATTCCAATCCAGATGCTGTTTTGGTAGCTTTAGCTTTTACGCCTTGAAGAGCAGTTACTTTAGCTGCTAATACAGTTCCGTATTTTTCTACATAAACTCTTTTGGCTTCTGCATCCAAAAGGGCTTGTTTTTTCTTGTTTTCGGCGTCAATAATATCTTGTTTCTTTTTATTTTCGGCATCAATAAGAGCTTGTTTTTTATCGTCTTCAGCTTTGTTTGCAAAATAATCTGAAAACACTTTTACAGCATCAAATTTTTTGGCGTCAGCCCCAACTCTTTTTACAGTAACTTTTTCAATTTTATCATCTTGAGCAATTGCATTTACTACGTCCATTCCGGTTACAACATGCCCAAAAACAGAATGTTTATTGTTTAACCAAGCTGTTTCTTTGTGAGTGATAAAAAACTGAGATCCATTTGTTTTTGGTCCAGAGTTTGCCATAGATAAAATTCCGCCTTTGTCATGCACAAGAGTTGGATCAAATTCATCTTTAAAAGCATAACCCGGTCCACCAGAACCATTTCCTTGTGGATCGCCACCCTGAATCATAAAGTTAGCAATAACACGGTGAAATTTTAACCCATCAAAAAATGGTTTTCCTTTAAATTGTTCACCCACTTGCGGATTGTTTCCTTCAATTAATGACACAAAATTTGCCACAGTAATTGGAGTTTTTTTGTATTCAAGTTGCAATACAATAAGTCCTTTAGATGTTTTCATTTCTACAAAAACACCCTCGTTTGAAGTTGGCGTTACTGTTTTTAATGCTGGTTTAGCAACAGTTGTTTTTGGGGCTGCTGCTTTTTTAACAGGAGTTTTTTTTGCTTGAGCTGAGCATATTGCAATTCCGAAAAAGAATAAAGCAATAATTTGAAACGTTTTTTTCATGATTTATATGTAATTTATTGTTTTTATTTATTGTTCAATTAATTCTACTTCAAAAATAATATTGGCGTTTGGTGGGATGTCTGTTCCTGCACCATTTTCGCCATAAGCTAAATTAGATGGGATAAAAAGAATTGCTTTATCTCCAAGACCTAATTTTGATAATCCTTCCTCAAACCCAGGAATCATTCCGCCGCCTTTACCAAAAGTATAAGGCAATGTTTGATATCCGTTTTGTGCTGCGCGTTGCGGATTTAATTTTCCGCAAGCCTCCACTAATTTAGGATCACTCGAGTCAAACAACATTCCGTTTTCCAAAAAACCAGCATAAGCTACCATCACTGTAGTTCCGTCAGCTAGTTTTTTGCCACTTCCTTTTTTGATTATTTTGTATTCCAACCCTGATGGAAGCTTTGTTGCATTTGCTTTATGTTGAGCAAAATAAGCAATTTTATCGGTTTTAAATTTTTCTAATCTCGATTTATCAATTGCAGCTTGTTTTTTAAATTCAGCATCGGCAGTGCTAAAGTAGTCTGAAAATACTTTTACAGCATTAAACTTTTTGGCAGCTTCACCTTTTCTAATAATAGTTATCGATAACAAATCATCGTCTTGAACAATAGCATTTACTACTTCCATACCATTTTCAACTACATGACCAAAAATGGTGTGTTTACCATCCAACCATGGAGTTTCTACATGAGTAATAAAAAATTGACTACTGTTTGTGGCTGGTCCCGAATTTGCCATTGCCAAAAGTCCTCCTTTGTTAAATTTTAAATCTGAAAATTCATCTTTAAATCGGTAACCCGCATCACCTGCGCCAGTACCAAGTGGGTCGCCTCCTTGAATCATGAAATTTGATAATACTCTATGAAATTTTAAATTTTCATAAAATGGTTTTCCTTTCAATTCTTCAGATACAAATGGGTTTTTACCTTCTGCAAGCGATATAAAATTAGCAACTGTAATTGGTGCTTTTTCGTATTCTAAAGCTAAAATAATGTTACCTTTGGAGGTTTCAATTTCAGCATAAAGTCCGTCGGGTAAATTATTATTTTCTTCTTTGCAAGAAAAAAATAATAATGAAAAAAGTGTTAAAATAAATGGAATTGTTTTTTTCATTGTTATTGAGGTGTTGTTGTGCTTTGTGTTTCAATTTTATTTTCACGCATTTTTGGTGCTTCGGTAGTTGTGGGTTGTACAACTTTAGCGGCAGATTTGTCAGTATTTTCAACTCCTTTTTTGATAGAAAGTATCGTAACTTTACAAATTATAGGTTCGTTGGTGCCAATTTTTTTATCGTCGCCATGGTACCCATAAGCCATGTGCGATGGAAACAAAAACTGAACGGTTTCCTTGTTGTGCATCAGTTTAATTCCGTCGCGCAAACCTGTCAATATATCTTGTTTATCAACAACATAATTTTGATTCCCAAGTTCTTCTGCTGAATAGATAATTTTGTTGGATAAGTTTTTTATTTCATACGTAAAAGTTACAATATCTCCTTTGGTTGGAAAATTTGTATCTATTTCATTTTGAGAAATATAATGATACCAATAACCTTTTTGTGATGCCAAATAATTTATTTTAGGATCACTTTTAATTATAGAATCAATTCGTTTTTCTTCGTCTTTAATCAATTTTTTATTGCGCTCAGCTGATTGTTTCAAAAACACTCCTGAACTATGTGAAATAGGCATTCTTGCTTGCTGTTGTTTACAACTAATTATACTAAAACAAAGAATAATCAGGATAAGTACTTTTTTCATATTTTTTATTTTAGATTGTTATTTCACCTACTAATTTCTTAAATTTTTCAATGGTTGCCTCCATCGTTTGGTTCGATTTGCCTCCTGCAGCATTTATATGACCACCGCCATTAAAATGTGCTCTAGCAAACTGATTTACATCAAAATCTCCTTGCGATCTAAACGAAATTTTAATTATTTTTTCGTCGGTATGTTCAATAAAAATCGCTGCAAAATTAATACCTTTTATCGAAAGTCCATAATTTACAATTCCTTCAGTATCGCCTTTTTCAAAATTAAATTCATCTAACTCGCTTTGAGTCAGTGTAATGTATGCCGTTTTTTTCTCAAAAATAACAATCAAATTTTGCAATGCCCTACCCAAAAGTTGCAACCTACTATACGAACTATTATCAAATAACATCGACGGAATCACCGTATTTTCAACCCCTAATTCTATGAATTCAGCCACAATTCGGTGCGTATTTCCAGTTGTTTTCGGAAATCTAAATCCGCCAGAATCCGTCAAAATACCTGTGTATAAGCACGTTGCAATGGTTTTGTCAATCAACTCTTTCTTGCCTAATCGTGCAATAAATTCATAAACCATCTCACAAGTGGACCCATACGATGTATCCGAATACATATATTTAGCATAACTATCGGGCAATTGATGGTGGTCAATCATAACAAAATCAACAGTTACTTTACTCAAAACAGCTTCCATTTCACCCGTTCTGTGCAAAGCATTAAAATCTAACGTAAAAACCAAATCGGCATCCAAAAGTAATTCCGAAGCTACTTCTTTCTCATTTTCATAAACAACAACTTCCTCAATTCCAGGCATCCAGCCCAAAAACGAAGGAAAATCATTTGGCGAAATCACTACAGCCGCATGTCCCAATTTTGTCAAAAAATGACACAAACCCAGCGTACTTCCCATAGCATCACCATCAGGATTTCTATGCGGTACAATCACAATTTTTTTGGGTGACCACAGCAACCCACCTAATTCTTCAATTTCTTTTTCATTCATAGCCTGCGAATTTACATTTTTTTTGGCAATTTAATAGCAATTACACAAAAATCAAGCCTAACAAATTTTAGTATCAAAATACTTTTTTTCAGAAGCCAATCCAGCTATCCATTCCAATCTTTTTCCATAAAAGCTTTTTTCTTTGGCAATAAAACGAGCTCCTGGCGTCGCTGTTTTTTTACCAAGAAAAAATAGCTTTTATGTTCAAAAGGATTTCCATTTCTATCTGGGCTACAACCCAAATTTCTTATAAACCCAAATTTTAAATCCACCCACGTTTTGAGAGGAATAAATCCCATTTTTACCCGAAAAAAGATAGGCAACAAAACAGCCAATAGCAGCAAACAAACCTATTTCCCAACCAAACAATTCCATCGCCATCACTGTAGAAGCGATGGGCGTATGAGTAGCTCCTGCAAAAACAGCCACAAAACCAACAGCCGCCAAAACCGCCATCTGTATAGGTATAAAACCAGATAATGTACTACCCAAAGTGGCTCCAATAAAAAATAATGGGGTTACTTCGCCTCCTTTAAATCCGCAACCAAGTGTAAATGCGGTAAATGCCAATTTTAAAATAAAATCAAAAGTACCACTTTGTGTTACAAAAGCCGCTTGAATTTCAGAAACGCCAAGTCCAATAAACTTTGAAAAAACCTCAAATTGAAACAAAATAACTAAAACAATTCCGCCAACAAAAGGACGAAAAATAGGATTTTTTATATAAATTTTAAATTGTTTTGTAACCAAACGAATCGTTTTTGAAAATAATAAAGCACTTATACCAAATATAACCGAAGCAAAACCAATCCAAAATAAATTTGATAATGTAATTTCAAATGGTACAATTTGTAAATAATTTGTATGTTCAACACCCAATAAATTCACTGTAAAATGAGCGATAAATGCTGTAAAGATTACAGGCACTACACTCTTAATGGATATTTTACTAAAAAACAAAATTTCTAAAGCAAATAATGCACCTGCCAACGGTGTACCAAATACAGATGCAAAACCGGCACTTATTCCAAGTAGTAGTAACGTTTTTCGTTCATCTTTTGTAAATATAAACCACCTAGATAATTGATCAGCAATACTTGTACTCATCTGTACAGCCGTTCCTTCTCTGCCTGCTGAACCTCCAAACAAATGCGTAATTAGGGTACTAAATAATATACTTGGTGCTAATTTAAGTGCTATTTTTTGTGTTGGGTTTTTATATGCTTCAAATATTAAATTGTTCCCTTTTGTAATTTCCGAATCATATTTTTTATACAAAAATCCAATAAGCAATCCTCCAAGCGGAAGTAAAAATAGTAACCAATTGTTTTCTGATCGTAATTGGGTTACCCATTCTAAACTAACAAGAAAAATAGCCGACAGCAATCCTGAAAATACTCCTACAAGTAGGCATATCCAAAGCCATTTGGTGAAATTGGTAAATCCAGAACGTGTTGAAATACGACTCAATTGGTTATCTTTTATTTTTTTCCAAAAGTAAAGATTTTTATGTAAAAAAAAACTCAATTCCTTATTCGATATTTCAATAATTTTGAAATCTAATTTTGAAAAAAATAGAATCATACTTTTAAAATTCAATTTAGAATACTACTTTTGCGCATGCAACACAACGTACTTATTTTAGATTTCGGGTCGCAATACACACAACTTATTGCTAGACGCGTTCGCGAATTAAATATATTTTGCGAAATTTTTCCATACAATAACATTCCAGAAGATTTATCATCCTACAAAGCTGTAATTCTCGGTGGAAGTCCATATTCTGTTAGGGCAGAAGATGCACTTCAGATAGATTTATCTTTATTTAGAGGTAAATTTCCTTTACTAGCCGTTTGTTACGGAGCGCAATATTTAGCCCATTTTTCGGGTGGAGAAGTAGCAGCTTCCAACATCAGAGAATACGGTAGAGCCAATTTATCCTATATTAAGGAAAACGAACTGTTTATGGAAAACATTCCAGCCAATAGTCAAGTTTGGATGAGCCACAGCGATACTATTAAGCATTTGCCAACAGGCGGAATTTGTTTAGCTAGTACCAAAGATGTTCAAAATGCAGCATACAGAATTGAAGGCGAACAAACTTTTGCTATTCAATTTCATCCAGAGGTATATCATTCTGTTGATGGTAAACAAATGCTTGAAAACTTTTTAGTTAAAATAGCTCAAGTTGAACAATCATTTACACCTGGAAATTTTGTTGAAAACAACGTTAAAGAATTGAAAGAAAAAATTCAAGGCGACAAAGTGGTTCTTGGTCTTTCTGGCGGAGTTGACTCAACTGTAGCAGCCGTTTTGCTTCATAAAGCTATCGGTGAAAATTTATATTGTATTTTCGTTAACAACGGATTACTTCGCAAAAATGAATTTGAAAGTGTTTTAAATCAATACAAAGGAATGGGACTTAACGTAAAAGGGGTTGATGCTTCGGAACGTTTTTTGAGTGAACTTGCGGGTGTTGATGATCCAGAAACCAAACGTAAAATTATTGGTCGTGTCTTTATTGAAGTTTTTGATGATGAATCAAAAATTATTGAAGACGTAACTTGGTTGGCACAAGGAACAATTTATCCTGACGTTATTGAATCAATTTCTGTAAAAGGACCTTCTGCAACTATAAAATCACATCATAATGTAGGCGGTTTACCCGATTTTATGAAGTTAAAAATTGTTGAGCCTTTACGAATGTTATTTAAAGACGAAGTTCGTAGAGTAGGCGCAACTCTTGGTATTGATCCTGAATTATTAGGTCGCCACCCTTTTCCAGGTCCAGGACTTTCTATCCGAATTTTAGGCGATATTACTCCAGAAAAAGTGCGTATCTTGCAAGAAGTTGATGCCGTTTTTATTAACGGATTAAAAGAACATGGTTTGTATGACAAAGTATGGCAAGCCGGTGCAATATTATTACCCGTGAACAGCGTTGGTGTGATGGGCGATGAACGTACTTACGAAAAAGTTGTAGCTCTTAGAGCTGTTGAATCAACTGACGGAATGACGGCTGACTGGGTGCATTTACCCTATGACTTTTTGATGAAAATTTCAAATGAAATCATTAATAAAGTGAAAGGTGTAAATAGAGTAGTGTATGACATTAGCTCTAAACCACCTGCGACAATTGAATGGGAATAAAAACAAACTATAATTTCCATCAAATGCAATAATGGTATTGTATTTGATGGATTTACTTTTAAAATTTTGTATGATGAAGCAATTATTCTGTTTGGTTTTCTGTTTTCTATTTGGAACCATTTTTGGTCAAAATTTTGTAAAACATCAAGTAGTTAAAGGTGAAACGATCACTCAAATTGCCCTAAAATATAAAATTACACCTCATGATATTTTTGAGTTAAATCCCGATTCTCAAAACGGTATTCAACCTGATCAAATTTTGGTAATTCCTTCTAAATCAACCAAAATTAATCCTGCAGTAACCACTCAATTAGATATTGTCCATACTGTAAAAGCTAAAGAAACGCTGTATTCCATTTTGAAACAATATGGCATAACTGAGCAAGAGTTGTATCAAAATAATTCGTTTTTAAAAACAACTGGGCTTCAACCAGGTCAAACATTGGTGGTAAAAAAAATCACCAAAACAAAACCCCAAATAACAACTTATAAAGCTATTATTCATGAGGTGCTACCCAAAGAAACAAAATACGGAATAGCAACAAAATACGGTATTTCTGTAGAAGAATTAGAAAAACAAAATCCCGAAATTGTTCAAAATTTATCTGTTGGTTATAAGCTTTCAATTCAGCAAAATTCTGATTTTAAAGTAAATTCAGCACCTGTTGAAACAACTCTTAAACCCAAAACAGAATCTAAACCTACTCTTGATTATACCGTGAAATCAGGCGAAACCATGTACAGCTTAACCCGCCAATTTGGATTAACTGAAGCAGCATTAATTAATCTAAACCCTGATTTAAAAGATGGAGTAAAAGAAGCAATGGTGCTAAAAGTACCCGCTTCAAGTTCCATTTCAAAAGAAAACAAAACCAAAGCTGTTGCTAGCAAAACAAAAATTGCTCAAAACCGAAAAAAAATGGTTTTGTTTTTGCCATTTAATGCAACTAAAGTTCAAAACGATACAGTTAATTCAATTGGTGAACGATTAAAAAAAGATAAGTTTTTAAACATGACTTTAGATTTTTATTCAGGTGCAATGATGGCAATTGACTCAGCTAAAACATTAGGATTAAACCTCGAAATAAAAATAATTGATTCCCAAGAAACTAAAAACAGTACAACAGCAGTTACTACAATTCAAAAAACGGATTTCTCTAGTATTGATGCTGTTATTGGACCTTTTTATCAAACAAATATTGAAAAAGTAGCTAAGGAATTAGAGCCATTAAAAATTCCAGTTATTTCACCGCTATCCAAAGATGAAGGAACAAGCTATTCTAATTTGTTTCAATCTATGCCACAAAATGATGATATAAAAAATGCAATGTTTAAATACATGCGATCCAAAAATGGAAACATCATAGCGGCAATTGACCCGAAAAAATCAAGTATAAAAAATTACATTAAATTATTTCAAAATGATGTCAAAATTATCGGAACCACTGATAAAGGAGGTTTTGTTGCTGACAGTATAAAAAAATATTTTAGTAAAGATAAAATGAACTATGTTGTTTTAGCTTCCGAAAAAACAGGAAATATTCTTTCTGTAACAAGTATTTTAAAATCTTTGCAAAAAACACACCAAGTACAGCTTGTAATTTTAGAACCTAATGAAACACTTGATTACGAAGAGATTCCATTAAGCAGACTTACAGATTTAAAACTTATGTATCCTTCAGTTACAAAACCTAATGAGGCGGAGGTTACCAAACAATTTGATCGCGCTTACAAGAAAAAAAACAAAATGTACCCATCGCAATATGCTATTCGTGGTTTTGATGTGACTTTTGACACAATGATGCGACTTGCTCAAAACACATCTTTTGAACAATCGGCTAACGAAACTACTTCTGAACAAGTTGAAAACCAATTCAATTATGATCAAAAAATTTCAGGAGGTTATGTTAATAAAGGAATTTATATTGTTTATTACGATTCGGATTTAACCATAAAAACAGCACAATAATGACATCTGAAGTTACTTATTTAGGACAATTACGCACATCTTCAATACATTTACAATCGGGTTCTGAAATTATTTCGGATGCACCAACAGACAACAACGGTAAAGGCGAAGCGTTTTCACCAACTGATACTGTAGCTAACGGATTGGCAAGTTGCATGTTTACAGTTATGGGTATAAAATCAGAATCGCTCAATATTGATTTGTCGGGTTCAAAAGCTTCTGTAACCAAAATAATGGGTACTGAACCACGACGAATTATCGAAATTCAAATTAACTTTGAAATGAATGTTAATTTGGATCAAAAAAACAAAACCATTCTTGAAAAAACAGCCATGACCTGTCCCGTTTTTTATAGTTTACATCCCGATATTTCAAAAAAAATAACGTTCAATTGGTTGTAAATCAAATAAATACTAAATGAACTCTCAACAAGAATTTTTAATCAAGCTTGCCCATACCAAAATGCCTTATGGAAAATATGAAGGAAAATTCTTGATCGATTTACCGGAATATTATGTCGTTTGGTTACACAATAATCGATTGCCAAACGGACAATTAGGCGACCAAATTAAACTCGTTTACGAACTAAAATTAAACGGGCTCGAGGATTTAATCCGAAACATTAAAAAACAATATTCCAAAGATTAAATTTATACCAAATACTTATATAAAATAGTCTAAAGATGCGACGTTATTTTTTTTCAAGATTTTATAAAAAAATCATTTCATAGCTGGGCTACGTAATTATTTTTTTGTGAAATATTGGAGAAAAAGAACAAGTAGATTGGGCTATTTTAAATATGTGTTTGGTATTATTTTTTCTAATTTTTAAAACACCCATTATAATTCTTTTTTTTATCGTATTTTTGCCTCGTTTTTTGCAACAATACAACTCTAAATTCACAATGAATCAAACAAAATACATTTTTGTTACCGGTGGCGTTACTTCTTCCTTAGGTAAAGGAATTATTGCCGCATCGTTAGCAAAATTACTACAAGCAAGAGGTTATAGAACGACAATTCAAAAATTTGACCCCTATATTAACGTCGATCCAGGTACACTTAACCCATACGAGCACGGCGAATGTTTCGTGACCGATGACGGTGCAGAAACCGATTTGGATCTGGGTCATTATGAACGTTTTCTTAACGTTCCAACCTCTCAAGCAAATAATGTGACCACCGGAAGAGTATATCTTTCTGTAATCGAAAAAGAACGTAGAGGTGAATTTCTTGGAAAAACGGTACAAGTTGTGCCCCACATCACCAACGAAATCAAAGAAAGAATGCAATTGCTAGGTAAATCAGGTGATTTTGACATCGTAATTACCGAAATCGGCGGAACCGTTGGCGACATCGAATCCTTACCATATATCGAATCTGTTCGTCAATTGGTATGGGAACTTGGCGAAAATAACGGAATAGTTATTCACCTTACCTTAGTTCCATTCCTTGCAGCAGCAGGCGAATTGAAAACTAAACCAACCCAACATTCGGTAAAAACTTTAATGGAAAGTGGTATTAAAGCTGATATTTTAGTTTGCAGAACCGAGCACGAACTATCCGACGATTTACGCCAAAAATTA
The DNA here is from genome assembly GCA_044373115.1 of Flavobacterium sp. Taxonomy (GTDB): domain Bacteria; phylum Bacteroidota; class Bacteroidia; order Flavobacteriales; family Flavobacteriaceae; genus Flavobacterium. The sequence goes on from JBILQQ010000014.1 coordinate 54,763, forward strand.
GCACTTTTTTGCAATGTAAAACGTGAAGCAGTAATTCAATCCATCGACGCTTCTACAATTTACGAAGTACCTAATTTAATGCTTCAAGAAAAATTAGACCTAGTTGCACTTAAAAAATTAGATTTACCAACCAAATCCGAACCCGATTTAACCAATTGGAACGTCTTTTTACATCGTTTAAAAAACCCAAAACATACCGTAAACATAGGTTTAATTGGTAAATATGTTGAACTTCAAGATTCATACAAATCAATTCTTGAAGCATTTATTCACGCAGGCGCAAGCAACGAAACTAAAGTAAACGTAATAAGTATTCATTCGGAATATATTGATAGTCAGAATGTTGCCGAAAAATTAAAAGACATCGACGGAATTCTCGTTGCTCCAGGTTTTGGCGAACGTGGAATTGAAGGTAAAATTGAAGCCGTGCGTTATGCCCGCGAAAATAATTTACCTTTTTTCGGAATCTGTCTTGGTATGCAAATGGCTGTTATTGAGTATGCTAGAAACGTGTTAGGGTTCAAAGATGCCAATTCTACCGAAATGAACGAAAACACACAGCACCCCGTAATTAGCATCATGGAAGATCAAAAAACCATCACTGACAAAGGCGGAACCATGCGACTTGGTGCCTGGAAATGCGATATCAAAGAAGGAACTTTGGCGAACAAAATTTATGGAAAATCACAAATACTTGAACGCCACCGCCACCGTTACGAATACAATAATGACTACGCCGAAGCATTGCAAAACGCAGGTTTAATAAGCTCTGGCGTAAATCCAGATACTGGTTTGGTTGAAATTGTTGAGCTCCAAAACCACCCATTTTTCATCGGCGTTCAGTACCATCCCGAGTACAAAAGCACCGTTGCTTGTCCGCAACCAATTTTTGTTAACTTTGTAGCGGCAATGGTAAACCATAAAAATAAAAATTAGAAGCAAATGGCTCGGGCATTTTCAACAAACGTCATTCCTGCTCTCGTCTTTATCTCCCTCGCCCTTCGGGACATCGGGAGGATATCGGCTCCATCAGGGCTAGTTGAAAATGGTTATTTCATAAATTAAAGGTTACAAAACATAATAAACTAAAAAAGCATTCATTAATTATAATTAAAATAATGGAAGAAAAAAAATTCGACAAAAATTCAATAATAGGATTCGCACTCATTTTTATTATTGTCATTTGGATCATGTTCAACTTTCAACAAAAAGAACAAAAAGAGAAAGCCCAAAAAGCTAAACAAGAACAACTTGATAAAATAAAGCAAGCCAAACAAGCAGCTACCAAAACAATTGAAAAAACAATAGTTGACACAACCGTTTCTGATACTGCTAAACTTCAAAAACTGCAAACCTCTTTAGGCGCATTTGCCTTTTCAGCAACATTGCCATCGGCTAAAAACGATTTCAAAATAATCGAAAATGATTTAGTTTACCTTAAAGTAGCCAACAAAGGAGGATACATTATTGAAGCCAAACTCAAAAAATACGAAAAATTCAAAAAAGGATCCGGTCAAATAGTCGAATTAATAAAAGACAACAACGCCTCATTTAATCTTGAACTTCACACAAAAGATAACCGAGTATTAAACACAAAAGACCTGTTTTTTGAACCAACTTTAACCACAGTTGATGGAAATCAAATCCTGTCAATGAAGTTAAAAGCAAGTCAAAACGCTTACCTAGAATATGTGTATGTAATCAAACCAAACGATTACATGATTGATTTTGATATTAAATCTCAAGGTTTAAACCAAGTGCTAAATACATCAAAATCGCCAAATTTAGTTTGGGATTTAAAAGCTTTCAGAAACGAAAAAAGCATTACTTATGAAGATCGATATACCGAAGTGTATTTTGAACATAAAGACGGTAAAATTGACTACACTGGCGTAAGCGCACAAGGCGAAGAAGATGCTGAAAAAACTACATTCATTGCATTTAAACAACACTTTTTCTCTTCTATTTTATTGACTTCAACTCCTTTTGAAACCTCAAAATTAGAATCTAAAAAAATATTTGAAGACGAAAAAACAGATACCATTTTTACCAAACAATTAAAATCAACTTTCCCTTTAGCGTTCAAAAATGGCGAACTTGATTACAAAATGAATTGGTATTATGGACCAACAGATTACAAAACATTAAACAGTTACAACAAAAATTTAGAGAAAATTGTACCACTTGGATGGGGGATTTTTGGTTGGATTAATAAATTCATTTTCATACCATTATTTGGTTTGTTAAGCTCATTTATGGGACTTGGAATTGCAATTATTTTGTTTACAATTATTATCAAAATTGCAATGTCACCAATTACGTTCAAATCATTTTTATCTCAAGCAAAAATGAAAGTCCTACGTCCTGAATTGACAGAACTAGGTGAAAAATTTGCTAAGGATCCAATGAAAAAACAACAAGAAACAATGAAATTGTATAATAAAGCCGGTGTAAATCCAATGGCGGGTTGTATTCCTGCATTGATTCAATTGCCGTTTATGTACGCATCGTTTCAGTTTTTTCCATCAGCATTTGAATTAAGACAAAAAAGCTTCCTTTGGGCAGATGATTTATCTTCATTTGACCAAGTAGCAAAACTACCTTTCCACATTCCGTTATATGGTGATCATATTAGTTTATTTCCAATATTAGCAGCAATAGCTATTTTCTTTTACATGAAAATGACTTCTGGAGATAATGCCATGGCGCAACCCCAACAAGAAGGAATGCCAGATATGGCAAAAATCATGAAAATTATGATTTATGTTTCGCCACTTATGATGCTTATTTTCTTTAATACCTATGGTTCAGGGTTGAGTTTGTATAACTTTATCTCAAATTTAATCACCATCGGAATTATGTTAGTTATAAAGAAATATTTTATCGATAGCGATAAAATACATGCTCAAATTCAAGAAAATAAAACAAAACCAAAAACGGAAGGCAAGTTCCAACGCAAAATGCGCGAAATGATGGAGCAAGCAGAAGAACAAAAACGTTTAAATAAAAAATAGTTTTTATACAATAATATGTTTAGGACTCTGTTTTATTAAATTAAAACAGAGTTTTTTTTATCATTTTAATAAAAGATTGATAAAATAAAATGTGTTATTTTTGATAAATTTAATTAAATTTGTAAAACAGATAATTATGAGATACATATTGTTTTTTTTAATATTTACAATGACTTTTTTTGGACAGGATGTTAATAAACTTGATGCTCAAGGCAAAAAAGATGGTCTTTGGAAAGGAATTTATGATGAGTCTAAAAGACCTCGTTATGAAGGAACTTTTAGTCATGGCAAAGAAGTAGGTAAATTTGTTTTTTTTGATGATACCAAAGCCGGAAGTATCATTGCTACTCGAGAATTTAGCCCAACAGATAATTCATGTTATACTATTTTTTACAACCAAAAAGGAAACAAAGTCAGCGAAGGTAAACTAGTAAATAAACTTTTTGAAGGCGAGTGGAAATATTATCATGAAAATGCTACGACCATAATGACTTCTGAGTTGTATAGTAAAGGCAAGCTTGAAGGCGTGCGAAAAGTATTTTATACAAACCAAAAAATTGCTGAAGAAACAACTTATAAAAATGGATTAAAAAACGGTCCCTATAAAAAATATGCAGAAAACGGAATTGTTTTTGAAGAATCAAATTATGTAAATAATGAATATGATGGACCTGCAATTTTTAGAAATGATGCTAATATTGTGGTTTCAAAAGGAATTTATAAAAACGGAAAAAAAGTTGGGATTTGGGAAACAGTTACTAAAGGAAAAATCGAAAAAGTAAATATGAATTTCCCAAAACAAGTTAAAATTAAAAAGAAACCTATTACAAAAGAACCTTATTAAATTGAAATGAAAAGAGTAGTTGTTGGTCTTTCTGGAGGTGTAGATTCAAGTGTTGCTGCCTATCTTTTACAAGAAAAAGGATATGAAGTGATAGGGCTTTTTATGAAAAATTGGCACGATGATTCGGTTACAATTTCTAATGAATGTCCTTGGCTTGAAGATTCTAACGATGCTTTGTTGGTTGCTGAAAAACTCGGAATCCCTTTTCAAACAGTTGATTTAAGTGAACAGTATAAAGAAAAAATTGTCGATTATATGTTTCATGAATATGAGCAAGGTCGAACCCCAAATCCTGATGTATTGTGCAATAGGGAGATTAAGTTTGATGTGTTCATGAAAATAGCCTTATCACTTGGAGCAGATTATGTGGCTACAGGTCATTATTGCCGAAAAGGTGAAGTTTCTATTGAGGGAACTACTCATTATCAATTACTTGCCGGTATCGATGGGAATAAAGATCAATCCTATTTTTTATGTCAATTATCTCAAAGTCAATTGGCTAAAGCATTATTTCCGATTGGCGAACTAACAAAACCCCAAGTAAGAGAAATAGCCACAAAACTTGATTTGATAACCGCTGAAAAGAAAGACTCACAAGGTTTATGTTTTATTGGTAAAGTTCGACTTCCTGAATTTTTACAACAACAACTTCAACCCAAAGAAGGATTAATTTTTGAAATTGATGCTTCTGCTGAAATTTATAATAAAGAGTTACCTGTTTTTTTAAATCTAGAAGAAGAATTGCAATTTAAGTCAACTCCAATTCATTATACTCCTACCGATGGAAAAATTGTTGGCAAACATCAAGGAGCTCATTATTTTACCATTGGTCAACGTAAAGGATTGAATGTGGGTGGAACAAAAGAAGCCTTATTTATTATTGCTACTGATGTGAATAGTAATACAATTTATACCGGACAAGGTAGCCAACATCCCGGACTTTTTAGATCGGTTTTAAAAATTCAACCATCAGAAATTCATTGGATTCGTGAAGATTTACAATTATTAACAGGACAATCAATGTGTGTTTTGGCTCGTATTAGATACCGTCAAGAATTGCAAGAAGCAACTTTGTATCAATTTGATTCGGGATTGTACGTAGTTTTTAGTCATCAACAATCTGCAATTACCCAAGGGCAATTTGTAGCTTGGCATATTGGTGATGAATTGCTAGGTTCAGGTGTAATTTCATAATAAATAAATTTATGAAACAATTTGTTTTAGTACTCTTGTTTTTAGTTTCTACAACTTCTTTTTCTCAAGAAGATGCGTGGATTTATTTTTCAAATAAACCCAATTCGCAATATTACCTTGACAATCCTTTACAAATGTTAACACAACGTGCTTTAACCCGACGTACAAATCAAAATATTTCATTGAATATTAATGATGTGCCCATTCATCAACCTTATATTGATCATGTTATCGCGTCGCCTGGAATTATAGTTAAGTCAAAATCAAAATGGTTAAACTGCGTACATGTTAGAGGCTCAATTTCTGATATTCAAGCCTTAACGAGTTTGTCTTTTGTAACATCAATTAAATTTGCCAACAATGCTCTTAACGGGCGTTATGATTCCAATTTATTCACAAATACAACTTCAAAAAATTTTGATACAGATATAAATTACTCCTACGGTAATTCTGCCAATCAAGTTCAAATGGTAAACGGTCATTTGTTGCATCAATCAGATTTTATTGGTACTGGAAAGGTGATAGCGGTTTTGGATTCTGGTTTTTTGAATGCAAATACCATCCAACCGTTGCAAAATTTATTTACTAATAATTTGGTTTTGGGTGGCTACAATTATGTTTCGGGATCATCAGATATGTATGCTTTAGACAGTCACGGAACCATGGTTTTGTCCTGCATGGCGGGTAAAGTAGATGCTCATTTAATTGGTACTGCCCCAAATGCACAATATTATCTTTATATAACTGAAGATGTCGGTTCGGAAAACCCCGTTGAAGAAAGTTATTGGGTTGAGGCAGCCGAAGAAGCTGATAGAGTAGGGGCAGATATTATTACGTCTTCGCTTGGTTATTTTGGTTATGATAATGTTAATTACAGTCATGCTTATAGTGATATGACGGGCGATAAAGCATTTGCGTCAAAAGGGGCAAACATCGCTTTTAGTAAAGGAATAATTGTTGTTGCAAGTGCCGGAAATTCAGGCGCTTCACCTACAGAGCCACATATACGCGTGCCCGCAGAAGCAACCCATGTTTTTGCAGTTGGAGCTGTTCAATCAAACCAAAATTATGCAACATTCAGCTCAATCGGGCCGTCTTTTGATAATAGAGTTAAACCAGATATTATGGCTCAAGGGCAAGGGGTAATTTTGTCAAATGTAAATGGTCAAATTGTAACGGGTAATGGAACTTCCTTTTCATGCCCTATTATTTCAGGTATGATCGCTTCCTTTTGGCAAGCAGTACCTACTTTATCAAATCAACAAGTTTTAGATTTTATAAAACAATCGGCTGATAAATATTCTAATCCAAATAATCAGTATGGCTACGGTATTCCTGATTTTCAGAAGGCACTTACCAATGCAGAACTTTATTTGTCAAATTTAAAAGCGGATTTTACGATTTATCCAAATCCAACTTCAGATGTATTTTACATAAAGTATGCTGACGAAAAACCTATTCAATTTACATTATTCAATAGTTTAGGACAAACTGTGTACGCTGATGATCACTACTTATCTGACCAAAAAATAAACATCAAGTTCCTCCAAAAGGGTATGTTTTTCTATAAAATTGAAACTTCAAAAGGTACTCGAATTGGAAAAATTATCAAACACTAAAAAATGAATAGAATTACGCAATTATTCAATATAAAATACCCAATTATTCAAGGTGGAATGATTTGGAATAGTGGCTACAAACTAGCAAGCGCTGTTAGTAATGCAGGTGGTTTAGGCTTAATTGGTGCTGGCTCAATGTATCCAGAAGTGGTTAGAGAGCATATCCAAAAATGTAAAAAAGCAACCAACAAACCTTTTGGTGTGAACATTCCAATGTTGTACCCAAATATTGAAGAGATTATTCAAATCGTTATTGAAGAAGGAGTGAAAATTGTATTCACATCAGCTGGAAATCCAAAAATTTGGACATCACATCTAAAAAGTCATGGCATAACAGTTGTTCATGTAGTAAGCAGTTCAAAATTTGCCGCAAAGGCACAAGAAGCAGGTGTTGATGCTGTCGTTGCAGAAGGTTTTGAAGCGGGTGGACATAACGGACGAGAGGAAACAACAACGCTTACTTTGATTCCGATGGTAAAGGAAAACTGCTCTATTCCGCTCATCGCAGCTGGCGGTATTGCAACGGGTAGAGGCATGCTTGCAGCAATGATTTTAGGCGCTGATGGCGTCCAAATGGGAAGCCGTTTTGCAGCATCTACTGAAAGTTCGGCACACGATAATTTTAAGAAAACTATTGTTGAAACTGGCGAAGGCGATACCCAATTAACACTTAAGGAATTAGCACCAGTTCGATTAATCAAAAATAAATTTTTTGATGATGTGCAACAACTTTATGCTAATTGTCCAACTAAAGAAGATTTAGAAAATCTATTAGGAAAACGACGCGCTAAACGTGGCATGTTTGAAGGTGATTTAATTGAAGGCGAACTCGAAATTGGTCAAATTGCAGGAATTATTCATGATATTCAACCGGTTTCGGTAATTTTTGAAAATATTATTTCTGAATTTGAATTTGCAAAAACTGAAATGATTAATTTTTAAAATAATACAAATTTAACTTTCTAATTTACATTTAATCCTAACAAAAAAGTACTTTTATAAAAAAAAATTAATCATGAAAAAATATCTTTTTTTACTCCTATGTTCTCTTTCTCTATTTGCACAAAAACGACCTAAATTAGTGGTCGGAATCGTTGTGGATCAAATGAAAATGGAATATTTATACCGTTTCTCTGACGATTTCTCAAACAATGGTTTCAAACGATTAATGGACAAAGGCTACGTTTTTCACAATACCCACTACAATTATTTACCTACTTATACCGCACCAGGTCACGCTTCAATTTATACGGGTACAACTCCATCAGTGCACGGAATTGTTGGCAACGAATGGTTTAGTAGATCATTAGGAAAAGAAATTTATTGCACAGATGATAGTGCTGTTGCAACAATAGGAAACGGAACAAAAGACGAAGGCGAAATGTCGCCCAAAAACCTTCTTTCAACAACCATTACCGACGAGCTAAGATTAACCACCAATTTTAAAGGAAAAGTGATTGGTATGAGTCTTAAAGACCGTGGCGCCATTCTTCCTGCAGGACATTTTGCCAATTGGGCATTTTGGTACAGCAAAACGGGCGCTTTTATTTCAAGCACTTTTTACGGTGCACAATTACCCCAATGGGTTACCAATTTCAATAACGAAAAACGGTTCATGAAATACATCGATAAAGGTTGGGACTTGTACAAACCAATAACTACCTACAACGAATCTTTGCCCGACGATAATCCTTACGAAGGTAAATTATACAAAACAGACAAACCCGTTTTGCCTTACAATTTAAAAGAAATGTTTGACAAAAACGATGCAGGAGTAATTCGTCCAACGCCTTTTGGCAACGATTTATTAGCCGAATTTGCCAAAGAAGCCATCATAAACGAAAACCTAGGTAAAGACACCGATACCGATTTTTTAACCGTAAGCTTCTCATCTCCAGACTATATCGGTCACATCATCGGACCAAGATCAATTGAATTGCAAGACACTTATTTACGCCTTGACACTACAATTGCCGATTTTTTAAACTACCTCGACACCCATGTTGGTAAAGACAACTACTTAGTTTTCCTCACAGCCGATCACGCAGGAGCTGAAAATGCCAAATATTTAGCCGACCAAAAATACAACGTAACCAATGTGGAACCCAAAGAAATTAGAAAAGCATTAAAAAAATTCTCTCAAGACACTTTTGGTGACGATTTGGTTCAAAATTATTCCAATTTCAACCTGTTTTTAAACAAGGAACTAATCAAAACAAAAGCACTCGATTTACAAAAAGTAAAACAAGCCTTCAAAGAATTTTTAACCACCCAAGACCAAGTAAAAAGAGTCTATACCGAAGAAGAAATTCTAGCCAATACAAGTGCCGATTTCTACCTCAATTTCATCGCAAAAGGTTACGATCCAACCCAAAACGGCGACCTCGTAATCCTTGACAAACCAGGCTACATAGAGTACGGGCCAACAGGAACATCGCACGGAACCATGTACACCTACGACACCCACGTACCCCTCATTTTTTACGGATGGAACATCCCAAAAGGGCAAACCAGCGACCGAAAAGTCATTACACAAATTGCGCCAACACTAGCTCAATTACTCAAAATAACCTTCCCAAATGGCACCGAAGCAAATGTCCTAAACGAAGTACTACACAAAAAATAAACCAATCAACCTCTTCACCCCGAAGAGGTTTTTTTTATAAATTTTTGAACCAAAAAGCTCGGGCATTTTCCCAGCCATATACCCGCTTTCCGCTACAATCTTTTTGCTTTTGAAAAAAAAAGCAAAAAGGATTTCCGCTTCAATCGGGGGTAAGACTCCAACATTTGGGCATTCTCCAAACTTTTGGGCTTTTTTAGAATTACGAATTTCAAATTACGAATTACGGTTTTCATCACCTGCAAGGTTT
>JBILQQ010000043.1:0-16522 GCA_044373115.1 Flavobacterium sp.
GCCTTTTTTAGCTCGTCCCAGTTTACGTCAATGTTGGGTTTTACCACTTCCAGCCATCGCAAATAAATAGGAATAAAATTGTTTTTGTCAATTTTTAATTTGCTAGTTGTGGTGGATTTGGCAACGTTGTTTTTGATAAAATTATGAAGTTCCTTTTCGTCTTTTTCGTACTCATACACGTAGGTGTTTTGTTTCAATACTGACTCTATACGCTCTTTAATGAGTTGAAACTCTTTGGTTTCGTGGTTGCTGGGCGTTACATTCCAATTGAAATCATTGAGATAAAAAATATCCGAAATAGTGATATACGGCACAAAAGCAATTTTTTTAAAATCAAACGCACCCAAAAAAGCGGGCGGCAGGGTTTTGTCAAACGTTCGGGCTTTGCCAATGGTCAGAATGAGCTGCACAAACATAGTGGGCACATCAAAGTTACCCGTTTTGGCTTCTGCCCAAAGCAAAGGCGTTCGTCCAAACAAATTATCTTGCTTCGGGAACACCGTAAAATCGATATTACCAAGTATTTCCGTGGTATCAAAAGCCTTGAACCAATCGGCACCTACTTTGTTTTTGAGTTCTTCTTCTCGGATGTTTTTGTATTTCATTTGGCATTTAGTTTTAAAGATTTCAAAAGTAGTGAAATTTAGGAATAGTTAATTAGATAATTAGTTAATTAGCGAAATAGTTTTTGAGATTTAAAGATTTAAAAATTCAAAGATTTAAAGATTTTAAATTTGTGCGAATTTGTGACTCGAGCAAAGCGAACAGACGAAGTAAATTTGTGGTTTAAAAATTGATTTTTGATATTGAATTGTGAATTACGTTTTCAAACCCTGTCAGGGTTCAAAACCCTGTCAGGGTTCAAAACCCTGACAGGGTTTTCGTTTTATAGGGAGCTACTTTATGACTTTCGACTTATCTTCATCTGAAAAACTACTCTTCAATTCTAGCCCCGATTGAGCCGATATCCTTGCGTAGTTTACGGAGCAAGATAAAGGCGAAAGCGGGAGGAGGTTTCAACTGGAATGGGGTCGTGTGCTTCTAATTAATTACAAGTTTTGAATAGAAACATTCCTTAAAATGAAAAACCCCAAAATAGTTACTTTTTGGGGTTTGATTTTTGTGTGTATGTGATTTTTATTTTCTCTTCACTACTTTTTCAACGGCAGCTACAATAGCTTGGTTGTTTAAATTGTATTTTTCCATCAATTGATCGGGAGTACCGCTTTCGCCAAAGCTATCGTTTACTGCCACAAATTCTTGAGGAACTAAATGATTCTGAACCAAGGTTCTTGATACGCTTTCGCCTAAACCTCCAATGATGTTGTGCTCTTCGGCTGTGACTACACAACCCGTTTTAGCAACCGATTTTAAAATTGCTTCTTCGTCCAACGGTTTGATGGTGTGGATGTTGATAACTTCAGCTGAAATACCCTTGGCTTCTAGTGCTTCGGCAGCAACCAATGCTTCCCAAACCAAATGACCCGTTGCAAGGATGGTTACATCAGTACCTTCTTGCAAAAGAATTGCTTTTCCTATTACAAATGGCTCGTCAGCAGGCATAAAGTTAGGCACAACTGGGCGACCAAAACGTAAGTAAGCTGGACCATGATGATCGGCAAGTGCAATGGTTGCTGCTTTGGTTTGGTTGTAATCGCAAGTGTTGATTACGGTCATACCTGGCAACATTTTCATTAATCCAATATCTTCAAGGATTTGATGGGTTGCACCGTCTTCGCCAAGTGTTAATCCGGCGTGAGAGGCACATATTTTTACATTTTTATCAGAATAGGCCACCGATTGACGGATTTGGTCATACACTCTACCCGTTGAAAAGTTGGCAAACGTACCCGTAAACGGAATTTTACCTCCAATGGTTAAACCTGCAGCTATTCCAATCATGTTGGCTTCTGCAATTCCGATTTGAAAGAAACGTTCGGGGTGGTTTTTTTTGAAATCATCAAATTTTAACGACCCAATTAAGTCAGCACAAAGTGCAACTACATTTTCATTTTTTTGACCCAATTCGGTCATTCCAGCTCCAAAACCTGAACGGGTATCTTTGCTGCCTGTGTTGGTATATTTTTTCATATTTTTTTTGATGCTATAGGCTTTATGCTTTAAGCTTTAGGTGTTGCGCCTATTGCTTACGGCTTAAAGCAATTTAATAATCTCCTAATGTTTCTGGGTTTTGAGCTAATGCGTTGGCTAGTTGCTCATCGTTTGGCGCTTTTCCGTGCCAAGCGTGCGTGTGCATCATAAAATCGACACCATTCCCCATTTCGGTATGTAATAAAATGCAAACTGGTTTTCCGTTACCTGATTTTGCTTTGGCTTCGGTTAAACCATTTTTAATGGCGTCAATGTCGTTTCCTTTGGCAATATCCAAAACATCCCATCCAAAGGCTTCAAATTTTGCTTTGATGCTGCCCATGTTTAATACTTCATCGGTAGTACCGTCAATTTGTTTACCGTTAAGATCAATGGTTGCAATAAGATTATCCACTTTTTTTGCAGAAGCATACATGATGGCTTCCCAATTCTGTCCTTCTTGCAACTCACCATCGCCTAAAAGAGCGTAAATTAAGTGGTTGTCATTATTTAATTTTTTGGCTTGCGCTGCACCAATTGCTACTGACAAACCTTGACCTAAAGAGCCTGATGCCATTCGGATTCCAGGTAAACCTTCGTGGGTGGTTGGGTGACCTTGCAAACGTGAATTTAATTTTCTGAAGGTTGCTAATTCGGCAACTGGAAAATAACCGCTACGGGCTAAAACGCTGTAAAATACAGGCGAAATATGTCCGTTAGAAAGGAAGAAAAGGTCTTCGCCGATACCGTCCATTTCAAATCCTTCTTTGCGTGACATAACGTCTTGATAAAGCGTAACTAAAAATTCGGCACATCCTAGTGATCCTCCTGGGTGACCTGAGTTTACTGCGTGAACCATGCGAAGTATGTCACGTCTAACTTGAGTTGTAAAATCGTTGAGTTGTTGTGTGTTTGACATTGTTTGTAGTTAAATTTGTGTTGCAAAAGTACTTTTATTTTTTGTTGTTTTCAAATGTTTTAAAATAGAAGTTATTAGTATTTTTTAACATTGTAGAGGCGTTGTGATTTAGTTTGATTTTTGAAATTGATTTTATATCAATTGAATGAATTTACTTGGGGATGGCGTGTTGTTAAGTGATTGTAAGTAATTTGGCTTTTTTTATTGAATTTTGGTTATGAAAACTGGTCCGTGTTAGGGATGGCAGCGGAAAGCCCACAGCCAATTGAAGCCCCGAAGCTTCGGGGCTTCAATTGGCGAGGACTTGGAGCGAACAGCCCGACGGCAAAAGCCCTGAGCGGTATGCTGATTTGGGCTTTTGCCGGAACACCCAAATTTTAGTTTATATTTTTTTTCGAGATTTGATGAATGCGTTGAGTAAGACGGTGAGAAGAATTAGGAGTGCACCGATGTAAAAATCGGGGCTCATTTTTTCTTTTTTATCGAAGATAATTACGGCTAAAATGATGCCGTAAATAGGTTCAAGGTTGATGGTAAGCATTACGGTGTAGGGGCTTAAATATTTCATTACCGAGGTGGAAACGATGAAGGCATAAGCAGTGCAAACGGAGCTTAAAATGAGTAGATAGGTAAAATCGGAGGCTGAAAGCACAAAGAAATTTGGGGTAAAACTTGAGGTGATGGCAAGGATTATGCTGAAGAATAATGTTCCGCCAGAGAGTTCATAAAATGAAATGATAACGGGGTCGTTTTTTTGGACAAACTTGCTGTTTATTACGGCAAAAAGTGCGGATAAAAACGCCGAAATTAGGGCAAGTGCCATGCCGAGGTAGTAATTAGTTTCTACCTTAAAAATAATGTAAAGCCCTGCTATTACTATAAGTCCGAAAAAAAGTTCGTACCAAACTATTTTTTTGCCAAAAAAAATGGGTTCAATGATTGAGGTAAAAAAAGCGCCTGTTGAAAGGCAAGCCAAGGTTACCGATACATTGGACTCTTTGATGGCTTTAAAAAAGGTGAACCAATGAAGCGCAATGATTAATCCGGCAAGCAAAAACCTGAGAATATCTTTTTTGGAAATGTTGCTATTTATTTTTTTGAATTTGATGTAAACATAAATAAATATGACTGCAAATAACATTCTGAACCAAACAAGCGGCAGTGCATCCAAAGAAATTAGTGCACCTAAAATGGCTGTAAAACCCCAAATAAAAACAATGAGGTGGAGGTGCAAATAACTTTTGAGGTTATCGTTTGGCATTTCGGAGGAGATAAATAGCTAAAATTCCGAAAACTATGTTGGGTACCCAAACGGCAATTATTGGTGGTGCCGCAGATTTTTCCGCCAAGACACCAAATACTTTGTCAAGGAAAACAAAGCCGAAGGCAAGTAGTATTCCAATGGCAAGATTCATCCCCATACCTCCTCTTCGTTTCATTGAAGAAACCGAAACTGCAATAATGGTAAGGATAAATGCTGAAACGGGTATGCTGTATTTTTTGTACAATACTACTAAATACACGTTTATGTTGGACGAGCCACGCTCCTTTTCTTTGTCAATGAATTTATTTAATTCAAAGTAAGGCAATGTTTCGGCAATGTAAACAAGCGGTGTTAAATCCTCAAGATCAAAATTAAATATTGTATCTTTTTTTTCTAAAGTTGTTAGTACATCGTCAGTTTCGCCAATTTTTCGTTTTTGGTAATTAAAAAGTGTGTAAGTGCTGTCGGCTTCGTTCCATTTAATGCGGTTGGCGGTTACTTTGTATTTTAACTTATTATTTTCAAATTTTTCCATTGAAAAATCAAATGCTGTTTGGGCATCGTTGTTAAAAGAACTAACGTATATGTATTCGTCTTTACTGATTTGACGCAAAACATTTGCATTTTCGCGCATTTCGTTTTGTCCGTTACCAATTAAGTACATGTACCTAAAATTTTTGAAACCGTCACTAGCTTTCGGAACTAAAAAAAATCCCATTAGTAAGGCAAAAATAGAAACTATTGTTGCGCCAATAATATAAGGTCGTAAAAATCGAGTAAATGAAATCCCTGAACTGAGGATGGCAATGATTTCGGTATTATTAGCCAATTTTGAGGTAAACCAAATAATGGACAAAAACAAAAATATAGGAAATAATAAGTTAGCAAAATAAATTGTAAAATCGACATAATACAAGGCAATTGCCTTAATAGGCACATTGTTTTCAATCATTTTGTTTACCTTTTCAGAAATGTCAATTACAATTCCGATAGGTACAAACATCAATAACATCACTGCAAAAGTGGTCAAGTAACGTTTTAAAATGTATTTGTCAATAATACTTAGCATAACTTTTTTATTTATAATCGTTGGCTCATATTTTTTACCATCATTTCTTTCCAAACTCTAAAATCGCCTGCAATAATGTGTTTTCGTGCTTCGCGTACCAACCACATATAAAACCCAAGATTATGAATGGTAGCAATTTGTTTTCCTAAATACTCATTGGCAGCAAAAAGATGGCGCAAATAAGCTTTGGAATATTCTCGGTCCACAAAGGTAATTCCCATTTCGTCAACTGGCGAAAAATCGGCTTCCCATTTTTTATTTTTAATATTAATAGTACCGTTAGCCGTAAACAACATCCCATTTCGGGCATTTCGGGTAGGCATTACACAGTCAAACATATCAACACCTAACGCAATGTTTTCCAGAATATTAATTGGAGTTCCAACCCCCATCAAATACCTCGGTTTGTCTTCGGGCAAAATAGAGCATACCACATCCGTCATGGCATACATTTCTTCGGCAGGTTCACCAACTGACAATCCGCCAATTGCATTTCCTTGCTGGTTTGAGTTGGCAATATATTCTGCCGATTGCATACGCAAATCTTTATAAGTACTTCCTTGTACTATCGGAAAAAAAGTTTGGTCATAACCATATTTAACAGGCACTTTCTCCAAATGATTAATACATCTGTCGAGCCAACGGTGCGTCATTTTCATCGAACGTTTGGCATAATGGTAATCACAAGGATACGGCGTACATTCGTCAAATGCCATGATGATATCAGCTCCAATGGTACGCTGAATTTCCATCACATTTTCGGGCGTAAAAAAATGATACGACCCATCAATATGCGATTTGAATTTTACCCCTTCCTCCTTAATTTTTCTATTTGCAGAGAGTGAATACACTTGATATCCACCAGAATCGGTCAAAATGTTACGATCCCAATTCATAAATTTGTGCAATCCGCCCGCTTTTTCCAAAATATCAACCTGCGGCCGAAGGTACAAATGATAGGTGTTTCCTAAAATTATATCGGGATTTATTTCCTCTTTCAACTCCCGCTGGTGCACCCCTTTTACCGAAGCTACCGTACCAACAGGCATAAAAATAGGCGTTTCAATCACCCCATGGTCAGTAGTGATTTTTCCGGCTCTAGCCTTTGTAAGCGGATCATTATTTACTAATTCAAATTTCATATCATCGTTTTCAGTTGGCAAATATAAGTCAAATACACAATTTGAAATTAGTTACAACATAAATTTAACCCAAATTAACACAGATTTTTTATTTTTTTAGTTGGGTGTTCCTTTTTAAAACCAGAAATGCGTTCGTGCCTCACCACATTTCTGGTTTTAAAAAGTCGGGCTTTCCGTTCCAAGTCCTCGCAACCTTCCGCCCCGAAGCTTCGGGGCTACAGGCTGCTGTGGGCTTTCCACTTCAATCCCTAACACAAACACAAATTAGTTAAATTGAAATAATACGTTTTTAAACCAAATACAATTTTTTAAATAAAATCAGTACACAAAAAAACAAGAATAACAGACTGATTTATTTTATGTTGGGTATTAATACAAAAGATTTTATAAAATTACTTTTACAAAAGATTAAAAATTTTATCTTTGTCATCCATAAATTAAACTAAAACGCACAAATCCTATGGAATATTTAGATTTTGAGCTTCCTATCAAAGAACTAGAAGACCAACTTGACAAATGTGAAGTAATTGGTTTAGAATCAGAAGTTGATGTAACCAATACATGCAAACAAATTGAGAAAAAATTAGACGAAACAAAACGTAAAATTTATAAAAATCTTACTGCTTGGCAACGAGTTCAGCTCTCACGTCATCCTAACCGTCCCTATACAATGGATCATGTGCACGCACTTTGTGGCGATTCATGGTTGGAACTTTTTGGCGACAGAAACTTCAAAGACGACAAAGCAATGATTGGCGGATTAGGCAAAATTGGCGGACAATCATTCATGATAATTGGTCAACAAAAAGGATACAATACCAAAACACGTCAGTACAGAAATTTCGGAATGGCAAACCCTGAAGGGTACAGAAAAGCACTTCGACTAATGAAAATGGCCGAAAAATTCAATATCCCTGTAGTTACCCTTATCGACACACCAGGAGCCTACCCAGGACTTGAAGCCGAAGAACGCGGACAAGGTGAAGCAATTGCCCGAAACATTCTGGAAATGGTACGATTAAAAGTTCCAATTATTTGCGTAATTGTTGGCGAAGGTGCATCAGGTGGTGCACTCGGAATCGGAGTTGGCGACCGCGTATTAATGATGGAAAACACTTGGTATTCCGTAATTTCACCAGAATCTTGCTCATCCATTTTATGGAAAAGCTGGGAGTACAAAGAACAAGCAGCTGAAGCTTTAAAATTGACCTCTGCCGACATGAAAAAACAAAAATTAGTTGACGATATTATTCCTGAACCCCTTGGTGGCGCTCATTATGATAGAGAAACTACTTTTAAAACCGTAGAACAATACATCACAAAAGCATTCAATGAACTAAAAGATTTATCAACAAAAGATTTGATAAGTCAACGAATGGATAAGTATAGCAAAATGGGAGAGTTTAAAGAATAAACTTCAATAAATCAATTATAAAGCATCCGTCTTGAGTTTTTTAAGACGGATTTTTTTGTGTTATCAACAAAAAACAATCACTTATTAACAGTGTTGTGGTATAACTAATCGTAGCTCCAAACCTAAAAAAAACTATTTTTGCTTTATGGAAAATCAAGTAAGCACAAAACCAAAATATACCGAGAAAAACACCATAATAAACCTTGAAAAAGGTAAACTACCCCCACAGGCACTCGACCTTGAGGAGGCAGTACTTGGTGCCATGATGATTGATAAAAAAGGAGTTGACGAAGTAATTGACATCCTGCAATCGGATGCGTTTTACAAAGACGCTCACAAACATATTTTCGAAGCTATTTTTCAGTTATTCACAGACTCTCAACCCATTGACTTGTTAACAGTTTCTGCGCAATTAAAGAAAAATGCTAAACTTGATTTAGCTGGAGGCGATTTTTATTTAATCCAACTTACACAAAACATTTCCTCATCAGCACATATCGAATTTCACTCACGAATTATCCTTCAAAAATTCATTCAGCGAAGCCTAATCCGAATTTCATCTGAAATAATTGAAGATTCCTACGATGAAACCACAGATGTATTTGACCTGCTTGACAAAGCCGAATCCAAACTGTACGAAGTAACACAAGGAAACATCAAACGAAGCTCAGAAACAGCTCAAAGCCTTGTAAACCAAGCCAAAAAACGAATTGAAGAAATTGCAAACAAAGAAGGACTAAGCGGTGTAGCTACTGGTTTTGAAAAACTTGACAAAGTAACCTCAGGTTGGCAACCGTCTGATTTAATTATCATTGCAGCCCGTCCGGGTATGGGTAAAACAGCATTTGTACTTTCAATGGCTCGAAACGTAGCCATAGATTTTGGTCATCCCGTTGCCCTATTTTCATTAGAGATGTCCTCTGTACAGCTAATTACTCGTTTAATTTCGTCAGAAACAGGACTTTCATCTGAAAAATTAAGAACCGGTAAACTGGAAAAACACGAGTGGGAACAACTATCTGTTAAAGTAAAAGACCTTGAAAAAGCGCCATTATACATTGACGATACTCCCTCACTTTCCATCTTTGACCTGCGTGCCAAAGCCCGCCGACTCGCCTCTCAAAACGGCATAAAACTCATCATTGTAGATTACCTTCAATTAATGACAGCAGGCGGAAACGGAAAAGGTGGCGGTAACCGAGAGCAAGAAATTTCAACCATATCCCGAAACCTAAAAGCACTTGCCAAAGAACTTGAAGTACCCGTAATTGCACTATCGCAACTATCGCGTGCTGTTGAAACCCGTGGCTCCAGCAAACGACCTCTTCTGTCCGACCTTCGTGAATCGGGAGCGATTGAGCAAGATGCCGACATTGTGTCCTTTATTTACCGTCCTGAGTACTACAAAATTGACGAATGGGACGACGACGAACAAGGACCAACCAAAGACCAAGGCGAATTTATCATTGCAAAACACCGAAACGGAAGCCTTGAAAACATCCGCCTAAAATTCATTGGAAACTTAGGGAAATTTGACAACCTAGAGGACTACTCAAACGGTTACGGCGATTTGCCCTCCAAAATGAATACCGACGAAGCCGCTTTTTTAACCAAAAACCTTCCCTCGGCCAACGAAGCCTTTGGCAACAAACCCAACAACAATTACACCACCAACGACGACAGCGACGTACCGTTTTAAAAAAACATTTTCCTCTTTTTTTAAGAAGCACCAAACTCCGTTTTTCAAGACAAATTGTCCTGCTCTCGCCTTTATCTCCTTCGCCCTTCGGGACTTCAGGAGGATATCGGCTCCATCAGGGCTAAATATGAAAAGTAGTTTTTCAGTTGACGTGTAGTTGCGTGTTTCAAGATTAAAGCTAAAAACCTACAGCTGTTACTAATTGTAGGTTTTTGGTTTTTACCAATGCTGCGAGGTCGGAAAACCTAACTTATTGGTTCGGCGAAGCCATACCATCGCAGAGTTTTTTGTACGGAAGTCATTAGTGAGCTTAGTTTAATAAATAAAATCTGTTTCTCGTCTTTAGTTTTTGTATGTTCTCAATATGTTTTTCACGTATTATTGGGCTTTCTCCATTCTTAACGGCTTGTTTAAGTAAATTAGCAATTTCCCATTTGTTATCATACTTTGCTAGTTGATTGCATTCTAATATTTCATTAAATCTATTCATAACTTTATTAGATTTAGTTAAAATGGTTCGACTTGGCAAATCAATTAAATTTTTAAATTCGCAATCGCCAAAAAAAACGATCATTGAAAAAACAGGTATCCCGTCAAAATTATAGAACTTTTTCAAATTTTCTACGTGTTTTTTATTCTGCAATATTGGATTATAAAATTTATATTTATGTTTGCCGTATGCTAATATTTGTGTCCAATTTATTTGATTTTCACTTCCAAAAATCCATCCGCTATATTCTTTTATCTCGAAAACTACAATTCCAACTTTTGTTGCGACAACTAAATCAATTTGACTATATTTTCCATTTCCATTTTTTAAATATATGTCGTGGAAAATCGCTGTTGATTTAATTCCTGATTTTAGAATTTTTAAAACCATTTTTCGTTCAGACTTTGTTCCTCTGTTTAGATTAGTAACTGTTTTTAGTAATTCTCTATCTTTAAATTCGGAGTAAACAAAAATAGAAACGACTATAAGCAGAATAATAATAAGAATTATGAAGAATAAAATCATCTTATCAAGGTTTTGATTCGTTCTTGGTTTCGAAAACTAACTACCAACTTCAGACTGTGAAAAAACCTCACAATCTTTCGTACAAAAATATAAAAAATAAGTTTGGTTATAAAAATTCATCAAAAATCAATTTATTTTACCACAAATTTACTATGTCTGTTCGCTTTGCTCGATTCACAAATTAGCCCAAATTTATAAACTTTATAAACTCATAAACTGTATAAACTCAAAAACTTTGCAACTCAAAAAAAGTCATCTGAAAAACAAAACGTGATACCTAGCCCCGATAGAGCCGATATCCTCCTGAAGTCCCTTAGGGCGAAGGAGATAAAGGCGAAAGCGGGACAATATGTTTTGAAAATACGGGGTTTTCTGCTACTAATTATTTGCGAAAGGTTAATTTTGATTTTTTTCATTTTTTATGTGGTTCAAATGTGAAAAATTAGTTTTGTGTTTTTATCTTTTTCTCGCAAAGGCGCAAAGTTTTGACTTTGAAACTCTAAAACTTTGCAACTCAACAAAAAATCTTCTTTAAAACTGTTTGGAATGTTTTTCTGTTTTTTAAAAATTTCTAGTATCTTTGAAATAAAAATAAATCATTGAAAAAGTACCTTACTTTAGTTATTTTGTTTGTAAGCTTGGTTGCAAAGGCTAATTTTATTTTGCTTCCAATGGATGATGTTTCTCAAAAAAATCACTTAAAAGCATACGGTATTACGTTTTGGTGTTTGGATAAAAATTATAAAGCTAGCTGGTTACTTAACTATCGCGGAGGATCGTTTTTATTGCCTGACGCCCCCGAAATTAGAAAAGAATGTCAAATAAGAGGGGTTAGTTTTGAGCCATTATCGGAGGCTGAAGCTACTCAAATTTTGAATGAAATTGCTAGTCCTTCGCAAAATATGGAAACGGTTGTTTTGGAAAAAGCGCCCAAAATTGCGGTTTATACTCCTAAAGGGAAGCAGCCTTGGGACGATGCGGTAACAATGGTGCTAACGTATGCTGAGATACCTTTTACACCTATTTATGACCAAGAGGTTTTGTCTGATCAGTTGATTTTGTACGATTGGTTGCACTTGCATCACGAAGATTTTACTGGACAGTATGGGAAATTTTATGGTGCATATAGAAATGCACCGTGGTATATTGAACAAAAAAAAGAGGCTGAATTGTTGGCAAAACAGTTGGGATTTTCGAAAGTTTCGGAGGCAAAATTAGCAGTTTCAAAAAAAATACGTGATTTTGTAATTGGCGGCGGATTTATGTTTGCCATGTGTTCAGCAACTGATAGTTTTGATATTGCACTGGCTGCTGATGGGGTTGATGTTTGCGAACCCATGTTTGACGGCGACGGGAGCGAAGCAAATTATCAGGCCAGGATTGATTATAATAACACCTTTGCTTTTAAGGATTTTATTTTGGACAGAAAGCCCGATCACTATGAGTTTTCGGATATTGATATGACTGAAAAGCGTAAAATTCCATTTGAAAAGGATTATTTTACTTTGATGGAATTTTCGGCGAAATGGGATGTGATTCCAAGTATGTTGTGTCAAAATCATACCCAATTAGTGAAAGGTTTTATGGGGCAAACGACTGCTTATGAGCGAGAATTAATTAAATCTAATGTTCTCGTTCTTGGTGAAAATCAAATTAATGAAGAAGCACGTTACATTCATGGGCAAAAAGGCAAAGGTTTTTTTACCTTTTATGGCGGACATGATCCTGAAGATTTTCAGCATAGAGTGGGGGATGAGCCTACTTTGTTGGATTTACACCCAAATTCTCCAGGTTTTAGATTGATATTGAATAATGTGTTATTTCCTGCGGCTAAGAAGAAAAAACAAAAAACTTAATTTTGAGTCTTAAAGTCTTAAAGTCATAAAGTCATAATGTCGAAAGTCTTAAAGTTGAAAGTCTTAAAGTTGAATATCTTTTTTGAATAAAGAATTTTTTAAAACAAATTTGATAAGTGTGTTTGGTATAAATAAAAAAATCCCAATTTTTCAATTGGGATTCTTTTTATAAGTAAGTTAAACAGGTTGTACAAACGTTTTTTATTTCACTTTTTTCACTACAGATTTGAAAGCTTCTGGGTGATTCATTGCTAAATCTGCTAATACTTTACGGTTCAATTCGATTCCGTGTTTCTTAACTAATCCCATGAATTGAGAGTAACTCATTCCTTCTAATCTAGCTCCAGCGTTAATACGTTGAATCCATAAAGAACGGAAGTTTCTCTTGTTAACTTTTCTATCGCGATAAGCATAAACCATCGCTTTTTCAACTGCGTTTTTAGCTACAGTCCAAACGTTTTTACGACGACCAAAGAAACCTTTGGCTTGCTTCATTATCTTTTTTCTTCTTGCTCTTTTAGCAACTGAATTTACTGATCTTGGCATAATTTTTTTGTTTTTTTTGAAGTAGGCGTCCCGAATTTAATCAAGGGAACTTTATTGGCCATACATCAAGGTTATTAAAATTGTTTTAACCTAAAGAATTTAAAAAGTTGTTTGTTATTTGTTGTTGGTTGTTGGAAATGAATCCATCAACTATCAACTGTCAACTATCAACCATTTAGATGATTCTTAATTGTTGTTTGATGCTTCTCTCATCTGTTGGATGTACCAAGGCAGAGTGTGTCAAAGCTAATTTACGTTTTTTAGATTTTTTTGTCAAAATATGACTCTTAAAAGCGTGTTTTCTCTTAATTTTTCCAGAACCAGTAACTTTGAATCGTTTTTTGGCGCTAGATTTGGTTTTCATTTTAGGCATAATTTCCCTAATTTATTTATATTTAACTTACTTACTTTTTAATGCTGTAAACTTTTGGCATGTAGCTTTAAGATGTGCTTAGAGCTTATGACTAATTTACTTTTTCTTCTTTGGGGCAATGTACATTATCATTCGTTTGCCTTCTAATACAGGAAGTGCTTCTACCTTGCCATAGTCTTCAAGGTCTTGAGCCAATCGTAACAATAAAATTTGTCCTTGCTCTTTATAAATGATTGATCGCCCTTTAAAAAACACAAATGCCTTTAATTTAGCACCATCTTTTAAGAACTTTTCAGCATTTTTACGTTTAAAATCATAATCGTGCTCATCTGTTTGTGGTCCAAAACGAATCTCCTTCACAACAATTTGTGTTGATTTCGCTTTTAACTCTTTCTCCCTCTTTTTTTGCATGTAAACAAACTTTTTATAGTCCATTATTTTACATACAGGTGGTTCTGCATTTGGCGAAATTTCAACCAAATCCAACTCAAACTGATCAGCTAAACGCATTGCGTCTGCAGTTTTAAAAATACCCGGTTCTATGTTGTCACCAACAAGTCGTACCTCAGGGACACGAATAAAATTATTTATTCTGTGCTCGTCTTTTTTTTCTACTCGAGGCTGGTAACCTCTGTTGTTTCTAATTGCTATGGCTTTATTATTTTAGTTAAACTTCAAATGTTTTTAATGTTTTGCTTATTTCAGCTTGTATTATTTCAGCAAATTCTTCAATTGTTACTGTAATATTTCCTTTTCCTTCTTGTCCATGACGTCGAACTGAAATCGTTCCGTTTCGCTCTTCTTCCTCGCCTACAATCAGCATAAACGGCATTTTCTGAACTTCTGCATCTCTAATTTTCTTACCGATTGTTTCATTACGGTTGTCAATTAGGGCGCGAATTTCGTGATTTTCTAGCAGATTTAAAACTTTTTCTGCATATTTTTCATATTTTTCACTCAAAGACAGTATAATTGCTTGCTCAGGCATCAACCAAATCGGGAAATTCCCAGCTGTATGTTCCAACAAAATAGCTATAAATCGTTCCATCGATCCAAATGGTGCTCTATGAATCATCACTGGTCTATGCAACTTGTCATCGGCTCCTTTATAAGTAAGGTCAAATCGCTCTGGCAAATTGTAATCAACTTGTATTGTGCCCAATTGCCAACTTCTTCCTAATGCATCCTTTACCATAAAATCCAACTTTGGACCATAAAAAGCAGCCTCACCATATTCAACAACGGTATTCAAACCCTTGTCTCTTGCAGCATTGATAATTGCATTTTCAGCTTTCTCCCAATTTTCATCGGTACCAATATATTTTTCTCTATTTTCCTTATCTCGTAATGAAATTTGTGCCGTAAAATTCTCAAATCCTAATGAGCCAAAAACATACAAAACTAAGTCTATTACTTTCTTAAACTCTTCGTCCAATTGCTCTGGAGTACAAAAAATATGTGCGTCATCCTGTGTAAATCCTCTAACTCGCGTCAATCCATGCAACTCTCCACTTTGCTCGTATCTATAAACCGTACCAAACTCAGCATATCGTTTCGGCAAATCTTTATACGACCACGGTCTTACATTATAAATCTCACAATGATGAGGACAATTCATCGGTTTCAACAAAAATTCCTCTCCCTCAGCAGGAGTACTTATCGGCTGAAAACTATCAGCACCATACTTAGCGTAATGTCCTGACGTTACATACAACTCTTTCTGACCTATATGTGGCGTTACAACTTGTTCATAACCCGCTTTTTTCTGAGCTTTTTTCAAAAACTGCTCCAGTCTATCTCGTAATGCAGCACCCTTTGGCAACCACAGTGGCAAACCTTGACCAACCTTTTGCGAAAAAGCAAATAATTCCAACTCTTTACCAAGTTTTCTATGGTCGCGTCGTTTAGCTTCCTCCAGCAATTCTAAATAATCAGTCAAATCTTTCTGCTTCGGAAATGAAGTGCCATAAACTCTAGTCAACTGCTTATTTTTCTCATCACCACGCCAATAAGCACCAGCAACACTCATTATTTTAACAGCCTTGATAATTCCTGTGTTTGGTATATGACCTCCTCTACACAAATCTGTAAAACTAGAATGATCACAAAAAGTAATCGTCCCATCTTCCAAATTCTCAATCAATTCCGTTTTAAATTCATTTCCTTTATATAAAGATAACGCTTCAGCTTTTGAAACCGGTCGAAGCTTAAACTCATGCTTCTCTCTCGAAATCTCCAAAATCCTATCTTCAATCTTCTTAAAATCAGCCTCCGAAATCTTTTCCTCACAAAAATCAACATCATAATAAAACCCATTATCAATAGCAGGTCCCAACGTCAGTTTAATTCCAGAATACATCTCCTCCAAAACCTGAGCCATAACGTGCGATGTCGAATGCCAAAAAGCCTTCTTTCCCTCCTTGTCATTCCAAGTGTACAAAACCAAACCACCATCAGCAGCCAACGCCGTCGATGTTTCAACCGTAACACCATCAAAACTAGCCGAAATCACATTCCGAGCCAATCCCTCACTAATACTTTTCGCAACATCCATCGGAGTAACACCTTTCGTAAACTCCTTCACCGAACCATCAGGTAACGTAATCTTAATCATTCCTAAAAAAATTTAAAGTGCAAATATAGTTCATAAACAAAACACATACAATATATATAAGGTATTTATTTTTTCATCAGTAGCCAATCCAGCTTTCCATTCCAAGCTTGCTCCCCAAAAGCTTTTTTTTTCTAGGTCAGCAACGAGCTTCCGTTGGTCGCTGTTGCAAACCAAGAAAAAAATAGCTTTTGTCATCGCAAGGCTTTCCATTTCAATCTGGGCTAGAGGAGTAGCGTTTTCAAGACAAATTAGTTTTTTGTAGGCAAAAGGCATTAGGCAAAAGTGATAAGTGATTAGTAAAAAGTGATTAGTAATTAGCCCAAAGCCAGTGGTGATAACCGCCCAACTTATATGTCCTTCAACAAAGCGAAGCGCCTAAAAAAAACTTATATGACTTATATGTTAAAACCCAAAGTTAAATCCCACCCAACTTATATGCCCTTCAACCCAGCGAAGCGCCTAAAAAAAACTTATATGACTTAATATGTTAAAACCAAATGCAAAATCCCACCAACTCATC
>JBILQQ010000015.1:0-61703 GCA_044373115.1 Flavobacterium sp.
TTTTGAGCTTTTAATCGTTTGCGAATTGCTTTTGCAAAAACACAGTTAACGGTATTGGATATATCGGCTACTTTAACTTTTGAAGCTTCCATTTTTCCGCCAGCGCCCATGCTCGAAATTATTTTAACCCTTTGACGCTTGGCACCGCGAATCAAATTGATTTTTGGGGTAACGCTATCAATGCAATCCATGACATAATCATAGTCTTTGGTGACTATATCAAAAGCACGTTCTGGCGAAAGAAATTCCTGAATTTTAGTGAGCTCCAATTCAGGATTTATGTCTAGTAATCGGTTGCCAACAACTTCAATTTTTGACATTCCCACGGTGGAATGCAGAGCTGGTAATTGCCTGTTAATGTTAGTAATGTCAACTACATCGCCGTCAACAATGGTTAATTTTCCGACGCCTGCTCGAGCTAAAAATTCGGCTGCAAAAGAGCCTACACCGCCAACTCCAACAATGAGTACATTTGAATTTTTGAGGTTGTGAAGTCCTTGATCTTTAAATAATAATGCTGCGCGTTCTTGCCACTTTGCCATATTAATTGGTTATTTTGATATTGAAAACTGTTTCAAAATTTGATGCAATTATTTTTTGTAAATCATTTATTGACAAATCTTTACATGTTGCCGCCAATTGATAAACTTCTTCTATTGATTGCGTTGCGGTATCTGTTTCGAGAAAAAAACGATCGTTTGGCATTTGTTTCAAAACGGTGGCTAAATTAGGCATTTGAAATAAATATTTACCAAAAGAAATATAAAAACCTTGTTTTAAAAGTTGGTTGGCAACTTGGCTGTTTTTTGAAAAACCATGAATGATAACAGGAACCGTAATTTGTAGTTTATTGGTTATTTCAATCAGCTCTTCAAAGGCAGCTACACAATGAATGATTACAGGTTTACGGTGTTTTTCTGCTAACAAAAGTTGTCGTTCAAAAACTATTGTTTGCAAATCAAATGGCACTTCAATTCGTTTATCAAGTCCGCACTCCCCAATTGCCAAACAATTGATATGCTGCAAATTATCCTCAATAATCTTCAATTCATTTTCTAAGGTTTCTTGATTGATAAACCACGGATGAATACCTATTGAAAATGAGGGTATTTGGTCATTAAATTCAAACGGATATTGGTTAACCAATTCCAAAATAGTGGATTGATTACTGAAAGAATGGGTATGTAAATTGATAAATTTCATTAGTCATGAAACTTTTTTACACCCGCTTTTATTTCGATATCTAAATCATTTTCAAGCGGAACAATTGGACAGGAATACTTGTGATTATAAGCGCAATACGGATTGTATGCTTTGTTAAAATCTATTTCTATAGTTCGACCTTCAGGGATTTTTAAGTCAATGTAACGTCCGCCAATGTAACTTTCTTTACCGCAAGTAAGGTCAGAAAAAGGTAAGAAAAGATAATCTTTATATGCTGGTTTTTTTATCAAATCCAAATTTTGATAAACGTTTAACGACAGCTTTTTGCCTTCTAGTTCAAAATAAATTGTTCCGTATTTTTTATATTTCGGAAGTCTATCGGTGGTGGTTTTCATTTCAAAAACTTTAGCGTTTTTTGTTCGAACAAACTGGGCTTCAACCACAAATTTTTGATCTATTGGATAAAAATCTAATGACGAAAACACTTTTAAATCTTCGGGAGTTAAAGGTGACTTATTGCTATCGGAATAGGAATCGTTTAATTTTTTCTGAAATTCTGAAGACGATTCTTGTGCCCAAGATAGCGAAATAAAGAACCAAAATAACAAGACTAATTTTTTCATTTTCTTAAATTTATTGCAAAAATAGGATAATCGTTTCAATAAAAATAAAGTTTTTTTGAAGTAGCAACAATAGCGACACTACATTTTAAATACTAGAAAATAATACCGTAAATTTGCACTTCAATTACACCTATGATTCAAAGCGCATTTACAAAATACATAGATAATTTTAGAGGATTTTCAAGAGAAATTTGGATATTAACATTAATCACTTTCATTAATCGGGCGGGAACAATGGTGTTGCCTTTTTTGTCCAAATATTTGAAAGAAGATTTAGACTTTTCATACAATCAAGTAAAATGGATTTTAATTAGCTTTGGATTAGGGTCAATTGTTGGTTCTTGGCTAGGAGGGAAATTATCTGATAAAATTGGTTTTTATAAAATCATGATTTTTAGCTTAATGACCAGTGGAATCGCTTTTTTTGGATTGCAATTTGTGACCAGTTTTGAAGGTTTGTTAATTGCTATGTTCTTTATTATGGTAATCGCCGATATGTTTCGACCAGCAATGTTTGTATCCTTAGGCGCTTATGCCAAACCAGAAAATAGAACTCGAGCCTTAACTTTAGTACGATTAGCCATTAATTTAGGTTTTGCAGCTGGACCAGCACTTGGCGGATTATTGATTATGACTATAGGTTATAAAGGCTTATTTTGGGTTGATGGTTTTACTTGTATTTTAGCTATTTTAATATTCTGGATTTTGGTAAAAGAGAAGAAAAAATCTAAATATACCGACAAAGAACATCCTGGTGAAATTTTATCACATTCCGTTTTTAAAGATAAACCTTTTTGGATATTTCTTGGCGCTACTTCAATTACTGGAATATTGTTTTTTCAATTATTTACAACGATTCCATTGTATCATAAAGAGCAATTTGATTTATCTGAACTGCAAACAGGATTACTGTTAACTTTAAACGGTGTGTTAATCTTCTTTTTAGAAATGCCCATTGTAAGCTATATTGAACGTCTCAAAATCAACAAGCTAAAAGTTATTACACTAGGCTGTTTAGCTATGGCAATAAGTATGTATTTACTTTTAGTCAATCAATGGGCTGGCATCCTAATCATTATGATGTTGTTTATGACTTTTGGTGAAATGTTTGTATTTCCATTTTCTAATTCGTTTGCAATTAGTCGCGCACCTAAAGGACATGAAGGTCGATATATGGCAATATTTACAATGAGTTACAGTGCAGCTCATATTTTAAGTGCAGAAGCTGGGATGGATATGATTCGTTTGTTTAACTACCAAGCCAATTGGTTATTTATGGGAAGTCTTGGTTTAATTGGGGTTTTACTTGGTTATTGGGTTTTGGTTTTGGTTGAGAAAGAAAGATAAGCCCCCCAACCCCCAAAGGGGGAGCTGTTGGAACACATTAAATAATACGTTACTATTTTTAAAATGAAGTATATTATTGCTTCGGCTTTATGGCTCGTTTTAAAGTAGTTTTAGATAGAAATAGATTTCAAATGCATTATTTGGGTTTAAAATGCACCAAAACGCTTGCGCACTTTCCCAGCCCTATTCCCGCTTTCGCTACAATCTTTTTATTGCCCAGCAGCAAACCGCCCAAGGGGCAATAAAAAGGATTTTCGCTTCAATCGGGGGTAGAACTTCACACTTTTGTACATTTTCCAATCGTTTGGGCTTTTGTAAAATCTAATCGATAAATTCTAATCACTCACCAAAGTCCTTTAGCCCCGACTGAAGTGGAAATCCTTTTTGTTTTTTTTTCAAAAACAAAAAGATTGAAACGAAAGGCGGGAACGAACCTTTATTGAAAATGCCTAGTGTGTTGCTTCTAAAAAAAAATGAGTTAAAAAAATAAAACTAAAAAAATAGTTAAATAACTATATAAATAGTTGTATAACTAAAAAAGTAGTTATATGTTTGCAGTCTAAAATATAAGATATGCAAAAACTAACCAATAAAGAAGAAGAAATAATGCACGTTTTGTGGAAGCTAAAGAAAGCTTTTGTAAAGGACATTATGGAGGAAATTGTTTCAGACAAACCCCACTACAATACACTTTCCACAATAGTCAGAAATTTAGAAGAGAAAGGCTACGTGGGTTATACAGCTTATGGAAAAACGCATCAGTACTTTCCGATTGTTAAAATTGAGGATTATAGAAAAACGTTTATGAATACTGCTATTGACAATTATTTCAATAGTTCCTACAAAAATTTAGTTTCCTATTTTGCTGAAGAAGATAAAATATCGGCAGAAGAACTTCGAGAAATTTTAGCTCTAATCGAAAAAAAGAAATAGTATGGAAAATCTGCTACTTTATTTTGTAAAAGCAAATGGATTGATCATAGCATTTTATGTTATGTATCTACTTTTTTTGAGAAAAGAAACTTTTTTCGTTAAAAATCGAATCTACTTAATTTTGGGTTTGATGGTGTCATTAATATTACCATTAGTTACTTTTACAAAAACGGTTTGGGTTGATGCAACTCAAAACTCAAATAATTTTCAAGAAATTATCACACAAAACAAAAATGCTATTGAAGTTCCGATTCAAACAACCCAAATAGATTGGTTTTTGATAATGTCATCAGCTTATCTGATTATTTCAGTTGTAATTGTTGCTAAAATTGGTATTGAAATAGCTTCATTTTATAAAAAAATCAGAAAAAATAACAAACAGAAAGAGTCTGATTATACCTTAGTTGCATTAGATACAACAGAAAATCCATTTTCATTCTTTCACTATATTGTAATAAATCCAAAACAATTTTCGGAAGCTGAATTGCAACACATTGTAACACATGAAAGTATTCATGTAAAACAAAAACATTCAATTGATGTATTATTAGTAAAACTATTTTGTGCATTATTTTGGATAAATCCAGTTATTTGGTTGTATCGAAAAGCGATGCTTCAAAACCTCGAATTTATTGCGGATAGCGAAACATTTCAACAAATAGAAAACAAATACGAATATCAAAAAACGTTATTAAAAGTAGTTACGCATAATTATGAGTTAAGTATTACAAATCAATTTTACCAATCATTAATCAAAAAAAGAATTATTATGTTAAACAAAAATCAATCAAGAAAAATGAATGTTTGGAAGTATGCAACCATTCTTCCGCTATTAGTAGGTTTTATGTTATTGTTTCAAATTGAAACGGTAGCACAGGTAAAAGAAAATTCAGAGGTAGCAGCTTATGCTGTTTCAGAAGCAACTTTTTCTTCAATTTTAACCAAACAAAGTTCCAATAAAGAGTTGAAAGAACTAGAAAAAGCCTTTACAGATGAAAAATATAATCTTAAAATTTCAAATGTTAAACGAAATAAAAAAGGTGAGATAATCGAAATAAAGCTAACATTTGATACGGGAAAAACGTATAATCAAATTTTGGAAAGAAAATCAGCTGATCCTATTGATGATATTAAAATTTTCATAAAAAAAGATAAAGATGATAACATTGAATTAGGTTTTGATGAAGATAAAAATGAAGCCCTTGAAAATGAATTAAATGGCGTAAGGTGGGATGCAAATGTTGCAACTACAGATAAATATTGGAGCTTAGATAATGCTACAAAAAACGGAAAAGATATTGTATTAATTATTAATGGAAAAATAAAAGGTGCTACAGAAAAAGTGAAATTATCTTTTGATGAAGAATTAGGAGAAATGAAAGAAATTACCCCAGCTGAATTTGAAAAAAAATACAATCAAAAAGCTGATTCTGACAAATATTATTATGAAGTTGAAATTATAAAACTTAAAACTGTTATTGGCAAATGGAATGATACTGATGGAGTGTCTGAAAATCAAAAAACAAAACCAACTAATAAAACGTATGAAAATACTGAATACAAAGTAACTTCTGAATTTAGTGAGGATGTAATAAATAATCATATCAATACTATTAAAGATAATAAAAATGTTGATTTTAAAAAAGCTTTATTAATTTATGATGGAAAAGAAATAAATCATGAAGAATTAGATAAAATAAGTCCCAAAAACATTGCTAGTACTTCTATTTTGAGTGCCAATAATAAAAGTATTGACAAGTATGGTGAAAAAGCAAAAAACGGAGTTATAGAACTTAAAAGCAAAAAATATTCAGAAGAAACCGATGAGATTTATATGAAAGTGATGAAAGAATATGAAAATAAAAAGCAAATTGAGTTAAAGGCTAAAGAAAATTCTTCAAATTCGATAGAAGTAATCAAAGAAAGAAAAAAGAAGCTAGAAGAAAGAAATAAGATGCTGGAAGAAAGAAAAGAGATGCAGGAAGAAAGAAAAAAGTTGCTAGAAGAAAAAAGAAAGAAGAAAGAATAAAGAAAGAAGAAAGAATAAAGGAAAATGCTTTTGAAAAAAATACACATTTTCTAAAAAGTAAATAAAAAATAGTTTAACTAAGAGCATCCTATAAAGGATGCTTTTTAGTTATATACGATTCTAAAAAAAGTTAAAAAAAGTTAAAAAATTGTAAATCTGTTTTTCCTGTTAACAGGTTCTTAGTATGTTTGTTACTGAAATTTTAATTAAAAAAAATAGGCAAATGAAAAACAATTTTAAAAAATCGGTTTTGGTAATTTTGGTTCTTTTTTCGTTGGTTGTGGTTTCAACGAATGCTGTTGCACAAGACAAAAAAATGGAGTGGGATGAAGGTCAATCCAACAATTCAATTGTAATGACCTGGAATAAGAATACGCCTGAGAGCGAAATGAATGACGACATCAAGGCTTTAAAAGAGCACGGTGTAACGGTAAAATATTCGAACTTGAAGCGAAATAGTGCCAACGAAATTACTGCCATAAAAGTTTCTTTTAGTGATAAAAATGGTGATAAAGGTGAATTAAATTATGAAATGAATAAGGCTATTCCGACTATTACACTGACTAAAAGTAACGATCAAGTTGGTTTTGGAGCGTCAAATAATTCGACCCCATTTGAGTTAGCCGACTTTGGCAATAATCAAATTTTTAAACAATTTAAGTTTGACAATTCTGATCCAAAAACAGAAATGTTTGGGTTTGCTTTTCCCGACAGTGCGAAGATATTAAGCCAAAAAAAGTCGAGAATTGTGATTAAAGATCCAAACAAGAAGCAACTTATTATTGAAAATGGTGAAGTAATTGAGGGCGGGGAAGATTACACCTCAGAAGAGTTGGACAAAATAAAGAACGATCATAAAATTGAAATGGACGACGAAAACTCTACTGCAATTAAAGGTTATTTTGACTTAAGAGACGAAGAAGGAATGAAGGATTTTAAGAATCAATTTCAAAAGATGCTTCCTAAATCAGAATCTGTTGAAGAGATAAATGCTGCCAAAGACGAGTTGATAAAAGCGCGTGAAGAGTTGATAAAAGCGCGTGAAGAACTTCAAAAAGTTAATGGAACTAACAATTCAAAAAAAAGTAAACTATAAAAGGCCCTACTAGCAATTTATAAATTAAGTTTGCAAAAAAAAGTATGTATAAAATTTTAGCAAAAATAAATAAAGTAGTACTTCCTAGTTTTACTAAACAGCGATTGGATATTAGTAAAGCAAAGAAATGGCAAATGGCAATTATTGGTTACAGGGCTTATGTTACTAAACGAGCTTTAGGTAATTAAATAAAAAATAAAACATTTTTTTACAAAACTACTTGCAAAAACAAATAGTATTACTATATTTGCACCCACAAAAAAGGCCTCGTGGCGCAACTGAATAGCGCACTTGATTACGGCTCAAGAGGTTACTGGTTTGAATCCAGTCGAGGTCACAAAACAATCCTTAAATACCAATAAAATTGGGGTTTAAGGATTTTTTATTATATTTATGTGTCCATTTTAGGATCCTATTTAAGGTTTGTAAATCAATTGTAGTACTTTTTTCTTTCTACTATTTTTATGTCATGTGATTCGACTAATTTTTGCCAAATCCCAAACGATTGGAAAATGCCAATAGTTGGAGATGTACCCCCGATTGAAGTGGAAATCCTTTTTGTTTTTTTCAAAAACAAAAAGATTGTAGCGAAAAGCGGGAAAAAGGATGGGAACACAACCGAACTATTTGGTTAAAAAAATACTATCTGTTAATATTTTATTCAAATTTTGATTAAATAAAGCAAAAAATGCATTTAAAAGTCAATAAAATTAAGGATTGTAGAATTTATTCGATTTACTCGTAAAATAAGTACTACAAATTAATTGTTTTCAAAATAATAGTTGTAAATTTGTTGTATTATATACGCTTTTAAAGCAACAAATTTATATCAATCATTATTAACCCCAAAATGATTATTATGAAAAGAGTTCATTGTATTTGGATTTTCGCCGTATTGTTTTTTAGTTCGAATATTTGTCTTTCAAATGAGAATAAAAAAGCCTTCCCCTCTGATATTTTTGAATCACTAGCCGTTTCAAGTTTTACTACCAACCCTGTTGCTGTTGGGGGTACTATAACTATATGTAATGGACAGTCAATTACTTATACTGACACATCGACAGGTGTAACTGCTTCATCGGTTTATTCGTGGACGTTTGATGGCGGTAGTGTTGTTACTGCAACTACTGCAGGTCCGCATACAATTACCTATCCCGCTGCAGGTAGTTTTACTACTACATTGACCGTTGATGGTGTTTTGAGTTCGGTTAATGTTGTTGTTACAAATGCGATTGTTCCTACTTTGACTATTTCCAATACAGGAACGGGTTATGGAACGAGTATTCAAAATGGGGTAACTGTTTTTACTCGATGCGGTGCTAATACTTTTGGTAACTTTAATTTTGTTGATCCAAATTTGACCGCTTATCCTGCAGGCACAACTTTTAATGTAGTATGGGGAGATGGTACGCCAAATAGTTCGATTATTGGTTCGCATTTGTACGCTACAGCTGGTATTTTTCAATTGGCTTATACGGTTAATTACCCTGGCGGGTGTTCATTAACAACTAATTTTACTGTTTTTATTGGTAATTCACCCCCAACTGTAACAATATCAGGATCAGGAGCTTCATCGTGTAATCCAAATGCTTATCAATTTACAATTACTTCAAGTAATAATTCACAACCTGGTACTGTTTATACAATTACTATAAATGATGGTTCGGCACCTATTGTTTTTCCGAATGGATTGCCAACAAATCCTTATATATTTAATTATCTTTTTCCAGATACATCTTGTGGTAATAATTCGACCATTAATAACAGTACTTATGCAGATTCGTATTCCATACAAGTAGTAGCGTCCAACCCATGTAGTCCGCAAGGTACTTTTACATCTATTGGTCCAATTAGAGTGGCTTTGGAAACCAAACCTGAATTTACTCAATCATCAGACGTTGCTTGTGTAGGCAGTACAGTTACCTTTGAAAACACAACTGATACTGGAGAGAACGTTGGTGATTTTGGTTGTAATGACAACTATGGATTTTATTGGGAAATTACCCCGCCAACAGGATACACAATTGCTGCAGGAAGTGCTTTAGGGTCATCCAATGGGTTTACAGAGTTAAGTGGTTTTTATGATTGGACAGAATGGACAGCGGGTACTTCGCCATTGGATGTGGTATTTAATCAACCTGGTACTTATACAATTAAGCTAATTTCGGGTAACGACTGTGGAATGAACGAATTAGAACGTACAATTTGTATTACCCCTGAAGTGATAGCAAATTTTAGCATGTCGCCACCAGTTGCATGTGCTCCAGAAGTTGTTACATTAACCAATACTTCAAGCGTACCAATATGTTCCAATTCAAATAATTATACTTGGGAAGTTACCCAAGCAAATCCAGCAAATTGTCCGAGTGTTTTGTCGCCAGGATGGACTTTTTTATCTGGAAATGCTAATTCATTTGAACCCGTTATATCATTTACTAGTCCAGGTTTATATACCGTTCAACTTACAGCATCATTACAAAATGTAGTTCCAGGCGCATTGTGTACTGATGATATTGTTACCAAAACCATTTTAATTAAAGATAAACCGACAACCGTACTTACTGAAGCAACAATTTGTGCTGGCGAAAGTATCACTTTGAATCCGGTTGTCAATAATTGTTATGCAACACAGGCAGTTGATTATTTTTGGAATTTTGGAGCAAATCCACCCACAATAATATCAAGTTCTAACTCTGCAAATCCAACTCTTATTTTTGCAAATCCAGGAACATATAATTATACACTAACCCTTGCCAATGAATGTGGTAGTAGGATTTTTACAAGTTCAATTATTGTAAATCCTCGAGTAGAAATTTCAGCATCTGGTCCAACAGCTACTTGCTTAAATTCAAATATTCAGCTTAACGGAACATTATCTGGAGGAGCTACCACAGGTACTTGGACTGCATCAATTCCGAACGGAACATTTTTTCCAAATGCAAATGCTTTGTCACCAACTTATTCACCTCCGCAAGATTTTACAGGAGCAATAACTTTTATACTAACATCTGACGATCCAATTGGTCCATGCCCAGCAGTTTCAGCGATTGTAAACGTTGAGTTTAATGCCCAAGCCATTGCAGATGCTGGGGATTATGCTCCATTGTGTGAAAATGCCGTTTTGACTTTAAGTGGAACTATGGGAGGTGCCGCATCTACGGCAAGTTGGACATCATCGGGCGGAGGAACTTTTTCAGATTCTTCAGCATTAAATTCAACTTTTACACCGCCGGCCAATTTTACTGGAACAATAACTTTAACCTTAACTACTGATGACCCTACGGGACCTTGTTTGTCAGCGTTTGATACGGTTATTATAACAGTACTTCCAACACCAATAATTGATTCGATTTCCAATTTGGAAGTTTGTAATACAGACTTAGTTGGTCCGATAGTTTTTACAGGAACAGATACAACAGCCTATGCTTGGGTTAATTCAAATCCGGCAATAGGCCTAGCTGCAGCAGGATCGGGTTCAATTAGTTTTACGGCAACAAATTTAGGATTAAGCCCAATAACAGCTACTATTACAGTTACACCTATAAACTCAAGTTTAGGGGCAAATTGTTCTGGAATATCAAAAAGTTTTACAATACTTGTAAATCCAAGTGCAAAAGTAAATCCAATGTCTGATTTGTTTTTGTGCGATGGCCAGATCGTTCCTTTAATTCCTTTTTCTACAACAAATACATCTGGATCAACCACTTACTCTTGGACAAATTCAAATAATACTATTGGATTTGGCGAATCAGGAACTGACTCAATACCAAGTTTTACAGCCAATAATTCAACTAATGCACCAATTACAAGCACAATAACTGTTACGCCTAGTTATACCAATAACGGTGTAACATGTGATGGACTTCCAATTACATTTTATATTACTGTAAATCCACCTGCACAAGTGGAAGCGATTCCAAACGATGTAGTTTGTCATACACAACAAGTTACTACTTCTTTTAATACATTGAATACGGGAGGATTAACTGTCTATAATTGGACAAATAGCAATGTGGCTATTGGACTTGATGGCTCAGGAACCGGTGATTTAAGTTTTACGGCAACCAACCTAAGTGCTGCACCAATTACAGGTACTATTACAGTCACACCTACATATACCGCTAATGGAATTTCATGCGAGGGAAATCCATTTGTATATACAATTACTGTAAATCCATCAGCGCAAGTAAATCAACCTTCAAATTTAATTTTTTGTACTTCAGACAATGTTCCAATGATTACATTGAGTACTTCAAACACAATTGGGACAACTACTTATTCTTGGAGTAATGATACCTCTTCTATTGGTTTAGCTGCATCAGGGAATGGAGATATTCCAATTTTTACTGCTTCAAACACTACTTTAAGTCCAATAACAGCAACCGTAACTGTAATTCCATTTTATACAGATGGTTCAAAAAGTTGTTCAGGTCCATCAAAAACCTTTACAATAATTGTAAATCCTACAGCGGATGTTGTTCAACCTAACAATTTGACATTTTGTTCGGGAATAGTTACTCCTGTTATCAATTTTTCAACTGCAAATACAAACGGAGCCACAAACTATACTTGGTCAAGTAACAATACATCTATAGGAATTTTAGCTTCGGGTAGTGATGCAATACCATCTTTTACCACTTTAAACACAACAAATCAACCAATAATTGCAACAATTAGTGTTGTGCCAAGTTTTACAAATGGAGGATTGACTTGTACTGGAATTACAAAAACGTTCACAATCACAGTGAATCCAATACCTTCAATGGTTCAACCTGTAGGAATTGAAGTTTGTAGTGGAACAACAATTCCAGAAATTCAATTTAGTACTTCAAATACAGTTGGAGTAACCTCTTACGTTTGGAATAATTCAAATGCTGCTATTGGTTTAGCTACATCTGGGATAGGTAGTGTACCAAGTTTTATTACGCAAAATGCTACAACATCTCAAATAACAGCAATCATTACAACAACTCCTACTTTTACATACAATAATGAAGTTTGTATTGGGGATCCAACTAACTTTCAAATTGCAGTTAATGCAAGTCCAAACGGAAGTATTGTAGGTGCAACATCTATTTGTATAAATGCACCACAACCGCAAATTACATTTACAGGCACATCTGGAACAGCCCCATTTACTTTTACTTACACTATAAATAATGGGACTCTTCAAGCTATAACCACTACAACTGGTAATTCAATTACTTTAGATGTTCCAACAAACACATCAGGGTCATTTATATATGAATTAGTTTCAATTCAAGATTCAAATTCAGTAGCTTGTACCACAACATTATCCCAAACTACAACAGTTACAGTTTACCCACTTCCAA
Organism: Flavobacterium sp.; assembly: GCA_044373115.1. Classification (GTDB taxonomy): domain Bacteria; phylum Bacteroidota; class Bacteroidia; order Flavobacteriales; family Flavobacteriaceae; genus Flavobacterium. Next base: position 12,526 of record JBILQQ010000015.1, read on the forward strand.
CAATCAGTTCACAACCATTATCGGTTCAATCCATTTGTGTGGGCGGTACACTACCAGCATTAACTATTGCTTATTCAGGCGGGACAGGAGCGGCTACTTACCAATGGTTTTCAAATACAACCGCTTCTAATAGTGGTGGTACTTTATTATCTGGTGCCAACCAAAACACGTACACACCTGCAGTATTTACTGCTACGGGAACGTATTATTTTTATTGTGTAGTTTCCCTTAGCGGAAATGGTTGTAACAGTGTTACCTCACAAGTAGCAGAAGTTAGTGTTGTGAGCGACCCAATTGTGAGTGTGCAACCATTGGCAAGTCAAAGTTTATGTCAAGGGTCTGCTGCAGCTGATTTGGTAGTTGCAGCAACAGGTGGAGTAGGGAGTTTTACCTACCAATGGTTTTCGTCAACAACCTCAAGCGGAACAGGAACAGCTATTTTGAATGCAACCAATGCCAATTATACTCCCGATACAACCCTAGTAGGCACTACTTTTTACTATTGTGAAATTACTCAATCAGGTTTGGGATGTTCGGTTACAAGTGCCGTTAGTGAAGTTATTATAGTACCTGCACCAAGTATTACCACACAACCTGTGGCAAGTTCAGTATGTATTGGCGGTTCGCCAACTACGATGACTGTTGCCTATGCCAACGGAACAGGTACAGCAAGTTACCAATGGTTTTCAAATACAAGTAACAGCACCACGGGAGGCACTGCAGTAGGTACAAATTCCAATACATTTACACCCGATGCGTCAACCGTAGGAACCTTATATTACTACTGCGTGGTAACTTTTTCGTCAGGTGGTTGTACAAGCGTAACATCGGCTACGGCAGAGGTGGTGATTTACCCACTACCAACCATCAGCACGCAACCTTTATCAACTCAATCCATTTGTGAGGGAGGTGCAATTTCTGCTTTAAGTGTTGCTTATTCAGGCGGAACAGGAACTGCAACTTACCAATGGTTTTCAAATACAACCGCTTCTAATAGTGGCGGTACTTTATTATCTGGTGCCAACCAAAACACGTACACACCTGCAGTATTTACTGCTACGGGAACGTATTATTTTTATTGTGTAGTTTCCCTTAGCGGAAATGGTTGTAACAGTGTAACCTCACAAGTAGCAGAAGTTATTGTTGTGAGTGACCCAATTGTGAGTGTGCAACCATTGGCAAGTCAAAGTTTATGTCAAGGGTCTGCTGCAGCTGATTTAGAAGTAACAGCAACAGGTGGAGTAGGAAGTTTTACCTACCAATGGTTTTCGTCAACAACCTCAAGCGGAACAGGAACAGCTATTTTGAATGCAACTAATGCCAATTATACTCCCGATACAACCCTAGTAGGCACTACTTTTTACTATTGTGAAATTACTCAATCAGGTTTGGGATGTTCGGTTACAAGTGCCGTTAGTGAAGTTATTATAGTACCTGCACCAAGTATTACCACACAACCTGTGGCAAGTTCAGTATGTATTGGCGGTTCGCCAACTACGATGACTGTTGCCTATGCAAACGGAACAGGTACAGCAAGTTACCAATGGTTTTCAAATACAAGTAACAGCACCACTGGAGGTACAGCAGTAGGAACAAATTCCAATACATTCACACCCGATGCGTCAACCGTAGGAACCTTGCATTACTACTGCGTAGTAACTTTTTCGTCAGGTGGTTGCACTAGTGTAACATCGGCTACTGCTGAGGTGGTTATTTACCCACTACCAACCATCAGTACACAACCATTATCGGTTCAATCCATTTGTGAGGGAGGTGCAATTTCTGCTTTAAGTGTTGCTTATTCAGGCGGGACAGGAGCGGCTACTTACCAATGGTTTTCTAATACATCTGCTTCTAATAGTGGCGGTACTTTACTATCTGGTGCCAACCAAAATACATATACACCTGCTGTATTTACAGCCTCGGGAACTTATTATTTTTATTGTGTAGTTTCCCTTAACGGAAATGGTTGTAACAGTGTAACCTCACAAGTAGCAGAAGTTAGTGTTGTGAGCGACCCAATTGTGAGTGTGCAACCATTGGCAAGTCAAAGTTTATGTCAAGGGTCTGCTGCAGCTGATTTGGTAGTTACAGCAACAGGTGGAGTAGGGAGTTTTACTTACCAATGGTTTTCGTCAACAACCTCAAGCGGAACAGGAACAGCTATTTTGAATGCAACTAATGCCAATTATACTCCCGATACAACCCTAGTAGGCACTACTTTTTACTATTGTGAAATTACTCAATCAGGTTTGGGATGTTCGGTTACAAGTGCCGTTAGTGAAGTTATTATAGTACCTGCACCAAGTATTACCACACAACCTGTGGCAAGTTCAGTATGTATTGGTGGTTCGCCAACAACCATGACTGTTGCTTATGCCAACGGAACAGGTACAGCAAGTTACCAATGGTTTTCAAATACAAGTAACAGCACCACGGGAGGCACTGCAGTAGGTACAAATTCCAATACATTTACACCCGATGCGTCAACTGTAGGAACCTTATATTACTACTGCGTGGTAACTTTTTCGTCAGGTGGTTGTACAAGCGTAACATCGGCTACGGCAGAGGTGGTGATTTACCCACTACCAACCATCAGCACACAACCATTATCGGTTCAATCCATTTGTGTGGGCGGTACACTACCAGCATTAACTGTTGCTTATTCAGGCGGGACAGGAACTGCAACTTACCAATGGTTTTCAAATACAACCGCTTCTAATAGTGGTGGTACTTTATTATCTGGTGCCAACCAAAACACGTACACACCTGCAGTATTTACTTCTACGGGAACGTATTATTTTTATTGTGTAGTTTCCCTTAGCGGAAATGGCTGTAACAGTGTAACCTCACAAGTAGCAGAAGTTATTGTTGTGAGTGACCCAATTGTGAGTGCGCAACCATTGGCAAGTCAAAGTTTATGTCAAGGGTCTGCTGCAGCTGATTTGGTAGTTACAGCAACAGGTGGAGTAGGGAGTTTTACTTACCAATGGTTTTCGGCAGCAACTGCAACTGGAACCGGAACAGCTGTTTTGAACGCAACCAATGCCAATTATACTCCCGACACAACCCTTGTTGGCAGTACTTTTTACTATTGTGAAATTACTCAATCTGGTTTGGGATGTTCGGTTACAAGTGCCGTTAGTGAAGTTATTATAGTACCTGCACCAAGTATTACCACACAACCTGTGGCAAGTTCAGTATGTATTGGCGGTTCGCCAACTACGATGACTGTTGCCTATGCCAACGGAACAGGTACAGCAAGTTACCAATGGTTTTCAAATACAAGTAACAGCACCACGGGAGGCACTGCAGTAGGAACAAATTCCAATACATTCACACCCGATGCGTCAACTGTAGGAACCTTGTATTACTACTGCGTAGTAACTTTTTCGTCAGGTGGTTGTACAAGCGTAACATCGGCTACGGCAGAGGTGGTGATTTACCCACTACCAACCATCAGTACACAACCATTATCGGTTCAATCCATTTGTGTGGGCGGTACACTACCAGCATTAACTGTTGCTTATTCAGGCGGGACAGGAGCGGCTACTTACCAATGGTTTTCAAATACAACCGCTTCTAATAGTGGTGGTACTTTATTATCTGGTGCCAACCAAAACACGTACACACCTGCAGTATTTACTTCTACGGGAACGTATTATTTTTATTGTGTAGTTTCCCTTAGCGGAAATGGTTGTAACAGTGTAACCTCACAAGTAGCAGAAGTTAGTGTTGTGAGTGACCCAATTGTGAGTGCGCAACCATTGGCAAGTCAAAGTTTATGTCAAGGGTCTGCTGCAGCTGATTTAGAAGTAACAGCAACAGGTGGAGTAGGAAGTTTTACCTACCAATGGTTTTCGTCAACAACCTCAAGCGGAACAGGAACAGCTATTTTGAATGCAACTAATGCCAATTATACTCCCGATACAACCCTAGTAGGCACTACTTTTTACTATTGTGAAATTACTCAATCAGGTTTGGGATGTTCGGTTACAAGTGCCGTTAGTGAAGTTATTATAGTACCTGCACCAAGTATTACCACACAACCTGTGGCAAGTTCAGTATGTATTGGTGGTTCGCCAACAACCATGACTGTTGCCTATGCAAACGGAACAGGTACAGCAAGTTACCAATGGTTTTCAAATACAAGTAACAGTACAACGGGAGGCACGGCTGTAGGAACAAATTCCAATACATTCACACCCGATGCGTCAACTGTAGGAACCTTGTATTACTACTGCGTAGTAACTTTTTCGTCAGGTGGTTGTACAAGCGTAACATCGGCTACGGCAGAGGTGGTGATAAATCAAATACCATCAATCAACACAATAAATTTATTTTCATGTAGTGGGGATTCAATTTTATATATTCCTCAAGATGGCAATGGAAATATTGTACCTGCAAGTACACAATACACTTGGGGTTTACCAATTATTAACCCCGTAGGAGCTATAACGGGAGAATCAGCTCAAACTACACAAGTAAATGAATTTAATCAAATTTTGATTAATACTACCAATCAAATTGCAACCGCAACCTATACATTAACTCCTATTTCAGGAATTTGTACGGGACAAACATTTACTATTGAAGTTACGGTTTATCCAAAACCTACAATTGATTTTAGTTCGTTGAATCAAATAATCTGCAATGAAACTTCAACAAACGAAGTAACGTTAAGCACAACAAATTTAGGAGCAATTACTTACCAATGGACGGCTACGATTCCGGCAGGAATTACGGGCGCACAAACTTCAGGAACTTCAACAATTCCTGCTCAAATATTAACAAATACAACTACAGTTCCATTAACAATTTCTTATTCAGCGTATGCAACTTTGAATTTCAATGGAAATCAATGTACAGGTCCGGAGGCTCTATATACAATTACGGTAAACCCAAGTATTATAGTTGGATTGGTAACCTCAAATTATAATGGCTATGGAGTAAGTTTTGCTGGAGCATCAAACGGTTCAATTAATTTATCCGTTTCGGGAGGCTCTGGGAATTACACTTTTGTTTGGACGGATGCAAATGGCATTCAATTTGCAACAAGTGAGGATGTTTCAAATTTAGTAGCCGGAAGTTACCAAGTGATTATCAATGATGGCTATTGTAGTCCTGTTCAACTTCAATTTACGATTACCGAACCACCTGAAATAGTATTTGAACCAAATCCAGCTGCTCAAATAAACCTTGATTGTTTTGGAGATTCAAACGGGAGCATTGGAATTACAGTAACCCAAGAATCGGTTGCGCCTTATACTTATCAATTGGTAGATGAAAACGGTATAATTGTAGCTTCTATATCAAATACTTATGATTTGAATCCTGTATTTACTGGTTTGTTCTCGGGTACATTTACTTTTACCATTACAGATGCTAATGGTGGCACAAAAAGTTTATTAGGATTAATAGTAACACAACCCGACGATATTGCAATTGTTCCTTCGACTACGCCAATTACATGTTATGGAGCAAATAATGCTTCAATCACTTTAGATGTATCTGGAGGAACGGGGCCTTATACGGGAGCTTGGAACAATCTTGCCACGGGCTTGTCGCAAACAAATCTTTCAGCAGGAAATTATATCATTACAATTACCGATGCAAAAGGGTGTCAAAAGCCAATTACTGTTCCAATACCTGAAGCCCCTGTATTTATGGTGAGTCCTATTGCTAAAAATATTAGTTGTCATGGCGCAAACGATGGTAGTATTCAACTTAATTTGGTAGGTGGCGCAGCGCCATTAACCTTAACTTGGAGCGATGGAAGTACAGCAGGATTAACTCGAAACAATTTAGGTCCAGGCACTTATACTGCAACAATTTCTGACGGAACTCCTTGTTATATTAGCAGAACATTTATTATTATTGACCCTCAAGTTTTGGTGTTAGGTTCAACTGTAACCAATGCAACTAATTGTACCAACGCAAACAGTGGTACAATTGATGTAAATGTTTCGGGAGGAGTACCACCTTTCAATTATCTATGGTCAAATGGCGCAACTACTGAGGATTTAACAAATATTCCAGCGGGTAATTATTCGTTAGTACTTACCGATGCTAATGGATGTTCAAGAAACCAGCAGTTTTCTGTAACCCGACCTTCACCAATTACATTAAATGTTGCAACTCAAAGTGATTTTAATTGTCAAACAAAAACTGTAGTTCAAAATTTTACTGCCCAGTCATCTGGTGGGGTACAACCTATTCAATTTACTTGGTCTAGTGGTACTGTTAGTGGTAATCAAAATCAATTAATGAGTACTAATTTGGATGGAACAATTATTTTAACAGCAACAGATGCTATAGGTTGTACGAACAATTACACTTTTGATGTTAACTTACCGATACTTGGAAATATTGGTTTCGAATTTGATTCGTTTGCGTTTCAAACTTACGGTTCGTATTCAATTAATGATCCGATTCAATTTGAAAGTACAATTACGGGAGATTATGAAAGTGTTAATTGGAATTTTGGCGACGGACAATTTTCAACCGACTTGAATCCAATACATTCTTATTCTGTACCTGGCCCTTATGTAGTAACACTTTCTGTTAAGTACCCATTTGGATGTGTATATCAAAAAGTGATATCAATCATTGTTACCGAAGGGTATAAACTAATAGTACCTAACGCTTTTACACCAAATACCGATGGATTAAACGAATTGTTTCTTCCAAAACAAATTGGTTTAACCGAATTAAAATTTAATGTTTTTGATACTTGGGGTGAGCTGATCTACTCCGAACAAGGTGACTTATTATCAGGTTGGAATGGAACCATAAACGGAACCGAAGCCGAAAATGGAAATTATTTTTATACCCTTTCAGGAAAAACCTTTTACGGAACAATCATTACAAGCAATGGCCCATTTGTATTAATAAAATAAAAGCCCCAAATTATGAAAGCAATTAAATTATATCTTATCCTCATACTAAGTAGTGCATTTCAATTTTCAAATGCACAAGACCCAATTTTTACCCAATATTTCATGGTGCCTCAAACCATAAATCCTGGATTTGCAGGATACATGGAAACCATGAATGCAGGTATTTTACACCGTACTCAATGGCCCGATTTGAATTTGAAATTAGAAACAGAATATGCTTTTTTTAATACATGGGTAGAAGGAATGAATAGCGGAATTGGTATTAATTTATTGAACCATCGAGAAAATTTCACAAGCTATAATTATCAACAAGTAAATATTAATTATGCCTACAAAGTGGAGTTAAACGACGAGTGGGTTTTTAGACCCGCTATTGAAGTTGGCTACGGAATTAAATCATTTGGATTTCAAAATCTCATCTTGAATGATCAAATTAATATTGGTACTGGGTACGTAAGTCCAATTTCAATTGACCCATTAACTGGCAGAAATAAAATGACCTTTTTTGACTTTAATGCAGGGTTGCTTTTTAATACCGAAAAACTTTGGTTTGGCGCAGCTATCAAGCATCTAAACAAACCAAATATTTCTTTTACAGATGGAGGAAACATTCCATTAGCTCCTTTTATGTCGTTTTCTGCTGGGTATGAATTTGACTTGTCAGACCATTACATCAATTGGATTTTTCCGTCAGATACCAAAATATTGGTAACTGCAAATTATATGCGTCAAGCTGAATATAACCGACTTGATATAGGTGCCGGAATCGTTCTAAACAAACTGTATCTTGGTGCTACTGCGGCTACAAATCCTATAAAAACGGATAACAGAAGCTCTATGCTAACTTCCATTAACTTGTTTGGAGGGTTGCGATACGAAAATTTTAGATTTGGCTTGTCGTATGATTATAATACTACCAAAATTGGTAAAACGGGTGGTGTTTATGAGCTTGGTGTTACTTATCAATTTGATGTAGAAGCCAAATGTTTTGGATGTCCTAATTATAGCAATTAATGTCCTAAATGAGTGTAAATTCAGTAAAATATTCTGCTTTGTAACAAATGTAACTGAAGCTCTTTAAAATCATTCGTACTTTTGAAACATAATTTTAAAAATAACTTATTATGTTTGGAATATTTAAATCATTATTTTCTCAAAAAGGATCAGATAACTTAGCCGAAATTATTAATAACAATGCTTTTTTAGTAGATGTTCGTTCTCCTATGGAATTTAATTCTGATAAAGTAAAAGGATCTGTAAACATTCCATTAGATCAAATTCAAAATCATTTAGCAAAATTTAAAGGTAAAAATAACATCGTTGTGTTTTGCAGAAGCGGAAATAGAAGCAGTCAAGCAAAATCTATTCTTGAAAGAAATGGAATAGAAAATGTTATCAATGGTGGTAGTTATCAATCTGTTAAATCATTATTGAAATAAAAATGGTACATCAATTTGAAGTAGAAAACATCAAATGTGGCGGCTGTGCCAATAGTATAAAAACAGCTTTATTAAAAATTCAGAACGTAGAAAATGTTGAAGTTGATAAAGAGACAGAAACAATAACGGTAACTGGAGCGGCTGATCTAATAGCCATCAAAGATAAACTCAATGCGCTTGGATACCCCGAAAAAGGTGCGAATTCAACACTAAAACAAATGAAGTCTATGGTGAGTTGCGCCATGGGAAAAATTAATTAATTATGAAAAGAGTACTATTTACTAATTGGCATTTTATGCGCTATTTGCGTGTAGCAATTGCTTTGTTTTTGTTTTCAGAAGCCTATACAACTAAACAATGGTTTTTTGTAGCTTTTGGTTTATTTTTTTTAATTCAGGCATTATTTAATTTAGGATGCGGACCAAACGGTTGTGCAATTCCTCAAAAAAAGAAATAAAAATGACAACAAGTTTCGATACAATAATCAATTCAGAAACACCTGTACTCATCGATTTTTATGGTACTTGGTGTGGTCCTTGTCAAATGCTTGGACCTGTATTAGTTCAAGTAAAACAAAGTTTGGGCGAACGAATAAGCATCATCAAAATTGATGTAGATAAAAATCAAGCCATAGCAGCGCAACATCAGGTACGCGGAGTTCCAACAATGATGTTGTACCAAAATGGAGTACAATTATGGCGACAATCTGGCGTTTTGTCTAAAGAAGAAATCATCAAAATCATTTTAGAAAAAACCAATTAAATGAATCGTAAAAAAATACTAATTCTAACAAGTTTAGGAGTAATTTTAGGAGCCATTGCAGGGTATGCCTATTACTATTTTGTGGGTTGCGCCTCAGGTACTTGTGCAATAACATCAAAACCATTAAATAGCACACTTTATGGTGCAGTAATGGGCGGGTTGCTTTTCAATTTATTTGTAACAAAAAAATAATATGGAACAATTTTGGAATGAACGATATGGAGCTGAAGCTTATGCCTATGGAACCAAACCCAATCAATTTTTGTTTGAAAATTTAGCTAGTTTACCTAAGGGAAAATTATTGTTTGCAGCAGAAGGCGAAGGGCGAAATGCCGTCTTTGCTGCTCAAAATGGTTTTCATGTAGATGCTTTTGATACAAGTGAAAAGGGTAAGATAAAAGCCGATTTATTAGCTACTGAAAAAAAGGTGCAAATCAATTATCAAGTAGGTATGCTTAACGATCTAGGTTACAAAAGCAACTCTTTTGATGGCTTGGTATTAATTTATGCCCATTTTGACGATGCTATTCGAGCTTCCATGCACAAAAAACTTATTGATTTAGTAAAACCGGGTGGAACCATTCTATTTGAAGCTTTCAACAAGGATCAACTGCAATACCCTTCAGGCGGACCCAAAAAAATTGAAATGTTATTTACTATTGAAGAAGTTAAAAATGAATTCAATAATTGTGAATTCTCATTTTTAACATCCGAAATAATCGAACTAAGTGAAGGCGAATTCCACCAAGGTAAAGGAGCTGTCATTCGATTCATCGCAACTAAACAATAAGTAAATGAAAAAATATTGTACCCTAATTTTGTTGGCACTAGTAGTATCAACACAAGCACAAACTACTTTTAACTACGATGTGGTTTTAACTCCAATTACTGTAGCTGGATTGCCTGGATTGCACTCGTACGCCTATGGTCAGCACAATGGTAAATGGTTAATTATTGGTGGCAGAAAAGATGGCATTCATGCACGTCAGCCTTTTAATGCGTTTCCCAATTCGCAAAACAATACCGACATTTATGTAGTTGACATAGCTACCAATCAATTGTGGACAGCATCTGTAAACACGCTTCCAACCGGATTAAAAGAGCAACTTCAATCCACCAACATGAATTTTTACCAAGACCAAGACAACCTATACATCATTGGTGGTTATGGCTTTTCAACAGCTGCTAATGATCATAAAACATTTGGAAATTTAACCGCTATTGACGTACCTTCTACAATAAATGCAATTATTGCAGGAACCTCAATTGCAGCTTATTTCAAACAAATTTCCAATGATAATTTTGCCATAACAGGCGGACAAATAGGCAAAATTGAATCTACTTTTTATTTAATTGGAGGTCACCGTTTTGACGGACGTTACAACCCCATGAACAATCCAACATTTACGCAAACCTATTCCAATCAAATCCGAAAATTTTACATAAACAATAGTGGGAGCACATTAAGCATTTCAAATTATGAAACCATAACAGATGCCGTACACCTACACCGAAGAGATTACAATTTATTACCACAAGTTTTCCCAAATGGTGAGCTTGGCTACACAATTTCATCGGGTGTGTTTCAAATCGCAGCCGACCTACCTTTTCTTTATCCAGTTGATATAAAAGCCAGCGGCTACACTCCTCAACTAAATTTTAATCAATATTTGAGCAACTACCACAGCGGAAAAGTTTGCTTGTATGATGAAAACTTGAATCAAATGCACAATCTGTTTTTTGGCGGAATAAGCCAATACCACTACCAATCAGGAACCTTGATTCAGGATGATACCGTGCCATTTGTAAAAACAATTAGCCGCACAACCCGAAATGCAACAGGCGATTTATTCGAATACCAATTACCCATCGAAATGCCCAACTTAAAAGGTGCAGGAGCCGAATTTATTTACAACAAATCACTGCCCCATTTTACCAACGAAGTAATAAAACTAAACGAAACCCTACCCAATCAGTTTGTAGTTGGGCATTTGTATGGCGGAATCCAAAGCAGTAATCCAAACGCCTTCACCAACAACCAAACAGGGCAAACCGCTGCCGACGCAACAATATACGAAGTAAAATTTGTAAAAAACACCAACCTAATCACACAACAAATAAACGGTAACAATCCGTTCAAAGTAACCCTATTCCCAAACCCAACCACCTCCAAAACAATTGATGTACAATTTGACATGCCCTATGCAACCACAGTAAATTACTTCATAGCCTCCCTCGACGGAAAAATTGAAGAACAAGGCGATATTGAAGATATTCATGCCGGAAAAACCAAAATGAAATTCGACCTAAGCGCCGCAACAACCAATATAGTCATAGTAACATTTGTGTTTGACAACAAATTTTATCTAACCGAAAAAATCATACTAAAATAATTTAACAAAAAATTTAGTATCACAATAAATAAAACAATTAACTTTGATAAACAATTTAAAAATAATAATTCTTAAAATAAAAACCATGAAAAAATCAATTTTAACATTAGCACTAGTTGCCTTTTTAACTTCAATGTCAGGCTTTGCTCAAGAAGAACAACCAAAACAAAAAAAGAAGAAAAAAGAAAAAACTGAAAAATCTTGTTCAACAGACGAAAAAAAATCATGCGGAACCGCAGAGAAAAAAGGCGGATGTTGCGCTAAAGGTGGCGAAGAAAAAAAATAATCGTTACTCAATAAAAGGTTACCAAAAAGTGTTCAAGCAATTGAGCACTTTTTTTGTGCTTTTTAATTTTTTTCGCACCAACACGCTCGGGCATTTTCCCAGCCCTATACCCGCTTTGCGCTCCAATCTTTTTATAGCCCACCCTGACAGGGTTCAAAACCCTGTCAGGGTTAGCTATAAAAAGGATTTCCGCTCCAATCGGGGGTAAGCCTCCAACTTTTGGGAACTTTCCAAACGTTTGGGCTTTTTTTAATTACGAATTATGAATTACGAATTACACTTTCCCACCAACAAGGTTTCCAAAACCTTGTAGGTCTAATAAAAAGCATCAAAAAAAGAGGAACTAAATCCTCTTTAATAACTTTCGATAAACCTATAATCGGTGTGAATGTAATGGTTTAATTTATTATTATCTTGAAGCAGAATAGAAACGCTTGAATTTGCCAGTAGTTTTTTAATTTTTCTTCCAAAATGTGTCATATAAGTTAACAGATAAAGTTAAATTATATTTTGGTGGTTGGAGTGTGCTTTCTGTCCTCAAGTTATAATTCCAACCAAAATATAAGTTAACAAAGCTAAAAACAGAAAGTCCTATTTTTGGCATTAATCTATATTGATAATCTTTATCTGAAGTAATTACATCTCCACCAATTTGTGCAGAAAATATAGAATAATTTAACTCGTAGGTTAATTTACTCCCTATGGCATTTTGATTATCTGAATTTACATATTCAATACCAAGTCCAACATTTTGTACTACCTGAAAAAAACCTCCATATCCTGGATCTTGTTCAGGGTATGATGATAAAAAATAAGATGCTTCAAATTCAAAATTTTTATAATAGCTCGGAGCAATTTTAATTCCATTAATATTGTCCCAAGGATTTAAATGAAACTTTTTTTTACTTTCGATGGGAGTAGTTTGCGAATGAACATTAGATATTGCAAATCCAAACAAAATTAATAAGTATATTGTCTTTTTCATTATGTTTTTGTAACATTAAATTTAATTTTTCTCTTGTTGTCGTCTAGTTCAAAATGTATGCTAACTTCAGATTGTGAAAAAATTTCACAATCTTTCACACAAAAATAAGTAAAAAGTGGGGGTAAAATATATTTTTTGTATTTTTAATCATGCAGTATTTACAAGGAATTTGCCGCAATCAACTACAAATGGGTAGTTTAGAGGATAAAAAAGTAGCATCAATATACTTTGTGTGCCCGATTTAATTGCCAAACTCAAAGCCTGGAACACACCTTACAAGAGAAATGTCTTGTTTTTGATAAAAACGACCTATTTAAGGTTGTTTTTAGCCCAAATCATTTTTGGAACAAACCAAAATAAGTCAAAAATTAGCTTGGCTTAAAACGAAGTTATGCGAGTTGTATGTTTTGTTTTTTAAATGAAAATGGAGTTTTTTCACAGCCTGACGTTTTGCCGCTTCACGCAGTTGCGAAGTTCGGAACTGGTTATTTTCTGTTAAAGATAAAAAAAATTGCGGAACGCAAAAGTGAACATCCCACAAAACTCGCAATTGCTTGAAACGGCTGATAGCCATAGTTTGTTTCTCTCTAATTTGTATCTGTTTTAAAAAAATATGATGAAAAACAAATTAATATAATATAACTAGCAGGAAATAGAAAGCCAATAAAGGAAAACAAAATTGAAAAATCAAGTAATGCAAATGTGCATATAACTCCAATGGAACCAATTATTGATGTCAATCTTTTAATATTTATTTCTCTATAATTTTTCTGCTTCATCTTGCCTAAACATAAGTAAAGTATAAGAAATGTTGGCATTGATAAAATGCAAGCTCCTAACATTGTTGCAAAAACTACTGGTCCAATTTCACTTAAGTTAAAAAGTGAGTGACCATTTAGATAAATATTAACTGGCCAATAGATGAAAGGCGTTACTAAGATTGTAAGTAACCAAATTTTAGAAATATAATTCATAGAGTTCATAACATATTACAAGCTAGTTTTATGCGGTTTTTTGCAAATTATGGCTAACTAATAAATAAACGAAAGTCCTTGCGCTTTTATAAATTCTATTTGGCAAGTAACTTTAAATATATTTCCCAAAAATAAACAAAATAATGAATTACAGCGGTTATTGTTTCAGTTTTTTTAAACAAGTAAAATTATTTATGAGATTCCGGAATGACAAGTTTGCGGGTAAAGTAGTTGCGAATTGTGGTGAATTTCAATTTCAAAAATTAATTTATGTAACCACAAATTTACTTCGTCTGTTCGCTTTGCTCGGGTCACAAATTCACACAAATTTGAAATCTTTGATTTTTTTGCCACAGATTTCACAGATTTCACAGATTTGAAAACTTTGAAACCTTAAACTTGAAACCTTAAACTTGAAACCTGAAACCTGAAACCTGAAACCTGAAACTTGAAACCTGAAACTTGAAACCTGAAACCTTAAACCTGAAACTTGAAACCTGAAACCTGAAACCTTAAACTTTGAAACCTTCTTCTGAAAAACAAAACGTGAAGCCTAGCCCCGATTGAGCCGATATCCTCCCGAAGTCCCGAAGGGCAAGGGAGATAAAGGCGAGAGCGGGACAAGTTGTCAACTGAAACGGTGGCGTGTGCTACAAATAATTGTTGACTGGATTATTTTATATAGAATTAAATATATACTTAGTGTGACCCAAAATAGATGCAATTTATGTTTTTAATTGTTTGTGCTGCTTTATTAAAACTAGGCTCGCTCCAATAATAAACATAATTTCCACCCAATCGGCAATAGGGACTGCATTATCATCTGGGTTTGTGCCTGTTTCGCCTGAGCTACCAAAATCGGTTGGGGTACTGCCTGGCGCTTGGCTTGCAACTTGTTGGGGTACAATTAATAACAAGCCGAAGTACAAATAAAGGAGTATGTTTTTCATGATTTTGATTCTTAGTATATCGTTTGTAGTGTTATCCATTGGTTGTTTTCCATCTCTATTTTTAGTATCAAAACCTGATTTCTGTTGGGAATATTTTCCAAATCAACTGTCTGTTGATGGTAGTTATTGCCAGCAAAAAGTAACCTTCCCATCACATCATACACCTGAACTTTTTCTATAAGTTGCTTTTTGGATGCAATGTGCAATTGCTCATTTTTATTAAAAACTTGTACCGAATTGCCATCTAAATTTGTAGTATTGGTAGTCAAATTAGGTAAGTAAACCACTTCAAACCGTGAGTTAAAAACACCTTCTGCGGAGGTAAAAATATACGGTGCATCTGTAATAGCGACGGTAGCTCCGGTTAGATTGTCTTTTATATAAATCAGTTGGTTTGCAAAAATACCATCAAACTGGCAGAGTGAAATGGCATAAGTTCCTGCGGTACTACTCACAAACCCCAATGGCACACTATCGTTTATGTCAAAAGGTAACGCCCGACCTTGTATTACATAGTCTTTATTTTCAATAACCGAATACAAATAGCTGCCTGTATTACCAAACGATCTGCCATCAAACTGACTATCAACGATATCTGTTGCTCCCCAAACGTACCCAATCAATAGCTGATTAATCGGTGTGCCGTTTTCTAATTTCAAATCCAACCAAATGCGATGTTTTTCGTTAGTTGTCCGAAAAAATTGATTATCCTGATTGTTTCGTCTTAACTCATTTGTAAAATTCACGTTTCCTGAACTTTTTGCTTTCACAAAAAAACCTTGTCCCACTTGGATACTCCCATCAGGAATCTCGGCAGGGGTGTGGTAGGCTGGATCGTTTAGCGCAATTTCGGTTGCCGCTGTAGCACCTGTAGCATTCCAAGTGGCGTAGTTGGTACCCGCCTGAAATTGACCATTGCTATCCATTGATAGGGTGTGCGCATAAAAATACAATGTACCTTCAATAGTTGCAGCGTTGTCCGAAACAAATTTAGCTGCATCAATTGTTGAGGGGTAGGGGTTCCCCACCAAATTATAGCTAAACGTGGGTGAGTACGCCAAATTAAACGAGTAACTACCATTAGTTGGAACCCCAAAAAAAGTACCTGTCCATTCTGCCGGAACTAACGATGACTGATTATTGGGAGCTCGTACTACATACCCTTTAGCTACTTCAAATACTGAACTGCTGGACAATGTGGAGCTTAAATAAGTATCGGTTGGGGTATTGTAGGTATAAAACCGATGGGTAAGTGTTTGAGGCGAAAAACCATATAAGTTTTGTCCAACAACTGGCGACGCCCATAATGTATGATCTAGCCTCACAAGGGTGCTTGTATTTCTTTTCACCGAAATAGCCCCAACATTTACCGCCAAAGGATCAATCTGAATCAAATTACTGTTATTCATTTGAGTATAGCTACTACCGTTTTCAACAGTTATTGAGCCATACACAAATACATCGTGTGTGCTAACTACCGTTGCCGAGTTGGTTACCCTAATGGTACACGCATACACATCAGCAGTTGACGTAAAATTTCCCGAAAATACAGCTTCTTTGGTGTAAGTTGGAATTCCATTGCTCCAGTCATTTCCATTCCAAGTGGTGGTACTTGTGCACACAATGGCATCCGCATCGGTTACTCCGTTGCAATTATCATCTATTCCGTTGCCATAAATTTCAGCAGCTCCCGGATTTATCGTTGCACTGGTATCGTCACAATCGGTGCCATTGGTTACATAACCAGTCGCATAATAACACGTAGCAGTGGCCGCATCACCATAACCGTCAAGGTCTAAATCGGCATAATACAAAAGGGTTGCATTGTCTATCCCGTCAATTGACAAGTTGGTTCCATAGGTTGAAATGGCTCCCGAAATACTCAGTAATTTACCATGTATTTGAGCCCCAACACCTATAGAAATAGCACCATTTGCAATGGTTGTACCTTTAAAAGTTATGTTAGCTGCCAAAGAAAATGCACCTTCCACAATCCAATACACCGAATTGGCTTGGGCGCCATTAATTAACACAATGGTCACTCCCGCACCCGTTGTAAACGCGCCACCAAATTTAAAAACAAACTTAGCGCTAGGGTTGTTTTGCGCATCTAAAATTAATGTACCTGCTACTGAACCAGCGGCACTACTACTATAAACTCCCGAAAACAAGGTTTCACCACTTCCAAAAGCAGGTGTGTGGTTAGTTACCGTTGCTGGCATATTCTGAAAAGCGGTATATGCAGTACTCAAATCCGTGGCGGCACTATTCGTTTGGGAATCAGCAATGTGGAAACCTCCCGACACAGCCGATGTTTCAAAACCAGTTATTGTGCCAAAGTTAGTTCCAATTGTCCCGTCAATCGTTGATGCGGCTACATTGTCAATACCCCCCGAATTTGTAAATACCGAAAACGTTGCCGCACTACCAATACTAGGTAAACATTGCGCAAAAGAAGGAATAAATGGAAGTAAAAATAAAGGCAAAATAATCCCATTTAACCACTTGAAAGTTATTTTTTTCATGTGTTTATTATTTATAATATTAAAAAAATTGAAAATGAATGACTAACCAATGTGATTATTTGGTCTAGTTTAATTTATTCAAAGGTAGTGCTTAAAAGGCCTTGTTTTTGTAAATAATTGAAAGTCTGTTAATTATACAAATTTGTCATTTTATAGTGTAAATAAAACAACATAAACCCAACTTTAGTGAATTCCACCTCACAATACGTTCGTTTCATCCCAAAAAACAAACTTGTAATACCAAACACTTATATAAAATAGTCTAAAGATGCGACGTTATTTTTTTTCAAGATTTTATAAAAAAATCATTTCATAGCTGGGCTACGTAATTATTTTTTTGTGAAATATTGGAGAAAAAGAACAAGTAGATTGGGCTATTTTATATAAGTGTTTGGTATGAACTCTTTTTTTATTCATTTGGAGCAACACACTAGGCATTTTCAACCAAGGTTAGTTCCTGCCTTTCGTTCCAATCTTTTTGTTTTTGAAAAAAAAACAAAAAGGATTTCCACTGCAGTCAGGGCTAAATAAAAAAGGAATGGGCATTTGGACAAAGGCATCAAAAAAAGAAATATCTATGGATTTTCAATACCCTATTAAAGTATTTTTCAAAAAAATATTGGAACGCTACGCAGGATAAACTCAAAAAAAAATCGTCTAAAATTAATTAGACGATTTTTTAAAAATATAATTGGTTGGTTAATTTAGTTGTTCAACATTACCGGCATTACAAGCATCGTAACGGTTTCTCCTTCGTCCAATCCGTCAACAGGTGTAAGGATTCCGGCACGGTTGGGCATGGACATTTCCAATTGAATTTCATCAGATTGGAGGTTGTTTAGCATTTCTAAAAGGAAACGTGAGTTAAAACCAATTTGCATGTCATCACCTTGATAATCACACGTTAAACGCTCTTCGGCTTTGTTGGAATAGTCAATATCCTCAGCAGAAATATTTAACTCAGCACCAGCTATTTTTAATCGAATTTGGTGGGTTGTTTTGTTTGAAAAAATCGCCACACGACGCACAGAATTTAAAAACTGCGAACGATCAATTACTAATTTGTTTGGGTTTTCTTTTGGAATTACTGCCTCGTAATTAGGGTATTTACCATCAATTAATCGACAAGTTAAAATATAATTTTCAAACGAAAATGTTGCGTTTGCATCGTTGTAATCAATTTTAACTTCGGCATCAGAAGCACCTAAAATACTTTTAAGAATATTTAATGGTTTTTTTGGCATAATAAAATCAGCTACTTGCGATGCTTTCACATCGTTTCGAGCGTATTTTACTAATTTGTGTGCATCGGTTGCCACAAATATTAATCCTTCGGTTGAAAATTGAAAGAAAACACCTGACATTACTGGTCGTAAATCATCATTACCTGCTGCAAAAATTGTTTTGCTGATTGCGGTTGCCAACACTTCTGCTGGAACTAATGTTGATGACGGCTCTTCTAACTGCACTGATTTTGGAAATTCTTCGCCTGGTGCATACGCAATGGCATATTTTCCTGAGTTGGAGCTAATTTCAATAGTATTGTTTTCCTCAACTGTAAAAGTTAGGGGTTGCTCAGGAAATGTTTTAAGGATATCCAATAGCAATTTTGCAGGAACAGCTACGCTACCAGAGTCTTTTGATTCAATTTCAAGTGTAGCTGACATCGTTGTTTCAAGGTCAGATGCTGAAACGGTTAATGTTTTTTTATTAATTTCAAATAAAAAGTTGTCTAAAATAGGTAGCGTATTGCTACTATTAATTACACTCCCGAGTACTTGTAATTGTTTTAATAAATACGAGCTTGATACTATAAACTTCATTGGTTCTTATTTTTTACAAATATATCGTAAAGTTATAGATTTCAAAAAGAAATTTATTAACATTATTTCGTGTATTTTATTTTTCGGATATAGGTAAATGCAATTCCGAAAAGCAATAGTAAAATGAGTGGTGCGCCAACAGTTATGATTTGGGTGAGTGTATAATTGGTGTGTACTTTTTCTTTATCTAAAATTGACACGCGCACTTCTTTGTTTCGGATGTTAATAAGTCCGTTGTCATCTAATAGATAATTGATGCAATTGAGCAAAAACTCTTTATTTGCATACATATAATTGGTCCATTTGTCGTAACCAAGTTCCAAGGGCACGCCATTTTTATCCAATTGATTTTTAATGACATCCCCATCTGCAACAACAATCATTTTGGTTTTTTTTCCAACAGGTTTATAATTAGGATCTTTAAATGCAGTAATTCTATTTTGGTACACCGATTTAAAGTTACCTTCAAGCAAAACAGCCAAAGGTATATTTCCCAAATTGCTAAATTCTTTTTGTTCGGGGCGGTCTTCAACCATGCTTAAACTAATAGGCAGTGGGGTTCCAACAGCTTTTGAATAAGGTGATGATTGTAATAAAATTGTTTTTTGTATGTCGTTTTTTAATAATTCGATGGGGTTGGTAAACTCAAATTTTACCGCGTCTAAATTGCTAATAATTGGGTTTGTTTTTTGTTTGTCTTTTGCCATTACGGGGTAAACCATTGGCGAAAATAACCAAGGATACTGGGTGTATTGGGTAGCATTTCCTTGTTGCCCAGTGGCTAATGCAATAGGGGTAGCTAATAAATCTTTTACTAAATCGGGTTGAATACGTATGCCGTATTTAAAAAATAAATCGTTCAAATTCAGGTCTTTAGGAAAAGCTAGGTTTTCGCCAGTAGTCATTAAACTGTCCATTTCCATTGCAACATGATCTACCAACCAAATAGACTTGCCGCCATTAATAACGTATTGGTCAAGCACTTGTTTTTCACCATCAGTAAAAGCGATGGTTGGTTTGGCAATAATTACTAAATCGTATTTTTTTAGTTCATTGATTGTGTTTACTGGATTTGAAGCAACTGAGTCTAATGTAAAAGGAGCAATATGGTAGTTTTCTCGTACTGTTTTCAAAATGTCTGCCAATTGGTAATCTTCTACTTCGCCATTACCTTTTAAAACGGCTATTTTTTTCTCTTTATTTTTTGAAACGGTATTAAATCCATTGGCGAAAGCGTATTCCAAATGTTGCACTGAATTAACTACTTTTTCTGCTGTACTAGCACCCATCATATTTTTCAGCAAAGGAACTTTGGTACTATTTTTACCATAATTAATTACTGCCCACGGAAAAATAATTTCTTGGGTTTGTTTTCCTTTGTCGTCAACCGTTACATTCATTGGGGTTAGCCCTCGTTCCATAAACGATTGCATAATTTGTTCACGTTCGTCAGGATTTTCAAGTGGGTTAACAAATTGGAAAATGATGTTTGAGTTATACGCTTTGTATTCTTCCAAAAGTTGTTGGGTTTCGGCTTGCAGTTTTTTAAATTCACCTGGAAAATTTCCTTCCAAAAAAACATCTACATAAAGCGGTTCTTTAATATTTTGTAAAATAGAAATTGAGGTTTCAGATAAAGTATATCTTTTGTCTTGGGTTAAATCAAATCGTTTAAAAAAGAAATGACTCCCAAAGTTAACTGCGAGAAGTAAAAGAATTATTTTAAATAATTTTTTTAAATTGGGTTGGTTTGTTTTCATTACGATTTTAATGATTTTAAATTAAACACGGTCAAGGATAAAAATAAAAAAGTAAAACTTAAAAAGTAAATCACATCTCGGGTGTCAATAACACCTCGGCTGATGCTTTTAAAGTGATAATCCATTCCAAAAAAGGAAATTAATTGAGCGTTTTCTGAAAAAATACTGCTAATTCCTTCAAATCCGAAATAAAACAAAAAGCATAAAAAGACGGCAATGATAAAAGCAACAATTTGATTTTCGGATAGGGTAGATGTATAAATGCCTATGGCGGTGTAACTTGAAATTAAAAATAATAAACCAAAGTACGAGCCAATGATGCTTCCCATATCTATGTTTCCTGATGGGAAAGCCAAATCTGAAACGATATAAACATATAAAAAAGTAGGCAGTAAAGCAATCACAATGAGCAACATGGCACCTAAAAATTTACCTCCAACAATTTGCCAAATAGTTAACGGTTTGGTGAGTAAAAGTTCAATTGTTCCTTGTTTTTTTTCGTCCGAAAAACTACGCATCGTTACTGCCGGAATTAAAAAAAGTAAAATCCAAGGAGCAATTGTAAAAAAAGGATTAAGATCAGCAAAACCACTATTTAGGATGTTAAATTCTCCATCAAAAACCCATAAAAATAAGCCGTTTAGCAGCAAAAAAATGGCAATTACCAAATAGCCAATTGGCGATCCAAAAAAAGATTTTATTTCTCTAAAAAGTATTGATTTCATAATTATTCTAATGTATAAATTTTTGACACACTCCAAGCTTCGGGTTTGTCGTTAAATAATTTTTTTGTAAAAGTCCAAACCTCCTTAAATAATTCCGATTGTCGGTAGTTTTCTAAATCTTGTTCGCACTCCCAATAGCTATATGTAAAAAACAGACATGGATTGTTTTGATCCTGATATAATTCAAGAAAACGATTTCCGGGCGCATTTCGTATATATTCTTTTACACCATCAAAATGTGCCTTAAAAACAGCAATTTGATTTTCGTCAATGGAAAGCTTCACAATTCGTACTAACATTATTTTTATTTTTCAAATTGAATTAATATTTGGTCTCTGTAATTTAACCCCAACAAGCTATTTGCCGACCCTACCGTGTTTGGATTGCTTTTGTAAACGGCAATTTCAACAAAACCAGCTTCATTGAAAACAGCCATTTTAAAACCGATATAGTCACTTTTTACATAAGTATCGGAATTTCCAATTTCAGAATAATCGGAGTAAATATGTTTAATTTCTTTATTTTTAAAATGAACGGATACTTTTCTTCCTTTGGAGTTTTCGATAACCATATTTTTTGAAATATTGGTAACGGCATTTCCAAAATGATCAATATAAATTACATATCCTTTGATAGATTGCCTATCATCAGCAACAACAGCCTGTAGCTCTGTAACTTTTTTGAGGGAAGTTATTTCTTTACCAATCACACTCATAGCGCCACCTTTAGCCAAATGGCAAGCGGTTTTTACAAAAACATCTGTGGCTGAAGCATCGGGCATTAATCGATCATTAAAATTGAGGGCAACTATTTTTTGAGGTTGTATTTTTTCGGTTAAAATGCTCAAAATCCCATTATCTGCACCAACAAAAAAATGGTCGTTCCATTGCATGGCAATATGCTGAATTTCTTTATTTCGTTCAATGTCAACACCAATTAAATGAACGGTGTTTTTGGGGAAACTGGCATAAGCCGAACTCAAAATATAACTTGCTTCTGAAATATTAAATGGATCGATGGAGTGCGAAATGTCAACAATTGTTACTTCCTTAAATTCTGTCAATAGTTTTCCTTTCAAAGCACCAACAAAATGGTCTTTTAATCCGTAGTCGGTGAGTAAGGTAATTATTGACATAAAATTGTTTATAACTAATTGAAATTTGTAAGGCGGTATTTCTTAAATTTGAATGGTACAAATCTAGTAATTATTAGATAAAAATTAACTAAAAAAATCATCCTTTTGAACGAACGAATTATTGAATTAAACGATATTGCTCCTAAAGAGTTTTGGGGAGCCCAAGATTCTCATTTAGAAACAATTAAAAAATACTATCCAAAGTTAAAAATTGTAGCCAGAGGAACCACATTAAAAGTTTTTGGTGAAAAAGCTGAATTGGATGAGTTTGAAGTGAGGTTCAATCGATTGATGGTGCATTTTACCCGATACAACACCATTGATACTAATGTTATTGACCGAGTTATTCAAAGTTCCAATCAAGACGAGCAAAGAATGCCCGATCATGAAAAAATATTGGTGCACGGCATAGGAGGGAAGCTCATTAAAGCCATGACACCCAACCAACACAAATTGGTTGAAGCTGTTTTTAAAAACGACATGGTATTTGCTGTGGGACCCGCCGGAACAGGAAAAACCTACACAGGTGTTGCCCTTGCCGTAAAAGCATTAAAGGAAAAACAAGTAAAACGAATCATTTTAACTCGCCCAGCGGTGGAAGCAGGTGAAAATTTAGGGTTTTTGCCAGGTGACATGAAAGAAAAACTCGATCCTTACATGCAACCACTATACGATGCTTTGCGCGATATGTTACCCCCGCAAACCCTTGAAGATTACATTTTAAAAGGAATTATTCAAATTGCTCCTTTGGCATTTATGCGTGGACGAACCCTGGATAACGCGTTTGTTATTTTAGACGAAGCGCAAAATACAACCCATTCGCAAATGAAAATGTTTTTGACTCGAATGGGTAAAAATGCTAAATTTATTATCACTGGCGATCCTGGACAAGTTGATTTACCTCGACGAACAATTTCGGGTTTAAAAGAAGCTTTATTGGTTTTAAAAGACATTGACGGTATCGGAATTATTTACCTTGATGACAAAGATATTGTGCGTCACCGTTTGGTTAAAAAGGTAATTGATGCCTACAAGAGCATTGAGAATAACGACTAAAACCATGCTAAAACCCAATTCTAAAAAAATAATTAGTACTGATCTTGACGGCACCTTATTGAATCAAGACCATCAAGTATCAAATTTTACAAAACAAGTTTTAACTACTGCACACCAAAAAGGACATACTTTAATTATTGCCACAGGAAGGCATCATCTGGATGCAATGCCAATTTTGTCGGATATTAAAATTCCTTTTTATTTGATAACCTCCAACGGTGCCCGCATTCATAACCCTGAAAAAGAGCTAATTTATCAGTTTAACCTTGATGATGCTATGGCTCGTTCTGTTTTGACTGCCGATATTGATGATGAGATAACTTCTGTTTTGTTCAAAGAAGAGGTTTGGATGACCAATAAAGTAAATGAAAAACTAAACAGTTTTCAAAAGGAAATGAATTATCCACCTCAAATTGTCGATTTTAGTCAAGTCACTGATTTAAGCGGGATTAAAATATTTTTTACACATTCGGATAACCAAAAATTGGAATACTTAAAACAAAACTTACAACTTCATTTTTCAGATCAATTTGATTTTGCATTTAGCCTTCCAATATGTTTAGAACTACTTCATAAACAGGTTGATAAAAGTATTGCAATTGAAAAAATTCTGCAAATTGAAAAAACAAATTGGAATCAAACCATTGCTTTTGGTGACGGATTTAATGATGAAAAAATGTTACTATTGGCAGCCAAAGGTTTGATTATGAACAATGCCCCCGATAATTTAAAACACAAACTTAGTCACCTCCAAATTATTCAAAACAATCATGAAGACGGAGTTGCACATTATATTGAACAAAATATTTTATCATAAACCATATTTTTTTTCTATTCAAATTAAAACTAAATTTGCAAAAATAATAACACAACAACACAATGAATACAATTACAACAACACATTTCAATTTTCCTAACCAAAAATCAGTTTATAGAGGTAAAGTTAGAGAAGTTTACAATATCAACGACGATTTGTTGGTTATGGTTGCAACCGACCGACTTTCTGCATTTGACGTAGTTTTGCCAAAAGGAATTCCGTACAAAGGACAAATTCTGAATCAAATTGCAACAAAATTTATGGAACTAACTTCAGATATTGTTCCCAATTGGTTAATTGCAACGCCAGACCCAAACGTGGCAGTAGGTCATTTATGCGAACCATTTAAAGTCGAAATGGTAATTAGAGGTTACCTATCAGGGCATGCCGCACGTGAATATGCAGCTGGCAAAAGAGTAATATGTGGAGTAGCAATGGCAGAAGGATTAAAAGAAAATGATAAATTTCCAAATCCAATCATTACCCCAACAACCAAAGCAGACAACGGCTCGCACGACGAAGATATTTCGCGTGAAGCTATTTTATCAAACCAAATTGTTTCTGAAGAAGATTATCTAATTCTAGAACAATACACCCGCGCACTCTATCAACGAGGTACTGAAATTGCTGCTTCCAGAGGGTTAATTTTGGTGGATACCAAATACGAATTCGGAAAAACCAAAGACGGACAAATCGTTCTAATTGACGAAATTCACACCCCTGACTCGTCACGTTATTTTTACTCTGAAGGCTACCAAGAACGACAAAATAACGGCGAAGAACAAAAACAACTTTCCAAAGAATTTGTTAGACGATGGCTTATTGAAAACGGTTTTCAAGGCAAAGAAGGGCAACAAATACCAGACATGACAAATGAGTATATCGAAACTGTATCTGACCGCTACATCGAATTATTCGAAAACATATTAGGAGAACAATTTGTAAAAGCCGACATTACCAACATCAATGAACGAATAGAAACCAACGTACTAAATTATTTGAATAAATAATAGAAAAGCTGTCTGAAAAGGCAGCTTTTTTTTATTGCCGTCTGGTGCAAGGAAGCAATGAAAAAACTGTCCTGGAGCCACTGGCAAGCGCGTGGGGAGAAGCGGCTTTTTTACATAATGTTATTATAGTGCATCCGATTTTTGAATTTAAAGATGTTTTTCATAATGCACTATAATGCCACATTATGTAAAGAAGCTTTGGGAAAAAAAATTACTGGCATGAGTTGCGAAGCGTACGTGTTTTTGTTTGAGCGCTGGGCAAGCTCTTTGGCTGATGGCTTATTGTAAATTTTCAGTTTACGAAAACAAACTAGCCATCGGCCAAAGTGCTTGATGCGGGAGGGAACAAAAACCATGACAGTAATTTTTTTTGGAGCGTTGGCAAAGGGCGGGCAACTGAAATGTAAAACATACTCTACAGGTATATCCAGTCCGATTTATTTTCAATATGCAAAAACTTTTGAATTTCCAAAATTAACATTTGGTTATTGGATAGAGCCTTGTAATGTATATCCACAAGCAAATGGGAATGAAAGTATCTATAAAAGTCCACCTCCAGTAGATCCTAGTGAACCCGTTTATAACGAAATTATTAGGGACATCCCAAAAGAATATGTAAGTGGTGATTTTAATGGAGATGGTTTAACTGATGTAATGATTATTGAAAGACCAATAAGTGTTAGTTATTATGCTGGTGGTTGTATTGCTTATAATGCAACATATTCTAATCCTGGTGGAAAAGCATATTTCATGAATATGGATAGAAGAATAACAACTGATTATATTAGTATTGCAGGTAATCTACAAGTTACAAATAGCTCAAAATTTGTGACTGCTGATTTTAATGGGGACGGAAAATCTGATATTTATGTATTTGATGATAATGTTTGTAGAGTTTATTATTTAAATAATTCTAATAATTTAGTATTAATTGCAACACTAAATTCTAATAATATTAAATTAAATAAACCTATTTTAATGGGTGATTATAATGGAGATGGAAAATCTGATTTTATAACACCAAGATCGGTTAATAGTTATGATTATTCATTGTTTTATTCAAAAGGTAACTCAAGTGGTTTTGAAAGTATTGACAAAACCTATGAGATGTATTACATGATTGGCGGTACTGCTATAGTTACAAATTATATTACGCACTCTAGTTTATTACATTATTTATCAACCGATATTGACAACGATGGAAAAACAGACCTAGTTAACATTAACACCTATACAAATATTAAATCAGGACAAAATTTTAATGGGGGATTCTTGACTTTTAATTATTTTAAAAATATGGGAAATGGAAATTTCAAAAAAATTTCTCAATACAATGTTAACAGTAATTATGATTTGAGAATAACTTATCCTATTCCACTTTTTAGAGAGTCTGATAAAATAAATGTAAATATAACGGTTGGTGTTTTGACGAATAATAAAATACATTATTTTAATTCTCAAAAAGACTCTAGTAAAGATTTCTTGTTAAAAGAAGTTGTAGTAGGTAGTGGAGTTAAAGAAGTTATTACTTATGCGCCTTTAAATTCGAGTTGTGACATACCATTTAATTGTGGCGTAGCATTTGAACCATCAACATATACAGAAACTTATCCTAATTTTGATATTAAACAATCAAATGGTTTTAAAATTGTATCAAAAATTGAACAAGTTTCTTTACTACAAAAAAAACAACAACTCTTCAAATATTATGGGGCTGTTTCAAATGTGGAAGGATTAGGTTTTTTAGGCTTTAGAGGTTTAGCAAGAACTAACTGGCATAATGATGATAATCCGATAATATCATCAATATCTAAACACGATATTACAAAAAGAGGTGTTACTACGGAAACTTATTCAGTATTAGGTGATACTTATGGTAATTTTACAGCCTACACTCCTACAAACTTTATAAATAAAACTAACATGGTTTATGCGGAACAATTATTTCCAAATAAAGTTTATAAAATCAATAGTTCATTTACTAGTTCTATAAATGGTTTAGATAATACGTCAAAAGAAGTTGCTACAACTTATGATACCAATAATAACCCTTTAACAATTACATCAGTATCAAAGAATGGAGCAACAGTTGAAAAAACAGAGGTTGTCAACATTGAATATTTTCCAAATACATCAAGTCCAACTTATATTGTTGGAAGATTAAGTAAAAAGAAATCTTCAGTTTCTCATAACGGAGATACAATGACTGGAGAAGAAATCTATACTTACAATACTAATCATTTAGTTTCTAAAATTCAGAAGAAAGGACATTTAACAAACTACTTAACCGAAGATAATATTTATGATATTTTTGGAAACATTACGCAAAAGAAAATCACAGCTGTAGGTTTAACACCAAGAATTACTAACTTTACTTATGATACAACAGGACGATTTTTACTCTCAAACACTGATATTGAAGGATTAATAACAAATTACACTTATAATACAAGTAATGGATTGCTATTAACACAAACGTTGCCATCAAATGCTGGATTTCTTTTAAGAACAACTAATTTATATGATGTATGGGGTAAAAAAACAAAAGAAACAGATTATTTAGGCAAAAGTATAGTTTATAATTATTCATGGTTGAGTGCAGGAGATTATGGCTATTTTGCAACAAGTTCAGTTGGCGATGATAATTCTGCTTCCATTGCTTGGCATGACGATTTAGGAAGAAAAATTGCTGACGGATACCGAACAATTAATGATAATAGTTTTAGTGAACCAAATTTTAGTTGGGAAACTTTTGAGTATGATATTTATGATAGAGCAGTAAAAACCTACGAGCCTCAACTTTCAATATTTCCAGCTTCGACTGGTTTATTTACCGAAACTACATTTGATGTTTACGGAAGGACTACTCAAGTAATTGAGAAAACAGGAAAAACTTCAAATATCACTTATAATGGTTTAACAACATCGGCTAGTGATGGAGTAAGTAATACCACAGTGGTTAAAAATTCTCTTGGCAACATAGTCTCTAACACAGATAATGGAGGTACTATAAATTATCAACATTATGCTAATGGAAATTTAAAACAATCCGATTTTGGGGGCGTAATTGTAAAGGTTGAACAAGACGGTTGGGGTAGAAAAACTAAATTAATTGACCCAAGTGCTGGTACTTATGAATACAAGTACAATGAGTTTGGAGAAATAATAAAAGAGATTACACCTAAAGGGGTAACCAATTATACTATTGATACTTTTGGAAAAGTTACCCAAAAAACAATTGTAGGAACAGGTGGAGACCCAACAAATACTAAAACAACTTATACTTACAATACTACAACAAAATTATTAACCAGCACTAAGTATGATGATTTTGCTGGAGGTTTCAACTCACTTTATACTTATGGATATGATAATTACAAAAGAATAATTTCATCAACAGAATCAACACCAACATCAATATATACAAGAGAAACTCAATTTGATGCTTTTGGTAGAGCTTTGAGAGAGCGATATAAAGCACTAAATATCTCAAGCAGTAAAAGCTCTGAAAAGTGGGTAAAAAACACTTACAAAAACGGACATCATTGGCAAATTTTAGATGATGCAACAAGTCAAGTTTTATGGCAAACTACAAAAGTAAACGCTAGAGGGCAGTTGACCAATGGAAATTATGGTAATGGCATTAATGTAACCAATACGTATGACCAATATGGTTTTCCAACTCAATTTAAGCACGACAAAACAGGTACTCCAATAGTAAATGTAATGACTTTAAATACTGTCTTTGAACCCCAAAGAGGTAATTTGACAAGTAGATTTAATAGTTTATTTAATTATCAAGAAAATTTCACGTATGATAATTTAGACCGTTTGAAAACGTATCCAGGTAAAGAAGGTGTCATAAATCAACAAGATTATGATAGCTTAGGAAGAATTAAATCCAATGAAATTGGATCTTTCAATTACACAAATGTGGATCCAGTCACAGCAGTACCTAAACACTTTCAAAACTCATCAATTTTTACAAATCCAAATTATTCAGCCTATTATGAAAATAGATTTGGAGTTTTTGATAATAGCATGGAAGATAAACAAGGTTGGGAAATACATGATCCAAATGTTTTTAAATATGATGCTTCACAATCAAAATCTGGAAAAAGTTCTTTAAAAATTGAGAATACAACATCAGGTGAAAAAATAACACATTCTAATACGTGGATTGCTATTGATAATGCTACTCCCACACAATACACCTATTCGGTTTGGGTAAAAAGTGATGGGTCAAACCCAGAAGCTGAGTTAGTTTTGTTCATGAAAACCGCTACCGAAACAGGCTATTTTACATTAGTTGATTCAAAATCAATCACAACTTCTAATAATTGGGTATTTATAGAAAAAACTTTTACTGTTCCAGCAAGTATCAAAAAACTCAACATCAGACTAGATAATAACAGTACTGGAAAGTTATGGTTTGACGATGTTAAAATACGAAAAACCAGTGATGTTAATATTACAGGAGAAAAATTTTTAGACATTACATACAATGCCTTCAAAAGCCCAATTGACATTATTGAAGAAGGAAAAGATAAAATAAGTTTCATTTATAACATGAATAACAGCCGTTCTACAATGTACTACGGAAGTTTAGAAACTAATAAATTATCAAGACGTTACAGAAAGCATTACTCGGCTGATGGAAGCATGGAGGTTAAGCAAGACATGGTTAATGGGACTGTTGAGTTTATTACTTTTATTGGAGGAGATGCATATTCGGCACCAATTATATTAAAAAGTGACGGTACTACACAAAATTATTTATATTTGCACAGAGATTATTTAGGTAGTATTGTTGCAATTACCAACCAAGCAGGTGCAATCGTTGAAAAAAGAATGTTTGATGCATGGGGTAATATAGCCAAAGTACAAGACGGTGCAGGAAACAATTTAGAAAAACTTACGTTCTTTGATAGAGGTTATACAGGGCATGAGCATTTGCAGGGTGTAAATCTTATCCACATGAATGGTAGATTATACGACCCACAGGTGCATCGATTTTTACAACCAGATAATTTTATACAAGACCCTTTAAATACACAGAATTATAACAGGTATGCGTATTGCTGGAATAATCCTTTTAGGTATTCAGATCCTAGTGGTGAATGGATACACTTGCTAGTTGGTGCGGTAATTGGAGGGGTTTTTAATTGGGCAGCCAATGGATGCCAATTTAATGCGGCTGGTCTTGGTTATTTGGGAACTGGCGCAGCATCAGGTTTCCTTACTGCTTTAACAGGTAATCCGTATTTAGGGGCTGCCGTAATGGGGGTTGGTAACAGTGTTACAACACAACTTTCTACTACAGGTAAGTTAGATTATGGACAAGTCTTTGGCGATGTTGTTATGAGTGTTGCTATGGCAGGTTTTGGTGCTGGAGTATCTGATAAAATAGGTCCGTACATAGATAAAACAGTTGGCTCTGTTGTAACCAATTCGATTTTAAAAGAAACTATAAAGCAAGGAGTTACTGGTTTTATTGGTGGCTTTGCAGTTGGAGCTGGTTTTTCAGCAGCAAACGGAGCTTCGTTTAATGATGCCTTAGGTAATGGTTGGTCATCTGCAAAAATGGGTTTTGTAATGGGTACCATTAGTGGATATGTAAAAGGGTATATTGATGTAAAAGTAAAAACGGTTTCTAATGCAGATAATGCTGTAAAACCTCAGGCAAAGCCAACAACGCAGGAGAATACGACAACCCAAGATCAAGTTTCCGCATTTGCAAAAGAAAATAATATTTTTAGTGGACAAAAATCTTTAGGCGATAAATCAATAGTTGAGGGTTATTTAAAACAAATGAATGATGGGACTTTTGATGGGAAAAGTGGAGCAGCAGGGTTTGAATATAAGGGAAAGACAATTTTTACAGACGGTAATCATAGGATGAATGCTGCAATTCAATTCAAGTTAAGTACTGGTAGTAGTCTTTACATTAATTCCTTAAAAATGAATGGGAACTTCACACAGGCTAATCCATCTCAATACGGGTATAAAACTTTTTCATTTCCAACTTTAAAAGAATAAATATGAAAATAAATCTTAACAACATTAAAAAAGGAATCTATTTTGTTTTTTATGATAATGAGATGGATGTTAGTTTGTTTATAGAAAATATTGAGGATAGAATTTTTGTTAATTTAAATACTCAAAATTCGATCATGATAAATACTTATTTCCGAAGAAATAAATTACGATTTAACTCTAATTTAACAAAATCATATTCCAATGCTCCACAAGAAGTATTTAGTGTAGTTGTTGATTTAATAAAAAAACACAAAGAAGTTTTAATGGGTACAGTTGGTTTATCCTACGATTCAATTATTGCTATTTACTTTGAATTAAGATGTCTTTTGGAGAATATGGAAAAAACAGTATTTATTTGTCATCAAAGGAAAATTAAAAAAGGAGATTATGAAATATTTGATGGAGAATTATTAAATAAGAATGAGATAATAAGTTTATTTTTAAATTCTTAAGCTATTGGCACCCACGTTCCGCATAATATGATAAAAACCAACTAAAAAATGTAATATTATGATGCTGTTAATTATAAATTAAGAGGTAAATAAAAATTGATGTTTTTTTTCGCCATCATACTAGCTAATTTATGAACTAAAACAAATAGATATGAATAAGAAATAAGTAACGGCATTTTTAAAATTAAAAATCTATGTTTTGGATACCAAATATAAGTTTGTAAAAGAATAATAAAAATTTTAAATAAAATGAAATCAACATTAAGCCTCATAGCATTATTATTTCTGATGATTAACTGCTCATCAGACAGTACCGTAAATGAAAACACCAACACATTTTCAATTACACTAGCGCCATCAGCAACCAATGTAGTCATTGACCAAGCATTTACAATATCGGTAAGTGCTACTGAAGATATTCAAGAAATGAGGGTGTCCACAGATAATTTTGTCACCAGTAGTTATGCCAATATGCAGTTTGGTACTAGTTATGTATTGAATTTTAATTTTGACAAAATAGGTCAAAAATCAATTACGGTAAGAGCTAAAAATCAAAACAATGTAGTTTCAGAAAAACAAATTGTAGTCAATGTAACTCGGGGTAATGCGTTGAAAATATTAGGAGTACAAGTGGTTTCATTCTATGGAATTAATACCGTTTATGACCCTGAATTTCCTGCATCAAATCCTGAGAGTTTAGCCGATTTAAAATTTGGTTTTGCAAAAACATCTTTGGATTCTTTTTTAGGTAATAATTACGTTTGGAAAAATTGGTACCGATCTACCGTTATTCCAAATCAAGGTTCAATGACTTGGGATTGCAGTAGTGCAAATTTATACATAGATGCAGCAAGAAACTTTCGTTTTGGATTAGCTGAGATGGATAATGAAATAGCAGGAGCCGATTTATTAAACGGTCCACCTGATTATAGAGAAATAAATTTTAGTAATTTTGTAGCCACAAAACCAACTACAATAACCTATACTTTTCCAGAAATCAATTTAGAGTTTAAAGTTTTTGTAGAATGGGCTAATTAATAACAATTTAATATCACAAACCATGAAAAATGTAATATTTGCTTTTATGCTAATGCTTTCAGTATTGAGTTTTGCTCAAGACAAATCAAACAAAAAATTTCAATTTGGAATTTCTTATTCTTTAACCAATGATGACGAATTATACAAAAAACCATTAAGCTTTTATGCCAATTATCAAGTTAAGAAACTGGATAAAATTGACATCAATGCGGGTTTAAAAGTTTTTTATTTTGGTACTAAAGAAAGTGAAAATTTTACTAACAAAATAGGGTTTAACCCCAATGCTAGTGCTTCTTATTATTTTGCAAAAAATAAGCTCAATGCAAATTTAGCCATTGGTTATTATTTTGATAATGCAACGTTTAAGCCAACCCCATCTATTTTTTTTCCATCACAAAATCAAAGTATAAAAACAAGTGGATTAACATTTGCACCAGGATTAAAATATTTTGTGCATCCAAATATTTTTATTGACACTAATGTAACTTTTATTTTGGCTACTACAAAATACGAATTAGGTATATCCGAATCGAATAACAATGCTTATTTCAATATTGGTGCAGGTATTGCTTTTTAAACTAAATGTAATTTGAAAAGGATTTTCTGTACAATACTAGTTCTATCAATGTTGGTTTCTCATGCACAAGGAGAAGCCAACATTTGGTATTTTGGTAATCATGCTGGGTTAAGTTTTGCCAGCGGTAGTCCGGTTGCGTTAACTAATGGTCAATTAAATACAGATGAAGGTTGTGCAACCATTTCTAATGCTAATGGACAACTACTCTTCTATACAGATGGTATCACAGTTTATAACCGAAATCATGATGTAATGGTTAATGGAACTGGATTAATGGGAAATTCATCGAGTTCGCAATCGGCAACTATAGTGCCTAAACCAGGTTCTAATAGTTTGTATTATATTTTTACAATAGAAGCAGTTGCTAGGCCAAATGGTTTTCGTTATTCTATCGTAGATATTACTTTAGATGGAGGTAATGGAGCTGTAACAACCGATAAAAATATTTTAATTTACACCCCAACTTGTGAAAAAATCGCTATAAACAAGCATTCCAACAATATTGACTTCTGGATTGTAACACATGGGTTTGATAACAATAATTTTTATGCTCATTTATTGACAAATAATGGGTTAAATACTAGTCCAGTTATTAGTAGTGTTGGTTATACTCCTACCATCCCAGTACAAAGTCCTTTTAATCGTGACGCTACAATGGGATGCATGAAAATAGCACCTGACGGTTCAAAATTAGCTATTGCCCACTTTAATGATGGTTGGAATAATAATGGATTTTTACAACTTTTAGATTTTAATAATTCTTCTGGTATACTTACAAATCCAATAACTTTAAATCAGGAGTCAGCTTATAGTTATGGTGTTGAGTTTTCTCCAAATAGTCAAGTGTTATATTATACAAATTCTAGTAAATTAAAACAATTTGACTTAACAGCATCTAATATAGCAAATTCCGTAGTCGAATTTAGTTTTTCAAATTATTCAATGGGGGCATTGCAATTAGGTCCTGACAATAAAATTTATTTTACGCAATATGGCGAAAACTATATTGGTGTAATAAATAATCCAAATGTTGTTGGTAATGGATGCGACCCATTATCTACAACCGTATCACTTGGTACTAAAATTTGTATTTCAGGCTTGCCCTCTTTCAACCAATCATTTTTCTTTACGCCATCTATAACCGTTACTTCCAATTGTGTTGGAGAGCCTTCTGTTTTTAGTTTCACTACCAATCAAACGGTGGTTTCTGCCACGTGGGATTTTGGTGATGGTACAACTTCTACTAGTCTTAACCCAAGTCATACGTATGCAAATCCAGGTACGTATAATGTGAGTGTTAGTGTGGTAACTCCCTTTGGTACTGGGTCTAAAAATGCTCCCATCACCATTTTTGCAAAGCCAACATTACTCGCCAACACCGTTTCATTAAAACAATGCGACGACAATAATGATGGGTTTAGTGCTTTCAATCTTAATCAAATAATACCATCAATTGTAGCAAATACAACTGGTTTAACCATTACTTTTCATGAAGAGTTGCAGCAAGCGAAAGACGATACAGCTGCCATTGCAAACACTACTGCCTATACCAATGCACTTGTGAGCAACGACATGGTGTATGCTAGAATTGAAAATGAAAACGGATGTTATAAAACAGCACAAATCAACTTGCATGTTTCTACAACTTCTATTCCTTCAAGTTTTCAAATCACAAAAACAGTTTGTGACGATCTTGCCTCTGGCACCAATACAGACGGTATTGCTACCTTTGATTTTAGCGATGCAACAGCTCAGGTACAAGCACTTTATCCAGCAGGGCAACAATTAATTATTACTTATTACAAAAATCTAGCTGATGCTTTGGCAGAAACCAATGCCATAACTAATACAGCCAACTATTCCAATGTTGGTTATCCAAATACGCAAAATATTTATGTTCGTGTGGACAGTCAGGTTAATAATGAATGTCTTGGTTTGGGGCATCATATTACCCTTAAAGTGGAGCGCATTCCAATAGTGCAACCAATGACATTAAAACATTGTGATGATAATCACGACGGCATTTTTGGGTTTGATACCACCAACTTACAAACCACATTACTAAACGGATTAACCGATGTTGTGGTGAATTATACCGACCAAAACGGTAGTCCATTGTTGAGTCCTTTGCCCAATCCTTTTAATACAACCTCGCAAACCATTACTGCTCGTGTAAAAAACAACTATGGTAAATTATGTGATTACACTACAACCATTCAATTTGTTGTGGATGATTTGCCTGTTGCAAACACGATTAGTACCAATTTGACCACGTTTTGTAGTAATCAAAGTTCGGTAAGTGTGGACACATCTACTTTTCAATCTACCATAGTAGGCAGTCAAACTGGAATGATAGTAAACTACTTTGATGGTAATAATAATGCCTTGACAAGTTCGTTGCCAAATCCTTTTGAAACTCCGCAACAAACGATAACGGCAGAAGTAATTAACACTGTAAACACTTCTTGCAAAGCAACTGTTTCTATACCTTTTGTGATTCATTCGTTGCCCAATATTAGCTTGCTTGGCGATGAATTGATATGTAGTGATAATCCGAATTTTACTAAAATAATTGATGCAGGTTTAGTGAATGTAGCCACACAAAACCAGCATACCTATACGTGGTATTTGAACAATAGTTTACTACCCAACCAAACCAATTATTCGTTAACCGTAAATACCGAAGGAATATATAAAGTTGAGGTTAAAAACAGTAACGGTTGCGTTGCATCGCGCATCATAACTGTTACCTCGTCTAACCAAGCTATTGTTGACAGCCTTATTGTAACCGATTTGGTTGAAGAAAATTCGATTGAAGTAGTTTTGTCTAATGCGTCACATGGCAATTATGTGTATAGTTTAGACGGGGTTTATTTTCAAACGAGTGCAACATTTTCAAATATTTTGCCAGGCATTTACACGGTCTATATTAAAGATTTGAAAGGATGCGGTACGTTGCCTAAACAAGTAAGTGTACTTGGCATACCTAAATATTTTACCCCAAACGGTGATGGATTTAACGACAATTGGAATATGGTTGGAGTAAATCAAAAATTCAATTCAAAATCTACGGTTTTCATTTATGACCGATTTGGGAAGTTGTTGTTTCAGACCACGCCTTTAACATCTGGTTGGGATGGTACATACAACGGACAACCCATGATTTCTTCTGATTATTGGTACAGTATTTCTTTAGAAGATGGCAGGGTAATGAAAGGGCATTTTAGTTTGAAGAGGTAGGGTTTTTTGAAATTAGAAAATTAGGAAATGAAATTTTTAGTTTCTGTAGCATCATGCAAAAGGATTCTCGGTAGCATTGGCTAATTGTATCTTTCAGTTTACTAAAACGTTCTATCCATGAGCCAAAGTGCTTGATGAGGTGGGGGACAAAAACCATGATGGTAATTTTTTTTGGAGCGTTGGCAAAGGAGTGGCAACTGAAATGTAAAACATCTACTTTTTCCCCTTTTTTATTGTTTGGGAAATAAATTTTACAACTAATAATACTCCTTAATATACTCATAAGCTCTATCAAATAGAACTTGTTCTTTATGAAGTTTGTATTTCAATAAAGCTTGACGCAATGACTTCTGAATCTCTCTTTCACCCGAAGCCGTTTTTTGCCATCCAGGGAAACGAACTTGTCTCACAATAGCATCAATATCATTTACAATTCTTTCAACAACAGCAGGCGTTTGTTCTGTTTTTAATTCTAAAAACAATTCTGTCAATGCAGCTTGTGGTGTTTTTTCTTGTAATTCAGCTTCTACTTCTTTTTCGGCCTGAAGAACTTCTCTTGCTAATTTACAAAGTTCTTTTACAAATTCAATAGATGTAATTAAGCCTAGTTCCGCTTTATCTCTCAAAGCTTCTAACAATTCACTTAACTTTTTAAACTTCGGATTTCCAGCATTCTTTTTAAAACGTTTTACTAAAATTCGTTCTAGTTTTTTGGCATTTTTAGGGTCTGGATTATTGAAGATGTTTTCAATTACGTCTGCATCTAAAACAAATTCTTCTAATTGATGAACTTCACCTACATGAATGTTTTCGTGAATTAATTTGGTAGTTTGAGCTCCTAAAGTAAACCACAATAATTTTCCAATATGGTCTGATGATGGTCTTACCGATTCAAATACTTGTGATAACCAGCGATACTCAGCTTGGTACTGGTCTAATACTCTATCAGGTGATAACGACTCCCATAGCTTAGAAAGGTATTTGTAATCCTTTGCAAAAGCATCTTTTTTATCATCTGAATTAATTGCATTTTGTGCTAATTCTAATCCTTCAAATCCTTGAATCGTTTTATCAACTCCAATAAAATGAGACAATGCTTTTTCCATTGCTTCTGGTAATTGCTCTTTCAGTTCGGAAAGATTCGTTATCATTTGACTAACGCTTTTTTCGTCAAACTCTAAAGCTTTAGCTGCATCATCAAATACCCCAAAATAATCTACAATTCTACCAAAAGATTTTCCAGGGTACAAACGATTCGTTCTACAAATAGCTTGTAATAAAGTATGGTCTTTAATGGATTTATCTAAATACAAAGTTTGTAATATAGGTGCATCAAAACCTGTTAATAGTTTTGCAGTTACTATAATAAATTTTAAAGGCGAATTAGCATCATTAAAATCATCCACTACTTTCTCTTGTTGACTTTTATCTAATCCCCATTTTTGTTTAAATTCAAAATCATCATTGGAAGAAGTTGAAATGACTACTTTACTAGCTTCAACTGGGAAATACTTATCTAATTCTTCTTTATATTGCACACAAGCATAACGGTCTGGTGTAACAATCATAGCTTTATATCCGTGTGGTAAAACCTTTTCATTAAAGTGTTTTGCAATATCTTCTACAATTTTTGCAACTCGTTCTGGAGATTTTAGAAAAGCAGCCATTTTAGCTGATTTTTTATTTAATGCATCAGCTTCTTCATCTGTTAATGCAGCTTCATCTTTAAACTCTTTAAAGGCTTTATCTATAGTATCTTTATCTACATGAACGTCTACTAATCTTGGTTCAAAATGCAACGGTAATGTAGCTGCATCTCGAATAGAATCATGAAAAGTATAACGTGACATATAACCACCTTCGTCTTCTGTTGCTCCAAAAGCCCAAAATGTATTCTTATCAGCTTTATTAACTGGTGTTCCTGTTAGTCCAAATAAGAACGCATTAGGTAATGATGCTCTCATTTGTCTCGCTAAATCACCTTCTTGCGTTCTGTGGGCTTCATCAACTAATACTATAATGTTATCTCTAGTATTCATATTGGGTTTAGCATCCCTAAACTTATGAATCATCGAAATAATTATTTTACGTGTATCTCTTTCTAATAAGGTTTGCAGTTCCGATATGCTTTCAGTTGTTACTACATTAGCAATATCTGCCGCATTAAAGGTTCCTGTAATTTGTGTATCCAAATCAGTTCTATCCACTAATACAATAACAGTAGGACTTTTAAGTTCTTGCATTTTGCGCAACTTTTGTGCAGCAAAAACCATTAACAACGATTTACCTGAACCTTGAAAATGCCAAATCAATCCTTTCTTGATTTTACCCTCTTTTACTCGCTCTACTATTTTGTTAGCGCCTTCATATTGTTGAAAGCGACACAATACTTTGATACGTTGTTTTTTCTTATTAGTGGTAAATAATGAAAAGTTTTGTAAAATATCCAAAAGGCGTTTCGGATGTAATAAATCAGATAACTCTTTACCTATTTCACCCAATCCTAATTGTTTGGCTAGCTTTTCATCATCATTTTCTATGCGCCAAGGTGCCCAAAACTCTAAAGGAGTTCTTACCCCACCAAAATAAAATGTTTTTCCTTCAGTAGCAAAAGACAAAATATTAGGAACAAACAATTGAGGAACCGCATTCTCATAAATATCATGGATTTCATGCGCACCATCCAACCAACTTACAGAAGGTCGTATAGGCGTTTTCGCTTCTCCAATCACCACTGGCAATCCATTAATCAATAAAACAATATCTGGAATTTTTGTTTCTCTGCTGTGGACACGGTATTGATTAGTTACAAAATAGGTATTATTTAAAATGTCTTCAAAATCAATAAGGTTTATAGGAACATGACGATTATTTTCTCCAAAAGGCATGGTTTTTTCTCCACACATCCATTTAAAAAACTCTTCATTGGCCTTTACTAAACCAATTTGATGAACCGATAATAATATAGCTCTAAGCTTATAAATTACTTCTTCAGCCAACTCAGGCTTGAGAGCAATTTCAGGATTCAAACGAATTAAAGACGCTTTTAATTCTGTTTCAACTAAAACTTCATTAACAGTTCTATTAAGTTTTTGTGGTGAAATATAAAGCCATTGAGCACCATAAGAAGTTTTGCCTTCAGCCACTCCTGAAGCATTCAAATTAACACCACTCAATTGATGAATGATGTAATGTTCTACACTGTTTAATTCGTTGAATGACATAATTTATTTAAAATTTAAATAGGTAATTCTGTAATCAAATATTCATTTTCACTTTTTCGAATGCCAATATATAATGGGTTGAAATTTTGAATAATACTTAAATCAATTGAAAAAATAAAAACGTCACCAGTCATTACTTCTCTTTGTCCGCTATCCAATTTATTACCATCAATATCAAATAAGCAAAATAAATCTGGCGTTATAATGATTGTAGCAGGATCAACTTTATCTATTGTTATCTCTACAATTTGATTTTGATAATTAAAGTTAATGTGCAACGAATCATGAAACTGTGTTTCGTGAAATTGGAACCAAAACAAATCAAATTTGTCTAAATGCAATAATTTATATACTAGTCTATCGGTATTTGTGTAAGGATTTAGCTTGTAGATTGGATTTGTATTACCTATGTATGATTTTCTTAATAGTATGGCTCTTTCAATAGCACTATTTACGTTTGGGTGAAACTTTTTAAAATTAAAACTCTTTTTACCTGCTTCGTAATCTAGAAAATTTTGAGTTACAATTCTACCACAAACACAATTGACTCCTTTACAATCGTTATGATGCTTGTTAGAACCACAATTTAATGGATCCTTGGCTTCACGACACATTGATTTTACAAATGCAGTTTGATTACTTTCAAAGTGAAGTAAAATCCAATATTCAAAGGCTATACTATTAAAAGCAATGTTTACTTTTTTACCTCCTACATTTTCCTCTGCTAATTCAAAAGCTTCTTTGTGTTTTGGATGTCCGTCTTTATCAAAAATTGCCCAAACTTCGTCATACGTATTGTCTTTTAATCCTATTTGAGCCTCACGCACATATCTAGTAGGTTGTGCTGTGTATTTATCCTCAATTTCAGAAATAGGTAATACAATTTCAGGTTTTCGTATCTCTCTTTTTATAGCACCTTTTCTAAGTTTAAACTTGTCTTTTTTAAACTTGTCTTTAGGTCGAGGTTTTATTTCAATAGCAACATCTACTTCATTTAATAATAAAATATCTCTTATTTCTTTGAAGTATTCTGGTTCTGTACCTTCACCCTCACAAACAATTAAAATAGTTTTATGATACTGTTTGCTCATCCTCTACAAATAAAGATTCTATTGATTTTATTTGGGGTAATCCACCAAACTTTCCTGCCAAATACCATTTTTCAAAAGGCGTATCTTCTCTAACATCAAAATCTTGTAATGAATATAATTCTGTACTTCCTTTTTCGCTCTTTTCGGCAATCCATACTTGATCACGACGA
The DNA here is from genome assembly GCA_044373115.1 of Flavobacterium sp. GTDB lineage: Bacteria > Bacteroidota > Bacteroidia > Flavobacteriales > Flavobacteriaceae > Flavobacterium. Next base: position 53,896 of record JBILQQ010000015.1, read on the forward strand.
ATTAAGTCCCTGTCTAACAAAGAAACATCGTGTGTAGTAAAAATTAACTGTGCATTTTTAGGATTTGTAGTTTGAGATTGAAATAGCATAACAATCATTTTGGTAATGAACGGATGCAAACTCGTGTCTAATTCATCAACAATTAATGTATTACCCAACTCCAAGGCCTTCAGTATTTTACCGCCGAGAAAATAAATTGATTGTGTTCCAGTTGACTCCTGACTAAATGGTAAAGTATCAGTACCAATTATGTTATCATTTTCGTATAAATCATGAATTCCTGATAAAACATAAGGATTTTTATCAGCTATTTTTTTTGCTTCACTATTTAGTTTAGAAAGATTATCATCATCAGTTTTTGTTATATAAAAGTTATTAACTTTTGTATCTGCTGCCTTAATAAGTTTTGCAAGTTTTAGTTTAAATTTATGATCATTATAAACTTCCTCACTAATTTTTTTTAGAAAATAATCTTTATGATTCTCGCTAGTTGCATTAATGATTTCAATATTTCTAAAATAAATAAAGACATCAGTTAACAGTTCATGAGGTTCATCATCACCAAACTTTGAAAGTAATAATTGATTTGCAAAAACATTAATTTCTTTTTTTCCGAAACTATCGCCTAATATGCCTTTTTGAACTCTATTATTCTCTTTATATTTTGCTCTTTTAAAAATAGTAGTTTTTTTACCATTTGGATAGTAATAAAGCTCTTCTTCCAAAACTCTATCTATTACAATAGCTGTTATGTACATGTACTTTATCTCATTTGGGCCTACAAAAGTTAATTCAAACTCACAAGGTTCTTCTTTACTACTTACATTAAATTTGAAAGGTTCATAAAATTCAATAGCATCGCCAACTTTAGGCTTAAATAAAACAAATTTTCTCAATTCAAAAAAAGCTCTAATTACATTTGATTTACCTGATGCATTAGCGCCGTATATTATTGCTGTTTTAAGTAAACGAGCTTTTTGTTTATCGTTATTGATTTCAAAAACATTTTCTAGTTTATGTGAAGTTGAGTTAGCCTCCATTGAGAAAACAGTTTCTTCTTTATATGAACGATAGTTTTTAACTTTTAATTGAAGTATCATAACTGATAATTTTTAAATTATAGCACAAATCTAACAAATATTACCTTTAAAAAAATCTTTTTTAAGGTTTAATTGTGTTTTTATGTTTTTTTTCGACGTAAAATAGACTTAAAGCCGTTTATAGATTAAACTTATCTGCATGTTGAGTAAAAACATATTACTTTTTTATTTCATATAAATCAGTTTAAAAACTAAAAAAAGTTAACACGCTATTCACCAACTGCCAGTAGCCTCTAATCATTTTATAATTAAAACACCTGATTGATTATACTTTTTTGTAATGATTGGGAGCTTTGAATTTTATTTTCTATTTCTAAAATATTATTATAAATCTTATCTAATTTTAATAATGTGTTTTTTTGAATTACTTTATCTAAAGGTATATTAATGTGATAATTTGTTATATCATCATCATTGATAGTTGGATAAGTAGAACCTGTTGCGAGTCTTGACATTTGGTGTAAAAATTTATTATTCCACGCCAAAAGATGAAATAAAAATTCTGATAATATTATTTCTTCATTAGAGTTTAAAACTGCAAATCCATTTGAAACTGAATATGAGTTTTTTAATAAAGTTATTGCACCTCTGTTTGGTCTAACTTTAGAAATTAAAATAGATTTATTTTTAGCGATTATAGAACCACCAACGGATTTTTTTTCTTTGAATTCAATAGTTTTATTTTTAATATTTATATCGCCTATTTCTAAATAGGGACTTATTCCTATATCAGATTTAATTATCTTTTCTTTTTTTAAGACTTTTTTTATTTGAATTCTAGTATAACTTTTTTCTTCATTTATGTTTTCAATAATTGAATGTATTGTATTTGATAGTTTTTCTAATAAAAAGGTTTCGCTGTTTATTAAAGAATCCATTTCCCATAAAAACTCTGATAATTTACTTTGTTTGTCCTTAGGTGGTATTTTGAATTCTTGGTGTTTTAAATCCCCCCAATTAATCGTTGGAGACAATCCACCAACGGAAATATCTACCATGCGATGCATAAATTGGTCAGAGTGTAGAAAAAAAGGAAATAATTTTGGGTCAATTACTTCTGGATTTGCTCGTAAAACAAAAGCGTGTGCCGAGCAAATTCCTTCAAAATCTACAATTGCTGCTTTTCTTTGGTAGGCTCTGCGTTTACCAAATATAACATCTCCAGGATAACATTTTAATTTGCCTCCACTTACATCATCTGGTGTGCCTTTTCTTCTAATATGAATGTCTTCTGCATCAATGTGTTCTAGGCCAATATAAACTTCTAAATCAGTTGTATTTGGGTCAACAGTTTCAGAAACTTTAGATGCAATTTCTTCAAACTTAAAAGTTTCCCACGTTGATTTATCTAAATTGTTCAAATCTATTTTTGTCATTGTCGCTTCCATTATTTTAAGATTTGAAATAAGTCATTCATGCTTGTTTTGAGCTCTTTGGATTTCAATTCCCAGTTAGAAAAAGCATCTTCAAAAGAAAGTTTATTTTCATCAATGGCTACATTACTTAAATATTGCGCAATGTTTAAACTTCCTTTGTTTTCTAGTACAGTTTCATTTGAAACGATTTTTGTAAACCCATCTTCATCAGTAAATGATTTATAGGAATTGTAAATTCTTTGAATGTGTTTGTTTTCTAAATAGGCAATGTTTTTATCTTGTTTTACTTCTTTTAAAGCATTTACAATTAAAACTTTACCTTTTCTTTCTTTTGGTTTATTGTTATTTGTAATTAACAAACAGGCTTCCATTGGTGAGTTATAAAACAAGTTTGGGCCTAAACCAATCACACATTCCACCAAATCTTGTTCTACCATTTTACGGCGCATTTCAGCTTCGGAGTCACGAAACAAAATACCGTGTGGCCACAATGAAATGGAACGACCATTATCTGCATTCAAACTTTTTTGGATGTGTTGCTGAAAAGCATAGTCAGCACAACCTTGTGGTGGTGTTCCCCACAAATTACGTCCGTAGGGATCGGTTTCAAAACTTTTTCTATCCCAGGCTTTGATCGAGTACGGCGGGTTAGCTAGAATAACATTAAACTTTTTCAGTTCGTCGTTTTGTATAAAAGCAGGTTGAGCTAAGGTATCGCCACGTGCAATATCAAACTCTTCAATCCCATGCATAAACATATTCATTCGGGCAATGGCCGAGGTAATCAAGTTAATCTCTTGTCCATATAATTTTAAGTTACGGTATTCTTTGCCTTCTTCTTTTAGGTGCAAAGCGCAGTTTAGTAATAAACCACCACTTCCGCAGGTTGGGTCATAAACGCTTTCACCAGGTTTTGGGTCCATAATCATGGTCATTAGCTTAACAACAGTTCTGTTAGTATAAAACTCTGCTGCGGTGTGTCCGCTATCGTCGGCAAACTCTTTAATTAAATATTCGTAAGCGTTGCCTAATTGGTCATCAGGTACATTTTTAAGATTTAATTGGTGTTGTGAGAAATGCTCAATTAAGTTGGTTAAAGTAGCATCCGAAAGGCGGTCTTTATTTGTCCAACTGGCATCACCAAAAATACCAAACAACGTTTCAGGATTGGCTTTTTCAATTTCACGCATGGCTTCTTGTATCGCCATACCAATATTTACCGTTGTTTCTCTTACATTTTTCCAGTGTGCCTGCTCAGGCACTAAAAAATGATGGTGTTCAGCAAAGGCAGCATATTCTAAATCACCATCGCTGTCTTCTAACGCTTTTTCAAATTCTTCATCATACACATCACAAATGCGTTTGAAAAACAAAAGCGGAAATATATATTGTTTGTAATCTCCAGCGTCAATGGTACCACGTAATGCAGTAGCAGCTCCCCAGAGGTATTTTTCTAATTGTTGTTGGGTCATGTTAATTACAAAGAGTTAAAGTTTCGAAATACAATCGTTCAAAATCATCATTTTCAATAGCTAAATTTTTATTTTCGTCTAATTTGTTAAGAACAAAAAGTTCAACATTTTCATATTCACTTGCCATACGAATATTTTCTTCCATTTGTTTTTTATTGATATTCCATCCATAAATCACAACCATTTTATATTTTAACTTTTCAGAAATAGTTATTTTTTGAACGTTATCTTTATCAAAATGAATCCAAGCTTCTCTACATTTAATTTTATTGATAAAGTCATTTTTGGTTTTGAGATAAGTTGCTAAATCTCTATTCCATCCTAGGTTTGTTTTTAAATCGAAATAATGTGTCAAAACATTATTAGAATTGATAATTGACAAATCGGGTTTGAATGTAGTAGCTTTCCCATTTTTACTAAATCGGATAGATGTTACTTTGTCAACTAAGTATTGTAAATCTTTTCGATTTAATTTTTGTGCAATAAATAAAGCAAATAAATCCTCAACATAACCTGAAGTTACATGCGCCATACCCCTTTTTATATTATAGCCTCCATCACCTTCAATTAGATTTTTAGCGTTTCGAGTATGAGAGTGAATTTTTTCAACAAATTCTTCTTGTGTCATTTATATAAATTGCTTTAATATTTTTTTAAACTTTTCTTCCGCTTTCATACTTTCCTCCCAAGCTATTTTTAAATCGGATAGGGCTTCTTCAACAGATGGAAGGTTATCTTCTATAATTTTTTCCACATAAAGCGGAATATTTAAGTTATATTCATTGGCAGCAATGTCTTCAACAGTTGCCACTTTTGCATAGTTTTCTACATCAGAAAATAGGTTATACCAATCAAAAAGTTGTTTCACATGATTGGGTTCTAAAAAGTTTTGTGCTCTTCCAACTCGTACTTGTTCTGAACCATCAATAAACAACACTTTGCCTTGTTTGTGTTTTTCTTTTTGTTGTTTAAAAACCAATACACAAGCTGCTAATTGGGTGCCGTAAAAAATATTAGGTCCTAAACCAATCACAGCTTCTAAAACATCTTTTTTTAGTAAAGCTTCTCTAATTTTTCCTTCAGAGGCTTTTCTAAACAAGGCCCCGTGAGGCAAGACTACAGTCATTCTACCTGTAGCGTTCATCGATTTAATCATGTGTTGCACCCAAGCCATATCGCCATTACCTTGCGGAGGCACACCCGCAATATTTCTTCCAAAAGGGTCATTTACCCAAATATCTGCCCCCCAATCTTTTAGAGAAAAAGGTGGATTAGCAATAACACAATCAAAAGTTTTTAAACCATCTGCTTCAAAAAAAGCAGGGTTTTTCAAGGTATCTCCACGAGCAATTTGAAAATCTTCTATTCCATGTAAAAACATATTCATTCGAGCAATCGAACTAGAAGTTAAGTTTTTCTCTTGACCATATAATTTTAAAGTACGGTAATCTTCATTATTATGTTTAAGATGGTCAACACATTCAAGCAACATTCCACCAGTACCACAAGCTGGGTCATAAATATTTTCTCCTTCATGCGGGTCTAGAATCAAACCTAACAAATGCACAACAGATCGTGGTGTGTAAAACTCACCTGCTTTCTTATTGGTTAAATCTGCAAAATGTTTGATTAAGTACTCATATGCTTGACCAAGAATATCGGGTTCAACTAGAGAATTAGACAAAGAATATTGAGAAAAATGTTCTATTAAATCGGTTAATAATCTATCGGAAAGTTTGTTTTTATTACTCCATTGAGCATCACCAAAAATACCATACAAATATTCTTGATTAGCTTGTTCAATCCCTCGTAATGCTTTTTCAATAGCTAAACCAACATTAGAGGTTGTTTCTCTTACATCATTCCAATGACATCCTTGCGGAATTATAAATCTATGGAATTCGGGTAGTAATGCATATTCTGTATCTCCATCCGATTCTTCTAAAGCAATTTGGTATTCTTCATCAAATACGTCGGATAACCTTTTGAAAAATAAAAGCGGGAATATGTAGATTTTAAAATCCGATGCATCTACCGGACCTTTTAATATCCAAGCGGCTTTAGATAAGTATTGTTCTAGTTGTGAAAGGGTTATCTTTTCTTTTGACATTTGATTATGTTATAATAAATTTGTATGATTTAAATCTCAAATCAATAAAAAAAGTTTAATCTAATAGATCAAAATAATAAAGAAAATTCAATTTAAACTTTTTTTTAAAATCAAGTTTTATAAAATAAAAAATTAATAGTCAAATATGATAATAATATTTAAAATATCCAACATATAAACCAACTAAAAACGCGTTTATCGTAATAATTCTAAAAAAAAACTTCCTATTATAGAGGAGAGCGTTTCATTTTATTCAAACGGAACACTAGTAGAACATTAGAATACATTAAAATCAAACAAAAAACATCCAAAATCATACTCCGTTTCCTTATTCAGATTCTTAGGAGCTACTTAGGGGATAAAGAGGGGATAAAGAGGGGATAAAGAGGGGATAAAGAGGGGATAAAGTTGTTAGGATGCTAACGGGTGCATATCATACAAACAAAAAACCCTAACTAATTGATTTACAATCGTTAGGGTTTTAATTTTGCGGAGAAAGAGGGATTTATTTATCTTTCGTAATCGGCTGTATTTTAGCAGTATAGCTGTAAATTATTTCAATAGGTCATTAAATAGGTCACTAACGATGAAAAAAGCATATTTATTTGCCTTTTTGCTTCACAAATTTACTGTATTTTTTCTAATTAACCAATTAACAAGTACATTAATTGGACAACATAATGAACTGGTTACTAATCTACAAAGCGAACAACTTGAAAGTTACCTCAAAATTGTTACCCATCGATTAAAGGCATCACATTCTCCGTTTTTAATCCTGTATAAAGGCAAAACTCTTCTATAGTTACATATTGATATTCTTGCTTATTAAAGTGCTTTTTAATGTCTTTTAAAAGCAGTCTTGAATATCGGTAACATCTTCCTGTAATTCTTTGAACATCTTTTGGGTATATCACCAAGCGTTTATGGGCAGTTCTCATACTTTATCTATGCCTTTGATATACTTTATCCATACATTATTTATAGCTTTTTGAAGGGCTTAATAATAGTAACAAATGTATGTTTTTTATTTTAAAATTCAATTTTAATATGATAATTTAGAACTAGATAGGAAAAAATAGTCATTTATGGTTATGTGATTTTTTTTGTTTTTGAAAACTTATAAAATTTGTAAAATAATTCAAGGGAAATGATGCATCAAAGTAATTGAATTTATGATTTGTGAACGAATGTACGGACATTCAAATGTTAAACTAAAATTTTGATATTATGGCTAGACAGAAAGGCATAATTAAACTGAAAGGTACTATCGGAGATATTACTTTTTACAAAACGAAAGATGGGCACTTGGCAAGAGAAAAAGGTGGTATTGATGCCAGTAGAATTGCAAGTGACCCAGCGTTTCAGAGAACGCGTGAAAACGGTTCTGAATTTGGTAGAGCTGGGAAGGCTGGGAAAATGCTTCGGACGGCTTTGAGACCGTTGCTTTTAAATTCTGCTGATGGTAGAATGGTAAGTCGATTGACGCAAAGAATGGTCAAAGTTATTCAAGCGGACACTGTTAGTGACAGAGGATTGCGTAATGTGATTGATGGCGAAGCTGAATTGTTATTTGGTTTTGATTTCAATATTCGTGGAAAGTTGGGGACAACTTTATTTGCTCCTTATGTGGCAACTATTGTTCGAGTTACTGGAGAACTAAAGGTGGAAATACCATCTTTTGTTCCAGCGAACATGATTGCTGCACCTGGAGGAACCACACACTACAAACTCATTTCTGGGGGTACGGAAG
>JBILQQ010000074.1:0-12282 GCA_044373115.1 Flavobacterium sp.
AACAAAAAGGAGCTTCCGTTGGTCGCTCTTTTTGTTTTTGCCAACTAATTTTTTTTTCTGCATTTTCTTTTCGCTTCTATCTGGGCTAAACCCACAAAGAAAATCCTCGTTTCTATTGATTTATTGTACTAATGTAAGATAGAAACACACTTTTTAAATAATAATAATTTTTCTAATGTTATTATTTTTTTTTCATAAATAAATTTTCAATGTCATAATTACCTATATCATAAATATTGCCAAAAGAATAATAATTGTCATAAAAAAAATCACACCAACCATATGATTTAATGAGCTATTTTCATCTTTTTTATTACGACTTCCTTTCGGAATCCAAATTTCAAAAAAAGGCGCATAATTATTATCTGTAAATAATTCTTTTATGTTTAGATATATATATCTAATTAACGCTCCTAATAATTCTAATAAATATCTACCAATTATAATTTGTAAGAAGTCCATTATTCATTAATTTTTTTCTACTGCTTTTCCCCCGCTCTACGAAGTGTTCATTTAACACGCTAACGCTCTGCGATGGTCTCCCGACCTCGCAGCAATAAGTATGCCTAATCTCTAATTTTATATATGTCTAACATTTTTTTATTTCTTATTATTCACTGCCAAGTCAGAGACATTCGCAGAGCGGTGCAAGTGTCACGCTTATATCAATTAAAATTTTACTTCCATTTTGTTTGACCATTTTTTATCTATTTTCACTTGCTATTATTTGTGAGCATGAGCTAGAAGTTATTGCTAGCTGAAGTAAATTGATACGATTTTTCTCGAACCATATTATTTTCCATTATCTTTTCGTAATTCGTAATTATTCATTCGTAAATTCTTCAATTCTTTATCAAAATCGCTTTCAAACAATTTATCTTGTATGGGTTTGTATTTTTCAAATTCGTTTTCGGCAAACTCTTTTGCTATGGCAGCGGTTACTTTACCAGAGTTTTGCAAAATGTCTTTTTGATTGAACTGAAGAAAGGCATTCAATTTTTCCGCCCAATCTTTCATATTCATTACATTTCCTTGCTCGGCTTGGTCTTCGGCATAATCCAGATACATCGAAACGATTCTGTTTAATGGTTTTAATTCATCTTCAGTAAGATAGTTTTTAGCAATTGAAACATCTGATTTTCTGATTTTTCCATCGGGCGAATTTTTCCAATTGGTTAAACCCATTTTTTCTTTTTCATGATTGGCTCTAGAAACAATTATTTCGGCAGCAGTTTGCTTTGTAATTGCCCAATGTAGTTTGTTTTGTACGGTGGCGAAAAACTCTCTGGTAATTTCCGAATTGTAATCATAATCTATACTGCACTCGGCATAAATATCGGTAATTTGTTGGTAGAATCTACGTTCAGAGCTTCGAATGTCTCTGATTTTTTCGAGCTGTTCTTTAAAATAATCTTGCCCGAAAATGGGTTGTGGATTTTTTAATCTTTCCACATCCATAGTATATCCTTTGATGATAAATTCTTTTAAAACATTGGTCGCCCAAATTCTGAATTGGGTGGCTCTATTGGAATTTACCCGATACCCCACCGCAATAATAGCATCAAGGTTGTAAAACTTTGTTGGTGTAGTTTGCGTTTTATTAGCAATAGCACCGTGTGGAGTGGTTAGTTCCAAAATGGAACATACCACTTTTTCGTCCAATTCACCACTTTCAAAAATATTGTTAAGGTGCTTGGTAATCGCAGGGCGTTGCACATCAAAAAGCTCGGCTATTTTGCTCTGTGGCATCCAAATAGTTTCGTTTTGCAACAAAACATCTACTTTTATATCACCCTTGTCGGTTTTATAAAGTAGAAATTGACTGTTGGGATTATATTTCGATAAATCCATATTCTTTTTTGCTTTTCTTTTTAACTATTTGTTTTTTTTTCAGCTATTGCAAGCGTCTCGCTTGTACCCGCTCAAATTATATTTACTCTTTGTTTGACCATTTTTATCTATTTTAACTTGCTTTTTTTTGTGTGCACTAGATATAAAGATGCGCTAGCGTTTGGTTTCTTTATATATAATTTTGTATTCTGAAAGAAAAAATAAATAAATAAAACATAATCAATCCAAATAAAATAACTAAAAAAAGATTAATTAAATTTATTATTGGTTTTACTTTTTTATATTTTTTATGTGGTTCAAATTTTGAAATGAACTTTTTCATATTATTATCATTCAAATAAAATATAAAAAAACCTAACAAAATTGCAATTAAAAAATATATTATTTTATTTTCAAAACGATAATTTAGTGCTAAAATAATATTAAAAACAAATGATGCTATTATAAAGAAAAGATGGTATTTAAGAATAAAAGTCATTCTTCCTAACCAATCATGAGGAATCCCTTTTTGTTTAAACATCATCGCCGAATAATGTAATTCGATAAATTTTTTAATCATATTTTTTTTATTTACTACGCTACCAAGAAAAATGACCAGATTTTTATCTAATTATTTTTAACAATGATTAACAAACATAATAAAAAATTCAACACCAAATCTATTTTTATGCCTCAATTTTGATGCCATTTTTGGAATGGGGATTGTGCGTGGTGTACTTTGGTTGAAATATCAACAACTGAAATTTGAGTGCCTTTTGTATCGAAAATTTTGGATTGAAAACCGAGCCCGCGTGAGGGATTGCAGCGGAAAGCCCACAGCAACCCGTAGCCCCGACACTTCGGGGCTACGGGTTGCGAGGACTTGGAGCGGAAAGCCCGACCCCGTTTTTGGTGGATTTTCTGTTTAATTGAGGAATGGTCTAAACGGGGGCACGCCCAAATATTTGAAATTTTTAATTTTTTGTAAACTATTTTGGGGCATGAAATACGTTTTTTATAAGTTGGAAAATGATGATTTAGAAAAAAAAGTACTCGTTTGTTAACACATTCGTAAATCGTGTTTTTATTTTACTTTTTTATAAATTGTTAAATGAATAATGAAAAACCAATTGATAAATTTGCAATTAACAAAAGTGAAAAATAATGAAAGTAGGAATAGACAGCATTGCAATTGACATACCCAAAATTCATTTGCCCATAGCCACTCTGGCGTTACACCGCAACATTGAACCCGAAAAATTGATAAAAGGATTGGGGTTGCAAAAAATGAGTTTTGCTGATGTGCACCAAGATGTGGTGACTTTTGCCGCGAATGCTACTTTGCAACTGATTAAACAAGAAAGCATTGACCCTGAGGATATTGCGCGGATTTATGTGGGAACTGAAAGCGGTGTTGATGCGTCGAAACCTGTTGCAACGTATGTTATGCAACTTTTGGAGCAACAATTGGGAGCAGGTGCATTTCGGTATTGTGATGCGGTGGACATGACTTTTGCTTGTATTGGCGCGGTGGATGCGTTGCAAAATACGCTGGATTACATTCGGTTGCATCCCGAAAAAAAGGCGATTGTAATTGCTACAGATAATGCAAAATATGACCTTAACTCGACGGGGGAATACACGCAAGGTGCCGGTGCAATTGCCATGCTAGTTACTGCCAACCCTAGAATTATTGCTTTTTCTGAAGAGGTTGGGGTATCGACTGAAGGTGTTTTTGATTTTTTTAAACCAAGAAGGTACCAAACAAAAGAAAGTATTACTCAAGATGCTAATAACCCCGAATGGTTTGGGATATTGGAAAACGAAGTTGCTTTTTATAAAGAGCAGCCTATTTTTGACGGGCAATATTCCAATCAATGTTACATCAATCGCATTGCGGATGCGTATTTTCATTATAAAAAAGTGAGTAATCAGGAGCAACCCATTTATCAAAATTGGGAAAATGTGTTGATGCACCTTCCCTACTGTTTTCAGGCAAGGCGAACGTTTGTTGAGATTTATATGCAAGAAAATGAGGCGATTGACTATGACCCTACCAACAAAGAGCAACTAAAAACGATTAGTAAAAGTGAGGATTATTTAAATTTTGTAAAAAAGACGATTTACCCATCAGAAATTGCATCGGGGCAAGTGGGAAATATGTACACAGGCTCTATTTTCTTGGGGATGTTATCAACATTTTGTTATCATTTGGAACAAAAATCTGTTTTGGAAAACAAAAAAATGGGCTTTATTGCGTACGGTAGCGGCTCCAAATCGAAAGTTTTTGAGGGTGAAGTACAAGCCAATTGGCAAGAAGCTATTGCAAAATCGACTCTTTTTGAAGTACTAAAGGCTAGTACCGAAATAGACTTTACCACGTATGAAGCTTTGCACCGAAAAGAACAAAAAACAAGTGTTTTGCAACCCAAAAACGAATTTGTTTTGGACTATATAGAGCAAGAAAACCCTGTTTTGATTGGTGCGAGGTATTATAAGTTTGTGAAGTAACCACTACCCCAACCACCCATCTCTATCCAAACTGCGGTATTGGATGGCTTCGGCAACGTGATGCGATTGCACTTTTTCTTGAGCTTCTAAGTCGGCAATGGTTCTAGAAACTTTCAAGATTCGGTCAAACGCACGAGCTGATAAATTGAGTCGTTCCATGGCAGTTTTGAGTAAATTTAAAGAGGTTTCGTCCAATTCGCAATATTCTCTTATGTGCTTGGATCCCATTTGTGCATTGTAATGAATGGCGTCAGCAAAACAAACTAATAATGAAAACCTATAAAACAAAAAACTGCATCAAAAAAGTTTCTTGATGCAGTTTAATTTGTTACCTTAATTTGTACACAGCTACTATATATGCTAATTTATCTGTTGTTTTCTAGTTTTTAAAATCTTATAATTAACATAATAAAATATTACAATTGCTGAAATAAACATAGGAATAAATAATAAATCTAAAACTACTGTAGGTGGCTCCCCTGGGTCGGTTGTAGGCAAACCTGGATCATTAGCAAACATAGAAGTACTCATAAAATTGAATAGGCAAATGTATAGGGGAAAATAAATATTATTAATTTTTTTCATAATTACATATTGTTACTTAATGTATATTTTTGAAGTAATTTTATTGTTGTTTTGTTTAACTGAAATTAAATAAAACCCTTCTTCTAAATTTGGTAACTTTAAAGTATTTTGAATACTATCTAGTACACCTTCATGCACTACTTGTCCCAACAAATTATTTAATACGAAATTAGCAGAACCTTCATTTGACTTTAAGTTTATATTTAGTAATCCTTCACATACTGGATTTGGATATAAGCTTACCCATGTTGATGTAAATTCTTCATTGTTTAACTCAGTTGAATAAACAATTCTAAATCGAGTATCAGGATTAGAAGCTGTGGATGCTACTCCTGTAAAGCTTACTACAACCTCTGAACCATCTATTGGTATTTCTGTTAAGGTTCCTGATTGTGTGTCTTCTAAATAAGGCTGCAATGTACTGTTGCTATAATTCTCAGTCTTTACTCGAATTTGATACGGCTGAACTGTGGTTCCTGTTAATCGCATAGGCTGAATAGTTGTTAAAGTAGGTAATCCTCTATACTCTATAGCTAAAGTGGAAGTTCCATATCTAAAACCCATGTTCTCATTAAAATTTGACATTTTTTCTGTGTCAGTAGCATCTAGGTCATTATTACCAATAGCACTATTAACCGCTAAAATACCATCAGTCAATTGCCATTCGTTATTGATTTGTTTATATAGTAATAAACGAATCTTATCCGCAGTTGTATCGGTGGCATTTCTATTAAACCAAGTATTGCTATTCCCTGCGACTTTATGAGATTCAGAAATCGTAAAACTTGTTGCACTAGATGAACGTACAAAAAACCCTTGACCACTTTGAATGTAAGTATTATCAGGCTGACCTGAAGATCCATTTGGTGGGGTTGGTGTCCAATTGTTACCATCATAAGTGTAATAACCACCAATATTTCCAAGGCTTGGATCTAATAACCAAAAAGTGAAATTTGGATTTGAGGTTTTTAAACTTACCGTATTTAAAGGACTTGCATACGGATTACCTATTAAATGATATTGATTTGTCGTCAAAGTATTGTATTGTGTCGAACCGGTAATTAATTCGCCTTTGGGTTTTAACGTAGTTTCTGCTTGTCCAGAAGCAATGTTTGTACTATTGGATGGACCAGTAGCAAATACTATAAAAGCATTATTCTTTTCATTATTAAATAACGATGTTGTATTGGTATTAGTAACAGCTATCCAACTGTTATTGTAACTCCAAACATTAGCTTGTGGCCCTTGATACATACCAGTATTACTACTCGAAGGAGTAGTAGTCCCTTGTGGACCCCATAACAAAACACCTTCATTATTTGTGCCTTGCCAATTAGAAAAAATACTCGTGTTTGAAGTCCCTTTTAATGGGGCTGTCAGTAAACGCCATGTACGTTTTGATGGAATAAATCGTTCAGTAGTAACTTTTCCAATTAAAGACCATCCGCTAGCATCTGCAACACTTGCAGTTCCTGAATTATCAGACTTTAAGATAAAAATTAAATTATCACTTGTACCATCAAAATCAACGGTACCAGGAGTGCCAGAAAAAGTAATAGCAGACGTTGGACTCACTGAGGAGTTAGAAGAAAAGGTTTTTGTTCCTGCATTTGAAAAGGCGATGTTGTTGTAAGCTAAACCTGCGATGGATTGAGCTGTAGTACCATTAAAATTTAATTTTGTTGGAGCAGTAACCGTTACACCCTCTGTAATAAAATTACCTCTTACGTTTGTATCCGTTGCATTTGCAAATGTTTTTGTACCACTACCTGATAAGGTTAAGTTGCCATAGGATTGGCTGCTGTTTAATAGTAGTACCTGTTGGTTGGCTCCATTATAATTTACTGTACTTGTTGCAGCAATGCTATGAGTAGTATAATTGGTTGGAAAAGAGCCCGTACCTCCAATACGCAGTATAGCATCATCACCCAAGGTTAACATACCTCCAGAGGTGGCTCTGTTAAGCGTAATTGATCCTAGATTAAGCACCCCGGAGTTGTTTACGGTGAGGTTACCAGAAAGCATTCGGGAGGCATGCAGGGTGACACTAGCCGAATTACTCACAACAAGATTTGTTGGACCATTAGATGATGGAAACTCCTTTTCGGTTGTGGTTATCGCACCCGTACCATTATAATGTAAGATTGCTCCAGAGGCATATGTCAATGCAGGCGAACCACTCAGTGCACCATTAGTTAAAAATAAAGTTGTATTGACCTCTTTTGCTGTACTTAAAGTTACACCCGCAGGATTGTTTATGGTGAGGTTTTTGATTAGTGTACCTGATGTGGGCCATGCTGCATATCCAGAGGCAGGAGTACCTGTTGAGCCCGTTATGGTATTTTGAGCTGATGAACCTGAGTAGGTTTCATTTAATGCTGTAGGTCCCGATGTAGTTTTATAAAAAAAACGATTTAGAACATTAGTTGTTGAAGTTTGTGTCCCTCCTGAAAAAATTACAGTTTGAGTACCTGTTCCTTCAAAATAAAATCCACTAGAGCCTGAAGAGGCTGAAGACGTCATTTGTAAATTTCCACCTGATTGTATAAAATTACCTTTTAGAAATAGTCTCCCTGCATTAGTAGCGCCTGTAGCACTCAAATCTAATGTCCCTCCACTAATGGTAGTATTTCCAACGATGGTCAATGCTGCCACTCGACCACCTGTACCAGAATTATTCATTACACGAGTAATTCCACCTGAAAAAGTGGCTCCTCCATTTATGGTTGCATTGTATATACCTGCATTATTTGTTCTGCATACCTCAAAATTACCACCGGTTTGATTTAAGTTTCCATTTACCGTTAGAGTATGTGTATTGGATGCTCCTGTTCCTGCAACAAAAAAATTGCCTTGATTTATAACGACATCATTTGTGACTGTTAAACTTGCATTACCAGAGGAATTACCGACAACAAATGTACCGCCCATTACTTCAAGATTGCCAACAGTAAGAGAAAGTGCAGTCGATGAATTACTTACTGAAAGCACACCGGAACCTGTAGAAGTAATTATTAATTTACCATTAATACTACTAGGAACACTCCCTACGAATTCTCTTGTATTTATTTGACCCGTGCAATTCCACTCAAAATTACCAAATGATTGACCAATATTGGTTATGGCAGTAGTTTCATTAGTTATTCCATAAATCTCACAAGTTGAATTTACATGCCATGTTGCGCTAGGTATAGCAGATGTTCTTTGCTGTTGATAGCGTCCTCCATCGCCAAATTGAAGTTCAGCCCCAGAATTAATTGTTATATAAGTTGCGTTAGTAGCTGTCTGTCGCAATGTACCATTTACAATCATATCAACACCTGAACCATTAGCAATGGTTAATGTACTAGTATCTAGCGTTAATTGTCCCCCCGACTCAATCACCACTTGATCCACAGTTACACTAGCCGTGACCGTAACAGTGTGTACATCAAGAATGCTAATTACGCCATTAGACGAATTAGGCGTGCCACTTTGTACCCAAGCAGAGCCATTCCATGTTTCCCAAGTGGTGGTGGCATTCCAATTACCTGTTGCTTTTGTTCTATAGTCACCAACACTCTGCCCTTGTGACATTAATGAAAAAATCAACATTAGATAAATTAACCCATTTTTAGAAGCTAAGAAATAGCCTTTAAGTAGCAAGTAAGCAAAGGTTTTAGTTGTAATATTTTTTTTCATAATTAAGTTTTTATTGGTTGTTAAATTAGATTCTAGAATTAAGTTTTTAATGCTTGTAAAAATTGTTTCCATATTTAATGTTTTTATTGGTTGTAAAATTTGATTCTATAATTAATATATTTTTGCTTGAAAAAATTACTTCCTTAATTAAGATTTATTACATGCTAAATTTGATTACATAATTAATGCTTTTAATTGTTATCTCTTCAAAGAAAAATGTGATTTAAACTGTTTCTTAGCTCCATTTTCTATATAGTCTAAAGTAAACCAGTAGTCTGTTGATGGTAACTGTACATTATTATAAGTACCATCCCAACCATAGCTACCATCTGTTGCGCTTAGTTGTTTAATCAATTTACCATAGCGATCAAAGATGTATAATTTAGCATCTGCTTGGTTTAATCCAATGATGTTCCAGGTGTCATTTATTCCATCACCATTTGGTGAAAAGCATCTTGGAAAATCAATGATGGTAGCCTTTTGAGTTAAATATGTACAACCTTCGGTATCAATAACTGTTACTAAATGTTCTCCTAAAGTGACTCCTGTGAATACATTTGATGATTGTAGCGGTCCATCATCTAAAAAATAGATCAAAGTACCTGTTCCTCCAGTTACATTTACTGTTATCGTAGCATTATTGCTAAAATAATCACTTTGAACAATAGTGATTGTTGTTGCTGGAGTTGTTGCAGTGACCGTTGCCGTAGCACTTGACAATAATGGATCCGATGAACATCCCGTTAACCAATTGGTTGCAATAACACTATAAGTACCTGCTGCATCTACTACTAATGTTGAATTTGTTGCGCCTGGGATAATAGTACCATTTGTATCAAACCACTCAAAATCATAATCAACATCATTTAAACCTGAATTTAATGTATAATTCTGATACACTTCGCCTGTTGCGGTGATACAAATGTTTCCATCAGTTAATACTGGACGAGGTGATGGATTTACATTCACTCGATAATCGGTATAACCTCCTTTACAATCTCCTAAAGTAGATCGAACACGATAAATAACATAACCTTGTGTATTTGTTGTAGCGGTTAAAACATCATTAATTGTTACTGGTGCTAATCCCGTTCCTTGTGCAGCCCCTATTGCGTTTACAACTGTTACTACTTCCCATGTCAATTGTGTCCCTGTAATAAGTGGAGAAACATCAACAACTAAATCAGTACTATTACCACTACAAATTGTTTTTATTGGTGATGGAATTGGTAAACCTGGATTTGGATTAACGGTTACAACTCCACTTTGAAGAGTATTTCCAATACAACCATTTCTAACCGAACTTACTTCAAAATAAATCGTTCCTGCGGCAATCGGGTTACTTGTAATTACTTGTAAACCAAAACTCGCCGTTGTAGAGGTTGCTGTAATAATACCTGAGGTAGTTCCTCCTACTACGGTTACTTCATTGGTAATAGCTGTCCAGTTGTAAGTAATACCACTAATGTTACCTGAAATATTCACCTGAACATTATTTGTTGCACTTGTTGCCGAACAAACCGAAGTATCGGCTACGGCCACTACTTCAACAACTGGATTTGGATTAACGGTAATTATCACAGTTTGTGGTGTTCCATCACATCCGTTAGCTCTTGGGATAATCACCATAGTAATGGTGCCTATTGATTCTGGATTTGTAAGAGTTGCCACATTGTTAATATTTGTCTCATTACCATTTGTGGTAGTGCTGTAAAACCCTGAAATATTCGATACCGTGGCACTCCAACTAAAGGTCGTCATAGGTACATTACTAGTAAGTACATAGTTTAATGTACTCCCATTACAAACTGTATTGGTTACCGAGTAGGTTAAAACAGGTGTTACTGGCTGTGCATTAATTATAAAAATAGTAGATGCTAATGATGTGCAACTTACATTACCCGCTGTTACTGTATAACTTGTACCAACTATCATGCTTGAAATCACTCCTCCTGAGCCAACTGTTGGCCCTGCTGGTGAGAAAGTATAAGTATTCGATGCGTTGTAATTTGAGATGGTTGCACTTCCTGCTGCTGAACAACTAGCTGCCACTGATACAATTGTTGGTACTGCTGGTGTTCCGGTTACAACTACATCTCTTGTTGCTGATTGGTTAGTACAACCGCCTGTTCCTGTTACCGTGTAAGTAATTGTTGCCGTTCCTGCTGTTAATCCATTGATTAATCCTGTACTGCTTACTGTTGCAATTGCAGTATTTGACGAACTCCAAGTTCCGCCTGTCGTTCCGTTACTTGTAAATGTAGTATTGCCACCTATACAAATATTTTGAGTACCTGACAAGGTGCCTGCGGTTACTGGAGCGGTTACAACTACATCTCTTGTTGCTGATTGGTTAGTACAACCGCCTGTGCCTGTTACTGTGTATGTAATTGTTGCTGTTCCTGCTGTTAATCCATTGATTAATCCTGTACTGCTTACTGTTGCAATTGCAGTATTTGACGAACTCCAAGTTCCGCCAGTCGTTCCGTTACTTGTAAATGTAGAATTACTGCCTATACAAATATTTTGAGTGCCTGACAAGGTGCCTGCGTTTACTGGAGCGGTTACCGTTACATCTCTTGTTGCTGTTGCATTTGGACAACCGCCTGTGCCTGTTACCGTGTAAGTAATTGTTGCTGTTCCTGCTGTTAATCCATTGATTAATCCTGTACTGCTTACTGTTGCAATTGCAGTATTTGACGAACTCCAAGTTCCGCCTGTGTTTCCATTGCTCGTAAATGTAGTGTTTTGTCCTATACAAATATTTTGAGTGCCTGACAAGGTACCTGCGGTTACTGGAGCGGTCACAACTACATCTCTTGTTACTATTGCATTTGGACAACCGCCTGTGCCTGTTACTGTGTATGTAATTGTTGTTGTTCCTGCTGTTAATCCATTGATTAATCCTGTACTGCTTACTGTTGCAATTGCAGTATTTGACGAACTCCAAGTTCCGCCTGCTGTTCCGTTACTTGTAAATGTGGTGTTGCCACCTATACAAATATTTTGAGTTCCTGACAAGGTACCTGCGGTTACTGGAGCGGTCACAACTACATCTCTTGTTGCTATTGCATTTGGACAACCGCCTGTTCCTGTTACTGTGTAGGTAATTGTTGCTGTTCCTGCTGTTAATCCATTGATTAATCCTGTACTGCTTACTGTTGCAATTGCAGTATTTGACGAACTCCAAGTTCCGCCAGTATTTCCATTGCTCGTAAATGTGGTGTCTTGTCCTACGCAAATATTTTGAGTGCCTGACAAGGTGCCTGCGTTTACTGGAGCGGTTACCGTTACATCTCTTGTTGCTGATTGGTTAGTACAACCGCCTGTGCCTGTTACCGTGTAAGTAATTGTTGCTGTTCCTGCTGTTAGTCCATTGATTAATCCTGCAGTATTTACTGTTGCAATTGCAGTATTTGATGAACTCCAAGCACCGCCAGCTGTTCCGTTACTTGTAAATGTAGAATTGCTGCCTATACAAATATTTTGAGTGCCTGACAAGGTACCTGCGGTTACTGGAGCGGTCACAACTACATCTCTTGTTGCTATTGCATTTGGACAACCGCCTGTGCCTGTTACCGTGTAAGTAATTGTTGCTGTTCCTGCTGTTAGTCCATTGATTAATCCTGCAGTATTTACTGTTGCAATTGCAGTATTTGACGAACTCCAAGCACC
>JBILQQ010000044.1:0-16087 GCA_044373115.1 Flavobacterium sp.
ACGATATAAGTCTAGCTTATTCAAATCTTTCGATTCACTTACTCTCTTTGTTTTATGTCTTGTATCTCTACAAGACGGCTGTCAATTCAATATGTCTATGAACTTGTTCTCTTTGTGTTTCGCTTGTTTCTCAAAGCGGGTGCAAAAGTACATCTTTTTTTTTAACTGGCAAGTTTTTTGAAAAAAAATTTCTTTTTTTTATTTGTCTTGCAATAAAACTTTTTGTTCGTTTTGCGGATGGCAAAGGTAATTCCTTTTTAATTTCCGTGCAACTTTTTTTTGCTTTATTTTTTCAATCGTTTGAAGAACGTGCTAAGTGTCGGATAGACTATTTAAAGTTTGTCGTTCACCTTGAATGCGGGTGCAAAAGTACTGCTTCTTTTTGGTTACGCAAGGTTTTTTGAATGTTTTTTTGAAGTTTTTTTTAAGTATTTGGGGTTGTGGGGGTTAGGAATTGGCGTTTTGAGGATATTGTAGAATCCCCTCCCCAGCCCTCCCCAAAGGGGAGGGTGACGTGATGGATGAGTTGTAGGGATTTAGCATTTGGTTTTTAAAACATATAAGTTATATAAGTTTTTTTTTGGCGCTTCGCTGGGTTAAAAGATATATAAGTTGGGCGGAATTTAACTTTGGGTTTTAACATATAAGTTATACAAGTTTTTTTTAGGCGCTTCGCTGGGTTGAAGGGCATATAAGTTGAACGGGGTTAGCTTTGGGTTTTAACATATAAGT
Organism: Flavobacterium sp.; assembly: GCA_044373115.1. Lineage (GTDB taxonomy): Bacteria > Bacteroidota > Bacteroidia > Flavobacteriales > Flavobacteriaceae > Flavobacterium. The sequence goes on from JBILQQ010000044.1 coordinate 733, forward strand.
TATGTAAGTTTTTTTTAGACGCTTCGCTGGGGTGAAGGGCATATAAGTTGAACGGGGTTAGCTTTGGGTTTTAACATATAAGTTATGTAAGTTTTTTTTAGACGCTTCGCTGGGGTGAAGGGCATATAAGTTGGGTGGGATTTAACTTTGGGTTTTAACATATAAGTTATATAAGTTTTTTTTTGGCGCTTCGCTGGGGTGAAGGGCATATAAGTTGGGCGGAATTTAACTTTTGGTTTTAACATATAAGTTATATAAGTTTTTTTTGGCGCTTCGCTGGGGTGAAGGGCATATAAGTTGGGCGGAATTTAACTTTTGGTTTTAACATATAAGTTATATAAGTTTTTTTTGGCGCTTCGCTGGGGTGAAGGGCATATAAGTTGGGCGGAATTTAACTTTTGGTTTTAACATATAAGTTATATAAGTTTTTTTTGGCGCTTCGCTGGGTTGAAGGGAATATAAGTTGGGGATTATTTGCTTTGGACTATTCACTAATCACTTTTTACTAATCACTTTTTACTAATCACTTTTTACTAATCACTTTTTACTAATCACTTTTTACTAATCACTTTTTACTAATCACTTTTTACTAATCACTTTTTACTAATCACTTAAAAAAACTAATTTATCTTGAAAACGCTACTCCTCTAGCCCAGATTGAAATGGAAAGCCTTGCGATGACAAAAGCTATTTTTTTCTTGGTTTGCAACAGCGACCAACGGAAGCTCGTTGCAGACCTAGAAAAAAAAGCTTTTGGGGAGCAAGCTTGGAATGAAAAGCTGGATTGGCTTCGGATGAAAAATAGTACCTATATAATGTGTAAATATTAATGTTGTATGGTTTATTTATAAGGAGTACCTTTGCAAAATATTTTAAATGGAATTATGAATAACATTGTTGCTATAGTTGGTAGGCCGAATGTGGGGAAATCGACATTATTTAATCGATTGATTCAGAGACGTGAGGCTATTGTTGATTCGGTTTCGGGGGTTACTCGGGACAGAAATTACGGAAAAAGTGAATGGAATGGTAAGGAATTTTCGGTGATTGACACGGGAGGTTATGTGCGTGGGAGTGATGATGTTTTTGAAGGTGAGATCCGTAAACAGGTTGAATTGGCTATTGACGAGGCGGATGTAATTATTTTTGTTGTTGATGTTGAGGAAGGGATAACGCCGATGGATGAAACGGTTGCCAAGTTGTTACGAAAAGTTACGAAACCGGTTTTGCTTGCTGTGAACAAGGTGGACAATGCGATGCGTGAGAAGGATGCCATTGAATTTTATAATTTGGGACTTGGAGAGTATTATACTTTTGCAAGTATTTCGGGCAGTGGTACTGGGGATTTGTTGGATGCATTGATTGAGTCGTTTCCGGTGAAGCCTGAACCTACGCAGGAAGAAATTGTGTTGCCTCGATTTGCTGTTGTTGGACGCCCAAATGCTGGGAAGTCTAGTTTTATAAATGCTTTGATTGGTGTTGATCGGTATATTGTAACAGATATTGCTGGTACAACAAGAGATGCGATTGATACAAAATTTGACCGATTTGGGTTTGAATTTAACTTGGTTGACACGGCGGGAATACGAAGAAAAGCTAAAGTAAAGGAAGATTTGGAGTTTTACTCGGTGATGCGGTCGGTACGTGCGATTGAACATTCGGACGTTTGTATATTGATTATTGACGCAACGAGAGGATTTGAGGGTCAGGATCAAAATATATTTTGGTTGGCAGAGAAAAACCGAAAGGGCGTTGTGATTTTGGTTAACAAATGGGATTTGGTTGAGAAAGACACGATGTCAACTCGAGATTATGAAAATAAAATACGCGAGCAGTTGCAACCATTTGTTGATGTGCCTATTTTGTTTATTTCGGCTTTAACCAAACAACGTTTATTGAAAGCATTGGAAACCACGGTAAAAATTCATGAAAATAGAAGTCAGCGTATTTCGACTTCTAAATTCAATGATTATATGTTGAAAATTATTGAAAATTATCCGCCACCTGCCCTTAAAGGTAAGTATGTGAAGATTAAATATTGTATGCAATTGCCAACGCCTACTCCACAGTTTGTGTTTTTTGCTAATTTGCCACAATATGTAAAAGAAGCTTATAAACGATTTTTGGAAAATAAAATTAGAGAAAACTGGGATTTTTCGGGAGTTCCTATTGACATATATATAAGAGAGAAATAAAAATTGCACAATATTATTTGCTAAAATAAAAAAAGTTGTTATTTTTATAAAAATTTAAAACACTAAATTAATTACAGATGAGAAAAATTATTTTAACTTTTGCAGTTGTATTAGTATCGCAATTAGGCTTTACACAAGTTGACGAAGCATTTAAAAAAGATGCATTACAAGTTATTGAAAAAAGCGGGGCAGCTAATCAAATGAAAGCGGCAAAAGACCAAATTTTAGGAATGATTCCTGAAGCCAAAAAAGCAGCATTTATAGTAGAATTTGACGCTTCATTACCTGCATTATACGATAAATTGGCTGGCGTATATATGGAAGTTTACACCAAAGAAGATTTGAAAGGCATTTTGAAATTTTACGAAACACCGGCAGGAAAAAAAATGGCTAGTACAGCTGGATTATTAATGGAGAAATCTCAAGTTGCTGGACAAGAATGGGGTCAAGGGATCCAAGGAATTATGGCAAAATATATGGAATAACCCTAGGATTACTTCACAACACAAACGTCTCGCAAAAATGTGAGACGTTTTTTTTATAAAAACAAACGAGCAAGGTAATCAAAATGTTCACCTTCAGAAATTAATTCGCACTTTAATCCATTGGCAAAAGCGGCATTTTGCAAGGTGTTATAATCCAAATACAACCACGGAAACGGGTCTTCTTTCTCGTTCTTGTAGGTAATTGTAAATTCTAATTCGCCGTAATAAGTATCAGATGGAATCCATTTTCCGCCGTCTTCGTCTTCGTCAAACATGTAAATAATGTCTGAACTATCTATCAGAATTTGACCGTTTGGGTTGAGCAGCTTTTTCAATGTATTCAAATACAAATCGGTTTGATTCAAAGTACCGAAAATTCCCGTGCCGTTCATTAGCAGTAAAATAGTATCAAATTTATCTTCTACGTCAAGCAAATTAATGTGTATTGGATTTTTAACCCCTCTCAATCGACACGCTTTTATGGCATTTTCTGAACTATCAATAGACGTAACATCCAAATTTTGTTGTTGCAAATACAAACTATGGCTACCCGCACCGCAACCCACATCAAGAATTGTACCCTTACAAAGCTGCAACGCACGCTGTTCAATAGCAGGCATTTGATCAAAATTCCGAAACAAATAAGCCACATCCATCTCGTCAGCCTCAGAAATGGTAGTTTCTGTAATCAATGCTTGTGGGTCATTATTGGTTTGAAAATCCAGAATTGCTTTACCAAATAGATCTTTCATCTAAAAATTTCTTTAATTAGTGTGCAAAGTTATCTAAATTTGTCACAGAAATAAACAATCATGACAAAACCTTCGTTACAAGAGCTAGAAAAACTTGCCAAAGACAAGCATATCGAAAACAAAAAATATTTTGATAAACTAAAAAAGAAGCAACCCAAAAACATGGATTATGTCATGCAGGACTTGCACAACAACGAATTCAAAAAAACCGATTGTTTAACCTGTGCCAACTGCTGCAAAACCACAGGACCGTTGTTTACCCTAGCTGATATTGAGCGCATTGCCAAACATTTCAAACAAAAACCGCAGCAATTTATAGAGAACTATCTCAAAATTGACGAAGACAAAGATTATGTACTGCAATCGGTTCCGTGTACCTTTTTGGACGCCGAAAATTATTGCATGATATATGAAGTACGCCCCAAAGCCTGCCGTGAATTTCCGCATACCGACCGAAAAAAGTTTCAACAAATAAGCGATTTAACCCTTAAAAATGTGGCAATTTGCCCCGCTGCTTATAATATAGTAGAAGAAATGAAAAAGAAAATGCCTCTTTAATTTTTTTTTTAGAAGCACACAACACCGTTTTCAATAGGCGTTTTGTCCTGCTCTCGCCTTTATCTCCCTTGCCCTACGGGACTGCGGGAGGATATCGGCTCCATCAGGGCTATACTTCACATTTTGTTTTTCAGATGACTTTTTGTTGAAAGGCAATAGGCATTAGGCAATAGGTTCAAACACCGATAAATAGTACAAGTAGTTTTTCAGTTGACTTTTTGTTGAGATTTAAAGATTTAAAGATTCAAATATTTAAAAATTTATAGATTTTAAATTTGTGCTAATTAGTGACTCGAGCAAAGCGAACAGACGAAGTAAATTAGTGGTTGAACCAATAGATTTTTTTTAAACCATTAAGGAATTAAGGAATATTAAGGTTTTTTGACTTAAAAAAATAACAAAATCCTATTTAATGTGACAAATTAAACCGGCAAAATCATTTTATGAGATTCTTACAGAATGACAAGTCTGTGGGGGAAGTAGTTGCGAATCGTATCTTTTTATTTTAACTCCAACTCATTGTTATTTTTACATTACCTTCTCCAATTTCCACTTTCCCGCCAAAAGCACCATTTTCCCCAGGATAAATAGTATATAGTTCGATAGCTCCATCTATTTTAGGAATATTGTTTTTTAATCTTTTACTGCTATCTTTCCACTTTTGAATTTCTTCTTTCTGTGCATTGAATTCGATGATAAACTGCCTTGAAAAAAAACTTCCTTTCTTTTGAATATCAATAATTTTTGCTTTTTCTGGAAATTTATTTAATCCACTCCAAGACAATGTTGTATTAATTATTTCTTCTTTTTGCCAAGGCACAACAACGTTTGAAAGGTAATTTATATAAACAAATATGACAATCAAGAACGTAAACATTGTAGTGAATTTGATATTTCTATTTTTCATATTTTAATTGAATTTGATTATGTACTTTATAATTAAAAACCTGTCAAGCTATTTAATAAAAAATGAGTTGAAGATACTCGGTTTTCAGCCGCAACGAAACTCTATCTGTTAGTAGCTGTTTTTATTATTTAGTTTTTCAAGAACTCTTTCATTTTCGATTCTGTTTTTGGACATTTTTATACAAAAAGTTTTTACTATATTTTTTTCATTCAAATAATTTATTTTAAGTATATTATTACTTTCTAAATTTATTTTTCGGATAGTATTTTTTGAAATTCTTTTTCTGATTAAGTAATTCCATTTATTAATAAAATTAATGACTTCATATAAAAATATTATTCCAATTATTAAGTTTAATATTCCGTTGTATATTTTATGATTATTGAAACTTTCATATGAGAAATAAAATAAGCTAATTGCAAAAGCAAGCTTTAGTATGCATTTAGTATTATGCTTGAGCATTTCTATATCAGATACCTTTTCGGTAAAATTATCTAAACTAAAAACTATTTTTTCGTTGTTTATGTGACAAAACCCTTTAGTTGTTTTAAATGATTCAAACGTCATAATTTCGTTTTTTTAATGGCTACTAAATACAAAAAAGCCCTTGCGCTTTAAATTTTCTATTTGGCAAATAACTTCCAACACGCTTTGTGTTTTGTTTTTCAAAAATAAACAAAATAATGAATTACAGTTAACATTGCTTCAGGTTTTTTTTTAACTTGTAAAATCATTTTATAAGTTTCCTACGGAATGACAAACTTTGTCAATGGCAATATCAATATCAAATTTCAAAAATCAATTAATTTAAACACAAATTTACTTCTTCTGTTCACTTTGCTCGAGTCACAAATTGGCACAAATTTAAAATCTTTGAATCTTTAAATTTTTAAATCTTTAAATCTCAACAAAAAGTCATCTGAAAAACAAAACGTGAAATATAGACCTGATAGAGCCGATATCCTCCCGCAGTCCCGAAGGGCAAGGGAGATAAAGGCGATAGCAGGACAATTTATCTTGAAAAACGAGGTTGTGTGCTCCTTAAAAAGAAATTATTTTGGATCGTAAATGAGGTATTGTTTTCTCATTTTCAGGAATGCTTCTATGCCTGGTTTCCATGTTTTTTTGATTTTTGATTCGGAGAAACCCGCTTCAATTTGCTGTTGTAGGGTTTTTGTACCTGCCAATTTGGTAAAAAAGGAGTTGAAAAACTTTGATTTATCAGCCGAAGATTGGTAGGCTTTAAGCAACCATTTTAGCTCAAGTGCATCAACTTTTGGCGCTTTGGTCAGGTCCTCGCCGTAGCAAAATTGTCCTTTGTAGAGTGGGTCTTTTGCGCCAAAATTGGGCATTGGGGTAAAGGTGAAATTATTTTTGGGCAAAAAAGGCGACCCATAAATTTGAAATTGATTTTCGGTGCCACGCCCCACGCTTACGTTGGTGCCTTCAAACAAACACAAACTTGCATACAAATTAATGGATTGGTCATTGGGCAAATTTGGCGATGGTTTAATTGGCAAACTGTAGGCTAAATTTCGGTTGTAATTGGCGCAAGGAATTATTTTTAACGTACACTGTACCCCGTTTTTAAGCCATTTTTCGCCATTTATCATTTGGGCATATTCGCCAATAGTCATTCCGTGCAAAAGTGGAATTGGGTGCATCCCTACAAAACTTGTGTGCTCTTTTTCTAGCGTTGGTCCGTCAACAATGGCTCCGTTTGGGTTGGGTCTGTCCAAAATCATGAGTGAAATATTGTTTTCGGCACAGGCTTCCATAATATAATGTAACGTTGAAATGTAAGTATAAAAACGTGCGCCCACATCTTGCAGATCAAAAACGATAATATCGATATCGGCTAATTGTTCGGTTTTTGGTTTTTTGTTGTTACCATATAAGGAGATGATTGGTAGTCCAGTTTTGGCGTCTTTACCGTCAACAATATGTTCGCCTGCATCGGCAGTTCCACGGAAACCATGTTCAGGAGCATATATTTTTTTTACTGCAATAGATTGATTGATCAAAAAATCAATAAGATGCAGTTGATTTGAAATAATTCCGGTTTGGTTGGTTACCACCCCTACCCTTTTGCCATAAAGATTTGGCAGAAAAAAATCGTGGCGTTGAGCACCTGTTAATAGTGTGTTTTCCACTATTGGACTAGGAGTTGGTTCTGTTTTGGGAACAATAATAGCACTTCCACAAGAAACCATTAGTAAAACAAATAATATTACTGTATTTTTGAAAACAGATTTAAAAAACATAGACATTGAAATTAGAATATTTTATAGCTAAACGACTCATTGTTGCAAAAGAGTATAAAAGTAGTATATCTGCACCAATAATAAAAATTGCAATAACAGCAATTGCATTAGGTGTGATTATGATGATTGTTTCAATTGCAACGGGAACGGGTTTGCAACAAAAAATACAAGAAAAAATATCTGCCATTAATGGACAAATTATCATCTCTAATTACACTGATAATCAGTCAGATGTGAGTACATACCCGCTTTCGTTGCGTCAGAATTTTTACCCAAAATTCAAGTCGGTGGAAGGCATCAATCATGTGCAGGCAGTTGCCACAAAAGACGGAATTATTCGAACCGAAAACGCATTTGAAGGCATTATTTTTAAAGGTGTTGGCAAAGATTACAGATGGAATACGCTGCAAGAATATCTTGTGGAAGGAAAAATTCCGACGGTTAATGGCAATTTGAGTAACGAAATTATGATTTCGAGCTACTTAGCCGATCGATTGGAATTGAAATTGAACGACGAGTTTAATACCTTTTTTATAAAAAAAGAAGCCAATAAATTACCTAATTTAAGACGGTTTAAAGTTGTTGGTATTTACAATTCGGGGTTTCCTGAATTTGATTCAGCGTATTTGTTTGGCGATATTAGGCATGTGCAACGAATAAATAAATGGACCGAAAATGAAGTAGGATCGTTTGAGGTTTTTATTGATGATTTTACTCAAATTGAATCCAAAGGACGAGAAGTTTACCAAGAAATTTCGTCCACACTGAACTCGCAAACCATTGTTGACAAGTATTATTATATTTTTGAGTGGCTTAAATTGTTTGATTTTAATATCATTGTTATCTTAGTTATTATGATTATTGTTTCCACTATTAATATGGTTGTGGCGCTGTTGGTCATTATTTTGGAGCGCACCCAAATGATTGGTATTCTGAAATCGATGGGAGCTAGCAACTGGAGTATTAGAAAAATATTTTTATACAATGCTTCGCACCTAATAGTTCGAGGTTTGTTTTGGGGAAATTTAATTGGAATTTCGTTGTTGTTGATTCAGAAATATTTTGGTGTAGTGAAGTTAAATCCTGAAAATTATTATGTAACTCAGGCTCCTGTAAACATTAATTTACTAACTATTTTGTTTTTAAATTTAGGTACCGCAGGTGTTTGTTTGTTGGTTTTGTTGGTACCTTCTTATATTATTACAAAAATATCGCCCGCTAAAACTATTCGGTTTGAATAGTTTTTTTTTATTTCACGAAGTTTCAGAAAGTTAGCGCAGAGGTTCACAAAGGTTTTATCGGAGGCGCATAAAAGTAGCCACTGATTTTAAGGATTTTTTTATTTCACGAAGTTTCACAAAGGGAACGCAGAGGTTCACAAAGGTTTTATTGAGGTGCATGAAATTAGCCACTGATTCACGGATTAAATCCTTTTGAATCTGTGAATCTGTGGCAAAAAATTTTTGTTATTTAGTGTGAAAATTAGCCACGGATGAAACGGATTTTACTGATTATTACGGATAAAATCCATTTAATCTGTGAATCTGTGGCAAAATATTAGAGGTTTTTATTTCACGAAGTTTCACAAAGGGAACGCAGAGGTTCACAAAGGTTTTATTGAGACGCAAAAATTAGCCACTGATTCACTGATTAATTCAGATTAAATCCTATGAATCTGTGAATCTGTGGCGAAAAATTTTTGTTATTTAGTGTGAAAATTAGCCACGGATGAAACGGATTTTACTGATTATTACGGATAAAATCCATTTAATCTGTGAATCTGTGGCAAAATATTAGAGGTTTTTATTTCACGAAGTTTCAGAAAGTGAACGCAGAGGTTCACAAAGGTTTTATTGAGGTGCATAAAATTAGCCGAAGATTTTAAGGATTTTAAAGATTTTTTTTATTTCACAAAGTTTCACAAAGGGAACGCAGAAGTTCACAAAGTTTTTTAGGGAAATAGTAGAAAAATAAACCTCTGAAAACCGGGCTGCGTTAAGGATGGAAGCGGCATCCTTTTGTGGCTGTAACGCCAGTGGAAGCCACAAAAGATACAGCGGACAGCCTGACGCATGGGCTAGAAAACAGAACGACGAAGGAGCTGTTTTCTAGCCCATGGGGAACGCCCAAAATCTATTGATTGTACCCAAATCGTTTGAGCATGTTGGTGTTACTTCGCCAGTTTTTGTTGACTTTTACATACATTTCGATGTGAATTTGTTTGCCAAAGAATTTTTCGAGATCGGCACGAGCCTCTACCCCTACTCTTTTGAGTGCTTCGCCCTTGTGACCAATAATGATGCCTTTTTGGGTGTCGCGCTCTACCATGATGAGGGCGCGAATTCGGATGATTTTTTCGTCTTCCAGAAACTCTTCGGTTTCAATTTCGACCGAATACGGAATTTCTTTGTTGTAATGCAACAGGATTTTTTCGCGGATGGTTTCGTTTACAAAAAAACGTTCGGGCTTGTCGGTCAGTGCATCCTTTGGATAATAAGGCGGCGAGGCTGGCAAAAGTGAAATTATTCGGGCAAAAACCTCTTGAACATTGAAGTTTTGCAAGGCAGAAATGGGGAAAATTTCAGCATTTGGCACTTTTTCAGCCCAAAAAGCCACTTGCTCTTCTAGCTGCTCTTGGTTGGAGGTGTCAATTTTGTTAAGTAACAACAAAACAGGGATTTTGGCATGAATTATTTTGTTAAAAAAAGTTTCGTCCTTGAGTTCTTTTTCGCCAATTTCGACCATATATATAAGCACATCTGCATCTTCAAACGCCGATTTTACAAAATTCATCATAGATTCTTGCATTTCATAAGCGGGCTTAATGATTCCGGGCGTGTCTGACAGAATCACCTGAAAATCCTCACCGTTTACAATTCCCAAAATTCGGTGTCGGGTAGTTTGTGCTTTGGAGGTAATAATAGACAATCTTTCGCCTACAAAAGCGTTCATTAGCGTCGATTTTCCAACGTTTGGGTTTCCAATAATGTTTACAAAGCCTGCTTTATGTGTCATTTAGTGCATATTTATTTTGTGCAAAGGTAGTCATATCAAGTGAATAGACGAAATAAAACATTTTTTTAAATTTTGTATTGAATATAAAGAAAATGATTGTATATTTGCACTCGAAACATCGCGGGATAGAGCAGTAGGCAGCTCGTCGGGCTCATAACCCGAAGGTCACAGGTTCGAGTCCTGTTCCCGCTACTAAATTAGAAACCTCATAGAAATATGAGGTTTTTTTTGTTTATTAGAAGAACACAAATCCCTTCCAAAAGACAATCTGCCCCGCTTTCGCCTTTATCTCACTCGCCCTTCGGGACTTCGTGAGGATATCGGCTCTATCGGGTCTAGAATAGACATTTTGTATTTCAAAAGGCAAAAAAAAGGATTAATTTGATTTTAAAAAAGCCCAAAAGTTTGGAAAATACTGATAGTTAATGGTTTACCCCCGATTGAAGTGAAAATCCTTTTTGTTTTTTTTTCAAAAACAAAAAGATTGTAACGAAAAGCGGGTATAGAGCTGGGAAAATGCGCAAGCGTGTTGGTGCTAAAAAAAAACCTCAAAACAAAAAGCTTTGAGGTAGTGAGTTGATAAGTAGTAAAATTATTTCAAAATACCTCTTGAAATAACCAATTTCTGAATTTCGGTAGTTCCTTCGCCAATAGTACAAAGTTTGGAGTCTCTGTAAAATTTTTCAACAGGATAATCTTTTGTATAGCCGTATCCACCATGAATTTGAACAGCTTCATTGGCTACTTTAACGCACACTTCCGACGCATACATTTTTGCCATAGCTCCGGCAGAAGTTACGGGAAGGTGTTGTTCTTTTAAATAAGCCGCTTTGTGCAACAATAATTCTGAGGCTTCGATTTCAGTAATCATGTCAGCAAGTTTAAACGAAATCGCTTGAAAATTACTGATAGGTTGTCCAAATTGATGGCGTTCTTTTGAGTATTTTAAGGCAGCTTCATAAGCGCCTTTAGCAATCCCCAATGATAGTGCTCCAATTGAAATTCGACCTCCGTCTAATATTTTCATGGCTTGTTTAAAGCCCTCGCCTACTTCGCCTAATCGGTGTGAATCAGGAACTTTACAATTGTCAAAAATAAGTTCAGCAGTTTCGCTTGCACGCATTCCTAATTTATTTTCTTTTTTACCAGAGGTAAATCCTTTCATGCCTTTTTCGAGTACAAATGCTGTAGTACCGTTTGAGCTTCCTTTTTCGCCCGTTCTAACAATCACTACGGCTATGTCGCCAGAAATAGCATGGGTAATAAAATTTTTGGAACCGTTAATAATCCAATCATTACCGTCTTTTACAGCTGTTGTATTCATTCCGCCTGCGTCTGAACCCGTATTGTGTTCGGTTAATCCCCAAGCGCCAATATGCTCACCAGAAGCTAGTTTAGGAATCCATTTTTTCTTTTGTTCATCGTTACCAAATGACAATATGTGATTGGTACATAATGAATTATGAGCCGCAACCGACAAACCAATTGAAGAATCAACTTTAGATATTTCTTCAACTATAGTTATGTATTCGTGATAACTCAATCCTGAACCACCTAATTCTTCGGGTACTAAAATACCCATAAAACCCATTTCGCCTAATTTTTTGAACAAATCAATAGGGAAAATTTGAGCTTCATCCCACTCCATAATAAAAGGGCGGATGTGTTGTTCTGCAAAATCTTTAATAGATTGAGCGATCATTGATTGAGTTGGGTTGTAAGAAAAATCCATAAAAAATTGTGTTTTGTTTTAAAATTCCAAATATAAAACAATTATTTCTAATTTATCAACAGGAAAGTTCTTTATTTTTGACAAATCCTCAGTTTTAATATCTCCATTCATACTTCTATACACAACAATGTTTTTTGATATCGGGTATTTAAAATAAGGGAAAGCCCCTAATTCTTTAATAGAAGCGCTATTTATGTTTATCTTTTTGATTGAAGTAGTAGCATTAATCTTAAAATAAGTATTCAAATTTTTTATTACTTCTGGTGACAAGCCCCAAATATCTTCCATTTGATCCATTGACGCAAAAGCGCCAAAAAGAGCTTTTTGATTTAAAATTCTGTCCGAAATTGCATCGCCAATACCATAAACTGCCATTAAATCTTCTTTAGTGGCTTGGTTTATATCTTTCACTTTTAAAGGTTCTTTTTTTGGATATTGCTTCCATTTATTGTTTTGGTTATAAGGATTTTTGTTTGGATGTGTAACCCAATCAGGAAACTTAAAATAAGGCGAGATTACTTGTAGCAAAGAATCTGAAACACCTGTTACTGATTGAAATTCTTGTGCCGAATTTACATATTTTCCGGTTTTTCTAAAAGCTAAAAGTTTCTGAATTTCTTGGCTATTCATCCCTAATTTATAGCCTTTAAAATCGGTTATAAAATTTGGATTATAAGGATATATTTGATATTCTGTAGTAGGTTTTTCGGCTTTAAACGAGTCCATTTTTATTTGTAATGAAAGCCATTGTTGTGATTTAGTATTGTAGTGGTAACTTTGGAAATCACCAAAAAAACATACGCATTGAAGCACCAAAATAATCAAAAACAATAATAGTAAACCTTTTTTTTGACCATTTGTAAATGAGAAAAAAGATGTAAGTGGCGTATAATTATTCGGCATATTGCTATTTTATAAAATTAATTTACAAATCAAAAACAGAGGTTCGTTTGGCTCTAATTAAATCTTTTAGTCGCATCCAAAACGCTAAAGTTAGGTAAACCCCAAACCAAAGTCCAATTGTGACAAATGAAATATAAATAAAAAAAAGCCTCACACTTGTTGCTCTCATACCTAATTTATCGGCCAATCGAGAGGAAACATGAAAGCCATGCTTTTCAAAAAAATACCTTATAGTAGTAATTAAATTCATCTTATTGTTTTAAAAAATCTAGTCCCAAGGCACACTGCAGGCACCTTTTATTAGTACAATATTCGTTTTTTAACTGTAACAAAGCCTGCGATTCAAATGCGTTACTTGCCTTTAGTCCAAAAGTAGCAAATTTATCGATAGTACTGTTTTTTTCTGAACTAATTGTTGACATTAATTCAATAATTTGCTCGGCATTGTCTTTGCCCATTGTTTTAGCATAAGCAAACTGAATCGGGATTATTGTATTTATAATGATTAAATCAATAAAAGATTTTGATAACGATTTTTCTTTTAATGGGCTTGTTTTGTCAAAATTATAATGTGATTTCCAATAGTGACTCACAGAGTTATCAAAAATAGCATACAAATCAGTTTGGCATTTTGCCGCAATAATCTGGGTAAACAACTGCTTATTAGAATGATACACCATTGCCAGCTGTGCCAAGCGAATGGTTGGAAAATTATCAGGACGGTGTTTAAAAAACGTAACCGGATTGGTAAGTGGAGGCTCTAATTTGTATTTTAAAGACAAGTAATTATACCAATCTATTAAATCAATTACATATTTATCTTCTGGCTTTTGCGGCAACATTTTGGCTTGACCAAAAAATAAAGCTTCTAGATATTGCGGTTCCAAAGCCTCTTTACGAACTATTGCAAACGAAATGGACTGCGCAATTTTAAAAAAAGACTCGCCATTTGTGTTTAACCCAAAATTTTTGGCAAGCATACAAAACAAAACGGCTTCCCAGTCATTTTCGGTTTGATGTAACAACTCTTGTATAAAAATTGATTTACGTTCAAGACGCTCAAAAAAAAGACGCTCAAGCCAATTATTTAGTACAAAACCATGTGCATCTTTGAGTTGTTTTTCGCAGTAAATCCAAGATTTTGGGGCAACTAAGTTTTCGTATTTTTTTACCTCCAATGAATTTACATAATTACACAACTCCAAAACAGGCAACTCGGAGTTATCCTGCCTAAAAATGGGTGCATCGTGTTTCCAAACCACATGAAGAATTACGTTATCATAAGCCGTGTCTTTTTCGTGCTGATGCAAATACCAATCAGAAGATTTTACATGAATTTCAATATTCCCCGCCCATTTTTGATTATTCAACACAATTTGGGCATTAAAAAAATCGGGGCCTGCAAGTTGGGTGTATTGACCAGATTGAACTATTGTAAGCGTTTCACCTTGAACTGTAGTTAGGTTTAAAAATTCAAACTTTTTGTATTGCCAAACGTAGTGTAAAAAATCTTCTTTCATAATTCATATAGTTCGTGTGGTTTGTATATGACGTAAAAATAGTAATATGTAAATAAAATAGATCTTTCTAGTTGCTTTTTTTTATGAAAAAAAAATATTTTTATCATTATTTTTTTTGATTAAAAATTTAATTTTTTTAACCTGTTGATTTTTAATTACTTAAATAAAGTTACACAATATAGAATTAAATTAAACTTAGCTGATTTTTTTTGTAACAAATTTCTCATATTTAACAGATGTAGTAAATTATTTCGGTGGAAATTTGTGACAATAAAAAAGCCTCATTAATTATATTTAATGAGGCTTTGTATATTTTATAAAAATATTTGGTATTATTTTATTGAACCAATTATATCCGATTTTGTTATAATATGATGTTTACCATTATCTAAATCAACTAAAACCGCTTGGGTTTCCCTTGTAAAAAGCTTAGAAACTTCGTCAATTGGAGTAGCAAGTTTAACAATTGGATAAGGTTTTCCCATTACTTCTTTAATAGGTTTATCTGCAACATTTTTGTCGGTAACATAACTTTGAAACAAATCGGTTTCGTCAACAGAGCCTACAAAACCAGTAGTATCAATAACTGGAATTTGAGATATTTTGTATTGTCGCATTCTGTCAATAGCGTGCGAAACGAGCTCTTCGGTACGAACAATAACAAGGTTTTTGTTTATATTATCTTTGACTATATCTTCTGCAGTTGTAATTTCTTCGTCTAAGAAACCACGTTCGCGCATCCAATCGTCGTTAAACATTTTACCAACATATCTACTTCCGGAGTCATGAAACAAAACTACAACAACATCTGAAGGTTTAAAATGATCTTTCAGTTGGTGCAGTCCTTTCACACATGAACCAGCCGAATTACCAACAAAAATACCCTCTTCAAGCGCTATTTTTCGGGTGTAAACTGCGGCGTCTTTGTCGGTTACTTTTGTAAAACCGTCAATTAGTGAAAAATCAACGTTTTTGGGTAAAATATCTTCACCAATCCCTTCAGTTATGTAAGAATAGATTTCGT
>JBILQQ010000002.1:0-177885 GCA_044373115.1 Flavobacterium sp.
TAATGCTGAAGTTTTAGCACCTGAGTCAACACGTGCTTTTATTGCTGGAATTCCTAAATCGGGAAAAGAACACCATTCTTCAGACCCTAAAATGATTTTATTTTGTGGCATTTGTACCAAATTAAAATTGATTGTCGAAAGTACTATTTTTTTTAAAAAATAAACCACTACTAATGTTATTTTTAAATTAATAGTGGTTTAAAGTTGTAGGTATTATAAATTATTGGATGCTTCCTTTTTTTGAATTTTTACATTTAATTCTTGCGCACCTTCTTCAATGTCCATAAAAAGTTCATCGCCGACACTAATTTTTGAAGTAATAATTTCTTCGGCAAGTGAATCTTCAACATATTTTTGGATGGCTCTTTTTAATGGACGTGCTCCAAATTGTTTGTCAAATCCTTTTTCTGCGATGAATGCTTTTGCATTATCTGACAATAATAAGGTGTAACCCAAATTTTTAATTCGAGCGTATAATTTATTTAATTCAATTTCAATAATGACATTAATATCTGCTTTTTCTAGCGCATTGAATACGATTACGTCGTCAATACGGTTTAAAAATTCAGGTGCAAAAGTTTTCTTTAACGCGTTTTCAATGATACTTTTAGAATTGTCTTCAGCGTTTGCAACACGAGCAGCGGTTCCAAAACCAACGCCTTGTCCAAAATCTTTTAACTGTCGGGCACCCACATTGGATGTCATAATAATGATGGTGTTTTTGAAATCAATTTTTCGACCTAAACTATCAGTTAGGTATCCATCATCAAGTACTTGAAGCATCATATTAAAAACATCAGGATGCGCTTTTTCTATTTCGTCTAATAGAACTACACAGTAGGGTTTTCTTCTAACTTTTTCAGTTAATTGACCACCTTCCTCGTAACCTACATATCCTGGAGGTGCTCCAATTAATCTTGAAATGGCAAATTTCTCCATATATTCACTCATGTCAATACGAATAAGGGTATCTTCAGAGTCAAATAATTCGCGTGCAATAACTTTAGCTAATTGTGTTTTTCCAACTCCAGTTTGTCCAAGAAAAATAAAAGAACCAATTGGTCGGTTAGGGTCTTTTAGTCCAGCTCTGTTTCGTTGAATTGCACGAGCTACTTTTAGTACTGCTTCGTTTTGC
Source organism: Flavobacterium sp. (assembly GCA_044373115.1). Classification (GTDB taxonomy): domain Bacteria; phylum Bacteroidota; class Bacteroidia; order Flavobacteriales; family Flavobacteriaceae; genus Flavobacterium. The sequence goes on from JBILQQ010000002.1 coordinate 1,136, forward strand.
CCAACTACTTTGTTTTGAATAAGTTCAGGTAGTTGAGCTAATTTGTTACTTTCAGTTTGTGCAATCCGATTAACAGGTATTCCAGTCATCATTGACACTACATCAGCAACATTATCTTCTGTTACTATTATACGGTTATTTTTTGAGTCCTCTTCCCATTTTTCTTGAGCTATTGCTAAATCTTTTTCAATTTTTTTCTCGTCATCTCTAAGTTTAGCAGCTTCTTCGTATTTTTGTCTTTTTACAACAACATTTTTGTTTTCGCGTACTTCTTCAAGTTGTCTTTCAAGATCAAGAATTTGTTTAGGAACATCAATATTAGTGATGTGAACCCTTGAACCTGCTTCGTCGAGCGCATCTATTGCTTTGTCTGGTAAAAAACGGTCCGACATGTATCTGTCTGTAAGCTTTACACAAGCTTCAATAGCTTCAGGAGAATAAATAACGCTGTGATGGTCTTCGTATTTATCTTTAATGTTGTTTAATATTGTGATGGTTTCATCCACTGAAGTAGGCTCAACTATAACTTTTTGAAAACGTCTTTCAAGCGCTCCGTCTTTTTCAATATATTGTCGGTATTCATCCAAAGTTGTCGCTCCAATACATTGAATTTCACCTCTAGCTAATGCGGGTTTAAACATATTTGAAGCATCTAATGAACCTGTTGCTCCACCAGCTCCAACAATAGTATGTATTTCATCTATAAAAAGTATGATGTCATCGTTTTTTTCAAGTTCATTCATCACCGCTTTCATTCGCTCTTCAAACTGACCTCTGTATTTTGTACCCGCAACTAAGCTTGCTAAATCAAGCGTAACCACACGTTTATTGAATAAAATACGAGAAACCTTTTTTTGAATTATACGTAAAGCCAAACCTTCTGCGATTGCGGATTTTCCAACTCCAGGTTCACCAATTAATAAGGGATTATTCTTTTTTCTGCGACTTAAAATTTGTGAAACACGTTCAATTTCTTTTTCTCTACCAACTACGGGGTCAAGTTTGCCATTTTCCGCCATTTCAGTCAAATCCCTTCCAAAATTGTCAAGGACAGGTGTTTTGGATTTTTTGTTAGATTTATTATTAGGCGCATTAAAACTATCATTTTTAGAAATGTCGTCTTGCCCAGCATCTTCATTAAACGATTCGTTTTTTGGTAAATTTTCTAAAAATTCTTCTTCTTTTGGTGTCATATCTATATATTGTTCTTTAGCTGTATCGTAATCAACTTTCATTTTGTTTAAAAGTTTTGTGGTAGGGTCTGTTTCATTTCTTAAAATGCAAAGCAACAAATGTGCAGTACTGATGTAAGTGCTTTGAAAAACTTTTGCCTCTAAAAAAGTTGTTTTTAATGCACGTTCAGCCTGACGTGTAAGTTGTAAATTTTTTTTGTCTAAAGCAACATTTATATTAGGATTTGGCGGGCTAAGTATTTCAACTTTTCGGCGCAAATAGTCAAGATCAATAGATAAACTATTCAATATTGTAATTGCTTTTCCATTACCATCGCGAAGGATTCCAAGCATAAGATGCTCAGTTCCAATAAAATCGTGTCCTAAACGAAGCGCTTCTTCCTTGCTGAAAGAAATTACGTCTTTTACTCTTGGTGAAAAATTATCATCCATACTTTATGTTTAATTGATGTAAATTTAGTCAATTGAAATGGAATTGTCAAAAACTATTCCCATTTTCATTCAATAATAGGCTAAATGACAAAAAAAACAGGAAATATAAAAGTAAAACTACTCAAATTTATTAACTATTTTAGTCATTTTTTTTGTTGATAAATCGTAGAAATTAGTTAACTAAAACACTTTTAAAATTACTTATTTATTGTATCTTGCGCGTTAGAATAAAAAATAATTTACATTAAAATTTATAATTATGTCTGACGGAGAAAAGTTAATTCCTATTAACATTGAGGACGAAATGAAATCATCATACATCGATTATTCGATGTCTGTAATTGTTTCAAGAGCATTGCCAGATGTGCGTGATGGTTTAAAACCGGTACATCGAAGAGTACTTTATGGTATGTATGATTTAGGAGTTTTTTCAAACAAAGCACACAAGAAATCAGCTAGAATTGTTGGAGAAGTATTAGGAAAGTATCATCCACACGGCGATACATCAGTATATGATGCAATGGTGCGTATGGCGCAAGAATGGAGTTTGCGCTATTTACTAGTTGACGGTCAAGGTAACTTTGGATCTGTTGATGGTGATAGCCCGGCAGCTATGCGTTATACAGAGGCTAGAATGAAAAAAATGTCGGAAGACATAATGGCAGATATTGACAAAGAGACAGTTGACTTTCAATTGAATTTTGATGATACCTTGTATGAACCTAAAGTAATGCCAACTAGAATTCCAAATTTATTAATAAATGGAGCTTCAGGAATTGCAGTGGGTATGGCGACTAATATGGCGCCGCATAATTTATCAGAAGTGATTGATGGGACTTTAGCTTACATTGACAATAATGATATTGAAATTGACGAATTAATTACTCATATTAAAGCCCCTGATTTTCCAACCGGTGGAGTAATATATGGTTATGAAGGAGTTAGAGAAGCCTTTAAAACGGGTCGTGGAAGAATTGTAATGCGTGCAAAAGTTAGCTTTGAAGAGGCAAACGGTAAAGATGTAATTATAGTTTCTGAAATTCCGTACCAAGTTAATAAAGCAGAAATGATTAAAAAAACTGCTGATTTAATTAATGAAAAACGAATTGAAGGTATTTCTAATATAAGAGATGAATCGGATAGATCAGGAATGCGAATTGTTTATGAACTTAAACGTGATGCCGTTCCAAATGTAGTTTTGAATACATTATATAAATATACTCAACTTCAATCATCTTTCAGTGTTAATAACATTGCTCTTGTAAAAGGAAGACCGCAAATGTTAAACCTAAAAGAGTTAATACATTATTTTGTAGAACACCGTCATGATGTAGTTGTTAGACGTACCCAATTTGAATTACGAAAAGCAGAAGAAAGAGCTCATATTTTAGAAGGTTTAATTATTGCTTCAGATAATATTGATGAAGTAATCAAAATAATTAGAGCGTCTAAAGATGGGGAAGAAGCAAGAGCTAAGTTAATTGAACGTTTCAAATTATCTGAAATTCAAGCCCGAGCAATTGTTGAAATGAGATTAAGACAATTAACAGGCCTTGAACAAGATAAATTACGTGCTGAGTATGATGAAATCATGAAATTAATCAATCATTTAAAAGAATTACTTGCAAGCAAGGAAATGAGAATGAATTTGATTAAAGAAGAGTTAATTGAAGTTAAAGATAAATATGGTGACGCTCGTCGTTCAGTAATTGAATACGCAGGTGGTGATGTTAGTATTGAAGATTTAATTGCAGATGAAAATGTAGTTATTACAATTTCCCATGCAGGTTACATTAAACGTACAAATTTAACCGAATACAAAACCCAAAATAGAGGAGGAGTTGGTCAAAAAAGTGCGGGAACAAGGGATCAAGATTTCTTAGAGCACATGTATGTTGCTACTAATCACCAATACATGATGTTCTTTACCCAAAAAGGAAAATGTTATTGGATGCGAGTTTACGAAATTCCAGAAGGAAGCAAAACAGCTAAAGGAAGGGCTTTGCAAAACTTAATCAACATTGAATCAGACGATAAAGTTAAAGCATTTATTTGTACACAAGACCTTAAAGATAAGGAATATACCAATAGCCATAATTTGGTAATGGTTACTAAAAAAGGGCAAGTAAAGAAAACGTCATTAGAGAAATATGCCAAACCTCGTGTTAACGGAGTTGCTGCTATTACCATTAAAGAAGGTGATGAATTATTAGGTGCTCAGCTTACAAATGGTGAAAGTCAAATTATTATGGCTGTTAAGTCAGGTAAATTAGTTCGTTTTGAAGAAACTAAAACTCGACCAATGGGACGAACCGCCTCTGGTGTTAGAGGTATTTCACTAAAAGATGAAACCGACGAAGTAATTGGCATGGTAACCGTTAACGATATGAGTAGTGAAATTCTTGTAGTATCTGAAAATGGTTACGGAAAACGTTCAAGTCTTGATGATTACAGAATTACAAACAGAGGCGGTAAAGGTGTTAAAACTTTAAATATAACTGACAAAACAGGTAAGTTAATTTCTATCAACTCTGTAACTGACGCTGACGATTTAATGATAATTAATAAATCAGGTTTAACTATCAGAATGGCTGTTGAAGATTTACGTGTAATGGGTAGAGCAACGCAGGGAGTTAAACTTATTAATATTAAAGGTAATGATTCTATTGCGGCAGTTACAAAAGTGATGAAAGACGATGAAGAAGTTCTTGAAGTTGACGAAGATGGGAACGTTATTGAAGCAGTTGCAATTGAAAGAGTAAAACCAGTTTTGGAAATTCTTGAAGACGACGGAACTGCCGATGATGATGATGACGACGACGACGATGTAGTTGAAGAAGAAGAATCAGACGAGGATGATACTGACGAATAAAAATAAAACCTATTTGTAATTACAAATAGGTTTACTTTAAATAATTAACTCAAAAATTAAAAGATGAAAGTAAAACAAATACTAATTGCAGGAACAATGTTAGTTTCTGTTGCTACTTTTGCTCAAAAAGATGAGCTAAAGGCATTGAAAAAAATTTATGGAAAAGAAACGCCATCAGCTGAAGACGTAGCCTCTTTCAAATCAAATATAACTAAGTTGGAAGCCATTGCAACAGAAGAAGCTGATAAAGTTTCTGCAAATTTTTACAAATCAATGACACCAATTCTTGAAATTGCGTCCTTAGGTAAAACTGCAACTCCTGAACAATCAAACAAATTTATTTCTGAAGCAGCAATTAATCAACTTGCTACAACATTAAATGTCACATTGGAATTTGAAAAAAAATCAGGAAAAAAAGTTTACACTGATGATATTATTGAAAAGATAACAATTTACAAACCAGTTTTTTTGAATTATGCGGATGCATTAAGTAAAGAAAAAAAGTTCAAAGAAACAGCAGCTGTTTTATACTCTATTTATAAACTAGATAAAACCGATGCAGACAAATTGTACATGGCTTCTAATTATGCAGTAAGTTCAGATAATTACGACGATGCCCTAAATTATTACAATGAATTGAAACAAATTAATTATTCTGGTGAGGGGACAATGTACTACGCATTCAACAAATTAACCAAAACAGAGGATTACTTTGGAACATCACCTGTTCAACGTAATTTGATGGTGAAAACTGGTCAATATGAAAAACCTAGAGAAGAAATAATTCCTTCAAAAAGAGGTGAAATATATAGAAATATTGCATTAATTTTACTTCAAAAGGGTAAAAATGAAGAAGCAAAAGCCGCTTTAGTTGAAGCTAGAAATGCAAATCCAACTGACACATCACTATTAATTAGTCAATTGGATTTATTAAAAAAATTGAAAGATAATGATTCTTATACTAAAACTGTTGCCGACGCATTACAAAAAACACCAAACGATGTTGAGTTGTTATTTAATTTAGGTATAATTGAATCAAATGCAAACAATTTAGTTGATGCAGAAAAATATTATAAAAAAACAATTGAGCTTGATCCAAAGTACGTAAAAGGGTATTTAAATTTAACTGAGCTAACCTTACGTGATGACGATAAGTATGTTAAAGAAATGAATAAACTTGGTACTTCTGAAAAGGATACAAAAAGGTACAATGTTTTAAAAAGCGAAAGAGAAGCTAACTTTAAAAAAGCATTACCTCCATTACAAAAAATAGTTGAATTAGACCCATCAAACGTGGAAGTTAAAAAGCTACTTTTAAGTGTTTACAACGCATTAGATATGACAAATGAATACAAAGCTTTAAAAGCTAAAATGTAGTATTTTTTGAAATATAAAAAAAGTCTCCAATATTGGAGACTTTTTTTATTATTTCAATTTATTATATAATCTTTTTAATAACTCTTAAACGATGTGTATGTCTATTAGTTTCAGCATTGTAAATACCTAAATGATCCAATCGATCAATTCGAACCTTACCGCTTGCGTGAATAATATAATTATTTTCCAACATTATTCCCACATGAATAATAGAACCTTCTTCATTGTCAAAAAAAGCCAAATCACCAGGTTCACTTTCTTCAATAAAACTTAATACTTCTCCTTGCGTGGCTTGCTGAGATGCATCCCTATACAATTTATAACCATTTAGTTTATAAACCATTTGTGTAAATCCAGAACAATCAATTCCAAAAGGAGTTTTACCTCCCCACAAATAGGGTGCATTTAAATACATTAATGCCGTGTCTATCAAGTTTGGTTTAGGATGTTGACCAGTAGTAAATGTACCTTCAAACAAATACTTGCTTGTATTGATATCATCGTTTTTAAGGAATGATAAACTAGCGCCAATAGTTATTGGTAATAAGGAATTGTTTGGAGCAGAAATATACTCAACCAAATCGTTACTTAACTCTAAAGGTTGTTCTGACAACTCATTGTACTGATTTTCGGTAATTAGTTGGTATTGTTTTGTATCAATCCAACCTTCATACTCATCAAAGTGAAGTTTAATTTTTGACCATTGTTTATCAATTTCAAGTACAATAAAATGCTCTCCAAAAAGTACTTGTGAAACAATTTCACTCCTATCATTTGGATCTCTTCGTAAAGGAATAGTTGATAAATTACAAATGGCAAACATCAAAATCAATTTAATTTGAATTACATTCTTTCAATAACAATTGCACTTGCACCTCCGCCACCATTACATATAGCCGCAGCACCAATCTTGGCATTGTTTTGTTCCAAAACATTAAGTAAGGTAACAACTATTCGAGCACCAGAGCATCCTAATGGGTGACCTAACGATACGGCTCCACCATTTACATTTACTTTTTCATTAGGTAAACCTAAAATTTTAGCATTTGCCAATCCAACTACTGAAAAAGCTTCATTAAATTCAAAAAAATCAACATCTTCAATTGAAATTGCAGCCTTTTCTAAAGCTTTTGGTAATGCTTTTGCAGGTGCAGTGGTAAACCATTTAGGTTCTTGAGCTGCATCAGCATAACTTTTAATGTAAGCAAGAGGTTTTAATCCTAGCGATAATGCTTTTTCCTCAGACATTAATATTAATGCGGCAGCACCGTCATTTATTGTTGATGCGTTGGCAGCAGTAACGGTTCCATCTTTGGTAAAAACAGGATTTAATGAAGGTATTTTGTCAATTTTAACATTACTAAATTCTTCATCTTTAGTAATAATAATTGGATCTCCTTTTCTTTGCGGAATTGTAACGGGTACTATTTCATTATCAAACTTACCTGAATTTGAAGCATTTGCTGAACGTTCATACGATTGAATAGCAAAAGCGTCTTGTGCTTCTCTTGAAATTTCGTGCTCTGTTGCACACAAATCAGCACTTACACCCATTGCATTTTGATCGTATGCATCAACTAAACCATCTTTTTGCATACCGTCAATCATGGCGGTAGGTCCAAATTTAACACCGTTTCTTAAATGTAAATAATGCGGAATCAAACTCATGTTTTCCATACCACCAGCAACAACAATTTCAGCGTCGCCAGCAAGTATTGCTTGAGCTCCAAACATAATTGACTTCATTCCTGAGGCACAAACCTTATTTACAGTAGTACAAATTACAGAATCTGGTAATCCTGCAAAAATGGCTGCCTGACGAGCTGGTGCTTGTCCAACGCCTGCCTGCACAACATTTCCCATAAATACTTCATCAACCAAATTTGGATCTAAATTAATTTTGTTTAAAGCTCCTTTAATGGCAATTGCTCCAAGTTGAGTTGCAGGAACAGAGGATAAAGAACCCATAAAACTTCCAATTGGGGTTCTAACTGCTGATACGATAACGATTTTTTTAGTCATAGCTATTTGTTTACTATAAAGTTAATGTTTGTTTGCGTTGCAAATTTAGTATTTTTTAATGATATAATATTTTTGACAGGATAATATTCAAAATAAAAACATTTTTTTTTGTATATGATTGATTTTTAAGGCTTTCATTTAATAATGTAGATAAAAACAAAAAAAATACTCGAAATACTTGTAAGTATTGATGTGATAGCTTACATTTGCAACCGCTTAAAAGATATACGTTCATTGAGTTTGGAGAGTTGCCTGAGTGGCCGAAAGGACATGTTTGCTAAACATGCGTATGGGAAACTGTACCAAGGGTTCGAATCCCTTACTCTCCGCTTATTTACCCTCGGGGTGTAGCGTAGCCCGGTTATCGCGCCTGCTTTGGGAGCAGGAGGCCGCAGGTTCGAATCCTGCCACCCCGACAATTATCTTTTATGGTCTCATAGCTCAGCTGGATAGAGCAACTGCCTTCTAAGCAGTAGGTCTCAGGTTCGAATCCTGATGGGATCACATTAAAACCCGCTATTTTGGCGGGTTTTTTGTTTTTTGTATTTTTTTTATAAAAAATTAAACACTTCTCAAATTTGTTTTTATTCAATAGTTAACCTTCCCTTCCAAAATGAATGGCGCACCTACTAAAAAGGTAGGTCAACCTATTAAAAAATTAGGTCAACCTATTAAAAAATTAGGTCAACCTATTAAAAAGGTAGGTCAACCTACTAAAAAGGTAGCTCAACCTACCAAAAAGGTAGGTCAACCTACTAAAAAGATAGGCGAGCCTACCAAAAAGACAGGCGAGCCTACCAAAAGGATAGGCGCACCTACCAAAACGATAGGCGAGCCTACCAAAAAATTATCAAAATTGGAGTAGTCAAATAGTTATAGGGTTCAAGAAAATAAACAAAAAGGAATGTATCGATTAAAAAAAAGTGACTAGATTATTTATTTTTTACTATTTATTTCGGAACACTAATGATATTTTATTAATTTGGCTAAAAATTTTACGCCATGAATCATTTAAAATTACTATTTTCATTGTTTACTTGTTTATTCCTTTTTTCGTGTACTACGATTAAAAGCACTTCAACTTCTAATTTAGTTACCGATGAGGCAATTGTGGACAGTCCGGAGGAATTGTCTAAGGAACTTCTTTCTAATAGGGTAACTGTGCATGACACGGTTTTTGTAAATATAATGGATTATTGTTCCGATTTTATTTTGGATATGAAATATGCAACGACTGATAATTTTTTAAAAACTCAGGTGTACGATTGTGCTACTTGTTTGCTCCGATTTAAAACGGTTAAAAACTTGATTTTAGCCAACGAAGAGTTTAAAACGAAGGGATATAGAATTAAAATTTTTGATTGTTATCGACCTTTGGATGTTCAGAAAAAGATGTGGAAAATTGTTTCTGATCCTGAGTATGTTGCCGATCCCAAAAAAGGGTCTATACACAATAGAGGAGGAGCGGTTGATATTTCGCTGGTTGACTTTGATGGAAATACGGTTGATATGGGAACAACTTTTGACTTTTTTGGTCCAGAAGCCAGTCATTTTTACAAAAAATTGCCCAATAGCACTTTAAAAAATAGATTGTTGCTGAAGCAAATAATGCTCAAACATAATTTTTCTTCCTTTGATTCAGAATGGTGGCATTACAATTTACGAAACAGTAGTAAGTGGCCATTAGCCAATTTTAAATGGGAATGTAAGTGATTGTTATTCAATACATTTCAAATAGTTGATAAAATATTGACTTGGGAAATATGTTTTTAAATCTAATTCTGATTTTAGTTCTTTTCTGAATATGTAATCGATTGTTTCTGTGGTATATTTTACCCGCATTAATGAAATGGGTGAATTTTTAAGTTCTTCATAACTATCTTTCATAAACAAAAAATAACCCGTTGAAATGCGGTTATTTAACTCTTTTTCGTCGCGTAATGAGGTGCCACAATCTTCGCTGTCAATGTGAAGAAGTGTAACCACTTTTCCGTTTTCAAGTTGGAAATGGATTTTTGAATTTTTGTCAAAACAATACGCTTTAATGAATTGATTGCTTTTTTCGATCATTTGAAGGGTTAATGATGGAGTTTCGTCAGATTTTACAAGCGAAAAAAACATATAATTGTTACTGCCACCAAATATTTTTTCGTGAATAATATAGCCGTTTGTGCTTTTGTATGTTCCTAAGCTGTCGGTTACATTGGTGCTGTAATCGCAATCCATTTGTGAAAATCCAAGTTGAGAAAGTAGTAAAAGTAATAAAGTAAATCTTTTCATGAATTATAATTTTTTGCAAAGTAACACTATTTTATTGTCATTTTTGTCGGTTGTAAAAAAACAATATACGTTTCCTCCGTCATTTATTTTCCATTTTTTACGAATAGTTTCGACTGAATCGGGGAAATTTCGGGTGGTTATGTTGGCTTTTGTTCCTTGTAAAACGTTTTTCATTTCATTTTTTGAATACGGAATGGACTGAATTATTTCGAAAATTCTGCCAGGAAAATCAATCAAATTACCAGATGTGTAAAGATGCGAATTTACATGTAATTTTTCAAGTTTGAAATGATTTGCAACTTCAATAAATCCGCCCGATTTCATGATGGCACTGTTGGGTTCGTAAAGGTATTTTTGGGGTAATGAGTATATTGAAAAGTTTGAATTATTTAATTGAAAATCAAATAGTTCAGTGTTTTTTTTACTGAAATTTACTGTTTTGATTGTAATGGGGTTTACATAATTTTTTTCAATTTCCCACAAAAGTTCTTTCACTTCATTGTCAACGGCTACAATGTGAATGCTTTTTACATTTTTTAATTCGTTTAACCCAGATGTAATATCTAGTAGTGGTGCGGTTTTAATTAAAATGTTTGATGTGAAATTAAAATAAAAATCTTGTAAAACAGGTACATTGGGCAAGCAATCATTTAGCATAAATACTTTACCTTTTTGGTCGTTTCGTCGGGATGGATCAATGTAGATGTAATCAAATTGTTGGTTTAATTTGTTTAAAATATCAGTGCTATCACCCGTTATACATTGGACATTATTGGTTTGTAACGCATTAAAATTGTGTGATACAATTGTGGAGAGTTCGCTATTTAGTTCACAATGAATTACTTTTTTTATTTTTTTAGAAAAATAATAATCATCTATTCCAAAGCCGCCACTTGCATCAAGAAGTGCATTGCCCGAAACGAGTGCTGCTTTGTAACGTGCTGTTGTTTCTGATGATGTTTGTTCGACTGAAATTTTGGTTGGAAAAATGATGTTTGGTGTTGCAAACCAAGTGGGTAATTTGTCTTTTGCTTTTGATTTTGCTTCAATTTGGTTTAAAATCAATTTGAAATCTATTGTTGGGAATGGATTTTTTTGCAATGCCAGGGTGCTGGCATTTTTCCCGATGTTTTGGGTTATGAAAAACTGAATATCTGTTGTAAGAAGTTGGTCAATCATGCGGGATGGTCTAGTTTATAGTTTGGTTTTTTAACCCCGATTGAGGCGATATCCTCCTGATGTCCCGAAGGGCGAAGGAGATAAAGCTGAAAGCGGGAATTGCATAACTCGAAAATGCCCGAGCCTGTTGTTACTAATTTATAAAATTTCTTCGATGTGTTTTTTGATGTTTGAAGCTATTTTTTGGGTTGGTAAATCGTTTTCGTCGTTACCAAAAGGGTCTTCAATTTCTTCGGCAATGAGTTCGAGACTTGCGAGTACGTAAAAGATGAAAATTACGACCGGAATGGTGATGTAGCCTAGGCTGAAGACGTATCCGAAGGGGAGCGTCATGACGTAAAAGAAGATAAATTTTTTGATAAATGCGCTGTAAGAATAGGGTATTGGGGTGTTTTTTATGCGTTCGCAAGCGCCACAAACATCGGTAAACGATTGGAGCTCGGTGTTGAGATAAAGTAGTTGTTCCCCCGATATTTTGTTTGATTTAAAAAGGTCGTGGGTTTTTTGAAAAAGGATTTTTGCCACCTGATTTGGGCGATGTTTGTGGTGGTCAATTTGCAGGTCGATCCCTTCAAAAAGCATCATAGCTGTTTCGTCGTTGCTCAAGTGTTTTTGTAAAACAGATGCGTAGGCGGGAATTATTTTTTTGAAGAAATTTCGGTCGTTTTCTTCGGTTAAAATACATGAAAGTTTGAGTGTAAGGTTGCGGCTGTTGTTGACTAATGCGCCCCAAAGTTTTCGACCTTCCCACCAGCGATCGTAGGCGGTGTTGGTGCGGTAGGCGAGGAGTAATGAGATGACAAACCCAAGCATTCCATGCATTATTGTGATGTTTTTGAGGTGGCTTGTGTCGGAAAGTTTCCAGTATTCAAGCTCCAAATAGGCAATTATTCCTGAATAAATTCCGATGAAAATCATCATGGGAAGTAATTTTCGGAAGGTGTCTGATTTATGAAATCTGAAAATGAACGTAATCCAATCTTTAGGGTTGTATTGTACCATAATTTTAACTTATATAATTCCAAATATTTTTCTTTTTGCTCATTTCAAGGAACACCTCTTTTAGTTTTTGATGTTCGGGTAATTGCATGGATGCATCTGATTTTAATAATTTTAAAGCATGTTCACGTGCGAGCATTAATATATCTCTATCTTTAACTAAATCAGCAATTTGAAGATTGAGTACTCCGCTTTGTTGTTTGCCCATAATATCGCCAGGTCCACGAAGTTTTAAATCGACTTCAGCAATTTCGAAGCCGTCGTTTGTGGCGCACATGGTTTCAATTCGGGTTTTGCTATCATTGCTTAGTTTATGACTTGTCATTAAAATACAATAACTTTGTTCAGCACCTCGACCCACTCTTCCTCGTAATTGATGTAATTGAGAAAGTCCAAAACGTTCGGCACTTTCAATAATCATAACACTTGCGTTGGGCACGTTTACCCCGACTTCAATAACGGTTGTTGCCACCATAATATTGGTTTTTCCGGCTACAAATCGTTGCATTTCAGCTTCTTTGTCGGCAGGTTTCATTTGTCCGTGTACAATGGAAATGCTGTATTTTGGTAAAGGAAAATCGCGCGAAATACTTTCGTAACCGTCCATTAAATCCTTATAATCTTGGGTTTGACTTTCGTTGATGAGCGGATAAACGATGTAAATTTGGCGTCCTTTTTCAATTTCATCCCTAAGGAATTTCCAAACTTTTAATCGATTGGAATCAAAACGATGTACGGTTTGAATTGGTTTTCTTCCCGGAGGAAGCTCGTCAATTACAGAAATATCCAAATCGCCATATAAACTCATTGCTAACGTGCGAGGAATTGGCGTTGCAGTCATAACCAAAACGTGTGGTGGAATTTCGTTTTTTTTCCACAATTTGCTGCGTTGTTCTACACCAAAACGGTGCTGCTCGTCAATTACTGCAAGTCCTAAATTTTTGAATTTTACTTTATCTTCCAAAAGCGCATGAGTGCCGATAATTATATCTAAACTTCCGTTTTCAAGCGCTTCATGAATAATTTTTCGTTCTGAAATTTTGGTTGAACCTGTGAGTATTTTTATATTGATAGACAGGTTTTTAGCTAAATCAGAAAGTCCGATAAAATGTTGATTTGCTAATATTTCTGTAGGTGCCATTAAGCAACTTTGAAAGCCGTTGTCTTTTGCAATAAGCATTGCCATTAGCGCCACAATTGTTTTGCCCGAACCCACATCACCTTGTAACAATCGGTTCATTTGGGCATTGTTTCCCATGTCGTTCCGAATTTCTTTAAGCACCTTTTTTTGCGCATTAGTAAGTTCAAAAGGCAAGTGGTTGTTGTAAAAATCATTAAAATTTTCACCAATAATTTTGAAAGGATGACCCTGAATTTTGTGTTTTCGGACTAAATTTTTTGTAATTAATTGTAATTGAATAAAAAATAATTCTTCAAATTTTAATCTAAATTGCGCTTTTGCTAAAAGTTCAGCGCTTTTTGGAAAATGGATGTTGATTAATGCCTCTTTTTTGGGAAGTAATTTTAATTGTTCAATCAAATAATTAGGTAATGTTTCAGTAAATTGAGCTTGAGTTTCCAAAAACAACTGCTGAATTGCTTTGTTAACTACCTTATTAGTAATGCCTCTTTGCGTAAGTTTTTCGGTACTTGGGTAAATGGGTTGAAGCGCAGTTTGCATACTTTTTTTATGGTCTTCAATCAAATCCATTTCGGGATGTGCCATGTTGAAAGTACCATTAAAAGAAGTAGTTTTTCCAAAAATAACATACACTTCGTTGATTTTTACGTTTTCACGAATCCATTTAATACCTTGAAACCAAACCAATTCCATCTGACCTGTTTCATCAACAAAAGTTGCCACAAGACGTTTTTGATTTTTGCCAAATTCAATTGTTTTTAAATTAATAATTTTCCCAATCACCTGAATTTCGGCAGTAGAATTGAGGAGTTCGCTAATTTTATAATAGCGAGTTCGGTCAATGTATCGGTTTGGATAAAAATTCAATAAATCGGCATAGCAATGAATGCGCAATTCCTTCCGAAGTAATTCACCTCTGGAAGGGCCTATGCCTTTTAAATATTCAATTGCTGTTAGTAATGGATTCATTTTTATATTAAAACAAAGCGAAGGTAAGTCTAAAATAGGAATTTTGAAAATTCATTTTTAAAAAATCTCTTCTTATATTTGTTAACTAATATCTGATCATGAAATACTTACTTTTTTTTTTAGTTTCATTTTTCTCGTTTTCACAACAAAAAGTAGCGGTTGATTTTATAAAATTAAAAGCTGAAGTAGCTCCAAATGAAGTAGATAAATCAATTTCGGGCAATTGTTTATTTGATTTTAAAGTAAAAAAAATGGTTGATACAATTGCTATTGACGCAATTAATATGCAATTTACCGAAGTAAAAATTAACGGTCAATCAGTAAATTATTTGAATACAGGCAAACAATTAAAGTTATTTATTGGTTTTAAAAAAGGTAAAAATCAACTTAGTTTTAGTTATTTTGCAACGCCAAAACAAACACTTTATTTTGTAAAAATCGGTACTGAAACCCAAATATGGACACAAGGACAAGGCAAATATACCAGCCATTGGTTGCCTAGTTTTGATGATGTTAACGAAAAATTGGTGTTTAGTATTTCTGTAAAATATAATTATTCATCAAATTTATACTATCGTCCTGTAGTGGTTTCAAATGGTGTATTAATTTCGTCAAGCTATAAAATTGCTATTGATGGAAAAACTAATATTGTTCAGAATAATTTTGAAATGAATAAACCAATGTCATCCTATTTAGTAATGCTTGCCATTGGAAATTTCAACAAAAAATCGACTATTTCAAATTCTGGAATTGTATTAGAAAACTATTATATTCCTGATTGTGAGGACAAATATGAATATACCTATAAAAGTTCGGATGCGATTTTTAATTTTTTAGAAAAAGAAATCGGATTCAACTACCCTTGGGAAATTTACCGTCAAATACCTGTTCGTGATTTTTTGTATGGCGGTATGGAAAATACGACATCTACTATTTTTGCTCAAGATTATTTTGTTGACGAAAGCGGATTTAATGATCGAAATTATATTAATGTGAATGCCCACGAATTAGCTCATCAATGGTTTGGCGATGTAATTACAGCCAAAGAAGGAAAACACCACTGGCTACAAGAAGGTTTTGCTACCTATTTTGCCTTGTTAGCTGAAAGAGAAGTATTTGGCGACGATTATTTTTATAATGCGCTATATCATAATTCATTACAATTACGGAACGCATCAAAAACAGATTCAATTCCGATTTTAAATGCCAAAGCTAGTTCATTAACTTTTTATCAAAAAGGAGCGTGGGCTTTGCATTCAATTAAAGAGTCAATTGGTGATAAAAAGTTTAAAAAAGTGGTTAAAAATTATTTGAAAAAATATAAATTTAAAAATGTTGAAACCACCGATTTTTTGAACGAAGTTGCCAAATTAACTGATTTTGATATATATAAATTTCAGAAACAATGGTTAGAAAACCCTAAATTTCCAACCACTGAAGCAACTATTTTATTAAATAAAAATAAATTTATGCAACAGTTGTTTGAAGTTCAAAAATTCAAAAATTTGCCTCAAGAGGAACGAATGAATTTATTTTTAAAATTCCTTAAATCGGATTGTTATTATCCCATAAAAGTTGAAATTGTTAACCAATTGCGAAGCGTTTCATTTGAGGATAAAAAAGAGCTTTTATTGGCTGCAATGCACACTAATGATGTAAAAGTTAGGCTAGCAGTAGCTTATTCGTTTGCAAAAATACCTTTTGATTTTCAAGCAGAATTTGAAACTTTATTGCTGGATAAATCAAATAATTGTAAAGAAATTGCTTTACTAAAATTATACGAATCGTTTCCCGAAAAGCAGGATTATTATTTAGAAATAGCATCTAAATGGGTTGGAAATAATGATAAAAATTTGCGTATTTTATTTTTGTTTCTATTAGAAAAATCAAATAAACAAACCGTTGAAACCACTACAGAATTACTAAAATATTCTTCAAATAATTACGAAAGTTCAGTTCGTTTGAATGCTTTTGAATATGCATTACAACTTGATACTATTGATTCGGAATTATTAAAAAATCTAGTAAATGCAACGCAACATTTTAAATGGCAAGTAAATGGTTTTGCTCGGAATACCATCAGAAAGTTGATAAAAAATGAAGAAGTAAAACTTCGTTTTTTAAATTTATTACCTTCATTGCCGCAAGCCGAACAAAACCAACTCCAAAAATTATTAGATGAAAAATAAATTAAATTTAGATACTATCTAAAACTTCTTTTTTCAAAAAACTTAATGCAAAATTACTAGGCGCATCACTGGTAGATAAACTGTTTAAGATGGCTTCTCTAAGTGATTGAGCATCAGTAACTGATGTATTAGCAACGTGTTGTCTAATGATTTGAATTGTTGTATTTTTGGCTGTTAAAATAATTGTCCAAGTACTATCTGAGATATAAATTTGTTGGGTCAAATTGTGCTCAAATTCTTGCTCAATATGTTGTACAAGCAAATTACCATAATCCACTTTGTCAGCGCTTAAAGGAGCAATTCTAACCAAAAGTTTGGCAGGATTGATACGTTCTAAAAATAAAGTTAAACGTTCATAAGCTTGCAATTTTATTGGCAATGCTTGTTTTTGATTATCTCTAAGTAAGGCAAAATGACGTCTTCGTTCTTCATTTGAAAGAAAACTTTTAAAAAAATAGTAAGCAACAGCCCCAGTAATAGCCGCAGGAAGCACAAATAATAGTAATTCTAAAATTTTATCGGTGTTTATCATAATGTAAATAATTTTTAGCTAACAAATTTATGCTTTTAGTTAATAATTCCAATAGAAATAAATTGTTATTGCCGATTAGTAAGACTATTTTTGTGTTTTCATCCTATTTTATACATCTTACAATGCAAAAATACATAAGTCAGCTTAATGAAGCTCAACAAGAACCCGTTTTACAAAAAGATGGACCAATGATAATTATTGCTGGTGCAGGCTCAGGAAAAACAAGGGTTTTGACCATCAGAATTGCTTATTTGATGAGTCTTGGTGTGGATTCGTTTTCAATTTTAGCCTTAACATTTACAAATAAAGCGGCTCGTGAAATGAAAAAAAGAATTGCTGAGATTGTTGGAACAAATGAGGCAAAAAACCTTTGGATGGGTACTTTTCACTCGGTATTTGCACGAATTTTGAGAAGTGAAGCCGATAAATTAGGGTATCCTACCAATTTTACAATTTATGATACTCAAGACGCTTTACGATTGATTTCTGCCATTATCAAAGAAATGCAATTGGATAAGGATATTTACAAACCAAAGCAAGTTTTAAGTCGGATTTCATCTTACAAAAACTCACTAATCACAGTAAAGGCTTACTTAAATAATCCTGAATTACAAGAACAAGATGCCATGAGCAAAAAACCTCGTTTGGGTGAGGTATATGCCAATTACGTTGAACGATGTTTTAAAGCAGGTGCTATGGATTTTGATGATTTATTATTGAAAACCAATGAGTTACTTAATCGTTTCCCAGAAGTTTTGGCTAAGTATCAAGACCGCTTTCGATACATTTTGGTTGATGAGTACCAAGATACCAATCATTCGCAATACTTGATTGTTAGAGCTTTATCTGATCGTTTTCAAAATATTTGTGTGGTAGGCGATGATGCACAAAGTATCTATGCTTTTAGAGGTGCTAATATTAATAATATTTTGAATTTTCAAAAAGATTACGAAAATGTGCAAACTTATCGATTGGAGCAAAATTACCGTTCTACTAAAAATATTGTTGAAGCTGCCAATTCAATTATTGATAAAAATAAAACCAAACTTGATAAAATTGTTTGGACAGCAAATGATTTTGGTCCGAAAATAAAAATTCATCGTAGTTTAACCGATGGTGAAGAAGGTCGTTTTGTTGCGTCAACCATTTTTGAAGAAAAAATGCGAAACCAAATGATGAATGGCGATTTTGCCATTTTATACCGTACCAATGCGCAATCAAGATCGATGGAAGATGCCTTACGAAAACGTGATATTCCGTATAGAATCTATGGCGGTTTATCATTTTACCAACGTAAAGAAATTAAAGATATTTTAGGTTATCTTCGGTTGGTGATTAATCCAAAAGATGAAGAAGCCTTAATCCGTGTAATTAACTATCCCGCTCGAGGAATTGGAGGTACAACCATTGAAAAATTAACAGTTGCTGCCAATCATTACAAAAGATCCATCTTTGAAGTAATGGAAGTTATTGATAAAATTGATTTGAAATTGAACTCGGGTACAAAAGCAAAAATAAATGATTTTGTTACCATGATTAAAAGTTTTCAGGTAGTTAATGAAAGTCAGGACGCACTTTATTTAACCGAACATGTCAGTAAAAAAACAGGTTTGGTACAAGAGTTAAAAAAGGATGGCACCCCCGAAGGCATTGCCCGAATTGAAAACATAGAGGTGTTAATGGGTGGTATCAAAGATTTTATTGAAGGTCAAAAAGAAATTGACGGTGCACGTGGTGCTTTGTCAGAATTTATGGAAGATGTAGCTTTGGCAACTGATTTAGATAATGATACAGGCGATGATGACCGTGTTGCATTAATGACAATTCACTTAGCAAAAGGGTTGGAGTTTCCCACCGTTTTTGTGGTTGGAATGGAAGAAGACTTGTTTCCAAGTGCCATGAGTTTAAACACGAGAAGTGAACTTGAAGAAGAGCGAAGATTATTTTACGTAGCTTTGACTCGAGCTGAACACCAAGCCTATTTAACCTATGCACAGTCCAGATACCGTTGGGGAAAATTGTGCGATAGTGAGCCATCGCGTTTTATTGAAGAAATTGATGGGCAATATTTAGAATACATAAACCCAAATGATATGGGTGGTTATCGTTACAAGCCAATGATGGATATTGATGTTTTTGGCGATATTGATAAATCAAAATTACGATTAGCCAAACCAATTGCTGGGACACCGCCAAAAACAAATCCATCAGAAGATATTGCTGCATCAACCATTAGAAAGTTAAAACCAATAGGAAAAGCACCTTCGGGAGAAAGCGCAAATTTATTTGATAATCAACTAGTTATTGGGGCTATTGTAGCGCATGAACGATTCGGAAAAGGCGAAGTACTCAACCTAGAAGGAGTGGGTGCCGATAAAAAAGCTGAAATTAAATTTGAAATTGGCGGAATAAAAAAATTATTGTTGCGTTTTGCAAAATTTGAAATAATAGGATAAATCATGGCACAATTCATAAAAATTTATCAAAACAAACCCAGTGAAGCTGCACTTTTAAAAGTTGCTGAAGTACTTCGTAATGGCGGATTAGTAATTTATCCTACCGACACTGTTTACGGATTAGGTTGCGATATTACCAATACCAAAGCATTAGAACGAATAGCCAAAATCAAAGGAATAAAATTAGAAAAAGCTAACTTTTCTTTTATTTGTAGTGATTTAAGTAATTTATCAGATTACGTAAAGCAAATTGACACTTCCACATTTAAGATTTTAAAGCGTGCATTGCCAGGACCTTACACCTTTATTTTACCTGGCAATAATGACTTACCTAAGAAATTTCGAAAAAAGAAAACCGTCGGAATTCGAGTTCCCGATAACGAAATAATTATT
Organism: Flavobacterium sp.; assembly: GCA_044373115.1. Taxonomy (GTDB): domain Bacteria; phylum Bacteroidota; class Bacteroidia; order Flavobacteriales; family Flavobacteriaceae; genus Flavobacterium. The sequence continues at coordinate 21,170 of JBILQQ010000002.1, forward strand.
GAAATTGTAAAAATGCTCGGCAATCCAATAGTTTCCACATCTATTCATGACGAAGACGAAGTGTTGGAATATTCAACAGACCCTGAATTAATTTTCGAAAAATGGCAACATTTAGTTGACATAGTTATTGATGGTGGTTATGGAGATAATATTCCGTCAACAATAATTGATTTGTCTGGGTTTGAGCCAGAAGTAATTAGAGAAGGTAAAGGGAGTTTGGATATTTTGTAAGTATCAGTAAGTAAATTAAAGTCAAAAAGTAAAACTATGAATCTAAAATTAAGTTTATTTTGTTTTTTTTGTTTTTCAATATTTTCATATTCTCAAGTTATCAGCGGGAAGGTTGTAGATGAAAAAAACAATCCTTTGCAAGGAGCAAATATTTATTTTGAAGGAACATCAATTGGCACTATTTCAGATCAAAAAGGTGAATTTACGTTGCAAATAAACACTAAAATTAATAGTATATTATTGGTAAGTTTCATGGGTTTTCAAACTTTATATATTCCAAATTATGAAACTTTAAAGGATTTTAAAATAATTTTGAAACCAACCAACAATCATTTAAGGGAAGTTGTAATTATGAAAGATCGTTTTTCAAGAAAACAAAAATTGAAATTATTTAGAGAACAATTTTTAGGGAAAACTAAATTAGGGAAAAATGCAATTATTGAAAATGAGACTGAATTATATTTTGAATACAACGAAAAGACGAATACATTCAAAGCTTTTTCAGATAAACCATTATTAATTATTAATAAAGCTTTAGGTTATAAAATATATTACGAATTGGCAGATTTTGAAGTCAATTTTACAAAAACAAGTATTAGTTCATCAGATGTTTATAAAAATAAATATTCAGGATATTCAAGATTTGAAGAGATAGAAACAACTCCTAAGATAATTAATCAAAGAAATGAATGTTATGAAGGTTCTTCACTACAGTTTTTTAGAAATTTAGTAAATAATGTTTGGGATAAGGATAATTTTTTATTATTTGTTGGCATGTTTGTAGATAATCCAACCAATCATTTTAACATAATTGATGAAGGAAATCAAAAAAAAGTTGTGGTTACAAAACAAAAAAAATCGCTTGTTGGAAAAAAATTTGTAGCTGAATTTAATTTACTCTACAAGAAAAAAGATCAATCAAAAATTATTTTTGAAACAGACACATTTTACGTTGATATTTTTGGAAACAATTCTAATATTAATGATATTTATTTTTCAGGGCATATAACTCAATTTAAAGTTGGAAATATGCTGCCACTAAATTTTATAGAAACAAAAACGCCTTAATTTCTTAAGGCGTTTTACTATTTATTTAGAAATGTATTTATTGCTTTTTCATTTCTTTTTCAATCATTTCATAAAATTCGTCAATTTTTGGCAATACAACAATTCTTGTTCTTCTGTTTGTAGCTCTATTTTCTGAAGTTGTATTTTCAACCAAAGGTATAAATTCGCCACGACCAGCTGCAATTAGTTGTTTTGGGTTTACATTTAACTCTTTTACCAAAACTCTAACAATTGCGGTTGAACGTTTTACACTTAAATCCCAGTTGTCCAACAAAATAGCATTTCCTGTAAACGGAATATTGTCTGTATGACCTTCTACCATGCACTCAAATGTTGGTTTGTCGTTTACAACTTTCGCCACTTTTGCCAATACTTCCTTAGCTCGTTCACTTACCACATAACTACCACTTTTAAACAATAATTTATCAGCAATAGAAATGAAAACAACTCCTTTTTCAACATTTATTTCAATATCCGGATCAGAAATTCCAACTGAACTTTTTAAACTAGTAACCAAAGCCAAAGTTACACTGTCCTTTTTGGTAAGTGCATCTTGCATTCTGCTAATTTTCAAATCTTTTTCCTTAATTGTTTCAAGTGCTTTTTCTATATTTTGTGCACCTTGAGTAGTTAAGGTGGTCATGTTTCCAACATTATTAATCAACTCCGAATTGTTCTTTTTTAAATAGTCATTTTGTTGCGAAAGGGTTTCTTTTTCGCTCAAACACATATTTAATTTTACCGTTGTAGAATTAAGAAGGTCTTGACATTCTTTGTTTTTAGCTTCTAAATCGGCTATTTTCTTTTTTGCGCCACATGAAGTTAATGTGAGGGCAGCAACAGTAAGTAATAAAAATATTTTTTTCATAAGTGTACTAAAATTTTAAAATTTCAATTATGCAAAATTACATGAATTTCAAATATAAAACGAAATTTTACTATAAAGTATTGTTAAAAGTTATTTTGAAAAATATTTTTTTTCTGAATGAAATAATTATAAACAATACTTTTTGTTTTAAAATACTCAATCTTTTGGTTATTTTCTCTTTTTTTAAGGCACTCTTTTAAATGATAATAAAATGAAAAATGTGCTTTTATTATTGCAAAACAATGATTGAATTTTCCATTAAAAAGAAACTTGATACCAGCAATTCCATCCAAAACCAATCGAATAAAAAGTATTGGAAATAAATCTTTTTTTGGCAAATTTTTAGTTAACATCAATAATGAATTTCTAAAATTTAAAAAAGTTTTTCGGGGGTTGCCTTCGTGTAAAGTGGCACCTCCTACATGATAAATCACAGATTTTGCTACATATTTTATTGAAAATCCTTTATTGAAAGCTCTCCAACACAAATCAATTTCTTCCTGATGTGCAAAAAATGATTCGTCAAAACCATTTAATGTTCGATATATTTCTTTTCTAATAAAAAAACAAGCCCCCGAAGCCCAAAAAATAGTACAATCATCATTGTATTGTGCAAGATCATTTTCAATGGTATCAAATATCCTTCCTCGACAAAATGGGTAACCGAATTTATCAATAAAACCTCCTGCAGCACCAGCGTATTCAAATTTGGATTTGTCTTTGTAATCTAAAATTTTAGGTTGTATAATCGCTGTTTGTGGTTCGTTTTCAAAAGTTGCAATTATTGAGTTTAGCCAGTTTTCGGTAACTTCAACATCAGAATTTACTAAGGCATAAATGGGCTCTTCAACCTGTTGTAAAGCATAATTATAACCTTTTGCAAAACCATAATTACCATTGTTAATTATTATTTTAACATCTGGAAAATGCTTTTTGGTGTATGCAACTGAGTCATCAGTTGATGCGTTATCTGCCAAATAGATAGTTGCCATTTCTGAAAATTGAACAACTGAGGGTAAAAACTGCTGTAACAATTTGACACCGTTCCAATTTAAAATAACAACTGCAATTTTATTTTCACTCATTTTTTATTTAATTATTAATAGGAATAAAAGGAGGGAGGTCTGTCAAAAAAACATATTTCTCGTTTTCAAAATCCATTTTACAAAAGTAATGATTTAGACCGTTAGTTACCATTAAAAAAGTAGCTTTTAGTGCCAAATTATACCTAGCAATTTGATCAAATGTTGCTTGCGTAATTGCTACTTGGGTTGACTTACATTCAACAAGAATTGCTATTGAGCCATCTGATTGAAATACAACTATATCGTATCGTTTAGTTAAATCGTTTATTTTAATAATTTTTTCAACATTAATATGTGATTTTGGATACTTCAATTCATATAAAAGATAATGCACTACGTGTTGCCTTACCCATTCCTCGGGAGTAAGAATTATAAATTTTTTCCTAATCTCATCAAAGATTAAGACTTTATTTTCACTATTTTTGAAGCGAAATGAAAAACTTGAAAAATTTAGTTGTTGCATTTGGCAAATGTATTTAAAAATTAAAATTCAGGATTCAAATAGTTTAAAAAAATGGATGAAGTACTAAAAATAATTAATGACATAAAAGCTGGAAAAATCAGTCCAATCTATTTTTTAATGGGTGAAGAAGCTTATTATATTGATAAATTGACTGAATATATAGAAAAAAATATTTTGTCTGACGACGAAAAAGGTTTTAATCAAATGGTACTTTACGGAAGAGATGTAACTATAGAAGATATTGTTTCCAATGCAAAACGTTACCCAATGATGGCCGAAAGACAGGTGATTATTGTAAAAGAAGCTCAAGATTTGGTCAAAACAATTGATAAATTAGAAAGTTATGCCGAAAAACCTCAGGCTACAACCGTTTTGGTTTTTGCTTATAAATACAAATCATTAGATAAAAGAAAAAAACTTGTAAAATTATTGGCAAAAAACGGGGTAGTTTTTGAAAGTAAAAAAATGTACGAAAACCAAGTTGGTACTTGGATTAATAGAGTACTTTCAGGAAAAGGTTATTCTATTGAACCAAAAGCTACCGCTATTTTAGTTGAATTTTTAGGAAATGATTTAGGTAAAATTAGTAATGAATTGGATAAACTTCAAATTATTTTACCCAAATCGCATACTATAACTCCAAAAGATATTGAAGTAAATATTGGTTTTAGTAAAGATTTTAATAATTTTGAATTACGAAAAGCTATTGGCGACCGTGACCAAAAAAAGGCATTTATAATTGCAAATCATTTTGCCCAAAATAGTAAAGACAATCCAATGGTGGTTACTGTAACCTTACTTTTTAGTTTTTTTTCCCAACTTTTGCAATACCACGGGTTAAAAAATAAAGATCCCAAAAACGTAGCTGCCGTATTAGGTGTTAATCCATTTTTTTTGAAAGATTATGACATTGCAATAAAAAATTATCCTATGCGGAAAGTAAGCGCAATAGTTGCATCATTGCGTGAAACGGATGTAAAAAGTAAAGGCGTTGGTGCCAATGCAATGCCACATTCAGACTTGCTTAACGAACTGTTGGTTAAGATTTTTATGTAAATTATTCAATTTCACTTTCGTTTAATTTGAAAGGATAGTTCCCAAATAAAACAGCTAAATTTTTAACTTGGTACGTTTTTCGGGTAAATTTGTTTGAAAGTGCAATGATTACTACGTTTTCTTTCAATAAAGTGTTGTAACTTGATGTGTTGCCATGCCACCAACCATTATGATAAAAAAACTTTTGACCCGATTCCCATTCGCGTAAGCGGATACCTAAACCATAATTTTTTTCACCTTTGCTTTCGTAACTATACCCTTTATATACTTGATTTAAAAGGCTTTGATTGATGAAAGTTGGTGAAGTTACCGCTAAATTAAACTTCAATAAATCTCGAGGTGTGGTATAAATATTTTTGTCTCCATAAATAGCATCTAAAAAGTCAAAAGGATATTTAATGTAGTTAAATTTGTATGAAGGTGTTGCTTTTTCTTTAGGTGTTTCCTCATCAAAAACAAAACTATTTTTCATTTCTAATGGTTCAAAAATCATTTTTTGAATAGCTTTTCTGTATTTCATACCCGTTACTTTTTCAATTACTAATGCCAACAAAACGTAGTTGGTATTGCAATAACTAAAATGGGTATCTGTTTTATACTCTAAAGGGATTTTTTTAGAAGTAAGTAATTGAAGTACATCATTATTGGTTAGCGTATTTTTTCTGTCCCAATTGGCTTTATCGTCAGCAAAATAGCCGTATTTTTTAATGCCGCTACGGTGATTTAATAGGGTTTTTATGGTAACATTTTCATAAGGAAATCCTTCAAAATAGGTGGTTAATTTGTCATTTAAACCAATTTTTTTGGTATCAATTAATTTCAAAATGGCGCAAGCCGTAACCACTTTGCTAACTGATGCTATGTGCAAAGGAGTTTCGGAAGCGTTTAAAATATTATTTTCTTTATCAGCAAAACCTTCATATTTTTCATAAATAATTTGACCGTTTTGAGCTACTAAAAAGCTAATGTTTTCAAAATCACTTGACCAATTATTGGCTACAAAATGTTCAATCTTGTTTTTTTTATCTTGTATATAATTTGCTGATAAAATTGGTAATTCGTCTTCACGAGGGTTAATGGCATATGGCAATTCCGATTTCTTTTTGATTTTTACCGATTTTTTTTCAGTGCAACCAATTAAAAATAGAATAAATAAGGTGAATATAAATAAAAGGCTCTGTTTGGATTTGCTCATTCGTCAATTTGTTAATTTACAAAATTATAAAATCAAATATTTTTATTTAAATGAAACTCAATAAGATATTAACAATGTTGTGAGCTCTAAAATATTATTGGTTTAAAGCTTTGAAAACGATTTCGATACAATTACATTTGTACTAAATTATTTATATATGAAATTTGGAATTATTAAAGAAAGAAAGAATCCGCCCGACCGTAGAGTTGTTTTTTCACCCCAAGAAATAGTAAATTTGAAAATGCACTATCCGGACGCTCAGGTTGTAGTAGAGTCGTCTGATATCCGAATATTTTCGGATAGTGAATATACCGATTTAGGTATTGATGTTGTTACAGATTTATCAGACTGTGATGTGTTATTTGGCGTAAAAGAAGTACCTGTTGACTACTTAATTCCCAACAAAAAATATTTTTTCTTTTCACATACCATAAAAAAACAATCCTATAATCGTAAATTATTACAAGCTATTATTGAAAAAAATATTGATTTATATGATCATGAAACTATAGTTGATGCTAATAATAGAAGATTAATCGGTTTTGGAAGATATGCCGGAATTGTGGGTGCTTACAATGCTTTTAGAGCTTTTGGTTTAAAATATGAACTTTTTACTTTAGCTAAAGCCGAAACTTTAAAAGGTAGAGATGAGCTTATCGCAAGATTGAAAAGACAAATACTACCTAACATAAAAATAATTATTACAGGTCACGGAAAAGTAGGGTCGGGGATAAAGGAAATTTTGGATAGTATGAAAATAAAGCAAGTTGCTGTTGCTGATTATTTAACAAAAAATTATACACAGCCTGTTTATTGTCAAATAGATGTATTGGATTATAATAAAAGAAAAGACGGAAAGGTTTTCGATAATTTGGATTTTTATAAAAACCCATCAGATTATGTATCTGATTTTGAACGATTTACTAAAATTTCGGATATGTATATTTCGGGGCATTTTCATGCCAATGGTGCTCCTGATATACTAACACGCGAAATGCTAAACGCTCCAAATTGTAAAATCAAAATCGTTGCTGATGTTTCTTGCGATGTAAACGGCCCAATTGCTTGTACTTTGAAAGCATCAACAATTGCCGATCCGATTTTTGGGTATTTACCATCTCAACACATTGAAGTGCCTTACACACATCCAGGAGCCATAGTAGTAATGTCTGTTGATAATTTGCCTTGCGAAATTCCAAATGATGCTAGTATAGGTTTCGGTGAGATGTTTATGAAACACGTAGTTCCTGCATTTTTTGATAATGACAAAAACGAACTACTTAGTAGAGCTCAAGTTACAAAATCAGGAAAATTAACTCCAAAATTTAGCTATTTACAGGATTATTTGGAAGGCAAATAATTTAATTTTAGTGAAAATTGTTTATAAAAACGATTATTTTTTTACAGGAATGGACAGAACAGATACCTACTATTTTCAAATAGAAGCATTTAATGCAAATGGCATTGGAAAAAGAGGAAAAATTGAAAAAAACTTTTAAAAACAAAAAAATAAATGTAAATTTGCGGTGTATAACAAGTAAAATTACACACAATGAACAAAAAAACCAACAATTACCCAATAAACATTGATTCAACTTCACTTGTTAATGAACCAATTTCACTTTATTTACCAGCTAGTTTTTCAAAAAGTATGGTTTTAGATAACTTAACACAAAACTCAAAACAAATATTTGCTAAGGTTTTGGCTGTTACTGAGTTAACCATTAAAACTCTAGCCGAAAATATTTTTGAAATTACTCCAAAAACATTCATTAAATACAAAAATAACGAGACCAAAATACCTTCACGTATTGCAGAATTGGCTATTGAGCTAAGTGCTTTGTATGATTTAGGTATTTTAATTTTTGGTAATGCTTCTACATTTAATTTGTGGTTAGATAAAGAAACTATTTTTTTTAATAACAACAAACCTTCAAATTACTTGAATACATCTACAGGTATTCATTTAATTTACGAAGAATTGAAACGCATTGAGTTTGGTGCAACTGCTTAATTCATGAAAGCTTATAGAATTGTTCATTCAAAATGGGCAGATAGTTTGACGGGGTCTGGGTATGCTGCTCGTTGGAATTCTTCAGGATTATTTGTTGTTTATGCTGCTGAAAGTTGTTCGTTGGCTTGTTTGGAAAATTTAGTTCATAGAAATGGATATGGATTAGATTCTGATTTTAAATTACTTACAATAACTATTCCTACTACTATAAAAACTATTGAGTTATCGGCAACTGATTTAGATAAGGATTGGAATGATCTTTCAGAAAAAGGTCATCTTCATTGCAGATTGATTGGAGATAATTGGATTAGAAATCAGCAATCGGCAGTTTTAATTGTTCCATCGGCAATTATTTTGAATGAGAAAAACATTTTGATTAACCCAAATCATCCTGATTTTAAGAAGATACAATTTTCAAAACAGGATTTCATCTTTGACAAAAGATTGGTTAAATAGTATTTTCTTTTTTTTCATAAAGTAAATACTTTATAAAATCTTTACTATATCGTTTTCGTTAAGAATTAATTTATGTATATTTAATTTTATGCGTTTTTTTTTTGTTATTTAGCAATTAAATAATTAAAAAAACTAACCATTTATTAAAACAATTTATTTATGAATTTAGAAACCAAAAAAACTAATTATCCTGCATTGTACACCTTAATAACAGTATTTTTCTTTTGGGGATTTATTGCTGCAGGAAATAGCATTTTTATCCCATTTTGTAAGAGTTATTTTTCGTTAGATCAATTTCAATCACAATTGGTAGATTTTGCTTTTTATACCGCCTATTATATAGGTGCATTGTTATTATTTGCTTTTGGCGATTTGACGGGTAAAGATGTTGTTGGAAAATGGGGGTACAAAAAAAGTATCGTTTACGGATTATTGTTTTCTGCCCTTGGAGCTGGTGCAATGATTATTGCTGTTGAAGCTAGTGTTTATGCTGGAATGTTAGTTGGATTATTTATTGTTGCATTAGGATTTTCGTTGCAACAAACTGCGGCTAATCCATTTGCTATTTTATTGGGTGACCCAAAAACAGGTGCAAGTAGAGTAAATCTTGGTGGCGGAATCAACTCTTTTGGAACTACTATTGGTCCAATTGTAGTGGCTTTGGCTTTATTTGGAACAGCAAAATCAATTTCAGATGAGCAAATAAAAGCTTTGGAATTAAGTAAAGTTGTTATTTTATACATTGGTGTTGGATTGCTATTTATTGCTGCTGCTGCTTTGTTTTATTTTTCTAAAAAAGTACCAAGTGGTATTGCTAATGAACCGATGGAAAAAGCAAATAAAGCTTTGAGAACATTGGTGGTAATGACTGTTTTATTGGGTGTAATGTTTACTCCTGTTTTTCAAAGTTATAAAAGTGACGAAGCTTTGAAAATTGAAAGTTTGACAAAACAAAAAGCTGAAATTGAGGCTTCTTTGATAGATGTTAAAATGGATGTGAAATTGGCAACTGTGCAATCAATCAAAGAATTAGAAACTGAAATAAAATCATTACAAGTTCCATTAGAAAAGTCGAGAATGATGTGGCTTTCTGGTGCATTGTTGGTTGTAGTATGTGGTTTGTTGTTTTCCTATACATCGGCAAGTAAAAAAGCTGAAGGTTGGGGAGCAATGCAATATCCGCAATTGGTTTTGGGTATGTTGGCTATTTTTACTTATGTTGGTGTGGAAGTTGCTATAGGTAGTAATTTAGGTGAGTTATTGAAACTGAAGGAGTTTGGCGGAATGCAATCGTCTGATATTGCGCCCTACATATCAATGTATTGGGGAAGTTTAATGATTGGGCGTTGGGCTGGAGCTATTAGTGTTTTTAATTTGCAAGGAAGCAAAAAGACTGTGGCATTAATTATAGTTCCGTTGGTGGCTTTTGCCATTATTTTAGGGGTAAATATACTTTCGGGTAAAGATATGAAACCTTTATATTATTATGTTTTCTGTGTATTAATACAAATTGGAGCGTTCTTTTTAAGTAAGGATAAACCCGCTAGAACTTTGACTATTTTTGGTAGTTTTGGTGTTATTGCGATGTTAATTGGTTTGTTTAGTACTGGAACTGTTGCTATTTATGCGTTTTTGGCGGGTGGATTGGCTTGTAGTATTATGTGGCCATCTATTTTTAGTTTGTCAATAATTGGATTAGGAAAATACACTTCGCAAGGGTCTGCGTTTTTAGTGATGATGATTTTGGGTGGTGGAATTATTCCGCCAATTCAAGGGAAATTATCGGATATTATTGGAATTCATCAATCGTATATTGTTGCTGTTGTTTGTTTTGCTTATTTAACATTGTTTGCTATTCTTGTAAAAGGGATGTTGAAAAAACAGAATATAGATGTTGATGCTATTGAAGTGGAAGGAAGTCATTAATTTTATTAATTATACAACAAAACTCCGATTGAAAATGTTATTTTCTTTCGGAGTTTTTTCGTTATATGAATGGCTGAATAGCCCTGATTGAAGTGGAAATCCTTTTTTGAAAAGGGCACTTGGGCGATTGCTTGATTGCCCTTTTTAAAAAAGATTGGAACGAAAAGCAGGAATTACCATTATTGAAAATGCCCGAGCCTTTTGCTTCAAAATAATAAGCTACTTATTCCACTCAATTTTTCTAGAAAAGTACATTACGGCTGCTAAAATGGCGAATAATCCAATGCTTCCTACTAACAACGCATAATCTTCTAATTGAATGATTACGAAGATAAAAATGTATAAAACCGTTAATGAAATTCCAATGAAAAGCGGAAACTTTTTGTCTTTTAAAATGGAAATCGAATACAGCGAAATCAACGCAATAACTGATGTTGCTGCAACAATATAGGCGAACGAAAAACTACTGTGTTCGGTAATGGAAATCAGTAGCGTGTAAAACATGATAAGCGCAATTCCAATCATTGAATATTGAAAAATATGAATATTTATTTTACTGATGGATTGAATCAAAAAGAAGACTAAAAAGGTTAATCCGATGACTAAAAAACCATATTTTGAAGCACGTTCGTTCTGTTGGTATTCGTCAACGGGTGTGATGAAATCTACGGCAAAAGCATATTTACCTAATTCGGGCAACACCTCAAAATACTGTTGGGCAAACGGACGATTGAAGTGCAATATTTTCCAATTTGCGGCAAAACCTTTGGCTGTAATTTCTCTTGAAATAGGGGCGAAGTTGCCGTTAAAATTAGGCGAATTCCAGTTGGAAGTTATTTTGGCATCGGTAGTTTTTCCAATTGGAACTATTTTAATTTGTTTGCTTCCGTTGAACGAAATGTCAAAGTTGAACGTTGCGTTATTTTGAAGCGATTGATAGTCGAAATAGTTGGTTTCCAGACTTTCAATACTATCATTACTTGCATTGGCAACCGATTCAAATAGTAAATTTTGCTTGCCAATTTTCATTTTGACTTCATCTTTTAAACTTTTTAAATTGGTGGTGCGAATCATAATTTTGGCTCGATTCCAATAAATATTTTCCGCTGGAATTCCTTTTGAAACAAAATCAGGATTAGAATATTTTCCGTCGAATTGCATTTTTGTAGAAAAAACATTCGATTTGTAAATGCTTCGTTCCAAAGGTTTTACCATTGTAACTTCGGTTTTATTGTTCAAATTTTCTGGAAAAAAGTAGGCATAGTTATTTCTTCCAGTCATTGGATCTTTGTAGGGAATTTTTAAAATTGGACCATAAAAATACACTGAATTTCCCCATTTTGATGTAGTTTCCGAAATTACTTCTTTTTGTCTTACACTTCGTTCTACAATTAAATCTTGTACTAGAGTTAACGGAACTAATAATACTAAAGTTAAAATTCCCACCATAATCATTTTGGCGGTTGAGGATTGAAAAATTGATTTTTTTTCTTGAAAATTGGTTTGATTTTCCATGATTGTTTGATTTTTATAATTATTTAATATTGAATGATTCTTGAATAGTTTGAATAGGAATAGTTAGCAGTTTTTGAAAATCTAAATTGTAAAATTGATGTGCTTGCCGACCTCTTTGATATTGGTTTTTGAAATATTTTACTTTTGATGAATAAAATAGTGTTCCGATGATAATTACGGCAAACATATAGCTGCTTTTTTTGCCGTTTCCGAAAAGGTAATATTGCATTCCAATTTCGTCAACTACTGAAATACCTGTGTTTGTAAGCACATGAATAATGTCATGACCTTCAAGTTTAGGTTGGATTTCAAAATTGTATTTTAGTAAAAAACAACCAAGTTGAAATCCAAGAGTTTCTTGTGGCATAACAATTAGTTTCGGTATATCAATATCCCATGCTTTTTGTTTTTTGAACATTTTTTGGTACGGTTTTTTTGATATTTCGTACATTTTTTCGATTAGTAATTCCCTCATAATTTGTAAAGTACTTTGAATTTCAAAGTTGATAGATAAAAAAATAGTTAACTTTTTTTGATTAATTTTTCGAGGGCGTCAATATGCGCTGTAAACGCTTTTCTACCTTCTTTAGTAGCACTGTATTTGGTATTAGGTTTTTTACCAATAAATTGTTTTTCGATTAGAATATATTTTTCGAGTTCAAGCGCTTTGGTATGCGAAGCAAGATTGCCATCGGTAACTCCAAGTAATTCTTTGAGCATATTGAAATCGGCATTTTCATTGACCATCAAAATAGACATGATGCCCAAACGAATTCGGTGATCAAAGGCTTTATTTATATTTTGGATGATGTTTAGCATTTTTTGGTTTAAAAGTTTAAGGTTTATGAGTTTAAAAGTTATTGAAAATCGTTTCAACCATTTCTGATTCATATAATTGAGAAGGAGCGACAACGGCTTCATTATATGGAATTTTATTACCGTATCTTTCTTTCATTATTTTTTTTACAATTTGACTATCGAGATTAAAATCTTTTAGCTTTTTTGTTTTACATAATTCGATATTCGCACCATTTTTATAGATTTTCCAGACTAATTCTGAGCAATAAATTTTTTCATCACTCCATTCAAAGTAAGCATCATAATCTTTATTATTGAATGTTTTCCCATAGATTTTCATTTTATCTATTACTTCTTTTGTTAGAATTTTATCAGAATTTTTTAATCTTTGAACTACATATTTTGAATCTTTTCCATGAGAAATCCAATCTTCAAATAATGTCATTTTTACAGGTTGAACTGCTTCATAAACATAAGTCTTGCCATTTTCAATAAAAATAATACCACAATGAGAAAATTTTGAATTGGTTGCAATTTTTACAGCTTCACATTGTTTAGATTGCGAAGATTGAAATATAATATCTCCATTTTGAAATTTTGTAATTGTTGATTTATTTTCACTATTATTAAATGAAATAAATAGTAAGCCTATAAATAAGTAAAGTGTTATTTTTTTCATTTTCTTTCATATTTAAAATACATCAAACTTCCATATAAAATATGACAACCCCCGAATCCTAGTGCCCAAAATAACAATCCGTAACCTAAAAACCAAGTGGATAATAAACCCAATATAATCATACTTAGTCCAAGATAACGAACATCGCCTAAGGTATATTTGCTAGCATTTAAACAGGCAAGTCCGTAAAACAATAGGGTAGAAGGAGCAACAAGCACCATAAAATCTTTTTCTATGATAAATAAAATAAAAAATCCGCCGGTAGCTAATGGAATTAAAAAATTTATTAACAATCTTTTGGAAGCCATATTCCAAACGCTTTCGTTTTGTTTTTTTGCTTTGTTTACACTAAAAACAAATCCGGTTATTATGGATAAAACTAAAACTGTAAAAGCAATTGCAACTAGTTTGATGGCGCTAACTTGTGTAATTACAAGGTTTTTATAGTCTGCAGTAATTGAGGTGGTTTCATAAAGAATAGTGTAGGCAAATGCTGCACCAAGCAAAGCATAAATTCCTGCCAATATTCCTGATAGTCCACTTAAAGAAATAAAACGAGATGATTTGTTCATCATTTCTTTAATTTCATTCAAATCGTTTATGTATTTTTCGTTTTCCATTTTAAAGTACTTTGAGATGCAAAGTAAATATAAAAAAATTTATCAAACAAATTTATTCTACTATTTTTTTTAACTAATTGAAATTAAAAAAAATAACTTAGTTAGCTAGTATTTCCGAGTTAGGAATTTGAAATATTTTGGTGAAATACTTATCAAGACAAAGCATGTTGATTTTATTTTTTTCGGTTGGATGAAATACATTTTGCCCAATACGTAAAAAATAATTCTCGATAGGGGTTTTAGGTTTATCTTCAGATTCACTTTCAAATTGGATATTTGAAACTGTAACTATATATGAACCATCTTTAATTTCAACTTCAAAATCAATATCAAATGCTTGTTCAAAATACCATCCACCGCCTTTGCAATCACAGTTTAATTTGGATCCTTTGCCAGTGTTATCAGTATAGTTAGCACTTATTTTACCATGACTTTTGTCAATTATTTTTAGAATTTCTGCCTCAGACGATTTATAAGCCAATTGCCAAATTACTTCTTTTCTTTCGGCTTTAAAATGATGATCTTGGGCAAAAGACATCGAACAAAACAAGATAGCTAAAAATAAGATTTTTTTCATTTTATAATTTTTTTGAGGTTATTATTTCAAAAAAAAATTAGCTCCGAAAATCCGAAGCTAATTTTAAATTAATTTCAAAACAAAAATATAAAATTAAAATGGATTAGACCACTTTGTATCGGTATAAACATTTGTTCCTGATAATGTTTTTAAAAATGCAATGACTGAATTAACTTCTGTTGCAGTTAAATTTAATTTTTGACCCACTCCGTTTGGTTTTAAACGTGGGTCTAAATTTGTGTTATTTGCGGTTGCATTTGTCAAATCGCCATAATGACCAATAGCAGCTTGCAACGAATTAATTACCGCTGTATGCATTAATGGACCGTTTAAAGTACCATCTGTTTTAACCAAATCTCTTAGCGAAGGAGATCTAGTATTTGTAAAATCTTGCCCTCCGGCTATAGATCCACCAATTCCATTACTTCTTGTGTTTGGGTCAATATCAAACTCTGGAGCTCTGTGGCAACCTGCACAACCTAGTCCTCCAGATGTTCTGTTACCAGTTGCATTAAAAACGGGTGGCGCCATATAAAGTGCCTTACCAGCGTTTTCTTGAGTTGTAAAATTTGAAAAATTGGCATTATCATTAGCTGCTAAAGCTCTACCTGTATCGTATTTTGAGTCAAAAGATTGGATACTTCTGATAAATTGAGCTAAGGCAAGTTGGATTTTACTTTCTGTTATTTCTTCAGTACCATAAACAAATTTAAACAACTCTTTGTAGTATCCAATTGCGCTTAATTTGGTTAGTAAAGTTGTAAAATTAGCATCTCCATTTGTGCCACTAAATCCCATTTCACCGTGATCTTTTATTGGCATAGTTGTTTGGGTTTCCAAATTAGCAGCTCTTTCATCCCAAAAGAATTTCGTTTCAGCAGCAAACCTTGTATTTATCAATCTCATAGAGTGCCGTCCAGTTGTTCCGTTTACACCTTGACTAGCAATTGCAACATCTGAAAAGGCATTGTTTTGTTGGTGACAACTAGCACATGAAACGGTATTGTTTGATGATAAATTTTTATCGTAAAACAAAACCCTTCCAAGAGTTGCGCCTTTATCGGTAATCGGATTTCCGTTGATATTACTTTTTGTAATATAACCTGGAACGGTTTGATTGGCATAGTTAGCTAAATTTTCTAAATCTATTTTTGTACCAAAAGTGGCTTTCACATTTGGATAGGCGACATCTTCATAGGTATCACTTTTTCCACAAGAAATAAGAGTTAAAATTAGGGCTGATAAAATTCCGATTTGTATTTTCATAATTTAAAGGTTTTGATAAATTTATTTTTTTATAATAACTTGATTTGATTTTGAAGTATTTCCTGATGTAAATTTGATAATATAAGTTCCGTCGTATATATCTTGAACGTCAAAATAAGCAATTGATTGTCCTGTATTAATCAAAGTTGATTTAATTAATTTTCCGTTGATGTCAATTAAATCAATAGCAATAGTGTTTTCAACCAATCCATTAACTTGAATAGCAATTAGTTGACTTGCAGGATTAGGGAAAATTTTTATAGAAGCTTCATCGATTGAAAATTCATTGTTTGTTAATGTGTATGTACTTGTTGCTTCTGTAACTGTAGTCACTTTAGCGGCAGTTTTGTTACCATAGTAAGTTGGGCCAACTATGTAAGGATATGCTGAATTATGATTGGCATCAACAGTACAAAAATAAGCATAAATTCCATTTGGATACTCAGGGGTAACGCAAAAACGACCATTGTGAACATCTAAATAATCAGGTTGAGATGGATGTGAAATGTATTCATAATCCTCTTTAAATGATCCAATTGGGTAAGTTGAATTTACTGCAGGTCCATCAGTTACATCTGTACCATCGGCATATAGAGATCTAACTGTAATAGTTCTTTTTTGATACCCCGATTTCATTCGCGTAATTCCTCCTGTTCCATTTGTATTCAAATAGCCATAAGCGCCATAAATAGGAAATCCATCATAAGCAAAACCAATTAGCGGCGAGTGTTGCGTAGTGTTAATAGCATATAAACCATCAGCATCGTATAGATTGCAAATGGTTGAAACTGTAGTTAAATCTAAATCAAATGCACTCGGATTTTGATGGTGGTGATAATTTGTTCCTGCTGGATGACCTTTGGAACAATCAAAACCTAATTTTTCATATACAATAGCATCTCGGTTCCAAACACCGTCGCCCGATCCACCAATTGGACCACCAGCAAATGCTCCTGTAGATGATTTCCAAGAAACTCCATCTCTGTAATCAAACATTGCAACACCATTTATAAAAACACCTATGTTGCCAGCAGATGTAGATGTTGGTGTACCTGTATTTTGGGTAGGGTTTAATGGGAATTTAAAAATTGCATTCTGATTTCCGGCATTATTTGGATTTCCATCACCTGTAAAAGGTCCAACTGGGTAAGCTGGAATACCTGTAGCGTTAACATAAACCCAATTGGTTGAATACCTAACTTGCTGGCAATTAACTAAAATATTATTGGAAATTGCTGTCGAATTACCCGAAGTGTAATATTTACCTGTTACTGTAGTGTTTTGCAACCATTTAGTAATTGCAGGATTGGTTTGAGCAAAATTAGCTGTGGTTAAGGCTACTAATGCGAGTGCTTTTAAAAATTGTTTTTTCATAGTTAATTTATTATTCAATTGTTTAGACGACTATTTGTATTTTATCTTGCGTTTTATTTTTGTTTATTTTGGATAGCCGTATTTTTTATTAAAAAGAAATTCTTTGTCGCTTAATGTTCTTAAAAACGCAATTAGTTCAGTTCTTTGGTTATCAGTCAAATATAATGGTTTTTTCAATTCTTTACTCAGTGTTTTTGATTTTTTTATACCAAGACTATAATGGTTAATTACTTCAACTAAATTTGAAAATCTTCCGTCATGCATATAAGGAAAGGAAAATTCAATATTACGTAAAGTGGGCACTTTAAAAAGTAATGAATCACTACTTTTTTGAGTAATTTTCATTCTACCAAAATCGTTAATAGTTGGATCTATTTCAAGCCCATTGTTTTTATATTCAGATGAAGTAAAAAGAGGTTCTTTGTGGCATGAAGCGCATTTGTCTTTAAATATCTCATATCCTTTTTTTTCCATATCAGAAAAATTAATTTCACCTTTTAAAACCTTGTCATACTTAGAATTATATGTTTTTAATTGAACTAAAAATTGAGCTATAGCTTTTAGCGTTATTTGTCCAGTTATTACATCTGAATCAAATGCATTTTTAAATAATTTTTGGTACAAAGCGTTTTGATTTAATTTAAAAACAACTCTATCCATTTCTTCATCCATTTCAACTTTATTAGTAATTGGAGCCAATGCCTGCATATCCAGATGATTAATTCCGCCGTCCCACATGAAACTTTTGTTCCAAGCCAAATTTTGTAATGTTAATGAATTTCGTTCGCCAATTTCCCCATCAATTCCATGACTTAATTCATGATCAATATGTGTAAAACCAGTAGCTTGCAAATGACAACTTGCACAAGATATAGTTCCGTCTCTGGATAAAATAGGGTCGTAAAACAATTTTCGACCTAACTCAAATTTTTCTTCAGTTAATGGGTTTTTATCAAAATCATAAACAGGTTTTGGCCACGATTTAGGATAATCAAAGATACTAAGACTTGTTTTTTTTATTGAAAATGAAGCCATTACAATTAATATTGTAATAATAATCATTATATATGTTATATTTTTTTTCAATTTTAATAAAACATTTTAGTTAGTATATTTGCTACATCTACAGCCTTTTTACCAGGTATCATTATTGAATTTGTTTCGGATAATTTTATTTCTGAAAACAATTTGGAAACATCAATCGCAACAGTCAAATCATTATTTTTAGGTAGTAAGCTAATCTCTCTGATTGCTAAAAAGGGAGATAGATAACCTCCTATATGAAATTGAAATTTATTTTTTGGTGTTAAGCAACTATTACTTTTTCCTTCCAATTTAAAATTTATATAACCACTTTGCCATGCCCAATACATTCCTTTTGTAACGTCTAAATCCCCTCCAAATGCTCCCGATACATTAGTTAAACTATCAATTCCAACTGAAAATTTAATTTTTTTAACCGTTTTGGTTTTAATTTCAGAAGTAACAATGATTGGAATTAAAGGGGTATTGTTCTCAAAATCAATTAAATGAAAGTCAGTGTCTATTAAATTTGAATTATCGTCAAAGTCAATACAAATTTTAGAAATATAAAATTTTAAAATCTTAATTTCTAAGGTATCATTATGAGAGGAAATATATTTTTTATTCAAAATAAATTTTTCATCATTGAATTTAAAATCAAATTTCAATCCTAAGGTTGCTTCTTTTTTTTGAGAAAAACCTAAAATACTAAAAATAGCGATACCCAAAAAAAGTAATGTTTTAGTCATGTTTTGGTTTTGGATGTTCTTTTGAAAATAATTTAGATAATTCAGTAGTAAGTTCCTCAAAATCATTTCTTTGATTGGGTTTACAAATGCTTTTAATTTTCAAAAAATGATCAAAATGTGTTATTTCAATTTTTTTTTGCAAAGCAGCCAAATCTTCAATTAAGGAGTCGGACTTAATTGAATTATTTGTATTGAGTAACGAATATAATAGTTGTTTTGATGATTTAATTTGGTCTTCTAATCTAGAAATTTCAGACCTATGTTTTTGAATTTCAATTTCATACAATGAAATTTGATTGTCATCAAAATTAAGTTTTTGGATAATAAAATCCTTTGGCTGCTGTTGTTTATGATTAAATTGTACATCCGTTCCATGGTAATTATTTTTTAAAATAAAACTAAGTAGTACTAAATTTATCAAAACAAGAACAACTAATGCGACTGATTTTAATTTAGAATTATTCATATAACTGATTGTTTTTTAGTAATGTAGGTGTGATTACTTTTGAAAAGTTAGTGTTTTTATTACTATTTGCATTTACTACTATTATATTAATTGTAAGCAATAGAAGTATAGAAGCAGCGATAAAATAGTTTTTTTGAGTAGCTAATTTTTGTTTCCGATCTAATTTAGCTTTAATTTTAGAAAATAAAATAGCATTTGGAACTGATTTTTGAATTCCATTTATGCTTTCTAAAATTTCTTTACTAGTATATTGTTTTTCCATAAATATTTAGACGAAATTACTACTAATTTCTTGTAATATAATTCATTATTTTTTTGATAATTTTTCTTTTAAGTTTTGTTTAGCTCTAAAAACTAACGATTCAATAGCTGAAATACTTAAATTCATTACTTCTGAAATTTCGGGATTACTTAATCCATCAAGCTTTGAAAGTATAAATGCAGTTTTTTGATTTTCAGGCAGTTGATTAATTATTGAGAATAAAATAGCGGCATTTTCTTTCTGTTCCATCAAAATACCAGGATGATCAAAATTGCTCAAAGAGTTAATTTCAGCAGTATTTGTGGTTTTTTTTCCAAAAATAAAAAAGCGTTTTTGACTATTTTTGTGTTTTATGTAATCAATTGACTTATTAATTGTTATTCTATAAATCCAGGTTTTTAAAGTCGATTTGTGCTCAAAATTATTAAGTGATTGAAATACTTGTACAAAAACATCTTGCGTAACTTCTTCCGCATCTTCGCTATTTTGCAAATAATGAAGCGCCACATTGTAAACCAAAACTTTGTATTGGTCGTAAAAATGTTCGAAAGATAATTTTTCAATTGTCACAATTGGGTAAATCGGTTAAAAGGTTTAGACAACCTATTAAATTAAAGGTTTAAAAGTAATCTATTTTTTTTTTAAATATCAAAATAATAGTATCTTTGGCACATATTATTTACGAATAAAATTGTCATCAATATGAAATTATTACAAGGAAAAGTTGCTATTGTAACAGGTGCAAGTCGTGGAATTGGAAGCGGAATTGCTAAAGTATTTGCCCAACATGGTGCAAATGTGGCATTTACATACAGTTCGTCTGTTGAGTCAGCCGTTGCTTTAGAAAACGAGTTAAACGCATTAGGAATCAAATCAAAAGGGTATCAGTCAAATGCCGCTAACTTTAATGAGGCGCAAAAATTAGTTGACGATGTGATAGCGGAGTTTGGTACAATTGACATTTTAATTAATAATGCAGGAATTACTAAAGATAATCTGTTGATGCGTATGTCAGAAGAGGATTTTGATAAAGTTATTGAAATCAATTTAAAATCAGTTTTCAATATGACAAAAGCGGTTCAAAAAATCATGCTCAAAAACCGTGCTGGGTCAATAATCAATATGAGTAGTGTGGTTGGTGTTAAAGGAAATGCTGGTCAGGCAAATTATGCTGCTTCAAAAGCGGGAATGATTGGATTTACAAAATCGATTGCCCTTGAGTTAGGCTCAAGAAACATTCGTTGTAATGCTATTGCTCCTGGATTCATTGAAACTGAAATGACTGCAAAATTAAATGAAGATGTGGTACAAGGCTGGAGAGATTCAATCCCTTTGCGCAGAGGAGGTACACCAGAAGATGTTGCTAACGCATGTTTGTATTTTGCTTCTGATTTGAGTACCTATGTTTCAGGTCAAGTACTTAATGTTGACGGCGGAATGTTAACTTAATATACAAGCAAATTAATGACATTATCAACACTTTTACTCGTTTTATTATCTATTGTAGTTGCTGTTGGATTGTCCTTTTATCAGTATTTATATAAAGCCAAAGATGTGTCTAAATGGACTTATTTTTTGGCTTTTTTGCGTTTTTCAACTATTTTGGGTTTATTACTTTTATTGTTAAATCCAGTTTTTACAAGTTTAAAATATGAAACTATCAAGCCACCGTTGGTTGTGGTTGTTGACAATTCAAAATCAATTAAAGAACTAGATGCTACCGAAATTTCGTTAAATTTAGTTTCAAAAATAAAAAATAATTCTGAGCTTCAAGACAAATTTGATATTCAAGTTTATCAATTTGATAAAGATTTTTCTTTATTTTATAAATTAAATTTTTCAGGAAAAGAGTCTAAAATAAGCGAAGTTGGAAAATCATTAAAAAGTATTTACAAAAACAAAGTTTTTCCAACTGTTTTGATATCAGATGGTAATCAAACATCTGGCGATGATTTTGTTTATAGTTTTTCAGCAGTAAATAAAGTTTTTCCACTTGTTGTTGGCGATACTACTCGTTATTTGGATTTAAAAATAAATCAATTAAATGCAAATAAATATGCTTTTCTTAAAAATAAATTTCCAGTCGAAATTTTTGTGCAATGCAATACAAACGAAACAATAAATAGTCTTTTATCCATTTCATCTGGGAGCAAAGTAATTTCTAAACAAAACATTGTTTTTTCAAAAGATAAATCAGCTCAAATTGTTTCCGTACTATTGCCTGCCGAAAAAATTGGCGTTCAATTGTTTACAGCTCGTTTATCATCTACTAGTAAAGAAAAAAACACTTACAACAACTCAAAGAATTTTGCTGTTGAAGTCATTGATCAACGTACTGAGATTGGAGTATTTTCAACAATTTCACATCCTGATTTAGGTATGCTTAAACGTAGTATTGAATCTAATTCGCAGCGTAAAGTTACAATTGTTAACCCTCAAGAAAACAATAATTTAACAAAATTTAATTCCGTTATTTTTTATCAACCAAATTCAAGTTTTAAAAAAGTATTTGATGCTTCCAAAATCGCAAAAATCAATTCGTGGATTATTACGGGAAGCGCAACTGATTTTAATTTTTTAAATCAAAATCAAACATATTATGATTTTAAAATGGCATCGCAAAAAGAGGATTATTTGGCTGAATATAATCCAAATTTTGCACCTTTTGCAATAGATAATATTGGTTTTGAAAAATTTCCGCCTTTAGAAAATTTATATGGAAAAATTACCGAAAAAAATCAAACTACAACTTTATTAAATGCTAGTATTCGTTCTATAAAAACAAATTCACCACTTTTATCGTTTTATGAAACAAATGGTACAAGAGGAGCTTTTCTTTTTGGAAGCACTATTTGGAAATGGCGTGCAAAAAGTTATTTGGATCATCAATCCTTCGAAAAATTTGATTTGATGATGGACAAAATAATTCAATATTTGAACACAAATAATCAAAAAAAATCATTGATTGTTTCCCATGAACGTTTTTACAATATGGGCGATAATATTGAAATAACTGCTCAGTATTTTAACAAAAATTACGAGTTTGATGAAAATGCGTCACTGTCAATTAAATTAGTAAATACTAAAACAAATAGTGTGAAGCAATTTGATTTGTTAAAATCCAACAACAGTTTTAAAGTAAATTTAGAGGGTTTAAACCCGGGTAAATATTCATTTGAAATTAAAGAGTCCAACTCAAAATCCAGCTATACTGCTTCTTTTGAGGTTTTAGATTTTGATATTGAAAAACAATTTGTAAATGCAAATTTCAATCAAATGAAACAAGTTTCGATGCAAACAAATGGTACCGTTTATATTCCAAATCAAATAGATGATTTAATCAAAAAACTAACAGTTTCAGAAGAATTTCCGACGATTGAAAAAAGCATTAAAACCAATACGAGCTTGATTGATACCTTGTGGTTTTTGATTTTACTCGCCGTTCTTTTAGCTACCGAATGGTTTATTAGAAAATATAAAGGGTTACTATAGTAACCCTTTATTTGCTTTATTTATTTAACTTTTTATTTTTTAACAGATGGGATGTTGTTTGATAATAAGCTACGGTTTCTTTAATTAAATCGTGTCTTGGTTTTTGAGTTGGATTTTCATTGTACATCAACTGAAATTCAGAACCTAATTTTGGATTAGGGATCAATTCCAAGTCAAATTGTTTTACTTTTCTGTTAGGCGAGATTATGGTTAAAACATTGTCTTTTATTAAACCCAAATCTTGATAAGTTGCAATTAAAGCTCTTGGCTTGTAAGATGAGCTAAATACATCTTGACCGAAAAATTTGCTAGTATAATTAAATTTTAATAACCCCATTAAGGTCGGCATTACGTCAATTTGTGACATCAAGGTAGTACATTTTTGCGGCTGTATAAATCCTTCAGAAAATACCATTGCAGGAATGCGGTATTTATCCATAGGAAGTTCTGTTTTGCCTGAACTTGAGGCACAATGATCAGCTACAATTACAAAAATAGTATTTTTATACCAATCTTGTTTTTTTGCCATTTCAAAGAATTTTTTAATTGCATAATCAGTATATTTAACACCTCCTTCACGAGATTTTGCTTCTTTAATTTCGATTTTATTTTCAGGATAAGTAAATGGTCTGTGGTTACTTACCGTCATAATATGATTAAAAAACGGTTTGTTTTCCTTTGCTTCAATATTCATTTCACCGATAGCTTTTTTGAACATATCTTCATCACAAACGCCCCAAATATTTGAAAAACTTATCTCTTCAGGCTTAAATGTTTTTTTATCAACTATTTCATAATTATTGCCTCCAAAAAAACTATTCATATTATCAAAATAAGCATCGCCTCCGTACATGTATTTTACGTTATAGCCTTTTTTCAAAAATAAAGCACCCGTTGAAAACTTATTTTTGTTGTCTTCTCTTTTTACAACACTTTCACCAGGTGTAGGAGGTAAGCAAAGAGTTACGGCTTCTAGACCTCTCACAGTTCGGTTTCCAACGGCATATAGATTTGTAAACATCAAACTTTTAGTAGACAGTGAATCTAAAAAAGGAGTGATATTTTTTTCATTTCCGTAAGCAGACATAAAATCGGCACTAAAACTTTCAATTGTTATTAGAACTACATTTTTGTGAATTTCAGGTTGGTTTGATTCAATTTTATGAATTGAAGAATTTGTTTCAATACCATCAATTTGTTTATTTAAAATTGCAAATGCCTCATCGATAGGCATTGTAATATAAAACTTATCGTAATCCAATACGCTATTCATAAAAGCTAAATAGAATTTATACAAACCATTTGCTTGCAACTCATTTTTGAAAACGTTTGGTGAGTTTTCAAGTTTTGAAAGTTTAGGAATTGCTAACAAAGCAATAGCAAAAAATAGAATATAAATTGCAAAATTTGTTAGTTTATTAGTAAAATTAGAAAGGTTTTCTATAAAATATTTTGATTTTTTTACAATAAAATAAGTGATTAAAGCAGTAACGATTCCGATAGCAGAAAACAATGGAATTACAGGATATGACTCCATAATATTGCCAATAACGGTATTTGTGTAAACCAAATAATCGACAGCAATGAAGTTATATTTTAATCCAAATTCGTTCCAAAAGAAAAATTCGCTTACCGCATTTTGAATAATAATTAATACAAATAAAAATATAGTAAAGGAATACAAAGCTAAACGAATGTTTTTTCTGTATTTTGGTAAAAAGAGTAAAAGTCCGAATAAAACTAATTTTATGCCTACAAAACCTTGAACAATTTCGGGTAACGAACCACCATATTCATTTAAAATGGTGTTAAATAAAATAATGTATAAAAACAATACCAACAACAACGAAAAAATGATGTACCCCCAAGGTTTATTGAATTTTGAATTGGATAAAAATAACAAATACAACCATAAAAAAACACTTGCTACACAAAAAACTAATACATCAGAAATAAATCCAATAGCAAAAATTTCAATTGACTCCATGACTGAAAATTTACTTTGGGTCAAAGGATGAAAAAGCAAAATTATTCGTAAAAAAAACGAAACGATAACATACAATAATGTTAAATAGTAAAAAGGCGATTTGTTTTTGAAATAGTTCATATTGAAACTTTAATTAAACCGCAAATTTACATACAAAAATTAAGATTGACTTAATTTATGATTAATTAAATGAACGTATGGATATTATTTCAATGAATTATATAAATTATTAAGCACTTTTTAAGTTAATAAAATAAAACTTCTAATTAAATTTGTAAAAAAAAAATGCTTGAAAAAATAATTGCTTTCAGTTTAAAAAACAAATTAATTATACTTCTTTTTACTTTAGGTATTCTTGGTTATGGGTTATATTCATTGACTCAACTTTCAATTGGTGCAGTACCCGATGTAACCAATAATCAAGTACAAGTAATTACTACTTCAAGAAATTTATCTACACAAGACATTGAGCAATTTATCACCTATCCTGTTGAAATTGAAATGGCTAATTTGCCAGGTGTTACCGAAATTAGATCTATTTCAAAATTTGGTCTTTCGGTTGTAACAATAGTTTTTGACGATAATTTAGGAACCTATTTACCTCGTCAATTAATTGCCGAAAAAATTAAAACTGCTTCAGAAAAAATTCCTCAAGGATTTGGAACGCCTGAAATGGGTCCAATTACTACAGGACTTGGCGAAATTTATCAATACATTATTGATGTAAAACCCGAGTTTCGTGACCAATATTCAGTTACTGAATTACGTACTTTACAAGATTGGGTTGTAAAAAGACAATTGTCAGGTATTAAAGGAGTTGTAGAAATAAATACTTGGGGAGGATATTTAAAACAATATGAAGTAGCAATTAATTCATCCAAACTGAAAGGTATGAATGTTACAGCTAATGATGTTTTTTCAGCTTTGGAAACCAACAACAGCATTGCAGGTGGAGCCTATATTGAAAAAGTTAATCAAAGTTATTTTATAAGAGGAGAAGGAAAAGTAAATTCACTTAGCGACATCGAAAATATTGTTATTTCAAATACCAATGGTATGCCAATATATGTAAAAGATGTAGCTACAGTTGGGTTTGGAAATGCCAATCGTTTTGGAGCAATTACTGGAAACGGACAAGGCGAAAAAGTACTCGGACAAGTCATGATGCTAAAAGGCGGTAACTCCAAACAAGTATTGGAAGCGGTAAAAAACAGAGTTGCCGAAATTCAGAAAACATTACCAGAAGGTGTTTATATCAATCCTTTTTTAGAACGAAGCGAATTGGTAGCAAAAACAACATTTACAGTTGCCGAAAACCTAATTTTGGGATGTTTAATAGTAATATTTGTAGTGGTTTTATTATTAGGGAATTGGCGTTCAGGGTTGGTGGTTGCTTCGGTTATTCCGCTATGTTTGCTTTTCGCAATTTCGTTTATGAATATTTTTGGAATTGATGCCAATTTGATGAGTTTAGGAGCAATTGATTTCGGAATTATAATAGACGGAGCCGTAATTATTGTTGAGTTTATTGCATTTCAAATAGTACATAAATCAACACATTTGGAGCATTTGTCAAAACATGAAAAGCAAATTCAAATTGATGAAATTACCTATAAAAGTGCTTCAAAAATGATGAACTCAGCTATTTTTGGACAGTTGATTATTTTAATTGTTTTTATCCCCATTTTAACATTGCAAGGTATTGAGGGTAAAATGTTTAAACCAATGGCAATGACATTTAGTTTTGCATTAGTAGGTGCTATGCTATTTTGCTTCACTTATGTACCAGTTATTTCATCCTTATTTTTAAAACCAACAAAAGAAAATCCAAATTCAATTTCAAATCGATTAATAAACAAATTAAACGCGTTGTATTTACCACTTATCACTTGGTCTTTACATAATAGTAAAAAAGTAATGTATGGAGCAATTGGTTTGTTAGTTGGTGCTACACTATTATTTTCTACAATGGGCGGCGAATTTATTCCAACATTGGACGAAGGCGATTTTGTGATACAACCCGTGTTAAAAACAGGAACATCATTAACAAAAACAATTGAAACTACAACCATTATTGAAAAAACAATTCTAAGAAATTTTCCAGAAGTAGAACAAGTTGTTAGTAGGATAGGAGCAGCAGAGGTTCCGACCGACCCAATGAGTATGGAAGAATCAGATATTATTGTAAAACTAAAACCAAAGTCAGAATGGGTTTCGGCTAGTACAAAAGATGAACTTGCCGATAAAATTAAAAATGCAATAGAGCAAAAAATTCCTAATATGGAAATTGAATTTACACAACCTATTGAAATGCGATTTAATGAATTAATTTCGGGAACTCGGTCTGATGTGGCAATTAAAATTTATGGTGAAGATTTAGATATTTTAGCAAAAAAAGCCAACCAATTAAAACAAGCAATTAGTAGAGTTAAAGGAGCATCAGATATTATAATTGAAAAAACGGAAGGATTACCACAAATGAGTGTTCAATATAATAGATCAAAAATAGCTAGATACGGTTTAAATATTTCAGCCTTAAATGATTTAATTACACTCGGTTTTGCTGGTAAAACTGCGGGTAGTGTTTTTGAAGGTGAAAAACGATTTGATCTCGTTATTCGATTAGATAAATCCAATAGAAAGGATATAAATGATTTAAAAAATCTTTACATCCCAACACTTTCTGGAGCTCAAGTTCCATTGTCTGAATTGGCTGAAATAAATTATACCGAAGGTCCTGCCAAAATTTCAAGAGATAATACCCGACGCAGAATTGTGGTTGGCGTTAATGTAAGAAATAGGGATTTACAAAGTGTTGTGACTGATATTCAAAAAATTGTAAGTCAAAAAATACTTTTACCTGCAGGGTATTACGTAACCTATGGCGGACAATTTGAAAATTTAAAAAGTGCCCAAGAACGACTTATGATAGCCGTTCCGATTGCTTTGTTTTTGATATTTATTTTGTTGTATTTTGCATTCCATTCAGTTAAAGAAGCTTTAATGGTTTATTCTGCAATACCTTTATCAGCTGTTGGAGGAATTTTATTTTTATGGATAAGAGATTTACCTTTTAGTATTTCGGCAGGTGTCGGTTTTATTGCGCTTTTTGGAATTGCTGTATTAAATGGAATCGTATTAATTGAACATTTTAAAGAACTTAAACACGAAGGAATGAAAATGGGTGACGAATTAATAGTAAAAGGTACAACTGATCGTTTGCGCCCTGTTTTGTTAACGGCTGCAGCGGCTGCTTTGGGATTTTTGCCTATGGCAATTTCCTCCTCGTCGGGTGCCGAGGTGCAACGACCGTTGGCTACTGTTGTTATCGGTGGATTATTTACAGCAACTATTTTAACAATGATTGTGTTGCCAGTTTTATACAAAGTATTTGATAGTAAGGAGTTTAGAAGACCAAAATTCAAAAAACAAACTAATTCCAAAACCTATTCAATAATTTTTTTCTTCATTATGTTTATTGGTTTTTCACAGAATAATCCAAATCAATTGCAACAACTCATCGAAGTTGGAATGAATAATAATTTGGACTTGAAAGCAAAAAAACTCCAAACTGAAAAATCAAAGGAAGCAATAAAAACCTCATTTTCAATTGATAAATCTACTTTTTATTATAGTTTTGACCAAAATAATTTAGCTTTAAATAATGAGCCTTTGAAGGTGTTTGGAGTACAACAAAAGTTTTTGTTTCCAACAATTTACACTTCACAAAAAAAACTTTTAACAGCCCAATATGAAACAGAAATGGCTTCATTTGAAATTCAAAAAAGTAAATTAAAATATGCGGTTGCTCAATTATATAACCAACTTGTTTATATTCAAAATCAAGAAAAATTATATAGTTACTTGGATAGTTTATATCAAAATTTTTCGAAAGCAAGTGCAAGAAGATTTGAACTTGGCGAAACTAATTACCTTGAAAAAATCACAGCCCAAAGCAAGTACAGACAAATAAACATGAAACTGGCTCAAATAAAAAACGACAAAACAAGTTACTACGAACAATTAAAAACACTACTCAATGTTAAAGAGGAATTAATCATTTTGGAAACTAATAGTACACCAATAACAATTATTCAAGAAAACAATAATGTGTTGTATAATAGTTATTTTGATAAAATTACTTCAACAAATACTGCAAATTTAAATTTACAAAAAAAAGGTGTTTTGCCCGAACTAAATTTTGAATATTTTCAAGGTAAAAACAATGGATTATCACAATCACTTTATGGTTTTCAATTTGGAATATCAGTACCCCTATTTTATTCAGCCACAAAAGCAAAAATTAAAATGGCTCAAATTGAAAAAGAAAGTTGGGATCAACAAATAACTTCTGAAAAAAATAAAATAACTCAATTTGTAATTCAAAAAAATGAAGAATTAAAGAAATATAACCAAGCAATTGACTATTTTAAATCTTTTGGTGAAAAACTAGCCAAAGAAATAATCAAAGTTGCAGAAATGAGTTATAAACATGGTGAAATTGATTTTTTTCAATACATAACAAGCTTGGAAAACGCCACATCAATACAAGTTGATTATTTAGATGCCGTAGTGCAATATAATAAAATTCAAAATGAAATTATCTATTTAAATTATTAAATCTTATGAAAAAAATATTTTATATATCATCACTTTTACTGTTTTTATATTCATGTAAAGAATCTGTAAATGAAGAAGTTGCATCTCAAAAAAGTGATACAATTATAGTTACAAACGACCAATTTAAAACCATGAATATGAAAATTGGAGTTTTGGAAGAGCAAAACTTTGATGTGGATATCCAAACAACAGGTAAAATTGATGTGCCGCCTCAAAACAGAGCAAAAATTACAACTTTTGTTGGAGGTTACGTTAAGTCAACTACACTTTTAGTTGGGAACAAAGTTACCAAAGGTCAAGCATTAATTACTTTGGAAAGTACTGATTTTATTGATATTCAAAAGGAATATTTAGAATCGGTGGAGCAAATGAGTTATTTAAAATCAGAATATGACCGTCAATTAACTTTATATAATGAAAAAATAACTTCACAAAAAAATTACCTTAAAGCAGAAAGTGATTATAAAAAAAATAAAGCTATTTACCAAAGCTTACGTTCAAAATTGGCATTATTAAAAATTAACATAAAACAAGTTGAAAAAGGTGTTTTTACATCAAAAATCACCCTCTATTCACCCATTTCAGGTGATATTGTGGTCATGAATGCCAATGTTGGAATGTATGTTTCGCCTTCAGATGTTATCTTAGAAATTGTTGAAACCAGTCATTTGCATTTGGAATTAAATGTTTTTGAAAAAGACATTTTAAATGTTAAAGAAGGACAAAAAATTAAATTTTCAGCTACTGAAGCTTCCAAAGAAGTTTTTGAAGCATCAGTTCATTTGGTTGGAAAATCAATAGAAGGAAATGATAGAACAATCAATGTTCATGGTCATTTGGCTGAAAATATTAAACAACGTTTATTAACCGGAATGTTTGTTGAAGCAGCCATTATTACAAATTCAAAAAAAGGATTTGCAGTTAATAAGGAAGCAATAAGTACAAAAGGTCAAAAAAATTTCGTACTTTTATTAGTATCAAATTCAAATGATAACTTTTTTTTCAAAAAAGTAGCGGTACAAAAAGGTGCCTCAAATGAAAATTTTGTTGAAATAATTCCGAATAAAGAAATTAATTCCAATTCAAAGTTATTACTTTCAGGTGTTTTTGATTTAATAAACTAATAATATGAATGTAATTAAATTGAAATCGCAATTACAAACTGAGGTTGATACAGCATTTTTATATAAAAGCATTGCTGAAATTCAATCAGATGATAATTTAAAAAAAGTACTACTCGCTTTGGCTGAAATTGAAGTTGGGCATGCCCAACACATGTTTGATGAAATTAAAAAAAGTGAACCACAATTTGAAATGTTGCAGCCATCAACACGAGCTAAAATTCAGTTACGGATAGGCAAATTTTTTGGTTACAGTGCAATAATCAGTAATTTATCTTCAATTGAAAAACAATTTGCAGTCAATAGCGTTAAAAATAAAATTGAGGCTGGTGAAAAACTAAGTGGTTTTGAACATAATCATCTTAAAATAATTGAGGCTGTCAATTCAAATTCGGCTTTGAATGTATCAGGTGGTTTTTTGTCAAAATTTGAAAGCCGACATAAATCTGTAGGCGGTAACGCTTTACGCGCTGCAGTTTTGGGAGCAAATGATGGTTTAGTATCAAACATGAGTTTGGTTATGGGAGTTGCCGGAGCAGCAGTTTCAAACGACACAATATTATTAACAGGATCAGCAGGATTATTAGCTGGAGCTATTTCAATGGCGCTAGGGGAATGGTTGTCTGTACAAAGTTCAAAAGAATTATACGAAAATCAAATTGCATTAGAAACGGCCGAGTTAGAAGCATCACCAGAAGAGGAAAAAAAGGAACTCATTTTGCTTTACCAAGCAAAAGGAATGACGATTGAAGAGGCTACAAAATTAGCCACTAAGGCATTTGAAACAAAAGAATCCGCAATTGAAACTTTGATTACAGAAGAATTAGGCATTAATAAAGAAGAACTTGAAGGTTCAGCTTGGGAGGCAGGAATAACATCGTTTATATTATTTGCTATAGGTGCTATAATTCCGTTGTATCCATTTTTGTTTTTCACAGGGTTTCAGGCTATTTATTTAAGCGTAGCAAGCAGCATTGTTGGACTTTTTGGAATTGGTGCATCCATCACTTTATTTACAGGTAAAAGTGTTTGGTTTTCAGGACTAAGGCAAGTTTTATTTGGACTAACCGCTGCAGCAATAACCTACGGAATAGGATCGCTAATTGGCGTTTCATTAGCCGGATAAAATGAAATTACTAGTAACTTAATAAATTTAGAAATTATGAATGACGCTCATTTACACATGGTTGTGAACCATTTTCCAATTATTGGAACCATTTTAGGATTAGGAATTTTAATTGCAAGTATTATTTTGAGGAACAAAACTGTTCAAAATGTTGGGTACTGCTTGTTTATAATAGCTGCAATTTTTGGTGCGGTAAGTATGTCAACAGGCGAAGGAGCTGAAGAAATTGCCGAAAAATTACCTGAAGTTACGCATCAAATTATTCATGAACACGAAGAAATGGCCGAAAAACTAATCATTTTTCTTTACATTCTTGGGGTCACTTCAATTGTAGGACTTTATTTTAACTTAAAAAAGCATTCTAAAGCATCCATTTTTTCCTATCTAGTTGCAATTATTAGCTTGGCAACAGTTTATTTAGCCAAGGAAACAGGTACAACAGGTGGCGAAATCAGACATACTGAAATTAGAAATGATAGCGGAATACAACAAGCCACATCTGAAAATTTGAACGAGGATAAAGATTAAAAAAAAGTGTTATTTTTACCAGCCTAATTCCTTATTGAATTAGGCTTTTTTTTATGATTACACACTACACAAAATATAATTTTCATAAAAATACGTTTTGTATTTTTACGAAAATTGATTTTGAATTAATTCAAAATCTAAAAATCAACTACAAAAGTAAGTCGGGGAGTAGCTATATATTTACTGATGAAGGCGTATATCGAATAGCAAATCATTGGGGAAGAGCTTCTAATTGTAGGTGGCGACTTGAGGGACGTGAAGAATCTAAAAATCAGAAGTTGGCTGTTGGTTATGCAAGATGGTCTGATTTTTATGAAAATGATGAAATGTCTAATTTGTTTTTTATTTTAATTGATTATTCAAAAAAAACAGCTCAGTTTTATCATAAAAATTCTGTTTTGTATCAAGAAAATTTTCAACTTCGCAATGCAAAAGAAACATCTAAAACAATTAAAATTATACATCAAGTACTTCAGGAACAATCATGGTCAAAACATTTGACTTTTGATGATTTAGATATTTTACGAGAACAAGTTTGTAATCAGTTGCAATGTAGTAATCTCACCTTCATACAAATTAAAAATAAATTTATGAAATAAAAAAAATGCCCTAAAAAAAATATTTTAGGGCATCTCTAATATAGGAAATACTTTGAGGAGTATTACTTCACTTTGAAAGTAACTCTTCTTACAAGTCTTCTTGCATTTTCAGAAGTGATGTCAACAGATGTATCTTCACCTTGAGAAATAATTGTCATTCTGTTAGCATCAACTCCAGCTTTTACAAGGGTATTTTTAACATTTAATGCTCTTGTATTTGCTAAAGCTTGATTTTTATTTGAATCACCAACTTCATCAGCATGACCTATAATGTCAATTGTTGAGTTTGGATAATTTCTTAAGAAAGTTAATAAGAAATCAATACCCTCAGATGATTCGTTAGTAGGTTGAGTTTTATTAAAATCAAAGTAAGCAGTGATATATCCTTCGTTGATTAACTTAGCGATAATCATATTATCTGTATTTTTGGAATCAGCTGATTCTTTTTTAGAATAGTAATTTGTACTTAAATGTTTTTCTAACTCGTCAGGAATTCCATTTTTATTTACATCAACCATTCTACCTTTAGTATCAACAGCTACACCAGTTATTGAATTATTCTCAGTATCTAGATAATCAGGAACACCATCTTTATCAGTATCGTTCATCAACGTTTCAATTTCTGCAATTCTCTTGTTCATGTCAGTAATTTCGTTTTTATCGATAGTTACATCTGCCCAATCAGAATTTGGTTTTTTACCAAGTGTGTAAGACAATCCTAAAGATGTTGTTACAATTTGACCTTTTAGATTATTGTTTGCAGTACTGTAAGAACCATCCCAATTAAAATGTTGTCTGTAATTACTTTGAACAGATACATCTAAATTTATTGAAAATTTATCTGAAATCTTAAATTGAGGTGTTACTCCTAAAATCAAACCACCATTGAATTCTTTAACACCATAGTTATGATTTACAAGGGAAGCTACATTATTTTGAGTTTTTGATTCCATTTGATCAATTTTAATACCAGCATGAACAAACAAGCCAACTTTTTTGAAAGTGTGCTCCAAATCAAAAATACGTCTTAAATTAGCAACACCTTGAAAGCTAATTCCCATCATATTCATTTCAAACGGTAAACTTCCGTTGTTATTGATGTTTTTAAAGTTTTGGTAAGTTAATGCCGTTTTAATACCAAATTTAGGGTTAATCATATACCTGAAACCCAAAGAAAAATCATTTGCTTGAATACTACCAAAAAATGTTTTCGGATTGCTAGAAAAATAACCTTCAGAGTATGGATTTACTCCTTTACCTTGTCCAACTGTGGCTTCAATTGTCCATTTTCCAATTGAATTTGTGGCGTCGAGTTTGCTAGAGTTTTCTTGTGCATTTGCAAAAAAGCAAGTTGCAATCAAGAGTGTAATAGTAGAAATTGTCTTCATAAATAAATATAGATTAATAATAAGTCTGCAAAAATAAATAAAAATTTCTAATTTAATATAAAATAAAAAGTATTTTTCAATAATAGATTGTTTAACTTCAACTGATTATACGTAATTTATTCAAAGTAGGTTAGATCAAAATAATTGATTGAAGCAAAAATATGATCAAAAATATCGGCCATAATGTACTCGTATTCTTCAAATCGTTTGTCCTTGGCAAAAACATAAATTTCTAACGGTACAGCACCATTATCCTGAGGTTGTAGTTGTCGGCACAATAATACCATATCTTTATTTATTCCTGGATGCTGTTTTAAATAATTGGTGATATACTTTCTAAAAACTCCAAAATTTGTCAAATTTCGTCCATTTATAGCTATTGATTTGTCAACATTGTTTTTGGTATTGAAAACCTCAATATCTTTCTGAATTGTAGTAATATAAGCTGAAATTAATTGTATTCGTTTTAATGAATTCAAATCACTTTCTGTTAAAAAACGAATGCTTTTAGGATCAATTAATAGATGTCTTTTGATGCGTCTGCCATCTTCATCGTGCATACCGCGCCAATTTTTAAACGAATCAGAAATTAAACTATACGTTGGGATGGTAGTGGTTGTATTATCAAAATTTCGGATTTTTACTGTGGCTAAGTTAATCTCAATTATGGTTCCATCGGCTCCAAATTTTGAAAATGTGACCCAGTCACCAATTCTGACCATATCATTTAATGATACTTGAACACTTGCTACAAAACCTAAAATGGTGTCTCTAAAAATTAAAATTATTACTGCTGAAACGGCACCAAGTGTTCCATATAAAGTGCCAGGTTTTACATCAAATAATTTTGAAATAATAAAAATGCTTCCAAATAACCACATAATAATCATGATTACTTGAACATAACTATCTATTGGTTTATCTTTAAATTTGGCTTTACTTTTTATGTAATCTCTCAACGCTTTTAATATACTTCTTAATATCCAAATTATTAACAGAATAATATATACGCCAACTAATTTACCAAACATACTTTCCCAATACACAAAATCTTTTAATATTATTGGTACTGATTTGTAAACGAATAAAAACGGTATTAAATGAGCAATATATTTAGCGGTTTTATTTGAAACCAATAAATCATCAAAATTTGTTTTTGTTTTTTTGGCAATTATTGCAAGCATTGTTACTAACAATAATCGGAATACAATATAAATAACATAGGCAATTAAATATAGTAAAACACAATTAAATAATAAGCTAACATAGGAAGCAATATCATCATTAATATCAAATTTCCGAAGTAACTTATAACTCCATTTGAAGATTTTTTCAAGCCTATCTAGCATTTTTTAGATATTTATTATCAATATAAAAAGTTCCAAACGGAATTAAGGAACCTAATAAAATTTCTAAAACGGATTTAAAATTCCACTTTTGAGAAGTATAATTTGCAAAAGTTAAATAAATGTAAGCCACAAAAAGAACACCATGAGACATGCCAATTGGAAACAATAGATTTTTGTATAAAACCATATCATTTGGCTTGATAAACAGCATATTTGCTAATAAAAGTAAATAAGAAATACCTTCAAGTAGGGCAACAATTTTAAATATTCGTAACATATTCAATTATTTTTTAGCAAAAATAAGTATTAAACCTGACACAATAGTACATTTTTGAAAAACTAATTTATATTTGTAAAATAATGTAATAAAATGAGTAAAAGAGATTTAAAAAAATACGTTTCCGAATTATCAAAAACACAGCTAGAAGAACAATTTTTAGAACTGTATGATAAATTTTCAGAAGTGAAAACGTATTATAATTTTGTTTTTAATCCCAATGAAAAAAACTTGTTAAAAGAGGCTAAACTTAAAATTTCTAATGAGTTTTATCCACTTTCAAGCAGACGTCCAAAAATGAGAAGATCTACCTCTCAAAAAATAGTAAAACACTATATTTCATTAGGTGTTGACAGCTTTATTGTTGCTGATATATTATTTTATTCTATTGAAATTGCTCAAAGTTTTACACAAGAAAAAACTATTAAACAAGAGGCATTTTATAAAAGTATGCTAAATACTTTTGAACAAGCCATTTCATTTACAATTGAGAAGGGAATTTTTTATGATTTTAAAAATAGGGTAGAGGCTATTGTTACTGAAACAACTCATCAAAAATGGCTAAATCACTATCAATTTGAATCAATTTTAAAAAGGTTTGATTATTAATTATCAAAAAGGCTTACAAGAACTCTTTTTTAGATTACTTTTGCAAAAATCGACAATTTTAGATGCTAACAAAAGATAAAAAATCAAATGACGAAGACAAGAAAGTACTATATGACTATCAAAAAGACGATATCAATCGGATTTTTGAACGATTAGATAATGCACCTTCCGATTATCATTTATTATATCAATTGCCTACTGGTGGTGGTAAAACGGTTATTTTTTCTGAAATAACTCGCAGATACTTAGAGCAGTATGATAAAAAAGTAGTCGTTTTAACACATAGGATAGAGCTTTGTAAACAAACTTCTAAAATGTTAACTTCTTTTAATGTTAAAAATAAAATAATCAATAGCTCCATTAAAGAATTACCCGATCAAAATGAGTACTCGTGTTTTGTAGCAATGATTGAAACATTAAAAAATCGTTTAAATGATGAAAAACTTGAAATTGAAAATATTGGATTAGTAATCATTGACGAAGCGCATTTTAATTCGTTCAGAAAGTTGTTCAGTACTTTCAAAAACACTTTTATTTTAGGAGTAACAGCAACGCCTTTAAGCTCCAATGTAAAGCTGCCTATGTATCAGAATTACAATGAATTAATTGTTGGCGATACCATTCAAAACCTTATTGATAGTAAATTTTTAGCCAATGCAATAACCTATAGTTATAATGTAGGTTTAACTTCATTAAAAGTAGGTATTAATGGTGATTATACCGTAAAATCTTCTGACGATTTATATAGTAATATGGTCATGCAAGAAAAGTTATTACATGCCTATACCGAAAAATCATTAGGTAAAAAAACACTAATATTCAATAATGGAATAAACACGTCATTACAAGTTTATGAGAGTTTTAAAAATGCTAAATACAACATTAGACATCTTGATAACACTACATCTGCTGAGGATAGAAAAGATATTTTAAATTGGTTCAAAAAAACTGATGATGCCATTTTAACATCGGTTGGCATACTAACCACAGGATTTGATGAGCCAACTGTGGAAACAATTATACTAAATAGAGCTACAAAATCATTAACACTTTATTTTCAAATGATAGGTCGTGGTTCTCGAAGATTACCTAATAAAGATTCTTTTTCGGTAATTGATTTAGGGAACAATGCTTTGCGGTTTGGACTTTGGAATAATCCAATAGACTGGCAACATATTTTTAAATCGCCCGAATATTACCTTGAAAGTTTACGTGAAGATGCCGAAATAGAAAGTAATTTTAAATATGTAATGCCTGATGAATTACGAAAGAAATTTTCAAAATCAACTTCAATTTTCATGGATATTCAGGAAGAATTTAAGCTAACAATTAAAAACAATTTAAAAGCCAAAATAATTATTGAAAATTCACTTGAGCAACATGCAGCCATGTGTGTAGATAATACCGAGGAATTAATTGATGCCAAAAAATTAGCCAAAGAATTAGCTGATGATATTGAATTTCGTATTCGATGTTATTGCGCTTGTCTTGGTAATGTAACTAAAAATTATCGTTCATGGCTAATTGAAGATTATACAATTAAACTCAATTTGCTAATTGGTAAATTGTTTAGAATAAAAATAATGAATGAGGATTAAAACCAATAATCTATTATGAACTATAATTTATATTATGTAAAATAGAATATTTAACAATCTTAAATTTGTATAGTTACGAATCTTAACTATATTTGTAACCTATATGCCTAAGTTTTAAAAAAAATGACAAATTCTATCCCACAACAGGTTGCGGATTTTTTAAAAAAATTTGAGCCTTTTAACTTTTTAAATAATGATGAATTAATTTCAATTTCAAATGGAATTAAAATCATTAATTTAGAAAAAAACCAGGTTTTATTTCAAACAAATGATAAATTACATACTTCATTTTATGTAGTTTATTCTGGATTAATTCATCTTAGTTTTATTTCTGATGGTGAAGAAAATATAATTGGAAAATGCCATTCGGGAGATATTTTTGGTTTACGTCCGTTTTTTGCTAAAAACAATTACCAAATGACTGCAAAATCGCGTGAAGATTCACTTATTTTAGCAATTCCAATTGCGGTATTTAAACCACTAATGACAGCAAACACTGAAATAATGGACTTTTTATTGCAAAGTTTTGTGACAAATTCAAGGTCAAATTTTTTAATTGAAAACCAAAGCAACCTAACAGAAAAAGTGAAAAGTAATGAAAATCAACAAGATATGCTGTATTTTCAAAGCTTAGACTATAATAAAAAACCATTAATTGTTGAACTCAATTCCCGCATTAAAGAAGTTTCTCAATTAATGACTGATAACATGCAAAATAGCGTAATTGTTGTATCTAATAACTTGCCTATTGGTATTGTTACTGATACCGATTTTAGATCTAAAGTAGCAACTGGACGCTATGAAATTTTTGCAGCTATTGATAAAATAATGTCAACTCCGGTTGTAACCGTTACCGAAAGCATAAGTATTGAAGAAGCGCAACTAGTAATGCTTAAAAATGATGTTACTCATTTATGTGTTACAACTGATGGTACAGAAAATACAACAGTAAAAGGAGTTATTTCTGAACATGATTTGGTGGTTGCGCAAGCCAATAATCCAGGGGTTCTGCTCAAACAAATTAAAAAGGCACAAGGGTCTAAAGATTTGAAACTTGTTCGTGATAAATTATCAGAAATTATTCAGACATCATTATTTAAAAACATTCCATTGCCTAATGTTTTCAGTGTTTCAGGTGAAATTACTTTAGCAATTGTAAAACGAGCCGTTGAATTATCTATTTTAGAAATGGGCTCACCTCCCACTCGTTTTGGCTATTTTGTAGTAGGAAGTCAAGGTAGAAAAGAACAATTATTGGTTTCAAATCAAAATAGTTTTCTTGTTTTTGAAGATGTATCAACAGAAAAATATAGAGATGTAAAAGATTATTTTTTAAAATTAGCAAAAAGATCATCAACACTACTTGAAAAAGTTGGTTTTGAACTTCCTAAAAATGCTTTAGTAGCAAGTACTTTAAATAATTGTAAGTCATTGACTGAGTGGAAAAAAAGCTACTTCAATTGGATAAACACTCCAGGAGAAAATACCAACGAAATCAATAGTACTTTTTTTGATTTTGACTTGGCTTTTGGTGATCAAAAAATTGAGGATATATTATCCGATTCTATTTTTGACAAAATAAATTCAAAAACACTATTTTTTGATTTTCTTGGAAATGATACGCTCAAAAAACCTATTCCACTTAATTTTTTCAAAAAATTTAACCTTGAAGAGATTGGTGAACACAAAGGTAAATTTGATATAAAAAATCGAGCCATTTCGCCTTTGGTAGATGCTGCACGCCTACTGTCACTTAATTTTGGTATTAAAAACATAAACAACACCTATTTACGTTTTAAACAATTAGCAATTACTGACACAAAACATGCCGAAATTTATTTGAATTGCGCTGATGCTTTTTTAGTTTTAACTAAATTTAGAACTAAAGAAGGTTTAAAAAACGACTCATCAGGTCAATACATTAATCTAGATGAATTGAATAAATTAGATAAAGAAAAACTTAAAAACGCTTTAGCCCCAATGCGTGAATTAGAAGAATTGATTAAAGACAAATTTCAATTAACACAATTTTCATAATATGATTGACTGGCTAAAAAATATTACAAAAGAATATCCTGAATTTTGGAAATTATATTTAAAAAAATTCAATTCAAAATCTAATCGATTTATAGTTTTTACTTTGGAAACATCTGGTGTTGATACAGAAAAAGATGTAATTCTTTCAATTGGAGCTATTACACTAGAAAACAACCAAATACAAATAGGTAAAAGTTTTGAAATTGCTATTTTACAAGAAAATTATTTTGCTGAAAATAACTTATTGACTCCTATTTTAGATTCTAATTTACCTAAAATGAGTGAGTCCAATGCCATTGAAGCTTTTGTTACCTACATTGAAAATGCTGTTTTGGTAGGGCATCGAATTAATTTTGATATTGAAATACTAAATGCGGCATTACATAAAATGGGTTGTGGATCATTAAAAAACGAAGCTTTAGATATTGAAATTATGCATAAAAAACTAATTGATGATGACGATAAAAGCTTTGAAATCAACCAATTAGGTCAATTCTATAAATTACCCACACCAGCAAACCAATCCGTAACTAGTGATGCATTTTTATTAAGTTTATTATTTTTAAAATTAAAAGCTAAATTAGGAATTAAATAACTTTTAAAATTTAATTCAAGAATTTAATTTTGTTCTTTGTATTCCCAAATAACACCATATTTATCTTTTAATTTATTTTTACTTAGAATTGAAAATTCTAAAACCTCTTTTGTATTCAACTCTTCAAAAATAATTTTATTTGATGAAATTTTAAAATTATAAATAAAAACAATATCTCCAAACTTAATGTGGGTATTGTTTTTTGAATTAAATTTAATAAAACCTGGTCCTCCTAGCTCAGGATCAGCTTCAGATTGTACAATTTGATCGAATGTTTTTCCTAAAAAATCAGCTTCATTGAAAGATTCTGATGTGCCTGATTTAATGCAACTTACCGTCATAATTGCTACTAATAATAGACTAAAAATTGTTTGATAGATAGATTTTATATTGCTCATAAATATTTTTTTTAAATATTTCTACAAAAATTATGCCTAAAAAAAACTGCTCCATTACTGAAGCAGTTTGCATTATTTACAATTCTTCTAAATCTTTTAAAGTAAAATATCTATTTTCTTTAAAGTTAATCTTACAATAATTAATATAATCTTTGGAGTTATAACTTTTTAAATCATTGTCTATTATTGTTTTTACAATAAAATACGAAAATTCCAATTTGTATTCATAAAGTAGTTTACTACACTTTTCTAAAAAAACAATTTTTTCTTTAAATTGCTTTAATTTATCAAATGAAATAAGCGCTTTATTAAAATTATAGTAAAAAACTCGCTTTTCTAAAAGATGGATGGATTCTAATGATTTGCTCCAATATTCAATACATTTCGCATAATTATCCATTGCAAAATAATGATTTGCTCTATCGATTGTAGTGGATGGGAATATATCTCTTTCTTGACAAAATGAAATTAAATTTTCATATTGAGCGGCATCTTTAGCTTCTAAAATTTTCCCGAAGAAATAATCAATATCATTGTAGAAAAATAATGGTTTAATTCCATAATTATTAATAATATTATTTTCATAATTTGATGAAAAATCATAAAAATCTTTATAATTATTTACACCTCTATAATCTTTAAAAATA
Source organism: Flavobacterium sp. (assembly GCA_044373115.1). GTDB lineage: Bacteria > Bacteroidota > Bacteroidia > Flavobacteriales > Flavobacteriaceae > Flavobacterium. The sequence continues at coordinate 63,232 of JBILQQ010000002.1, forward strand.
AATTGAATACCATCTAATAAACTTTTAGCTACTAAATTATTGTGATCTGCATTGTATATTTTATTTTCAAAATTTATATTTTGTAATTTATATTTTGAAAAAACAGACTCTATTGCTTTACCCGAATCAAATCTTCCAGTATCATCAAAAGTACCATTCGCTAAAAAGTAATAAAGTTTTCTATTTTTATTATATGATTTCAAATAATCATCAATAGAACTCAGTTGATTATTAAATAAATTTGCACTTATACTGATAAATCCATCAAAAGGACAATTACTTTCAGTTAGTAAAATATGGTTATATGTTGCACCGTCTGAGTGTCCTATCAATGTATTAAACCCTGAAACATAATAATTACTATTTATAAAAGGAATCAATTCATTAAATAAATAATCTTTATAATTTTTACCATTTTCAGTATAAAAAACATCTAATTCTTTATTTCTATTTTGCTGCATAACTCCTACCAAAATACATTCTGGAATGATCTCAAAAGCTTCAAGCTGTTTGTAGTATTGAACTAATAATTCAAAATTTGGAGAATAATCAGAATCTGTAAAATATAATACAGGATACTTTTTTGTTGAAGAATAATTATCTGGTAAATATATTTTAAAAGATTGATTATCATCTAAATACTTAGAATTCAATTTTTTAATTTCATATTCAGAAATAAACTCGTCGTTTGTAATTTCTTCGTCTAACCAATACCTTACTTTATAAAAATATGTTTTTTTTGAATTATTTTCAATTAACAAATTTGAAGTTTCTCCATTACTTTTAATAATTGCTTCTGATTCCCAATTACCCTTTGTAAATTTCAATTCAATTGGAAAAGTCAGCGGCAAAGAAATTTCTCGTTCAAAATCACTAATTCTGTTCATCTTAATTTTGGAAGGATTCCAATTTCCTAAAATTTCTTGATTTCCAGTTATATAAACTTCATCAATGGCATTAGGCACTTGAACATTGAATGTTATTTTGGAATTGTTTTGACCAAATATAAACCCAGATAATAATAAAAATAGTAAATTAAGTTTCATAATAATAATTTTATCCGACAAAAATAGTGTGAATTAAAAACTATAAATTGGAAAAAATGGACAAATCATATTTTTTTCCAAAATAAATTCTCATTACCAAAATGTTCTACTTTTTTAAAAAGATTTTTTGGATTAATACCCGTGATTTTCCTGAATTGATTAATAAAATCAGATTGATCATAATAATTAAATTGGTACGCTAAATCTGTAAGCTTATTATTCTGATTAGTGTTCAAGTAATGATTAAACGTTTTACGAAAATGAGCTATTTCAATAAAATCCTTTACACTCGAATTTAAATGATTTTTGAATTTTCTGTTTAATGTTTTACTTGATATGTTTAAAATCTCTGAAAGTTCTGAAACTTTATATTTTTGATTATCATTTACAATTAAATCTATTGCTTTTTCTGTAATGTTACATTTGAAATCATTAATTTTTGAAACAAAAAAATCATCTAAAATTTCTACTTTTCTGTCATAATCGTTTTCAAAATATACTTTGTCTAAAATTATATCAATTTCAGGGTCTAATTCAGAAAAAATAAAATTATCTTCTTTGGATATTATATCTTTAATAGTATTTTTAATAAATGAATTTAAACCTAAAGGTTCAAAAGCTATTGCTATTTTATCAAAAGGAGTGTAAATTTCAGCTCCGCTAACAACTCTTTTTAATCCTGTATATAATTTTATATATTTATTGTTCTTATTTGGTTTTGTTACTGAATTATAATTTTCAAAAAATGAAACATTAGAATTTTTATAAATTGTTATTGCATTTATTGTATTTGGATAATAATGAAATTTTATCCTTTCATCTATTAACTCGTTAGAATGAAAATAATAATAAGATATAAATTTCTTTAAAAGTTCTGACTTAGGTTTTTTTGTAATAAAAATTTCAGATTTCATCATTTAAATATTTGGACAAATTTATATAAAAAAAAACTGCTCCATTGCTGAAGCAGTTAATCAATTAAAAAAAAAAAAAAAAACTATATTTTTCCATTTTTTATTTCATCCACAATTTCTGGATTTAATAAAGTTGATATATCTCCAAAGTTTGAAAAATCACCCTCTGCTATTTTTCTTAAAATACGTCGCATAATTTTTCCTGAACGTGTTTTTGGTAATCCTGATACAAACTGTATTTTATCCAATTTTGCAATAGGACCAATTTGATCAGAAATAAGTTTATTAATTTCTGCAGATAAGTTTGTTTTATCTCTGCCCTCACCCGATTCTTTGAGTATTATAAAACCATACATGGCATTACCTTTTATGTCGTGAGGATAACCTACAATTGCACTTTCTGCAACGGCTGGATGCTCATTAATGGTGTCTTCAATTGGTGCTGTACCTAAATTATGACCCGATACGATTATTACATCATCAACTCTACCTGTAATTCGGTAATATCCAACTTCGTCACGTAAGGCTCCGTCACCAGTAAAATATTTTCCAGGAAATGCTGAAAAGTAGGTTTCTTTATATCGTTGATGATCGCCCCAAATTGTTCGAGCCATTGAAGGCCATGGAAACTTTATGCACAATGCTCCTGTTACTTGATTTCCTTCAATTTCATTACGCAATTCGTCCATTAAAACAGGTTGGATTCCTGGTAAAGGTAATGAAGCGTAAGTTGGTTTTGTAGGTGTTACAAAAGGTATTGGTGATATCATAATTCCACCTGTTTCGGTTTGCCACCATGTATCTACAAGTGGGCATCGCTTCCCTCCTACGTGGTCATTGTACCAATGCCATGCTTCTTCGTTTATTGGTTCACCCACTGATCCAATTACTTTTAATGAACTTAAAGGAAATTTTTGAACATAGTCGATACTCTCTTTTGCTAATGCTCTAATTGCAGTTGGTGCAGTATAAAATTGGTTAACTTTATGTTTTTCAATTACTTCCCAAAAACGACTAAAATCAGGGTATGAAGGAACTCCTTCAAAAATTACAGTTGTAGCACCATTTAAAAGTGGACCATATAATATGTACGAATGTCCTGTAATCCATCCAATATCTGCGGTACACCAATACACATCATTTTCTTCATAGTTGAATACATTTTTGAAAGTATAAGCTGTATATACCATGTATCCTGCGGTTGTGTGTAACATACCTTTTGGTTTACCCGTTGATCCTGAAGTATATAGGATAAATAAAGGATCTTCAGCATCCATAATTTCAGCTACATTATTTGGAACTGCGGCATCTAATAGTGGTTGTAACCAAATGTCACGACCATCCATCATGTTGACCTCTGTATTTGTTCTTTTCACAACAAGTACTTTCTCTACACATGGAGTTTTTTCAAGTGCTTCGTCAACAATTCCTTTAAGGTCAATTGCTTTATTTCCGCGGTAACTTCCATCAGATGTAATAACCATTTTACATTCGCAATCATTGATTCGAGCAGCCACAGCCGATGCTGAAAATCCTGCAAAAACAACTGAATGAACTGCACCAATTCGTGCACACGCAAGCACTGCAACAGCTAATTCTGGAATCATTGGAAGATAAATACAAACTCTATCTCCTTTTTTTACACCTTGATCTCTAAGTACATTAGCAAGTTTTGCAACTCTTGCATATAATTCATTGTAGGATATATGTTGAGCTTCTTCTTTTGGATCGTTAGGTTCAAAAATTATAGCGGTTTTTTCACCTCTTTTGGCTAAATGCCTATCAATACAGTTCTTGGTAATGTTTAATTTTGCATTTTGAAACCATTCAAACTTTGACTCTTGCATATCAAAATCGAATACTTTATCCCACTTTTGATACCAAGTAAAGTTTTCATCTGCAATTTTATCCCAAAATTTTCTCGGTTCTCTAACCGATTTTTTATACATTTTGAAATAATTTTCTAAATTTTCTATTTTATAATAACTCATTGTAATTTAATTTTTTTGACTTTTTGAATATGTAAATATAAATAATCTAATTATACACAAAAGCTTTTTTTTGCTAAATTAATATATATATAAATCTATTTATAACATCCGATATTTTGTTTTATATAAACTGATTTTATTTCATCAATAATTGCTTCATCATCAATAGTTGTTGGTATTTGAAAATTATCACCCTCAGCTATGCTTCTAAGTAACTTTCGTAAAATTTTACCTGATCTAGTTTTAGGAAGTCGTTGTACTAAAACAACATCTCTTAAAGATGCTACTGCACCAATTTGTTTTCTAACTAGCTGAACTACTTCTTGTTGTAGCTGAAAGCTTTCCTTTATATCACCATGTTTTGTAACTACAAGAGCCAAAGGAATTTGACCTTTAAGCTCATCATTAATACCAATTACGGCACACTCAGCAACTGATTGGTGGGATGAAACAATTTCTTCCATCTCGGCAGTCGAAAGTCGATGACCTGCAACATTAATTACATCATCTACCCTACCTGTTATGTATATATAGTTTTGTTCGTCTTTATATCCGCCATCCCCTGAAAAATAATAACCCGAAAATTTATTTAAATATCCCGATTGAAAACGTTGATTATCTTTCCATAAATCCAATAAAGTTCCTGGAGGAAGTGGTAATTTAACAACAACATAACCCTCCTCATTTGGTCCTAATTCTTGACCATTTTCACCAAGAATTCGAATATCATACCCTGAAACAGCCTTTCCAGCTGAACCTGGTTTAATTGGTAAAAACTCAACCCCCATCATATTTGCTATCATAGGCCAACCTGATTCAGTTTGCCACCAGTGGTCAATTGCTGGAATTGGAATATGCTGTTGATACCATTCTAATGTTGAAACATCACAGCGTTCGCCTGCTAAAAATTGATTTTTTAAACTTGATAAATCATGTTTTTTTATAAAATCGCCATTTGGATCTTCTTTTCGGATGGCTCTTATTGCGGTTGGCGCAGTAAACATTGTATTTACTTTATGTTCTTCAATGATTCTCCAAAAAGTACTTGCATCAGGTGTTTTTATCGGTTTTCCTTCAAATACAATGGTTGCATTTCTATTAATCAGTGGTCCATATACAATAAAACTGTGTCCAACCACCCATCCTACATCAGATGCTGCCCAAAAAACTTCGCCAGGCTGCACACCATAAATATGTTGCATTGAAAATTTTAAAGATGTGGCATAACCTCCTGAATCTCTGACTATTCCTTTAGGTTTTCCTGTTGTACCTGAAGTGTAAAGCACATACAATGGATTCGAAGATTCAACAGGTACACAGTCTGCTTCTTCTGATCCATAAACAAGTGCATCATAGTCAACATCATATTTTTTAAAAGGTATTCTTGCTCCTAGTTTTCGATTTAAAATAACAACTTTTTTAGGTTTATGATTGGCAAGTTCAATGGCTTCATCAACTAGTGGTTTGTAGGCAATTAGTTTTTCAATTTCAATACCTGATGAGGCAGTAATTATTGCTCTTGGCTTGCAATCGTCAATTCGAATAGCTAATTCATGCGGAGCAAATCCGCCAAAAACAACTGAATGTGTGACACCAATACGAGCACAAGCAAGCATTGCAAAAGTAGCTTGTGGAATCATGGGCATATAAATAACTGCTGTATCTCCTTTTTTAAACCCTAGCGAAATTAGCCCTCCTGCTAATTTTGCAACTTCGGTTTTTACTTCATTAAAAGTGTATTTTTTTATTGTTTGAGTCACCGGCGAATCATAAATAACAGCTGTTTCGTTTCCAAAACCTTCGTTAATATGTTTATCTAAAGCTAAGTAGCATACATTTAATTCTCCATCTTCGTACCAAAGTGGATAACCATTTTTATCTTTTGACAAAATAGTTTTAGGTTTGGTAAACCATTCTATTTGATTGGCTTGATTTTCCCAAAACTTATCTGGAAAATCAATACTTTCTTTATAAAACTCCTCGTAGTTCATGTGTTAATATTTATGATTGGTGAAAAAATATAGTTATTGTTGTAAAAGTTCGGTTACTTTTTCAACTACCTTTTTTATTGAAAAAGGCTTAGTTAAATAAGCATTTGCTCCTAATTTCATACCTTTTTCAATATCAGTTTCCTTATTTTTTGCTGATAAGAAAATAATTTTAGTATGATTCAAATTTGTATTTTGTTTTATTTGTTCAATTGTGGCGTACCCATCAACCATAGGCATCATCACATCTAAAATTATTAAATCAGGGGCCACATTCTCAACAATATCTAATGCCTCTTGACCATCACGAGCAATAAAAACTTCGTAATTATTTTTTTTAAACGTGTATTCCAAAGTCATTACAATATTTGGTTCGTCATCTACAATTAATATCTTTTTCATATTATATCATTTTTTTTGTGGGTAATGTAAAGGCAATACAAGCTCCATTATTTATTTGGTTAACCCATATTTTACCTTTGTGATGTTCAATTATTTGTTTGCAAATAGCTAATCCGAGTCCGCTACCAACAGGTTTTTTTATATTTTGATTATCCGATTGAAAGAATTTTTCAAAAATTGTTTCATAATCATTTTTCTTAATACCCTTTCCATTATCAATTATTAAAGTTTTTATTTCATTATCCAATTGAACTGTTTGAATAGTAATTAATCCATTTTGTTCGGGACAAAACTTGATAGCGTTTGAGATTAGGTTTGTTATTACTTGAAAAATTCGATCTTCGTCGTAAAATGCTTCTATATTTTTATTGTTTTCAAAATTTATAGTAATGTTTTTATTTTTAATAAGTTGAATCAAAGGTTCAATTGCATTTTCAATGGTTAAGGCCAAATTATTTTGTTTAGGATAAATGGTTTGTTTGCCCGTTTCAAATTTTTCCAAATCTAATATTTTGTCTATTAATCGATTCAATCTATCCGATTCAGACATAATATTTTGAAGAAATTGTTTTTTTAACTCATCAGGAATTTCATCATCGTCATGTAAAATTTCACTAGCTGCTCTAATTGCAGTTATTGGAGTTCTAAGTTCATGCGTAACTGTGTCTAAAAATTCATCCTTTTGTTTATCTTTTTTAATTAAAGATTCATTTGCATCCTGAAGTTTTGCTGTAATTTCTTTTAACTCATTAGATGTTTCGGTTAATTTTTTATTTATAATAATATTTTCTTTAGACTCTTCTAAAATTTTTAAAACTTCCGGTAATGAAATACGTTCTTCTTTTACAACACTCGAAATTAATATTCGAGCCGAAGCTGTTCCAATATGACCTGTTAAAAGATTTTCAGAAAATTTAATTAAACGAGCATCGGCAAGCTCTACATCTTTGTCAACGTTGTATTTAGCATTAAAAATATTCATTGCTCTTTTGGTTCGGACATCACCTAAAAAACGAACTAAAACTTTTTCAATATCATTTCTGTAGGCTGTTCCTTTCCAGATAAAAGCATTTTCGTGATTAGTAATGTATTTGTTAATGTCAACAAACATTTCAGCATAATTTCGTTCTCTGTAATTGCCTTTAAAACTTACTGAAACCGAAAAATAGGTAAACGTATTGAATAATAAACTCCAAAATACAGCATGCGGTACGGGTTGCAAATAATCCAAACCAAATAATTGAAAGGGTTTTAACAAATTAATTCCAAATAATCCTTCTGATAAAAAGGAACTTTCTGTTGTTAAACCCGATGCGTAGGGAATTAACAATGTATATACACACACTATAAATCCAATAATAATTCCGTAAATAGCACCTAAACGAGAACCACGTCGCCAAAAAAGTGCACCAAAAAAGGCTGGTGCCAATTGGGCAATTATTACAAAAGCAATCATACCAATTGATACTAAGCTATAATCCAATCCAAAAAAACGGTAAATCAAATAGGCGATAATAATAATTGAAAATATACTAATTTTTCGAGAGTTTAAAATAGTTTTGTTGCTTATTAATTCGGCTTGATTTAATTTTCCGAGTAAATTGTAAGGGATTAAAATATTATTGGTTACCATAGTTGCAAGTCCAATTGAAGAAACTACAATCATGGATATTGCTGCTGAAAAACCACCTAAAAACACCATAACGGTTAACGTTTTTTGGTCAAATAATTGGGGAATCAATAATGAATATGTATCAGAATTTACGTTTTGATTATTAAAAATAATATTACCGCCCCATGCAATTGGATATACAAAAATGTTGAATAGTAATAAATATAAAGGAAAAAGCCAAATAGCTGTATTTATATGGTTTTCTCTATTGTTTTCAACTACCGAAACTTGGAATTGTCTTGGTAATAAGAAAATGGCAAACATGGATAAAATACAAAGTAAAAACCAATTTATGGCTTGAGGCAAACCACCAATTGAATTTTTTTTATCAAAATTAGAAAGTAAATGTGCTTTTTGATAAATATCTTCAAAGCCGTCAAAAACAAAAAAAGTAACATAAACACCAATTAGTACAAAAAACAGTAATTTTAATATACTTTCCATTGCAACGGCCGTAACAATTCCTTTTCTTTTTTCAGATGCATCCGCGTAACGGGTTCCGTAATACGACGAAAATAAAGCCAATGCAATTGCTACATACGTGGTAGTATCATCAAATATATAGGAGTTTATCTTGGTTTTAGTAACAATATGAAAGGTTTCCGAAATGGCTTTTAGTTGCAATGCAATGTAAGGTAAAATCCCAGTAAGGCAAACCACCGTAACAATTGCACCTAAAAATCGACTGTTTCCGTAGCGTAATGAAATAAAATCTGCAATAGATGCAATTTTGTTAATTCTTGAAATACGGATTATTTTTTTTAAAATTAAAATCCAAGATGGAGCAATGATAATTGGACCTAAATAAATTGGTAAATAGGACAATCCACTGTCGGCGGCAAGTCCAATACTACCGTAGTAAGTCCATGCCGTGCAATAAACTGCCAACGACAAAGAATATATATAAGGACTATTCGTCCATTTATTATTTTCTTTTTTTTCAGCCCAATGCGCTATTAAAAATAAAAATCCTAAATAAACAATAAGTATAATTAAAAGTAAAAAACTATTCATTGTATCTGTTTACAACTAGTAATGAAATTAATATTGAGCACATTGTAATTAAAAAAAAATAGATGTAAATAGCTGGAATACCAAATATACTTTGACTTGAGTCAAATAAAAGTACAATCGGCAAATTGAAACCAATTAGTAATCCTACCGAAATAATTAACAATTTTTGTTGATGTCGTTTTTTCATTTGAAATAAAATACATTATTCTTTTTAACTGTCTAAAAATACTAAATTAAATGAATTAAAACAGAATGAAATTGCAAAATTGATATAGCTAATTTTGACAAAAAAAAACCTCTGATAATTCAGAGGTTTTAGTGATTAATAATTAAATTTTATTTATCATCATATTCGCCAGACAAGCAATAAGATCCAAATTTGAATAATCCATAAGCAATTAATGGGCAAAGTACGAAAGTATAAATAATTGCGGGAACTAATTTTTCGCCGCCAGCTTTCCACATACCTAATGCTTGGTTAATAAATAAATAATATACTGAAACTGCACCAATTGCAATCCAAACGATTCCTAAAAGTCTTTTAATTTGATTCATTTTTTTATATTTTAAAGTGATTAATCGTGAACGTTTTTATCGTCTGATTTTAAATAAACCACACCAATTACTAAACATACCGCTGCAACAATAATTGGATACCAAAGTCCTTCCAAATAAGGTTTATCAAATGGTAATGCAGTTCCGGCTTCTTTAGCAATATCGTTTGCTTTTTTAGCATTTAATGCCAAGAAAGTTGCAACAGCTGGTAGTAATCCACCAAATATACCATTACCTACGTGGTAAGGTAAACTCATTGAAGTATAACGAATTTGAGCTGGGAACATTTCAACTAAGAAAGCTGCAATTGGACCATAAACCATAGTTACAAATAAAACTTGGATTAACACCATCCAAATTAAATGCCATTTAACATCGTCAGTAATGTTTTTAACTACTTCTACTCCATGTTTAACGCTTACGCCTGCAGGGTGATGTTTTGCACCAGGACCTTCAGTAAAAGTAGCTAATGTTACCGCTGCTAATGTATCAACTTTTGCAGGTTTTTCATCTTTTTTCAATGAATTTTTAAGTTTGATAGTATTAATGGTAACTACTGTATCTTTTTTAGTAGCATATTTAATCCAAACTTCGTTTTTTGCATTTGCTTTAGCGTCAAATTCAATTGCATTTGCAGCATATAAAGTATCTGTTACAGTATAATGAAATTTAGCACCAGTATTGTATAGTGAATCTGATTTTGTTGCAACTAAAATTTTAGTCTTTTTAATTGAAGGGTCTTTTTTATCCGCTTCTGTTTTTATGTCAGCTACTGAACTACCAATAACTTTACAGCTATCCATTACTAATGTATTACCCAATTTTTTCATTGATTTTTCATTTCCAGATTCGTACATTGAAGTATAAATTGGACGGTAAGCGATTATTGCTAAAAACATACCTAACATCATGATCCATTTTCTGCTCATTTTGTCAGACAACCAACCAAATAAAACAAAGAAAGGAGTACCTAAGGCCAATGAAACCAACATAATGTTATCAGCAATATCCTTGTCAACGCTAATTGTTTTTTCAATAAAACTCATTGCATAAAATTGACCCGTGTACCAAACTACGCCTTGTCCCATAGTTGCTCCAAATAATGCAAGTAAAACGTATTTGAAGTTTAATTTGTTTCCAAAACTTTCTTTTAATGGATTTGTAGAAACTTTTCCTTCTTCTTTTACTTTTGTAAAAACTGGAGATTCGTGCATGTTTCTTCTAATTACATACGAAATTCCAATCATAATGATAGAAACCCAAAACGGAATTCTCCAACCCCAATCTGTAAAATCTTCTTTAGATAATGAGTGTCTTGTAATATAAATTACAATCAAAGAGATAAACAAACCTAAAGTTGCAGTGGTTTGAATCCAAGATGTAAAGAAACCTCTTCTGTCATTTGGTGAGTGTTCTGCAACATAAGTAGCTGCTCCACCATATTCACCACCAAGAGCTAAACCTTGAAGCAAACGTAAAACCAATACTAAAAATGGTGCAAAATAACCGATTGTTTCAAATGCAGGTACACATCCAATTAAAAAAGTAGCACCACCCATTAATAATAATGTTACCATGAACGTGTATTTACGTCCAATTAAATCACCTAGTCTTCCGAAGAAAATAGCTCCAAACGGACGCACTACAAATCCTGCTGCAAAAGTAGCTAGTGTTGACAAAAATGCCGCTGTTGGATTGTCAGGTGGAAAAAATTTAGTTGATAGCAAAGTTGCTAAACTACCGAAGATATAAAAATCATACCATTCGATCATTGTACCCATTGAGGAAGCCGAAATTACTTTCCAGATTCCAGTTGTTTTGTTATTACTCATATTTATTATTTTTATTTTAAATTTTTATAGATATATTTGAAGTTGTACAATTAATTCTCCTTTACTAGATTCTATATTATCAACAGCTGAATATACTGGACGAGTAGAATATTGAGTTGTAATTTTAGCATGGTGACCATCTAAGAAAAAGTTAGCTCCAATATCGAATTGGCTACTTGCTTTGTCTAGTGCATCAAATTTTTTATAAGTATAAGCACCAAAGGGTTGGATTCTTACCTTTGGTTTTTCATTTTTGTTAGGTAATAAAAGACCTGCTTGTGTGTACCAAATATTTCCACTTCCAATCATTGCTTGTAAGTTTCCAGCACCTGCCAAAGCTGTTGTTCCTGTATGTGATGGATTTGCAATACCTTCATTCATTATACCTATATTTCTTAAATAATTTGGTCCAAAATCATAATTGTAAAAAACACTGTAAGCTGTAAGTGCCATTTTCTTTTCTTTAGCTCCAATTGGCATATCTACAAAAACATCTCCTGAAAAAAGATTTATTGGATGCTCTTCTTTAATTCCGTTAACAGATGTTTGTGTAGCTTTAGGTGCTGTGTAAAAACCTGCACCAACATTTAGCATTTTTTTGGTTCCCAAATAAGTTCCAACTTTGAAAGGTAAAAAATTTGATTCTTTATCAAAAAATTGGTATTCAACATAACCCGCTTTAGACCATTGTGTTACATTACTATTATCTACCGCTTTAGCAACAGCAGCATTAGTAACATTTACTGGAGTTTGATTTGTTGAAAATGGTTTGTTAATACTAAAACGGTATTCAAACTTATTGTACTTCCCTTTTGCAAAAATTCCAATTTGTCTAGCAAATTGATCTGAATTTTCAATTAAAGGCCAGTTAAAAATTGGAGCGTCAACGGTTAAGTAGTTTAAAGTTGACGACATTGTCATACGAGAAAGACCCATATAATAATGTAATCCAGCTCCAACAGTTAAACTAAATGGTTTTGATTCTTTAGGTAATACTACTGCATATTCATTCCATGCATCATGAAAAAAGATACCAGGTTTTTTTCCTGCACCATATCCACCTGTTCCGGGGATTACTGAATTCCCACCGGTTCCTACGGTACCTGAAGCTCCACCGTTAATAAAAGTTTGATTGTTAATACCAATGTGTGTTACAATCATATATCTAGGTGAAATTTGTGCATAAGCTAGCAACCTTAAACGTCGTAAACCGGCATCTTCAAATTTTGAAACATTTTCATCTCCTATAAGAGTTCCTGGATTCAATTCTGTTGAACGAAGCCAAATCTGATTCCATGCAATGAACCGCATATATTTGGTCCCCTCTGGATTTAAATTAAATTTCATACCTCCTCCATAATCTGGTGAACCTTGAGAGAAAGAAAGTGCCGAAACAAATAAACCGGCAATTAGTAAAACTTTTTTCATAATTTAATAATTTAGTTAATAATGCGTTTTCGCACTGCCAAATTCTAAAATTTTGTTAATGAAAAAAATTATAGTATATATTTATGTAAAGTCTATAGTTAATCCTTGAAACGTTCCCATTTTATAAGCATAAATTTATCACCTAATTCAGTTATAATCATCCCCGCTCCTTTCAACTGCTCCTTGTTTTTCAAAAATTCTACCAACTCCAAGTGATTGTATATCTTATAGGTAGGATGATAATCAGTATGATTTGGTTTGGTGACTTTAAATTCCTTCACCCAATTGCTTATGGTTACATGCGAAACCCCAATAATACGCTCAATCTCTCGGTAACTTAATCCTTCCAAAAACAATTGAAGGGCCTTGGTTACGTAGTAGCTATCTATCTTTTTTCCTAGTTTGTTTACTGTAAAATAGTAATTGCATTTTTTACACAAATACCTTTGTCTATCTTTGATAACACCACTTTTTACAATTGAATCACTTTGGCATTTTGGGCATGCTAATATCTCCATATATATAAATTTTGCATAAATATACTAATTTAGCAATAAATACAAAAATTAATATCAAAAAAATTAATTACTATTTTTTTACTTAATTAATTTTTAAGCAATAATTTTTAAATTATATGCAATAATTTGTATAATTTATGTGTTTTTCAAATTATAAAATTAAAATAATTAATGTATTTTTGTCGAAAATTATAAATTTTATTTTATTTTTATAAAAAATTTAAACCATGCAATTCGACGTTCAAAATACCGAATCTTCGGCTTTATATAAATTATTAACAGGAACAATTATTCCAAGACCCATTGGCTGGATTTCTACAATAGATGAAAATGGAATTAATAATTTAGCACCTTTTTCTTATTTCAATATGGTCTCTAGCGATCCTCCATGTCTTATGTTTTCTACACGAAGAGACGATAATAAAAATAAAGACACACTAAATAATGTTTTGCAAAATAATCAGTTTGTAGTTAATTTAGTTACAATTGATCTAGTAGAACAAATGAACGCTACATCTGCTTCTGTAGCAGCTTCAATAGATGAATTTGAATTGGCTAACATCACTCCTATTGATTCTGTTTTTGTTAAACCAAAAAGAGTAAAAGAAAGTTTAGTGCATTTTGAATGCGAAAAAATACACCACTATTTTATGGATAATGAAACAGGAGGCGGAGCATGCATTATCATCGGTAAAATTATAACCATGCATATAGACGATTCCATTTTGATGGAAAACCATAAAATAAATTTAGAAAAATACAAACCTGTCGCAAGATTAGCAGGTTCAAATTATAGTAAATTAGGAGAAATATTCTCTATTAAAAGATAATAAATATGAATACAATAATTCCCCCTTCGGGGGTTAGGGGGCTTAAAATAACAGTTATAGGTGGTGGTCCAGGCGGACTTTACTTTTCGATATTAACCAAAAAAGCAATGCCACATTGCGAAATCGATATTTACGAAAGAAACAAACCCGATGATAGTTTTGGGTTCGGGGTAGTTTTTTCAGATGAAACCTTAGGCGAATTCTTAAAACGCGACATGCAATCGTATGAATTAATCCGAAGTAAATTTGCCTATTGGGATGATATTATTATAGCGAGAGATGGTGAATCCGTGAATATTGCTGGAAATGGTTTTTGCGGTTGTTCCCGAAAAACTCTTTTGCAATTACTGCAACAACGTTGTGTAGAAGAAGGTGTAAATTTGCATTTCGAACAAAACGTAGAGGATTTGTCTCAATTTGCAGATTCCGATATTATTCTGGCAACAGATGGAATTGGAAGTGCTATTCGCACACAATATCAACAAGAATTCGGAACTAAAATCGAATTAAAAAAGAACCGCTTTGTGTGGTTAGGCTCCACAAAACCGTTAGATGCTTTTACTTATTTTTTCAGAAGTACGCCTCACGGAACCATCGTGGCACATTCGTATCAATACGAAGAAGGTATGAGTACTTGGATTTTTGAATGTAGCGATGAAACTTGGCAAAAACATGGTTTTGAAGTCACCAACGAAGCAGATACAATGGCAAAAATTGCCGAAATCTTCAAAGATGAATTAGACGGACATCCCTTAATTTCAAATAAATCACATTGGCGTCAGTTTCCGCATGTTACCAACAAAAATTGGTATCATAATAACATTGTTTTATTAGGCGATGCCAAAGCTACAGCCCATTATTCTATTGGTTCAGGAACAAAATTAGCCATGGATAGCGCTATTGGATTATCCGATGCGGTGATTGCTCATCCAACTAATGTTCAAGCCGCTTTTGCCCAATACGATAAAACCCGAAGAAATACGGTTGAAATGATTCAGTATGCCGCCATCGTTTCATTAGATTGGTTTGAAAATATGGATCGTCATATGCAACATACGTTTCAGCAATTTGCTTTTGGCTGCATGACGCGTTCTAAAAAAGTAACGTATGAGAATTTACGCTTAAGAGATAGTTCATTTACCGATAAAGTTCTGGTTGAGTTTAATGACAATTGCAATGTCAATATCAAAAATCAATCAGCTGCGTTTTCAAAATTAAAATTAAGAGATTTAGAATTACAAAACCGTATCGTAATGTCGTCCATGGGGCAATATGTAGCCGAAAACGGATTGGTGAACGATTGGCATTTTCAGCATTATACATCAAGAGCTGTCGGCGGTTTAGGATTAATTCTTACCGAAATGACTGCTGTTTCTGATACTGGAAGAATTACTTCAGGTTGTGCAGGTATTTATACTAAAAATCAACTAATTAAATGGAAACGAATTACCGAATTTATTCACCAATATACCCAAACCAAAATCGGAATTCAATTGGGACATTCAGGTAGAAAAGGCTGTTCAAAAACTCCTTGGGAAGAACAATTTCAGGGCGAAAAATGGGAGTTGCTTTCAGCTTCTGCCATTCCGTTTAATGAAAATTCTCCCGAAACTTCGGGACCAAAAGAAATGACTTTAACAGATATGCAATTGGTTAAAAATCAATTTGTGCAAGCTACAAAAAATGCTAATGAAGCTGGTTTCGATATGATTGAATTGCAAGCACATCACGGATTTTTATTGGCTTCTTTTTTGTCACCGTTAACCAATATTCGCACCGATGAATTTGGCGGAAGTGTTCAAAACCGCTTAAAATATCCATTAGAAGTTTTTACCGCCATTCGTGAAGTTTTCCCTTCTGAAAAACCAATCTCTGTTCGTATATCCGCTACAGATTGGGCAGAAAATGGAATTTCAGAACAAGATGTTATGATAATTTCAGAAGCGTTTAAAAAGGCTGGTGCAGATATTATTAATGTTTCCACAGGAAATACGGTTGCTAACCAAAAACCACAAGCAGGAAGAATGTGGCAAACGCCTTTTTCAGATGCGGTACGAAATACGGTTCATATTCCAACAATAACAGCCGGATATATTCAAGATATTGATCAAATTAATACCATAATTTTAAACGGAAGAGCCGATTTAGTTGCACTTGGACGACCTTTATTATTGGATGCCAATTTTGTACGAAATGCGCAAGCTTATGAACAATTTCAGGCAAATGACATTCCAAACCCTTATAAAATGGGCGTTTCACATTTGTATCCATTAAAAGCAGCAGAAAGAAAACAAGCAGAAGGCATGAAAAAAGCATTGAAACCGAAGAGTAATAAATTATAAAAAAAAATCAACTGTAATGAATTCAGAAGAAAATAATCATAAAAAAATTACTTTCCGGTATTATAGTAATATTCTAGACGAAGAAGTTGTTGAAACAATGTGGTGCGAAATAATTGATGAATCAGAAGGAATTTATAAACTAGATAATATTCCTTTCTATGGACCATTAATTGCTTCAGATGATATTTTTTACGCTGAATATGATGAAACCGAAGAAACATTAGTTTTTAGAAAAATTGTTGAAAGTTCTGGAAATTCAGTAGTTCAAGTAGTAATTCTTAAAGAAGATTTTGATAAAGAAATTATAAGAAAAGAAGTTTTTGACTTAGGTTGTGAATCGGAATGTATGAATGATATTTTTTTTGTTATTGAGATTCCTGAAAATATAAATTATAGTTCAATAAAGAAATTACTATATGAATATGAAAATAACAAATTTATTGAATATGCAGAACCTTGTTTATCTGTTAAACATCAAGATGATTTATCATAATTTAAAATTCGTAATTAATTATGAAAGAAAAAAAATCTAAAATAGAAGTTCAAGGATTTGAGATAACTATTATTTCAGGAAATAGTGACGATTTTATTTCATTGACAGATATTGCTCGGCAACGTGATTCTGAAAGAAGCGACTATATATTACAAAACTGGTTAAGAAATAGAAGTACAATTGAGTTTATTGGTTTATGGGAACAATTGAATAATTTAAATTTTAATTCCATCGAATTCGATGGAATTAAAAATCTATCTGGTTCTAATAGTTTTTCTTTGACCCCAAAAAGATGGATAGAAACAACAAATGCTATCGGAATTGTTTCCAAAACAGGAAGATATGGCGGTACATTTGCTCATAAAGATATTGCATTCGAATTTGCAACCTGGATTTCACCAGAATTCAAATTGTATTTAATAACCGAATTTCAACGATTAAAAGAAGATGAAAATTCACGTTTATCACTAGAATGGAATTTAAATAGAACTTTATCGAAATTAAATTATCGCATTCATACAGATGCTATCAAAGAAAATATAATTCCTGAAAACATCACAAAAGCGCAAGCAAGTTTTATTTATGCTAATGAAGCTGATGTTTTGAATGTGGCGTTATTTGGAAAAACAGCCAAACAATGGAGAGATGAAAATCCAAATACAGAAGGAAACATTAGAGACGTAGCAACAATAGAACAATTATTAGTTTTAGCAAATATTGAAAGTTTAAATGCAGAGTTTATCAGAATGGAAGTTTCTCAAAGTGAAAGGTTATTAAGACTTAATCAAATTGCAATTACTCAAATAAAATCAATTACAAATAATTCAATTATTCAAAAATTAAAAGAATAATTTATGAAACATTATAAAGATAATTTCGCACACAACTTATTGCCAAGCAACGATTTACAACCCAATTATTTTCAAGGGTTGTATGATATTGAAATGCTCAATTGCGTCGATAAACTACTTGACAATCACATCCAAGAAGGTCGAGGAAATGCGGTTTGCATACGAACCTTTGAAGAAACGTGGACGTATCAAGATTTGTATGAAAAAGCCAATCAAATTGCACATGTTTTAGTCGAAGATTTAGGTTTACAATCGGGCAATCGCGTGTTATTGCGTTCGGCGAATAACCCAATGATGGTCGCGTGTTGGTTTGCCGTTTTAAAAGCTGGTGGAATTGTAGTTGCAACCATGCCGCTTCTACGTGCAAAAGAACTAACCACTATTATTGATTGTGCTGAAATTTCTCACGCCTTTTGCGATAGCGATTTAGCTGATGAAATGAATTTAGTCCAATCAAATTTTCTAAAAAAAGTTAGTTTCTACAGAAATTCCGATTTAGAAAAATTAATGGAATCCAAACCAAAAATATTCGACAATTATCCAGCAAAATCTGAGGATGTAGCACTAATTGGTTTTACTTCGGGTACCACAGGTTTGCCAAAAATGACGGCACATTATCACAAAGATATTTTAACTATTTGCGTAGCATTTCCAAACTATTCGTTGCAGCCTACTTCAAATGATATTTTTATTGGAAGTCCGCCCATTGGTTTTACTTTTGGTTTAGGCGGATTGGTGTTGTTTCCAATGTATTTTGGTGCTTCCACTTTTTTAATCGAAAAACCGAGTCCAGATGTATTGTTAAAAGCCATTCAAGAGTATAAAATAACGATTTGTTTTACCGCTCCAACCGCTTGGAGAGTTATTACAACAAAAATTCAAGACTACAATATTTCGAGTTTACGAAAATGTGTTTCGGCAGGTGAAACATTACCGTTAAAAGTTTGGCAAGATTGGTATGATGCCACAGGACTAAAAATTATTGATGGAATTGGCGCTACCGAAATGCTACATATTTTTATTTCGTCTAATGAAGAAAACATGAAACCAGGCGCTACTGGAAAAGCCATTACGGGTTACGAAGCAAAAATTATTGACCAACAAGGTAACGAATTACCAAGAAATGAAGCTGGAAGATTAGCAGTGCGAGGAATTACAGGTTGTAAATATTTGAATCGAGAAGAAAAACAAAAGGAATACGTTGAAAACGGCTGGAACATTACAGGTGATATTTTCCGACAAGATGAAGAAGGGTATTTCCATTTTGTGGCGCGTGGCGATGATATGATTATTTCTTCGGGTTATAATATTGCGGCAATTGAAGTAGAATCCGTACTTTTAACTCATGAAAATATTTTAGAATGTGCCGTTGTGGGTTTACCCGATGAAGAACGAGGAATGTTAGTTTGTGCGCATATTGTTTTAAAAGAACAAGTAACGGCAGATGAAGCCTTAAAAATTCAGATTCAAAATTGGTTTAAAAACACGGCAGCACCTTATAAATATCCAAGAGTAATCCATTTTGTGGATTGTTTGCCAAAAACAGAAACGGGTAAAATACAGCGATTTAAATTGAAATAATAATTAGTGCTAATTAGTGTAATTAGTTTAAAAATAACAGAAATATGCAATTTATAAAACAAGAAAAAATCCGCTTCCAACATATAGATTATGCTGGAATCGTCTTCTATCCCCGATTTCTAGAAATGCTCAATTGCCTAGTCGAAGATTGGTTTGAAGAAGCACTCGACCGTCCTTTTTCAAAAATGCACGATACAAACGGAATTCCAACAGTTGATTTAAAAATTCAATTCAAAAACCCAGCACGCTTGGGCGAAATCTTAACTAAAAAACTTTGGGTAAAAGAGTTAAAAAACTCCTCAGTTCTTTGCAGTTTTCAGTTTGTAAATGAATCTGAAAAAACCGTCCTAGAAGGCGAAGTAACTCTTGTAAACGTAAAAATTCAAGAAGACAGAAATAACATCAAAGCCGAACCTTTTTCAGAAGAAATGAAAGAGAAAATTATAAATTATAAATTATAAATTACTAATTATGAAAAGTATAGGTTTTACATTAGTGTTATTTTTGACAATAAACTGTTTTGCTCAAAATTCAACTTCACATTACAAAAAAGTGTATCAATTTAATGCTCAACATCAAGATTGGGCATTAGTGAAAACAGTGGCTAACACTTATGGTTTTATAGATACTAGTGGAAAAGAAGTTGTGGAAGCCATCTATTCTAAAATTTATGATTTTGAAATTCAAAAAGATGGAAAAAAATACGCAATGATTAAAAATGTTGCTGATGCTTTTGGTTATATCGACGAAAACGGAAAAGAAATTGTTGAAGCGATTTATTGGAATAAAGAAGAGGCGATTCAAAAATTAAATTATAATTTAACTTCAAAGTAAATTCAAGAAAATAGACCAAGTAGTAAAGCCGAAGCTTTTAATGAAAATAGTATAATTAAAATGAATAAATTAAATATATAAACCAATCTAAAAAAAAAAAATCATGAAAACAAAAATCACTTTTTTATTATTAATTATGTATTCTTACTCGACTTACTGTCAATGTTTTAAATCAGTTTACGCAGGAGAATTTAGCACTATGGCTATTGGAAACGACAACAGTCTATGGGGTTGGGGCAGTAACGTAAATCGTAATCTCGGTTTTATTTCAACCAGTCCAGATTCAAACGAACCTACTCCAGTGCAAGTAGGTACAGATTTAGATTGGAAAGAAATAAGTATAGGCTTAGCTCATACGCTTGCCATTAAAAACAATGGAACCTTATGGGCATGGGGATCAAATGCTTATAGCCAGTTAGGAAATGGTACAAGTATCGATTTATCCACTCCAACTCAAATTGGCACAGCAACAGATTGGAAATCAATTTCAACAGGGAGTTTCTCATCTTTTGCAATTAAAAACGATGGAACTTTATGGGCTTGGGGAAGTAATAATTTTGGTCAATTAGCATTGGGTGATAACAGCAATCGTAATATTCCAACTCAAGTCGGTACAAACACTGATTGGAAATTAGTAGAAGGTGGAGGGCTTCATCTTTATGCAATTAAAAATAACGGAACTCTTTGGTCAAGCGGAGATAATAGGTATGGTGAATTAGGTATTGGAAGTCAAATAAATACAAATACATTAACACAAGTTGGAACTGATACAAACTGGGAAAAAGTTTCATGTATTTCATATCATGTATTAGGGTTAAAAAATAATGGTACGCTTTGGGGTTGGGGTGCAAATGTGGCATGGTGTCTAGGCATGCCAAATACTTCACCATTTCCTTTTTACGTTTTATCTCCTACTCAAATAGGTGTAAATACCGATTGGATTGATATAGCTGCTGGAGAATATCATTCATTAGCACTTAAAAATAACGGTACAGTTTGGTCTGCAGGTTCAAACTATTTTGGAGAATTAGGTAATGGAACTGGTGGAAGTATTGGAACATACAATCAAACATTTACTCAAAATAGCCCAGCTGTTTTTTCTAATATATATTGTGGATTATATAATTCTGCAGCTTTTAATTTAGAAGGAGATATTTATACATGGGGTAATAATCAATATGGTACAAAAGGCAATGGTATTATTGACCCACCGTCAATTCTTGATAATCCTTACACTGGGGTTGAAAACTATTCTCCATTTAAAGTAGTTTGTCCAGCAAGTTTAAATGTTGAAGAAACTCCTTTGTCTGATTTTACTATTACATTATATCCCAATCCTGCTTCAGATTATATTACAATAAACAATAATTCCGATAAAGCTATTTCAAATATCACTATTTTTGATGCAACCGGAAAAATGGTATTAAATTTCAATGAAAATGTAAATAACATAAACCTCAAAAATTTGTCAGCAGGTATTTATTTTGCACTTATTAATATTGATAATCAAATAATTAAAAAAGAAATTATAAAAAAATAAAATTTAATTTGAACATAATTCATAATCTAAATTAAATGGAATTCAAAAAATTTAAAGCAGCAACCGTTCAAACTTCGCCCGTTTTTCTAAATGTTGAAAAAACAGTCGAAAAAGCCATTTCGTTCATCAAACAAGCAAGCCAAAATGGTGCGCAACTAATTGCTTTTCCAGAGGTATTCATCGCTGGATATCCCTACTGGAATTGGATTATGACACCCGTTCAAGGCAGTAAATGGTATGAAAAATTATATAAATGTTCTGTAAAAACTGATGATGCTTCAATGCAACCTTTGTTTCAAGCAGCAAAAGAAAATAATATTCACATCGTAATCGGAATAAACGAACGTGGCGATAGCTATGGCGAAATTTACAACACCAATTTAATCATCGACAACAACGGAAAACTCATCGGAAAACACAGAAAATTAGTCCCAACATGGGCTGAAAAACTAACTTGGTCTTCTGGTGATGGTTCATCGTTAAAAGTTTATGACACCGAAGTTGGTCCAATCGGAACTTTGGCTTGTGGCGAAAATACGAATACATTAGCGCGTTTCACCCTACTTTCACAAGGAGAATTGGTGCATGTTGCCAATTATATTTCCCTACCCGTTGCACCACCCGATTATGATATGGCAGAAGCCATAAAAATTCGTGCCGCAGCCCATTCTTTTGAAGGAAAATTATTTACGATTGTTTCTTGCTCAACCATTTCTCAAGAAATTAAAGATGCTTTACGAGAAGATGTTCCCAATGTTGATGAAGTTTTAACTCGAAAAAGTTCAGCATTCTCCGGATTTATTGGGCCTAATGGAGCTGTAATCGGAACACCATTAATTGATGAGGAAGGAATAGTATATGCCGAAATTGACTTAGAAAAATGCATCCAACCGAAACAAATGCATGACATTCTAGGACATTACAATAGATTTGATATATTTGATTTACGAGTAAACATAGCTCCTACACGAAAAATTACTTTTATAGACAATCACGAAGAATTTAATAAAAAATAGTATTAAGATTAGAGTATTAAGTATTAAGATAACTTATTATGCAAGATAAATTTTCAGACGATCAAATAGGAAGAGCAAGAGTACAGGATTCCCCCGAATTAGTAGCCTATTATAAAGAGCTTGAGACATTAGGTGCTGGTGCTTTATGGACTGTAGCTAATGATATAGAACCTTGGGAACCTCGTTCGTCATCCGTTCCAATGCTTTGGAAATATGATGATTTACGAGATTTAGTTTTAAAATCATCCGAATTAGTAACACCTGAACAAGCTGGAAGACGTGTGGTTTATTTAGTAAACGATAAGCGAAAAGACGTTTCGGCTGCGGTGGGATGGTTGTACACCGGCATTCAAGTTACGCGTCCAGGCGAAAGTACTTCGGCTCACAAACACAAAGCTTCTGCCCTACGCTTTATTATGGAAGGCGAAGGCGGTTACACGGTTGTTGACGGCAATAAAATAACGTTTGAAGTAAATGATTTTGTAATTACGCCTAATTCCACTTGGCACGAACACGGAGTGGATGCTAACGGAAAAACCTGCATTTGGCAAGACGGATTGGATATTCCTTTAGTAAACGCATTGGAAGCCAATGATTATGCGGTTTATGACGACAAGCAACCTTTAGTAAAACCGCTAAATTATTCACCAATTACCTATGGTTGTGCGGGGTTAATTCCAGCTGATAAAACGTGGGACAAACCCTATTCGCCCTTATTCAAATATTCTTGGAAAAATGTGTATCCTGCACTTTTAGAAGCCCAAAAAATCACTGAAATCAATCCTTTTGATGGTATTTTTATGCAGTATTCCAATCCGTTGACGGGCGGACATGTAATGCAAACTATGGGTGCAGCCATGCAATTATTACCTCCAAGTTTCAAAGGAAAGGCTCACAAACATACAGGTTCATTCG
Source organism: Flavobacterium sp. (assembly GCA_044373115.1). GTDB lineage: Bacteria > Bacteroidota > Bacteroidia > Flavobacteriales > Flavobacteriaceae > Flavobacterium. The sequence goes on from JBILQQ010000002.1 coordinate 86,994, forward strand.
TATATCAATGTGCAAAAGGTAAAGGGTTTTCCATCATCAACGGACAACGCTTTGATTGGAAAGAACGAGATATTTTCTGTGTTCCGAGTTGGGCTTGGCACGAACACCACAATCTTTCCGATACAGAAGATGCTTGCCTATTTCAGTTCAACGATTTACCCGTAATTGAAAGTTTAGGTCTTTTTCAATCAAGGGAATTGGAAGAAAATAATGGACATCAAATGATTAATGAGTAATCAAATAATTTAGGCGTGCCCCTACGGGTCGGGCTTTCGGCTTTATCTTTTGCTTGCCCCGAAAAAAGGGCAAGCAAAAGGATATCGCCTCTATCCCTCACGCGGTTCAGCGTCAAAATGAAAAATTGTATTTAAAAAGAAAACAAACAATAATAATTAAACTCCTATTGACCCCTAATAGGAAATTCCCCCTTCGGGGGCTAGGGGGCTTTTATGAAACTACTTACCTACAAAAGTAAAGATGTTGCAATGCAACATCTCAACGATGAGCCAAGACTAGGCTTCATCCACAACAACCAAGTCATTGATATGGAAGATTTTGGAGAAATATCTAATTTCCCATTGCCAAACGATATGTTGGATTTAATCGACTTAGGTTTTGAAATCATTGCCGAAATTACCGAACTCATTCAAGAAACCAAACCTGCTGATTTCGAACAAATTGCATACAATTTAGACCAAGTTACTTTCCTTGCACCCATCGAAAAACCACGTAAAAACATCATCGGAATTGGTTTAAATTATACCGAACACGTTGCAGAAAGTGCTCGTACATTAGATACAACAGGAAAATTGCCTACAAAACCAATTATTTTCTCAAAACCACCCACAACGGTTACGGCTACGAATACGGAAATAATAAAAAATACAAAATTGACTTCTCAATTGGATTGGGAATGTGAATTGGCGGTAATCATTTCAAAGAAAGGGAAATATGTACCAAAATCTGAAGCTTTAGATTATGTGTTTGGTTACACGGTAATTAATGATATTTCTGCTCGCGATTGCCGCCGAGAAGGACAATGGATTGTATCTAAAGGGCAAGATACTTTTGCACCAATGGGACCAATATTAGTAACAAAAGACGAAATCGAAAACCCACATAACTTGAATTTATCGTTAAAAGTAAATGGCGTTGAAAAGCAAAATTCTAATACTAAATTTTTGTTATTTAACATCAATGATTTGATTGAAGATTTAAGTACCGTTTTCACCTTAGAAGCAGGTGATATTATTGCAACAGGCACACCAGCAGGAGTTGGCGCAGGAAGAAATCCACAAGAATGGTTATATGATGGCGATATTGTGGAAGCTACTGTAGAAGGAATTGGAACGATTGTGAATACTGTTAAAGAGATATAAAGTTATTACACAGAGAAATGCACAGAGAAGCACATTTTTTTTGTGAATCTTTGCGAAAACTTTGTGAATCTTTGCGAAACAAAACAAATAATAATATGAAAAAATTCAGAATAGGACAAATAGTTCCATCATCAAACGTAACGATGGAAACAGAAATACCAGCCATTTTTCGTTCACGAGAAACCATTTTACCTGAGCGTTTTACGTTTCATAGCAGTAGAATGCGTATGAAAAAAGTAACCAAAGAAGAACTCGAAGCCATGGACGCGATGAGTTTGAAATGTGCGCAAGAATTGTCAGACGCTCACGTTGATGTGATGGGTTATGCCTGCTTGGTAGCGATTATGAGCATGGGACGCGGGTATCATTGTGTGTCGGAAGTAAATTTGCACCAAGAAACAATTGCTAATGATTTTCCAACGCCAATTGTCACTTCTGCAGGTGCATTAATTAACGGATTAAAGGTTTTGGGTGCGAAACAAATTTCAATTATTACGCCTTATATGCGACCATTAACCGATATGGTGGTGGATTATATCGAAAATCAAGGTATTAAAGTAAAACAAAGTATTGCTTTAGAAATTCCTGATAATTTGGAAGTTGCAGCACAAAATCCGATGAACTTACTTGAAATTTATAAGCAATTGGACTTAACAGATGTCGATGTTTTAGTCGCTTCGGCTTGTGTACAAATGCCGTCGTTGGAAGCTATTGACCTAATTCAGGCAGAATGTGGTATTCCTGTAACTTCTGCTGCGGTTTGCACTACGTATGAAATGATGAAAAAACTAGGAATCGAGGCTAAATCTGCCATTGGTGGCGAACTATTAAATGGAACATATTAATTGGGAAACCGTAAACGGAAAATTAGTAACTAATTTAAAGTTCAAATCACAAACTGAGTTGGTTGAATTCCTTTTGAAAGTTGCCAATCTTGCTGATGAAATGAACCATCATCCTGATTGTAAAATTCATAAAGCATTTCAATTAGAGATTTCATTATTTACACATGATAAAAATGAACTTACAGATTTAGATTATCAATTGGCTCAAAAAATAGATGGTATAATCAATCAACAGAATATATGAAAACCATAATTGCATTCATCGCTGCTTTTTTTGCAGCCAAGAAAACAAAATTTGGTTGCTTTGGAACGGTTATCGTTTTTATAGTAGTGTATTGGTTGGTGAAGAAAATTTTATAATTAAAAAAGGAGTTCAAACTATTTTGAACTCCTTTTTTTGTAACACTTCATTACTATTTATCAAGCATCAATTCCTTTATATATTTTACTGGTGCGCTGCCATAACTTAAGAATTTTTCATGAAATTTCTTTAAATCAAATTGGTCGCCATCGTTCTTTTTTAACGTTTCTCTAAAGTCGTAAATCTCGGTGTAACCTGTAAAATAAGAGCACAATTGTACTTGAGATAAAGTGGCTCTTTTCCATTTACCATCGGCTTCAGCTTGTTGTTGAAAAGCTTCATTGGTTAATAAACTAATTGCTTCTTCTTTCGACATATTTTTGGTGTGAACGCTGTAATCTAAAATAGTATTACAAGTCGTTCTCAAATTCCATTTGTAATACATCAACCACATTTCGTCAGAGTTTTTATAACCGCTTTCTAACATCATTCGTTCGGTATAAACTGCCCAACCCTCAACCATTGCTCCGTTTCCTAAAATAGATTTTATAATACTTGGCGATTGATTGCTATAAACCAATTGGGTATAATGACCAGGAACCGCTTCGTGAATGTTCAAAATTTGTAAAATATAGTCGTTGTATTCTCTCAAATAACTTTCAGAACGTTCGGCATCCCAACCTGACATGCTTCCTACATTGTAATATGTATTAGCATTTTTATCATATGGTCCGGGAGAAGAAATAGATGCACCTGCAACACCAGCCATATAATCGGGTTCTTTTCGTACTACTAGAGGTTTTGAAGGATCAATATACAGTAAGTTTTTAGTTTTTACATAAGCCGTAAGTTCTGGAATTTGCTTTTCGATTTCCGATTGAAATTTTTCTGGCGTAGTATGTTGCAACGATATTTTATCAATAACTTGACGAATAACTTGCAATTTATCAGTTGGCTTCGGAGCTGAACCTAGATATTTTGACCACAATTTATCGGCTAAAACAAACATTTTTTCATGCAAATCTTTCTTGTGATTAATTGCTTTCTGATATATTTCGTCTGCTGAATAACTTGACTGAATATCAAAATCAAATTTCTTAGCATACAATTCTTTTCCTAATCGGAATGATTTTGGTGTTTTGTTTTCCAGTTTTTGCAACCAAGTAGCATAACTTTTTATGGCTTCAACCGATTTTTGTGCTTTGTTTAAAATAGCAGTTTTTTCTGTTTCCGATAATTTACTTTGGTTTAAAGAAGCTTTTAAATCGGATTCAAATACTGAAATACCACCCAAATTCTGGTCAATGGCTAATTGTGTATGTTCAATCGTTGGATTTTTTATGTTCTTTTTTGCAGCTTCATAATACGCTGGAATGTTCTTCATTTTAGTTCCGAAATTCTTCAATCGAGTTTCTAAAGTGTCGTAATTTCCATTTAAAATTTCAGCGAAAGCACCACAAACATTATACTCAGAAGGATTCCAAGTGTCAGATTTTAATTCGTTAATAGAAAAAAGAGAACCTTCTGCATAATTTTTAATCATGTAGAAATCCGTTTTATTATTATCCGATAAATTGTCTACCGAATAGTTATTTAACGAATCTAAATTGGCTTTAGCAAAATCTACCATTTTTTTTGAATAATCGGCATTTGGTACAACTAAAACGCTATCATATTTATGAAAACCTACATTTGAAGCCCAACCTGGATTCAACTTCCATAAATTATCTACAAAGGTTTTTTTGTAATTTTCAAAATCGGAATCCGTTTTAACACGTTCTTCTTTTTTACAAGAAGCAAATAATATAACAAGACTTAAAGCAAGAATATATTTTTTCATAAACTATTATTTTAAATTAATTGACGTAATCGAGCTATTTCAGAAGATGGAATTGGATGCTTTTTAAACCAACAACCATTGGCATAATTGAAAAAATCATCAGACGGATTAACGAGAGTATCCCTATTAGTAACTAATGGGTCTTGAACTGAAGTTCGTATTTTCATACAACATGTCATTATAACAATTGAAAAAAGTAATATTTTTAGATAAATTTTCATGCTTTTTATATTCTAATAATTTAATAACTCTTTTAAAGCTGTTTCGAATCTATTTTTTGGTAAATAATTATCTTCTAACGATTTAACAAACGGAATTGGGCTTTCAATACTTCCTAAACGCTTAACAGGTGCGTCAAGATATTGAAAGCAATGTTCCATTATCATCGCAGAAATGTCGCTTGCAATACCGCCAAACAAGGTATCTTCTTGTAAAATAATACAACGATTTGTTTTCTTTACTGAATTAAAAATTGCCTCAGTATCAAGCGGTTGCAACGAGCGTAAATCAATCAAATCAGCTTTTATTGTTGGATTAGCTTCTAATGTTTCTAAAGCCCAATGCACGCCCGCTCCAAAAGTTACAATTGTGACATCATTACCTTCTTTCAATAAAGAGGCTTTGCCAATTGGAAGGGTGTAATAATCTATTGGAACTTCCTGATAAACAGACCTGTATAATTGTTTGTGTTCAAAAAACAAAACAGGATTCGGGTCGTTTATGGCTTCGTTTAAAAGTCCTTTTACATCATAAGGAAATGCAGGATAAACTACTTTTAACCCGGGAGTTTTGGTAAACCAAGCTTCATTTGTTTGTGAATGAAAAGGTCCTGCTTGGGTACCACCACCACAAGGCATTCGTACCACAACATCGGCTTTTTCGCCCCAGCGATAATGTTGTTTTGCTAATAAATTTACAATTGGGTTGAATCCAGACGAAACAAAATCGGCAAATTGCATTTCAACAATTGCTTTGTGTCCGTTTATTGAAAGCCCCATTGCGGCAGAAACCACGGCACTTTCGCAAATGGGTGTATTTCGAATTTTATCCTTTCCAAATAAGTCAACAAAACCTTCTGTGATTTTGAATGCGCCACCATATTCGGCTACATCTTGTCCCATTAAAACTAAATTAGAATGACGTTCAAAAGATTGTTTTAAACTAGTTGAAATGGCATCAATAAATCTGATTTTTTCAGTGGTATCATTTGACTTAACTTCTTGATAGCTATACGATTGATACACATCATTTAATTCGTCAGTTATGGATGAATTAATTTCTTCGTCGGCTATGGTTAACGCCCAATTATCGTCTATTTCAGTTTTTATTTCAGATATTAATTGCTCATTCAAATCATCAAATAAAACTCCAATTTTGATTAGGTATTTTTTGAAATTAGAAATTGGATCTTTTTCTGCCCACATATCCATCAGCTCTTGCGGCACATATTTGGTGCCACTTGCCTCTTCGTGTCCACGCATTCGGAAGGTTTTAAATTCTAACAAAATAGGACGCGGATTTTCAATCATTGAACTTTTAAGTTCTTTAATTTTTATATAAACATCTAAAATATTATTTCCATCAATAATATGACTTTCCATACCGTATCCGATGCCTTTGTCGGCTAAATTTTGGCATCTATATTGCTCATTTGTAGGAGTTGACAATCCGTATCCATTATTTTCAATTACAAACAAAACGGGCAAATCCCAAACGGAAGCAATGTTTAAAGCCTCATGAAAATCACCCTCAGATGTGGCACCTTCGCCAGTAAAAACAGCCGTTATTTTACCATTTTTCTTTAGTTTATTTGCTAAGGCGATACCATCTGCAACACCCATTTGGGGTCCTAAATGAGATATCATTCCAATAATATTGTATTCTTGGGTTCCAAAATGAAAACTTCGATCTCGACCTTTTGTAAAGCCTGATTTTTTGCCTTGCCACTGCGAAAACAAGCGATATAATGGGATGTTTCGACTTGTGAAAACACCTAAATTCCTATGCATTGGCAAAATGTATTCATCAAAATCTAAAGCTGCTGTAATACCAACAGAAATGGCTTCTTGACCTATGCCTGAAAACCACTTGGAAATTTTTCCTTGACGAAGTAGAATCAACATTTTTTCTTCTATCATTCTAGGTTTAAGCAATTTTTTGTATAATTCTAAAAGTTGGATGTTCGATAAATCTTTTCTATCAAAAGTCATAATGCCTATTTTTTTTTTACAAAAGTATAAAATTGATATGTTAAAACTAGCAACTATAACGTTTTATTATATTTTAATTATGTTGAAAATTCTTCATTAGCTTCTTCTTGTTTTAATTAAAAAACAATACTTTTGTAGGTATTGAGTTATACTATTTTATAGTAAACAATTAATTTTAAAAAAAGTTTTAGTATGCAACAAATTCCAAGTGTTGACTTACGTGATTTCCTGTCGGAAGATCCGGCACGTAAACAAAAATTTGTAAATGAAATCGGAAAAGCTTATGAAGAAATAGGCTTTGTAGCATTAAAAGGTCATTTTTTGGATGACGAATTAGTTGAAAATTTGTATAGAGAAGTAAGAAATTTTTTTTCGCTACCACTTGAAGTAAAGTCTAAGTATGAAATTCCTGGCATTGGAGGACAAAGAGGCTATGTTTCTTTTGGAAAAGAGCATGCAAAAGGCAGGTCGGCTGGCGATTTGAAAGAGTTTTGGCATTTTGGACAATATGTGAGTGCTGATTCAATATATGCTTCGGAATATCCTGAAAACGTAATTGTAAATGAATTAGAAAATTTTAATTCAACAGGCAAGAAAGCCTATCAAATGCTTGAAAAAACAGGTATTTATGTATTACGAGCTTTGTCATTGCACATTGGATTAGATGAATTTTATTTTGATAAATATATTGAAAACGGAAATAGCATTTTAAGACCCATTCATTACCCTCCAATCACCGATGAGCCTAAAGATGGCGCAGTACGAGCGGCTGCTCATGGCGATATTAATTTGATTACCCTTTTAATGGGTGCTCAGGGTAAAGGGTTGCAAGTGCAAAATCATGATGGCGAATGGATTGATGCTATGGCGCAGCCCGACGAATTGATGATAAATGTGGGCGATATGCTTTCTCGTTATACCAATAATAAGTTGAAATCGACTATACATCAAGTAGTTAACCCACCTAGAGAATTGTGGGGGACATCAAGATATTCGATACCGTTTTTTATGCATCCAATAAGTGCAATGCCTTTAAATTGCTTGTCGCAATGTATTGATGAAAACAATCCAAAGCAATTTGAGGATATTACTGCAGGCGATTATTTGAACGAACGATTGGTTGAATTAGGTTTAATAAAAAAATAAAAATGGATTTTAAAGACCAATTAAAAAACCTATTTCCCGATCATGTTCCGTTGGATGAACCAGCTGAAATTGAAAACATTTCACATGAATTGTTTGTTCAAAAAGAACCCATGATTTGTAAATATGAAAAACGGAAAGGAAAACCAACAACGATAATTTCTGGTTATGAAGGAGTTGACGAAGATTTTAAAATTTTAGCTAAAGAAATTAAGAACAAATTAGCTGTAGGCGGTACTTTCAAAGACGGAGAAATCATTATTCAAGGCGATTTTAGAGATAAAATAATGACCATTTTGCAAGAAAAAGGTTTTAAAACTAAACGAGTTGGAGGATAAATTTGTTTCAAGTTTCAAGTTCAAAGTTAAGAACCTGAAACCTGACCCGAGGTGAATCCGAACAGAGCGAAGCTAAACTTTAAACTAAAAAACAAATGATTCAATCATCAGAATTAATATTAAACCCCGACGGCAGTGTTTATCATTTAAACATTAAACCAGAAAATTTGGCTTCGGACATTATATTTGTTGGCGATCCGGATAGGGTTGAAAAAATTACAAAATGGTTTGATAGCATTGAATTTACATCCCACAAAAGAGAATTTAATATTCAAACAGGGATTTATAAAGGCAAGCGAATTACTGTAATTTCAACAGGAATTGGGCCTGATAATATTGATATAGTAATGAACGAATTGGATGCGTTGGTCAATATTGATTTAAAAACCAGAACAATTAAACCTGAACTAACCAGTTTAAATATTGTACGAATTGGAACTTCGGGCGCTTTACAACCTGAAATTGAAGTTAATAATTGGGTGATGAGTAAGTATGCAATTGGTTTGGACAACATGCTTCGCTCCTACTTAGTTGATGATTTTTCAAATATTGAAATGGAAAATGCGTTTATTTCGCAAACCAATTGGGACGCACGAAAAGGTCGTCCGTATGTAGTTTCTAGTAGTGATATTTTAGCTGAAAAATTTGAAAGTGAAGCATTTATAAAAGGATGTACAGGTACTTCTGGAGGGTTTTATGGCCCACAAGGACGCGTATTAAGATTACCAATTCAAGATCCTGAATTAAATTCTAAAATGGATCAATTTGAGTATAATGGCATTAAAATGACCAATTTAGAAATGGAAACGGCCGCTATTTATGGTTTAGGAAAATTAATGGGGCACGAATGTTTATCATTAAATGCAATTATCGCCAACCGTGCAACGGGTACTTTCAGTGAAGACCCTTTAAAGTCTGTAGATGAGCTAATTGAGTATGTGTTAAATAAAATTATTATTTAATAAATTAATTTTGATTTATTATAACTTTTATGAACTTACAATTAGAAACTCCTCGCCTACTTCTTCGTCCCTTTCAATTAACTGATGCAGAAGAATTATTTGAAATGGACAAAAATCCAAATGTTCATACTTATTTATGGCAAAAGCCAATTTTAGATATTAAGGAAGTTTATTCCTATATCGAAATGGTTCAGAAACAATATGTTGAAAATAAAATTGGTCGATTTTCAACCATTTTAAAAGAAACTGGCGAACTAATTGGTTGGACAGGCATCAAATTTGTAAACGATCATGTTGAAAACGGAAACACCAATTTTTACGATTATGGATATCGACTAAACGAAAAATTTTGGAACAAAGGTTATGCTTCTGAAGCAACAAAAGTTTGGTTGGATTATGGTTTTAATCAAATGAAAATCAATGAAATAAATGCTTATACACATGCCCAAAACGGAGCTTCTAACAAGGTTTTAGAAAAAAACGGAATGCAATTTATGCAGGATTATCCTGATAAAGAGGGCGTGATTTGGAAATGGTGGCAACTCAAGAATAACAATTTATAAAATGAAAAAAGTCAGAATTGCAGGCGTTCCCGAACATTTCAACCTTCCGTGGCATTTGTGTATAGAGAATAACGAATTTGAGTCGGTTGATATTGACTTAGATTGGATAAATGTTCCTGAAGGCACAGGCAAAATGTGCCAAATGTTACGAAATGACGAAACTGATATAGCAGTTATATTAACCGAAGGAATTGTAAAAGATATTAGTGCCGGTAATCCTTCAAAAATTGTTCAGATATATGTAGAAAGTCCATTAATATGGGGGATTCATGTTGGATTTAATTCTAAATTCGATACATTAGCAGATCTTAAAAATAAAAAAGTTGCCATTTCACGCTATGGATCGGGTTCACAATTAATGGCTTATGTAAATGCTGATAATCAAAATTGGAATGCTGAAACACTTGATTTTGAAATAGTTAATACAATTGACGGTGCCGTTGATGCCTTAACAAATGGTACAGCTGATTATTTTATGTGGGAACGATTGATGACAAAACCATTAGTTGATCAAGGTATATTTAGGAAAATTGCTGATTGTCCAACACCTTGGCCGTGTTTTGTAATTGCAGTCAGAGAGGCTTTTTTAATTGAAAACCCATCTATTGTATCACAAATACTTGAAATAATTAATAAAAAATCACGAATTTTTAAACAAATTCCAGGTATTGAAAATAAAATAGCAGATAAATACCATCTCAAAATAGAAGATTGCAAAGAGTGGTTAAAAGAAACGATTTGGTCACAAAACCAAATTTCTGAAAACGAACTAATGTCCATTCAAAATAAATTAGTACAACTTAAAATCATTGACAAAACAGTTAGTTTTACAGAAATTACAACCAAAATTTAGATTTTATATTAACTAATGAAATTAAGCCAAATAGATATTAAAAGTTTAGATGATCGATTCACGGTAAAAAAACCATGGGATATGATTATTTTGTTTTTAATAGCTGTATTGCTTACAATTCCAACTTTTATCATTGCACATCAAAATTTAGTTAACTTAAATTTGAAGTTTCATGTAGATCGCATTATTTTATTCGTTTTTATATTATTTATTTTTTCATTTTTATTAATAAAACTAAGAAGGTTAACCTTACTTTCAGTTTTTGGCTATTTATTATTACTCTTTTACGGAACTATTTTTGGGGAATACGGATTTACAGCAGTTTTTAACGACTACAAATCCATGTTGTATTCCATGTACAACAATCCATTTCCGCAAGATATTATTTTAAAAAAATTATTACCTTTTCCTAATAAATCGAAGGTTGAAAATTCAATTGATTTCCAAAGCCCTAAAGTTCGAAATTTTGCTCTGATGGCTACGTCTAAAAATTTTAAAAATATCAAAGGATATGATGAATACAGAACTATAATTCAATCATTTGCCGTTTTTAAAGAAATAAATTCAAATTGGAATTATGTACATGATCCAAAAAACGAAGATTATATTGCAAGCGCTTCTGAATCAATTAATTACCTATCTGGTGATTGCGATGATCATTCCATTTTGATGGCTGCAAGTATAAAATCAATTGGAGGAACGGCTCGGCTTATTCATACAGATGGTCACATTTACCCTGAAATATTGATTGGAAACGCCTCCGATTTAGAAACAATAAATTACTTAATAAAAAAAGAATTATTCCCTTTTGAAAGTAAAAATCAATTTATAAATTACCACGTTGATGATCGTAATCAAATCTGGATAAATTTGGATTATACAGCAAAATATCCGGGAGGCCCTTTTATGTCCGAAGAAATTTTAGGAATTCTAAATTTGGAATTCTAAACGATTAGACAATCATTTAATGTTGAAGAGGATAAAAAAATCACCATTCAATTGGTTTTTCACCTATTGAAAGTAAATATTCATTTGTTTTGCTAAAGTGCTTATTACCAAACCATTTACCTTGATTTGCACTCAGTGGTGACGGGTGACCTGATGTTAAAACTAAATGTTTATTAGTATCAATATTTTTCCCTTTTTTTATGGCAAATGCTCCCCAAAGCAAAAAAACAACATGTACTTTTTGATCAGAAATGATTTTAATCACCTGATCAGTAAAAACTTCCCAACCCAACTTTTGATGGCTTCCTGCTTTGTTTTGTTCAACTGTTAAAGTAGAGTTTAACAATAAAACGCCTTGATTTGCCCAATGAGATAAATTTCCACTTGAAGGATAAAAAACTGAGTCAAAATTAGAGTTAATTTCTCTGAAAATATTTCGTAACGAGGGTGGAATTTTTACACCATCATTTACAGAAAAGCACATTCCATTAGCTTCATTTTCACCATGATATGGGTCTTGACCAATAATTACAACCTTAGTTTTTTCAAAACTACAATTGGCAAAAGCAGAAAAAATAAGTTCTTTTGGTGGGTAGCATTGTTTTGTTACATACTCTTTTTCAACATTAGAAACTAAATTTTTAAAATACTCTTTTTCAAATTCACTACCAATAACAGCTCTCCACGATTCAGAAATTTGATTTAACATATCATAAATTTTATCAAAAATAGAAAATAATAATCAAATTGGAACGATTAGTTTGTAACTTTGACTATTCAAAAATTAAATTTTTAAAATAAATATCTTTTTACAAATTAAATGATTTCAATTACCCCAAAAACCCTTCAGGATTTAGAATTTACAACCGTACTTCAAACCATATCAGATGGTTGCAATACTGAGCTTGGAAAAAGTAAGGCATTGGAAATTATTCCTTTTTCTGATGAGAAAGTACTACTTGATAACTTAACTCAAACTTCTGAATATCTTTCGTCTTACTCAAACAACAATGCCATTCCAAATCATGGTTTTGAATCAGTTACTAATGAATTGAAATTCTTAGCAATTGAAGACAGTCAACTGGAAGTTTCAAGTTTCCGAAAAATTGCAACCTTATCCGAAACGTCCAATACGTTAGTATTATTTTTTCGAAAATTTAAGGAGTATTATCCAAAATTACATGACGCATCTAATGAAGTTGAAGTAACTAAATATATTATACAAGTAATTGAAGATGTGGTCGATAAATTTGGTGAAGTTCGTGATAATGCTTCGCCAGATTTACTGAATATTAGAAAAGATATGCAAGTAGTACGCGGAAAAGTAAACCAAAGTTTTGGAATGGCGTTAACACACTACAATTCATTAGGCTATTTGGACGATATTAAGGAAAGTTTTGTAGAAAATAGAAGGGTTTTGGCGGTTTTATCAATGTATCGTCGAAAAGTAAAAGGTGCAATTTTGGGAAGTTCAAAAACAGGAAGCATTGCCTTTGTGGAACCCGAATCCACACTGAATTACTCTCGCGAATTAAAAAATTTAGAATACGAAGAACAAAAGGAAATCACCAAAATATTAAAATATTTAACTACGCAACTCCGACCCTTTCATGATTTAATTTTACAATATCAAAACTTTTTAAGCGCTATTGATGTGATTGCAAGTAAGGCAAAATACGCCCGAAAAATAAATGGTATTTTGCCCACAATAACCAATGAAAAACGTTTATTTTTTAGGGATGCTTACCACCCCATTTTATATTTATCAAACAAAATTAACAACCAAATTACCCATCCACAATCCATTGAATTAAATCCAAATAATAGTATTATTGTCATTTCTGGACCTAATGCGGGTGGAAAAACAATTTCGTTGAAAACAGTAGGATTGCTCCAGTTAATGTTACAAAGTGGCATATTGATTCCAGTTCATGAACGTAGTGAAACGTTTCTATTTGACCGAATACTAACAGATATTGGTGACAATCAATCTATTGAAAATCATTTGAGTACCTACAGTTATCGATTAAAAAATATGAATTATTTTTTAAAAAAATGTAATGCCAAAACATTATTTTTAATTGACGAATTTGGAACGGGTTCAGATCCAGATTTAGGAGGTGCTTTGGCTGAAGTATTTTTGGAAGAATTTTATCACCGTGAAGCATTTGGAATTATAACTACACACTACACCAACTTAAAAATGCTGGCCAACGAACTGCCTAATGCAACCAATGCTAACATGTTGTTTGACGAGCGAACCTTGGAACCACTTTATAAATTAGTGCTTGGACAAGCAGGAAGTTCGTTTACTTTTGAAGTTGCTCAAAAAAATGGTATTCCGTTTGGATTAATTAATCGAGCCAAAAAGAAAGTTGAGGGCGACAAAGTGCGTTTTGACAAAACCATTGCAACACTTCAAAAAGAACGTTCAAAAATGGAGAAAACTTCAATTAACTTAAAAGAAGAAGAAAACAAAGCGCGTGATGAGGGACGAAAAATGGAACAAATTAATTTGAAAATAAAACAAAAACTTGAAAGTTATCAGGAATTGTATGATAGTAATCAGAAAATAATTTATTTGGGTCAAAAAATCGAAGATATTTCAGAAAAATATTTTAATTCAAAAAATAAAAAAGAACTTATAGGTGAATTTTTGAAATTAGTTGAAATTGAAAATTCCAAACGAAAAAAAGCTACTATAAAGGAAATCAAGGAAAAAGTATTACTTAAAACAGTCGTAGCAAAAGAAGTTGAAGTAAAAGTTGAAGCAATTAGAGTTGAAAAGAAGGAGAAAAAAATAAAAGCAAGTTTGGCAGAAGAAAAGCCAAAAATGGTTTTAAAAATTGGGGATCGAGTTCGAATGTTTGACGGAAAGGCAATTGGCTCTATTGATAAAATTGAAAAAAACAAAGCCATTGTAAATTATGGTGTGTTTACTTCTTCAGTAAGTTTAGATGTATTAGAATTTGTTGAACGTCCTAAAAAATAATGAATAACCTACCCGAACATAAAAAAATTATATTATTTGATGGAGTTTGCAATCTCTGTAATGGTTTTGTACAATTTATAATTAAAAATGATAAAAAAGATATTTTTAGATTTGTTTCCTTACAATCGGAATTAGGAAAATCGATGATGTCAAATTCAACTTATACTACTGTTACATTAGATAGTGTTGTGCTGTTTGATGTTGATTCAAAATCGTATAAAAATAAATCGGCAGCAGTATTTGAAATTTTTTATACATTAAATCGTTTCAAAGTAGTTTTACAACTAGCCTCTTTTTTACCAATAAGATGTACTGATTTTTTGTATAAAATTATTGCCCGAAACAGGTATCTTCTTTTTGGAAAAAAAGAATCTTGTTTGATTCCAACTCCAGCATTAAGTTCAAAATTTTTATTATAAAAAAAAACTCCTTAATTGCTTAAGGAGTTTTTAAATTTATATTAAAAAGTATTAGTTTTTAACTACTTTTTTGATGCTTGAACCTTGGTCAGAAGTAACATTCATCATGTAAACACCAGTTGATAAATCACTAATATTTATTTGACCTTCTGTAGCATTTAACGTTACATTTTTAACTACTCTTCCGTTTAAGTCAGTCATTTCGATAGTTGAAATAATTGCGTTTGAAGAATTAGAAACGTTTACAACATCATTTGCTGGATTTGGATATACAGAGAAATCTGTTGTATTAGAAACGAAATTGTTATTTTCTAGTAATGTATTAGTTGCTGATGCTCTAGACACAAAATTATCCATTACCATTGAAGCTTCAGATGTGTTTGCAACAGTAGTTGAATGTCCAGAAAAACCAACAAAATCAATTTCGTCAGGATCAGTACCTGCAGCACTTCCAGCAATTAATATACCAGTTGTAGGAAGTCCAGGAGCTTTAATAATATAGTCCCCAGTAGTTTTATTGTAGGAAATTCCGATTCTACTGAAAGTATTAGCTGGTAATAATACAGGTGATGTTGAAGAAGCACCTAATCCGTAAGTCCAATTGTTAACTGTTTGACCTGATGGAGTAGAGTAAGCAACTGCAGACAATTCACGAGTTGCAGCTCTAACTACAAAACCAGCAAGTACTCTATCTCCAGCAGCGTTAAATAAATAAACACCAATTCTATTTCTACTTGTAGTAGTTCCAGCACCAGGATTGATATCAACTTCAATTTCAATTATATTATTTCCTGTGGTACGAGATGTCCAAAGACCTGCTAGACCACTTTTCCATACATAAGTTCCTCCTTTGTCACCATTAGGTCCAGTAATTTGAAGACCCAAACTTGAGTTTCCGCCAGCAACTATTTGTGCATTATTTGCACTTGCATTAGTTGTGGTTGTAGTTGTTGAATTTGTAGAAAATAAAGAAAATCCACCTTGTCCAGCAGTTGCACCAGTAATGTCGGTTGCCACATTACCAACAGTTAAAGCATTAAAATTTTCTGACATTAATGTTTGTGAATTCATCGTTGCGGATAAAGCTAATAATCCGATAAGTAAAATTTTTTTCATAATAGTTTTTTTTTGTTAAGATAAAAAATTTGTTTGTTAAATATGTGACAAATATATAAAATAAATTAAATATTATTACATTTTTATTTTTTTTTTACTCTTTTTCCCATTTTCCAACTACACTAGTCGCTAAAGCATTACCAAGTACATTGGTGGCGCTCCTAAACATATCACAAAAATGGTCTATTGGTAATATTAACGCTATACCTACTGCAGGAATATCAAACATTCCGCAGGTAGCAGCAACTACTACTAAACTTGCTCGTGGTACACCAGCAATGCCTTTGCTTGTAAGCATTAATACTAACAACATGGTTAATTGTGTACCTAAATCCAAAGGTATATCATAAGCCTGAGCAATAAATATACTTGCAAAAGTCATGTACATCATGCTTCCATCTAAATTAAATGAATAACCTAATGGTAGCATAAACGAAACTATTTTGTCTTTCACTCCAAAGCGTTCCAACTCTTCGGTTAATTTAGGAAAAACAGCTTCGCTACTTGTAGTTCCAAATGCAATAGCGAGTGGACTAACAATTCTTTTTAGCAAAACGGTCATTCGAGATTGTAAGAAAATATATCCGACAGATAAAAGAAAAAACCAAAGTGTTGCTATACCTATTAAAAAAGATCCAAAGAAATAAATGTAGGTTTTAAATAAATCGTACCAATCAATTATTGCTAAAACGCTTGCAATAGCTCCAAATACACCAAACGGTGCAAACTTCATTACATAATTAACCATTTTTAAAATGATATGCGATGTTTTGTCAAGTGCGTTAACTACAGGTTTGGCATCGTTTCCAATAGCTGCAGCTGCAAGACCAAAAAATATTGAAAAAATTACAATTTGCAAAATTTCGTTGGTTGCCATTGCTTCTACTATACTTTTAGGAATTATGTGCTCCACAAAGTTTTGAGCTGAAAAGCCTTCTGTTTTTTGAACAATTTCGGATGCTTTTGCTGTGTCAATTTTTGGTAAGGTTATGTTTTCACCTGGTTTTAAAATATTTACCCAAAGCATACCTATTAATAATGAAATAAAAGATGCTGTAAAAAACCATCCGAGGGCTTTACCACCAATTCGTCCAACTGATTTAATATCGCCTAATTTTGCAATACCAACAACAAGTGTGGTAAATACAAGTGGCGAAATGATCATTTGAACCAGCCTAATAAATATTGTTGCGAGTAGTTTTATTTTTTCGCTAAAGGATTGTCTAAAGGCTTCGTCATAATTTTTGAAAATAAAAATTCCTAAAATAGCTCCTAGAAATACTGCTATAAATATTTGAACGGTTAAGTTACTTAAAATGGATTTTTTTTCTTGAGTAGTAATTGATGTATTCATAGTTTGTGTTTTAGCCCAGATAGTAGTGGAAAGCTTTATGAAAAAAAACCGTATTTTTTTTTAAATTAAAAGAGCGACTCCCGACCCTTCGGGAGAAGCTCCTTTTAATTTAAAAAAAAAAGGTTTTTTGAATAAACTTGGAACGGATAGCTGGAAATTGCTTCAAATTAAATTAATATAGTTTGTTTTGTAAATAAAAATCGGTAATTACCAATGCTGCCATTGCTTCAACTATTGGTACTGCCCTAGGCACTACGCAGGGGTCATGACGTCCTTTTCCGTGTTGGATTTGTATAGTTTTTTGGTCGGTTAATACGTTTTGGTTTTGGATTAAAGTTGCAACGGGTTTAAATGCTACTCTGAAATAAATGTCCATTCCGTTGGAAATTCCTCCTTGTATGCCTCCTGACAGGTTGGTTTTAGTGGTTCCGTCCTCATTATATAGGTCGTTGTGTTGACTTCCTTTCATTTGTGCGCCACAAAAACCGCTACCGTACTCAAACCCTTTTACGGCATTTATTGACAGCATGGCTTTGCCTAATTCGGCATGTAATTTATCAAAAACGGGTTCGCCCAATCCAATTGGAACATTTTGGATTACGCAGGTTATGGTTCCTCCGACGGTATCGCCCTCTTTTTTTATGTCCTTAATATATGATTCCATTTTTTGGGCTGTAGCCAAATCAGGACATCGGACAGGGTTAGATTCAATAAGGGAAAAATCAAGATCTTGATAGGGTTTATCTAAAAAAATAGTTCCTACCGACGAAACAAAAGCGTTTATTTTAATGTTTTTAATAACTTGTTTAGCGATTGCTCCTGCTGCTACCCTACTTGCAGTTTCGCGTGCTGAGCTGCGTCCGCCGCCACGATAATCTCTAATTCCATATTTTTGCTGGTACACATAATCGGCATGGCTGGGTCTATATGTATTTTGAATATGGGAATAATCGTCAGATTTTTGATTAGTATTTGGGATAGTAAAACCTATCGGTGTTCCTGTAGTTTTACCGTCAAAAATACCAGAATAAAAAACCACTTCGTCATTTTCATTTCGTTGAGTAACAATGCTTGACTGACCCGGTTTACGTCGTTTCATTTCATTTTCAATGGCATCAAAATCAATTAAAATACCTGGAGGGCATCCATCAATTATTCCGCCAAGAGCTTCTCCATGGGATTCGCCGAAGGTGGTTATTTTGAAAATTTTACCAAAACTATTACCTGCCATAAATTAAACTTTTTAACAAATATAGTTTTTTCAAATTAAGAATAAAAAAAAACGAACTTTTTTTTTACTATTATGTGAGTTGTATTTGGTGTTTTTTTTTGTTTATTTGTACTCCTAATTAATTAATAAATGCCTTAAATTATGAAAACAAGATTTTTTTATTTATTTATTTGTGGTTTAGTACTTGCCTCATGTTCCTCAAGTTCAGGTGAAGATGATGCCAATGCTGCAACTACTCATTTTCCGTTATCCAATGGGAATTATTGGACGTATGATGTTGATGCTCAAATTGATGGTCGTGATTCATTGTATGTTAAAGGAGATACAACCATTAGCTCTAAAGCATACAAAAAAATGAAAACGAAGCAAATTGCTATAGGATTTTTTTCAAATTCACTGCGTAATAACGGACTCCGAGTTAATGGTAGTTTGGTACAGTTAACTGGTTCCATTTCATTTGATTTAGGATTAACAACTCCTTTAGCGTTTGGTGTTCAAGATTTTACGATTTTGAAAAAGAATGCTTCACAAAATGATGTTTTAAGCACCGTTTCAGGAACGTTTAATCAAACAGTTGGCACATATCCTGTTACTTTTGATTATACAATTAAATCAATTGCTGACGGAACAATGACAAGTTTAACATCGAATGGTGATACCTTTACTGATATTCAAAAAACAAAAGTGATATTAAGTTTAAAAGCCACATCCACTACCGTAATTCCTGGCACAACAATACCAATTACATTAGTTTTGTTAAGTCAGCAAGATGTAATTACATCCACTCAATACTATGCTAAAAACATTGGGATGGTTTATGCGGATACTAATTTATCGTACCAATTAAATTCGTTACCAAATGTTGATTTACCTATTCCAACATCTGGAAGTCAAAATGTTAAAGAATATTTAGATACTTATTTGGCAAACTAAATACTATAATTTGTAACCTTGCGTTTTAACTAAAACATTTTATGAAAAAAAAAATCTTAGTATTGGTTGTTTTATTTTCTGGATTTCAAATGATGGGTCAGGACATTGCTAAAAATGCAATAGGTTTACGACTTGGAGATAACGATGGTTTGGGTGCTGAAATCACTTACCAGCGAGGTCTTTCTGATAAAAATAGATTAGAGTTTGATTTAGGATTCAGAAATAGTGCTGAAATAAGTGCATTCAAAATTGCAGGCTTGTATCAATGGGTTTGGGATATTGATTCTGATTTTAATTGGTATGCAGGTGTTGGAGGCGGTGTTGGTAGTTGGAGCTCTGAAATTGCTAATGTTAAAAATTCAGGAACCTTTTTGTTTGCCGCTGGTGACGTTGGTATTGAATACAATTTTGATTTTCCATTACAATTATCTTTGGATGCCAGACCCGAAATTTATGTTTTTTCAAAAGGCTATAGAAATTCTAATTTTGGACCCGACATAGCGTTGAGTGTGAGATATAAATTTTAATAAAAAAAGGGGAAATTAGTTTTCCCTTTTTTTTAATCTAAAATTTCAATTTCTTTTTTAGATTTAACTTTAATGATATAGTACGGCTTTGTATTTGTCACTTTTTGATTAGCTGTAGGAGCTATTTCTTTAATAGTTAAAATGATTTTGGTTTTAGTTTCTTGAATTTTAGTAACTTTTATCGTATAACCTTCTTTGTCTTTTTCGCCTAAATTAACTAATATAAAGTTATTGGTTTTGATGTCATTTTTGGTTACGTAACGTTTAATAATATCATCTGAAAGCAACATTTTAAATTCGTTTTCTTCAGTCACCATTTCATAAAATTGGAACGATGCCCCACCGTAATCACCACCCACTAAAATATCGTATTTAACCTTTGATTCAAGTGGTTTTTTGATGGTGTTACAAGTAACAAAAGAAAGTGATAAAATTATTAAAAATACTTTTTTCATAACAATAATTGTATAGCTTTTTGATAAATTTCCTCATACAATGGCAAAATATTTTTAATGTCAAATTTTTGTGCATTTAACAAGGCATTTTCTTTAAACGTTTGTAATGAAGAATTAGTATGCAAAATTTTGAGTGCATTTTCAGCCATTTGATCCGTATCACCAACATCAGACAAATAGCCAGAAACACCTTCAATGTTAACTTCGGGCAAACCACCTGAATTACTTGAAATAACAGGAACGCTCCACGCCATAGCTTCAAGAGCTGCAAGTCCAAAACTTTCTGTTTCGGAAGGTAGAAGAAAAAGATCAGAATAAGATAAAATTTTATCAATTTCGTTGCTGTTGCCAAAAAAGATTACTTTATCAGAAATATTTAGTTTATCACAAAGTTTTTCAGCTTTTTCTCTTTCGGGACCATCACCTACCATCATTAATTTGGCAGGAATTTTTTGTTGAATTTTATTAAAAATAATTATAACATCTTCAATTCGTTTTACTTTTCTAAAATTACTAATATGTGTAATAATTCGCTCGTTAGTATTTGCCATAACTGAACGATTACATGAGATTTCAGATTCAGATTTTGGTTTGTTAAGTTCAATAAAATTGGGTATTACCACAATGTCTTTTTTTATTTCAAACAATTCGTGTGTTGCTTTTTTCAAACTTTCGGAAACTGAAGTAACTACATCCGATTTATTAATACTAAAACATACGGCTGTTTTGTAATTTGGATGGTTACCAACTAAGGTTATATCCGTTCCGTGGAGTGTGGTTACCATTGGAATTACAATTCCTTCGTCTTTCAACATTTGTTTTGCCATATAGCCTGCGTAGGCATGAGGAATGGCATAATGTACGTGGAGAAGCTCTATTTTATATAACTTAACCATGTCAACTAATTTACTAGAAAGGGCAAGTTCGTAGGGTTGGTAGTGAAAAAGTGGGTACTCAGGAACGTTTACTTCGTGATAATGAACATTAGGATTTAATAGTGCTAATCGAACAGGTTGCTTGTAGGTAATGAAATGTATTTCGTGTCCTTTGTGTGCTAATTCAAGTCCGAGTTCGGTGGCTACTACACCGCTTCCGCCAAAGGTTGGATAACACACGATTGCTATTTTCATAATTCTATTTGATTTGAAATTCGATTATTAAGGTACTAAATTACAATAATTCTTTTTTTGAAATGTTAATAAAAGTACAAATGATTGATAAATTAGCCCCGATTGAAGTGGAAATCCTTTTTGTTTTTTTTTTTCAAAAAACAAAAAGATTGAAACGAAAAGCGGGAAAATGGTTGATAAATAAAGCCCGAACCTGTTGCTTCAAAAATTAATCAAGAATTGCATTTTGGATGATCTTTTGAATGTCTTCGCGGATGTTTTCTTTTGATAATTTATTGGTAGCATTTGCGTTTGGAAAGGTACGATTTGACAAGAAAACATATACAATTTCTGTTTCGGGATCGGCCCAAACCATAGTTCCAGTGAAGCCCGTGTGACCAAAACTAGACTTAGAAACACAGCCGCAAGTAGGTCCTTCTTTACCAATTTGAGGTTTGTCAAACCCAAGACCACGACGATTACCTGATTCGTAAAAATGGCAGGTATTAAATGTGTCAAAAGTTGCGTTTGTAATGTATTGAACGCCACCATAATTGCCTTTTTGGAGGAACATTTGCATCATTTTGGCTAGATCCATTGAATTGGAAAAAACGCCTGCGTGACCAGCCACACCTCCTTGCATTGCGGCTGCCATGTCGTGTACATAGCCTTGAAGTAGCGAATACCTAAAGTAATCATCTATTTCGGTAGGTACAATTTGCTCATTTTTAAATACTTGTAACGGATTGAAAGTTGTGTTATTCATGCCCAAAGGGGAGAAAAAATTTTGTTTTGACAAATCGTTTAACGATTTATTTGTTGTTTTTTCAATAAATTCTTTAAGAATAATAAATGTTAAATCGCTGTATTTGTATTCCTTTTTTTCGAGTAATTTGCTATCAATTATTTTTTTAAAAAGGGTGTCTTGGTAGTCACTTTTAAGATATAAATTAGGAGCAACTTGTTTGGAGAATTGATCTGAAAAAGTTGTGTTGTAATATTTTAAATCGGGTTTTTTTAAGCTGTCAAGGGTTTCTTTATAAAACGGAATCCAAGGCTGAAGTTGCGCATTGTGAGATAAAAGTTCTTTAAAATTGATTTCTTTTTTGTTCGAATTAGAAAAAACTGGTAACATATCGCTAAGTTTTGAATCAAGTTGAACTTTTTTGTGATCAAAAAGTTGCATTGCAATTGGTAAAGTTGCTACTATTTTTGTGACAGATGCGACATCGTAAAGATTAGAATTATCAATTTTTTCGGTTGTTTCATACGTTTTGTGGCCAAATGATTTTTGGTAAACAACTTTACCTCTTCTTGCCACTAAAATTTGCATACCAGGAGTCATTTTTTGGGAAATAGCTTTATCGGCAATTTTATCAATTTGGGATAAAATTTCGTGACTCATACCTACATTTTCAGGAGCTGTAAATCCCAAACGGTTTATTTTTTCAAATTCAATACCGTGATTAACTGGAAAATCTTGATTGATTGATACAGGCAATTTGCCTTGTGAATCAATGGCTCCAAAAATTAATTCGGCAGAAACTTCTTGAGCAATATCAGCGTTTTGATATGACATAACTACCGCTTCTATATCATTAAAATTTGTTATAGTAGATAGTGAATAGGGTTTCGTAAATGCATCTAAAATAACTGTATTGTTTTTGGCTATTTCTTGCAACCATTGCAACTCTTTTTCGGTAAAGTCATGTTTTTTCCACGCTTTATCTGATTTATGAAAACCAACAATAACTGTATTGAAATTCTTCAATTGAAGTTGTAAGGAATCTATATTATCCGACTGTATTTGAGTTACTTCAGTATATTTTTTTAAGGTTGAAATAAAAGTTGAATTTACATCATCTCCTAGTTTTACATAAGCAATTTTTTGATTTAAATTTTTAATGGGCAATATATTATCGTTATTTTTGATAACCGTGATTGCATGTTCGTATAGTTGATATTGTAGGGCATCCTTTGAAGTTGTAATCAAATCCTTAGATAAATTTTTTGTGTCAATTTGCTTATAGTTATTCAAACCTGCCTTGTATTTGTATTTCAGTATTTTTTTTACAGAACGCTCTAATCTTTCAGGAGTAATTCTATTTTCATTAAAAGCAGTTGTTATTTTTTGGATTGCTAAAGGAACATTTTCTGGAAAAAGCAAAATATCGTTTCCTGCTAAAAATGTTTCTAAATCTAAATCACCCGGAGCAAGAAATTTACTTGCGGCTTTCATGTTTAGTGCATCTGTAAAAATTAGTCCCTCAAATCCAAGTTCGTCTTGAAGGAGTTTTGTTACCACATTATAGGAAGCTGTTGTAGGGACATTTTCTTTATATTCCAGGCTAGGAATGTTAAGATGCCCCACCATTACTGATACTAATCCTTCATCAAACATTCGTTTGTAGGGATAAAGTTCCGTTTTGTCAATTCGTGATTTATCAAAATTAACCAAAGGGAGTGCGTAGTGCGAATCAGTAGCTGTATCGCCATGACCAGGAAAGTGTTTACCCGTTGAAAAAATACCTTTGGACTGTACACCATCCATTAATGCAATGGCATGATTGGCAACATTAACTTTATCCTCACCGAACGATCTGTTACCAATAATTGGATTTTTTGGATTTGTATTTATATCAATAACTGGTGCAAAATTAAAGTGAATTCCCAATCTTTTAGATTCATCAGCCATATTTTCGCCTACTTTTTTTATTAAGCTTAGGTCTCTGACAGCACCAAGTGTCATGTTCCAAGGATATCTATAGGTTGAATCCAAACGCATACTTAACCCCCACTCGGCATCAATACCAATAAACAAAGGTACTTTTGACTTGGATTGGTATCTGTTTGTGAGATTAGATTGACGGTTTGGTCCACCTTGAAAAAAAATTAAACCCCCAACTTTACTTTCAATGATTAGTTTTTCAATTTCTAAACAGTGTGCCTCATCTTTGTTAGAATAAGCGGCAACCATAAAAAGTTGACCTACTTTTTGATCAAAAGTCATTTGGTTGTAAACACTGTCAACCCATTTGTTTTCTGATGATGTTTCTGGAAAATAATTTTTTCGTTCAGATTTTGCATGTTGTACATATACCTCGTCAGGCAAAATAAAGGCACTGTCCGTTGGTTTAGCAATAGATACTGCAACCGTTTTTTTGGTTGCACAATTAGTTGCCAAAACAATAACACACAAAAAAGATAGTATTTTAATTTTATTCATTTATGCTTATTTTAAAAAAATCGGCTGTGCCAACTTTCAGCTGCAGGGATTTCCCAACTTTCATTAAATTCCTCAATCGTATTTACCAAATTATTAAATACGATTGTGTTTTCAGAAACAGATTTATCTTTAGCTAATTTTTTGAAATCAAGTAGGGTTTTGTAGGTTACAAATTCACCTTGTTTGAAAGCAACATTCATTTTATCTAATAAATCAACACTGTATTTTTGTTCCAAATTTTGGATAAATTCAACAGACTTATCGATTGAGCAACCTGTAGCTTGTTGCACCTCTTGATTTACAGATATAATAATAAAACGATTGTATTTAATGCAAAATGAGGATTCCAAAGAAGTTCCATGAGCAGACCAATCATTTAAAAATGAAGTCATTGAAGTAGTTATTTCTTGTATCTCAACGTCAGAAAATTTTCGACTTGATTGGTAAATCCAAATTTTTGATTCTGTAGGCAAACTTTCAAACGGTACAAACATATTTTTAAATTTAAAAAGTTGATACAAATCCAATTCCTGCATTTTTTCCATCATAAAATGGTAGTAAAACTGCACTTGAATTTGAATTATTTTTGGTAAACATTTTATTAATTTTTGGAGCAAGCCAATAAGCTGCTTTGGTACTTAAAATTCCTATTCCGGCGCCCGCAACTACATCTGTAAACCAATGCCTATTATTGTACATTCGTAAAACTCCTACTGTTGAGGCGATTACGTATCCCGAAACACCATACCAAATGGACTGATCTTTGTATTCTTGGTACATAAATTCTGCTGCCATGAAAGCTGTTGCAGTATGCCCTGAAGGGAAAGAGTTGAGTTTAGATTTGTCAGGTCGTAACTCGCAAGTAGTTCGTTTTAAAACATTTACAGTGATGCCCATCAAAATATATGATGTACCTAAAATAATTGTTTTGTCCTTGAAATTATTCTTCCCTCTTACTCCAAATAATTCCAACCCATAAGTTGCCAAAATGGGTGTGTATTGCAAATAGTCATCAATTCTAATCGAATTATTTTCATTTTTATTAAAACCTTGGTTTATCGACTTATTAAATGCTTTAATTTGTCCATTTTCTAAACCAATAACTCCATAAGCGATTAATATTGTTGGAATGATTAACTGTTTTTTATTAAATTTGAGGTAATTTTTGCCCAACGGAATAGAATCTTTTTTTACAAGTGTATCATTTGTTTGAGCAACACTAGTGTAAATAAAATTGAGTGTTAGTAAAAATAAAAGTAATCTTTTCATCTATTATAAATCTTGAGCTGTGGCAATTAATTCGGCAATATCAAGTACTAAAACTTCACCTTCTTTTTCTTTATTTTTGATACCGTCGGTTAACATCGTATTACAAAATGGACAACCTGCTGCAATTATTTCAGCTGAAGTTTCAATCGCATCTTCAGTTCGCTCAATATTAATTTCTTTAGTTCCTTTCTCGGCATCTTTAAACATTTGTGCGCCACCAGCACCGCAGCATAAACCGTTTGCTTTGGAACGTTTCATTTCAACAAGCTCAGCGTCAAGTTTTTGAATTAAATCTCTTGGTGCTTCATACACGTTATTTGCTCTACCTAAATAACAAGGGTCATGAAATGTAATTTTTTTACCTTTAAATTGACCACCTTCAATTGTGATTCTGCCTTGATTGAGTAGGGATTTTAAAAATTCTGTATGATGAACAACTTCATAATTCCCACCTAATTGTGGGTATTCGTTCTTTAAAGTATTGAAACAATGCGGACAAGCTGTAACTATTTTTTTTGCTTCATATGCATTTAGTACTTCAATGTTCATAATTGCCTGCATTTGAAATAAAAATTCATTTCCTGCTCGTTTTGCAGGATCACCAGTACAACTTTCTTCAGTTCCTAAAACTGCAAATTCAATTTTAGCATTATTCAAAATTTTAACAAACGCTTTGGTTATTTTTTTTGCACGGTCATCAAAACTTCCTGAACACCCTACCCAAAATAATATTTCAGGTTGCTTCCCTTGAGCTAGCATTTCAGCCATTGTAGGCACAACTATACTTTCTGACATAAAATTAGTTTTTAATTTTTTGTTAAAATAATTTAAAATTGTTTACTCGTTTTTCCAATTTAAACGATCCATTTGATTGTATTGCCATGGAGCACCATTGTTTTCAATATTGGTCATCATGTTATTTAATGACATTGGAGCCGCACTTTGTTCCATTACCAAGTATCTTCTCATATCAATAATAATAGAAAGTGGACTAATATTTACCGGACATTCCTCTACACAAGCGTTGCATGATGTACAAGCCCAAAGCTCTTCAGTACTTATATAATCGTTTAAAAGCGATATGTTGTCAGGCACAAAAACACCATTATTTTTATCTATATTCTTTCCAACTTGTTCCAATCTATCACGGGTATCCATCATTATTTTTCGTGGAGATAGTTTTTTACCAGTTTGATTTGCTGGACATGATGATGTACAACGACCACATTCTGTACATGTATAGGCATTTAATAATTGAACCCAATTCAAATCCATTACATCACTAGCGCCAAATTTGCTAGGAACTTCTGTCCCTTGAGGTTGGACGGCAAAAGGGTCAGCATTTGGGTCAAGCATTAGCTTTACTTCATTTGTAACACTTTCAAGGTTATCTAATTTTCCTTTACTATTCAAATCGGCAAAATAGGTATTTGGAAAAGCTAACAGAATATGCAAATGTTTTGAGAAATATAAATAATTTAAGAACACTAAAATTCCTATAATATGAAGCCACCAAAAAGTACGTTCTAACATAACCACTAAACTTTCGGAAAACCCATTAAAAATTGGTGATATATGCTGACTTACAGGAAATGCACCTACTTCACTATAATGGCTGACTCCGGCTTTTTGTAGCCAAAAATCAGCAGCATTCATTAATAAAAATAAAGACATTAATATCAATTCAAAATAGATAATATAATTTGCGTCGTTTGCTGGTTTTCCATTTAAATCTGTGCTAGCAAATCGTTTTAGTTTTAAAGTATTTCGTCGTAACCAAAATATACTAACAGCTACAACAACAAGTAATGCTAAAATTTCAAATGAACCAATTAGAAAATCATAAAAGTTACCCAAAAATGACAGAATTCTATGTGTACCAAATAAACCATCGATTATAATTTCAACAACTTCAATATTAATAATTATAAAACCCAAATAAACGATGATGTGTAAAATTCCTGAAATAGGTCGTTTTACCATTTTTGATTGACCTAAAGCAATCATTGCCATATTCTTCCAACGTTGAGAAGAATTGTCGTTTCTATTAATATCTTTACCTAAATTGATGTTTCTGAATATTTTTTTTATATTGAAAACAAAATAACCAATTCCGATTATTAATAAAATTGCAAAAAAAATGTTATCTAAATATTTCATAGCTAATGATTTATTTTATAGTGTCCAACTCTTTAGGTGCTACGTAAGGTTTATTTTTTTTACCAAACAAAGATACATTAACGTACCTAGTTGGGTATAATCGCACATCTTGTAATAACAACTCAAGTTCTTTTGATGTTTTTGAAAAATTAGTATAAAGCGCATCATCTTTCAATAATTTGCCCATGCTTCCTTTGCCATCATTGAGGTTTTTCATGATACCGTTAACATTTGTCAATGTTGTTTCAAGTG
The DNA here is from genome assembly GCA_044373115.1 of Flavobacterium sp. Taxonomy (GTDB): domain Bacteria; phylum Bacteroidota; class Bacteroidia; order Flavobacteriales; family Flavobacteriaceae; genus Flavobacterium. Next base: position 115,419 of record JBILQQ010000002.1, read on the forward strand.
TTTTAATGGTATGTCCAATTTTAACTTTAGATAATGAGTCGGTGATGGTGGTAAAGTTTTTAGTTGCCTTGTCAACATTTGTTAAAGTTGATGCTAATTTGGTTTTGTTTTCAGCAAGCATACTATTTACTTGTATAGATGCAATTTCAAATTGTGCTAAAGCTTGGTTCAAATTTGCTAAACTTGACTGGATATTTGATTTAGTATCTGCATTCAAAATTTGATTTACATTTTGTAACATTAAGTTTGCATTGTTTAACAAAGCTTCAATTTTTATTTTTAAGGGGTCCAACTGACCAAGAACTCCGTCAAGCAATCCCATCTTGTTTGCGGCAACGAGTTTGTCGCCGTCTTTAATAGCAATTGTTGAATTTTTATTTACAATAATTGCAATTTGTTTTCCTCCGATAGGACTTGGGGCATAAATTTCTGCCAAACTATTTTGAGTAATTTTAAAATCGTTTTTGATTTGTAATTCAACCAATAATTTACCAGTTTCAAGTATTTCAATGGTTTTTACTTTTCCAATTGTTAATCCATTTAATGTTACAGGTGATGATGCTACCAAACCTTCAACATTATCGTATTCAACAAATGCTTTTCGGTAATTAGTTAATAAATCACTTCCTTTCAAAAAACTATATCCCCAAATAAATAATAAAATAGAGGAAATGACTAAAATGGCTGTTTTTATTTCTTTTGTTAGTTTCAAAATGTGCTGTTTTTATTTTAATGCTTCTTTTATACTTATACTTTTACCGTTTTTGGATGCAATTATAAATGCTGAAGAATATCCTTTTGATTTTGCTTCAGTTAATAACTTTTTAGCTTCATCATAATTTGATGTGGAACCATAGCTGTATTTGTACATATTATTTGCAAAAGTACTAGATATATTTGGTAATCCTTTAAAATTTGATGATGATAATTCTATTTTTTTTACACTTGCTGCCAATTGTACTTTAAAAATTACACCTTCTTCAATTTCAGAATTTTTAATTATTGGTTTTTGAGGTTCCTTATTTTCAACTGGATCACTTTTTTTTGGTGTTTCAATTGGTTTTGAAGGAATATTTACTGGTTTTACAATTGGCTTTTGAATAATTTCATCGCTAGATTCATTATCAAAAATTTCTTTTTTATAGCTAACAATAGCTTTTGCTATAGCATTAGCAACTTCATTTTGACCTTCTTCTGAATCCAAATATTTTCCTTCTTCACTATTTGAAATAAAACCTGTTTCAATTAACACTCTAGGCATGTAAGCTTTATGCAAAACCATGAAAGCGGCTTGTTTTACTCCTCCTCCTCTACTTTTTCGGCCGTTATCTTTAACAAAATAATCTTGAATTTTTCCAGCAAGTAAGATACTGTTTTCAATAAACTCTTCTTGCATTAATGTCATTCCAAGCATTGACTCTGGTTTTTTTGGATCGTATCCTTCATATTTTTGCTTGTAATCTTTCTCCATGGTAATTACTTGATTTTCTCGCTTTGCGGCATCAAGATTAGAGGCGTTTTTGCTCATACCCATTACATAAGTTTCCGAACCACTAGCCTCTCTATTTACATTAGCATTGCAGTGAATTGATACAAAAATAGATGAATTTGCTCGGTTTGCAATGTTAGCTCGCTCAACTAAATCTATAAAAACATCTGTTTTTCGGGTGTAAACCACATCAATTCCCGACTGGCTTTCCAAAATTTTACCAATTTTAAGTACTATTGCTAAGTTGATTTTCTTTTCAATATGTGGAGTATAAACGGCACCAAAATCTTGGTCTCCATGCCCTGCATCTAGGGTCACAACAAAAGATTTTGACTGTGAAAAAGCTGATGTTATTAGTAAGCAAATTGAACCTACAAATAGGGTTTTTATGTGTTTAAATGTTATCATATAAATAAAAAAGTTAATTTTAATTAAAACTCCAATGTTAAACATTTATTATTTACCTATTTTTGGCAAAAAATAATATGTAATTTTGGGCTCTAATAATTTTAGTTCATTTTTTACAAAAATAGTATTTAAACCTTTGCGCACAAACTTATTTTATATCGTTTTATCAGTAATTTTCTTTAATATAGGAAATACGGCTTCTTTTGGTCAAAATACTGATCTTTTAAAAGAAAAAATTACCATTCAACCTCCTAGTTCCAAACCATCTAAAGGAAAAGTAGTTACAACAACCAAACCAACCGAAGTTGAAACTACAAAGGAAATAAAAATTGATTCTGTAAAGAAAAAAGGAACAATTATGGAGGGTAAAGTAAAGTATAATGCCAAAAATTATGCTAAATTTGACAATAAAAAGCAGTTATTAACGCTTAAAGATAATGCTGAATTGTATTATTTAGATTATGAATTGAAAGCGGGAATTATTGTAATGGATTATAAAAAAAATGAAGTATATGCAGGTAGATTAAAAGACTCTACAGGAAAATACATTCAATATCCAAACTTTAAACAAGGTAGTAATGTTGTAGAACCTGATTCTATTCGGTTTAATTTTAAAACTAAAAAAGCGATTGTTTGGAATTCAAGAACCGAGCAAGGCGAAATGCGTGTAAAAGCAGAAGTCACTAAAAAAGAGAATGATTCGGTGTATTTTATGAAAAATGCACGATTTACAACTGCCAAAAACGTAGATGATCCTGAATACTATTTTATTACTTCATCTGCCAAAATGGTACCTGGAAAAAAAGTAGTTGTGGGACCTACAAATATGGTAATTGCTGGAGTTCCAACGCCCATTTATTTGCCGTTTGCCTTTTTTCCAATTACTGAAACTAGTCGTTCGGGACTTATTATTCCAAGCTACGGACAAAGTGACCAAAGAGGTTATTCACTTCAAAATGGAGGGTATTATTTTGCTTTAAGCGAAAATTATGATTTAGCAGTTTTGGGCGATTACCACACAAATGGTAGTTATGCCATGCGATTTGAATCAAGCTATGCCAAACGATATAAGTTTAATGGTAACATTAATGTTCGATTTGAAAATTTAATTAATGGCGAAAGAGGCTTTCCTGATTATTCCAAAAGTAAAATTTATAATATTCAATGGTCGCACAGTCAAGATTCTAAATCAAATCCAAACTCTCGTTTTTCAGCTTCAGTCAATTTAGGAAGTAGCACTTATTTTACACAATCTATCAATCAAATTAATTCAGGTGCACGATTAAATAATACTTTAAGCTCCTCTGTTTCATATTCAAAAACCTTTAAAACCGTACCACAAATTAACTTATCGCTTACAGCAACCCACTCTCAAAATACACAAACTCAAAAAATTGACATGACTTTACCCACACTTCAGGCTAGTGTGGACAGAATATTTCCTTTTGCTCCAGGAGACGGTATCAAAAAAGGATTTTTCAAAAATATTAATTTTCAATACAACTTACGTGGCGAAAATAGAATTTCAACAACAGATTCTTTATTTTTTAAATCAGAAATGTTCAAAACTGCACAAACAGGGTTTCAACACAGTATTCCAATAAGCACAAATTTTAAAATTTTTAAGTTTTTCAGTGCTTCTACCTCTGTAAATTATAATGAAGTTTGGACTTTAAAAACAATCAGAAAAGACTACAGTTCAGCATCAAATAGTGTTGTAAATACTTCTATTAATGGTTTTGATGCTTTCAGAACCTATAGCTTTTCAAGCAGTGTTGGAACAACAATTTATGGTACATTTAATTTTGGTGACAACAAAAAAATAAAATCAATCCGACACGTAATGCGACCAAATATCTCGCATTCGTATGCGCCAAGTTTCAACAAATACTACGATACTTATGCCGCTGACGGTAGCGGAACCATGATTAAAGAATATACTCGATTTGAAGGCAACTCGTTTGGAACACCTGGAAATAGGTACTCCAACACAATTGGTTTTAGCATTAGCAACACTTTTGAAGCTAAAGTTAGAGATAACGATTCAACCAAAACCGAACCAAAAAAAATAATGCTACTCAACAACTTAAATATATCATCAGGGTACGATATTTCAGCAGACTCACTTCGCTGGGCACCAATGCGATTAAGCGGTGGAACCCAATTATTCAAACAAAAACTGAACCTTAACTTTGCCGCAACCTTTGATCCGTATGCTTTAGATAGCAACGGTAGAAGAATAAATACCTTTAATATTGACAACGGCGGAAGTCTTTTCCGAATGACTAGCTCTAACATGACAATGAATTACGCTTTTGCCAGTACCGACAAAGAAGAAAAGAAAAAAAACAAACAAAGTAGCCGAAACGGAGGACGTGAAGATGATTTATTTGGAACAGCCACCGATTTTTCAGACCGACGTGAAAGCCAATTTACCGACGATGATAACGACGACAAATCAAGCACCTCCGGTTTTTTTAACACAAAACTGCCCTGGAACATGAACTTGGCGTACTCACTAACGTACAGCAACACCAATCGCGAAAGCAAAATAACCAATAATTCAATAATGGTATCCGCCAATACCGACTTAACTCCAAGATGGAAGGTTGGCGTTTCTACAGGCTACGACTTTGTGCAACAAGGAGTTACCTACACCCAATTTCGATTTGAAAGAGATTTATTAAGTTGGCGAATCGATTTTAACTGGGTGCCTTTTGGCGAAAATGCCAATTGGGGATTTTTTATTGGAATAAAATCAGGAATATTAAGCGATATCAAATACGACAAAGTAAACCAACCCAACAGAACAATAAACTAAACATAAACCATGAAAAAAATTATTTACACCGACAAAGCTCCAGCACCAATTGGACCTTACAATCAAGCCATTTTGCACAACGGAATGCTATACACATCAGGGCAAATAGCCTTAAACCCAGCAAACATGGAACTTGTTATGGACTCCATCGAAATTGAAACCAAACAAGTAATGGAAAACCTAAAAGCCGTGCTTGAAGCCGCTAACATGACCTTTGAAAACGTCATAAAATCAACCATTTTCATCATGAACATGAACGATTTTGCCAAAATAAACAGTGTTTACGGAAGCTATTTCAACGAACAAACAGCCCCTGCACGAGAAACCGTTCAAGTGGCAACCTTACCAAAAAATGTAAATATCGAAATATCAATGATTGCCTCCCTCGATTAATTTTAAGAAGCACACAAACTGGTTTCAATACAAAAATAGTCCCGCTATCGCCTTTATCTCCCTCGCCCTTCGGGACATCGGGAGGATATCGGCTCTATCGGGGCTAAATATGACAAGTAGTTTTTCAGAAGATATTTTGTTTAATGGCAAAGTTTATTAAGTTTACGACTTTTATAAATTTGTGAGTTTCGAAGTCAAAATTTTGTGTATGTGTGCCTTCACATTAATATGCAAAACATTTTTTATTTACTAGTTATAGACAATGCTAAAAAACAACACAAATATTTAATAATTTTTAAGATATATGAATTTTAAAAAAGGTTTTAATTACGGTTTGTATCTTTTTATTGCTTTTGTATTAACATACTTGACAATAATATTTTTTAATTTAAATATTGATGGACCTACAAATAGCAGCGAAAATCCACGAGTTTCTGTAGGAACCTTTTTTTTATTTTTACTTTATTGTGGTTCTTGGATTATGTTTTTTTTTGGTTTATTTGAATTAAAAAAATATATAAATGGAAAAAACAACTCAACAATAATTACATTTATTTTTGGAAGCTTCTTTATTTATGGGATATTTCTATTGATAGTATTAGATTTTAAAAATATAAGAGATTTATTTTCCAGCCCATGTAATAAAATAACTTTTTATATAATCTCATCTTTAATTATATTGATATTTAGCAGAACATCCTTTATAAAAAAGTTGCGTTTAAATCAAAAATTGAAAGAATAAGATAAATAATCTTAAATTTTAAGTGGAACATCAAAAAGTGAAAAGCACTTCTTATAATCTAGAATAAAAAAAATCCGCCAAAACTGACGGAGCAATTCATAATAATTTAACCTTAATTGATATAAAAAATCTCAATTTTTTATTATCCAAATTGTCTATTCCAACAAAAAACTTACCGTTACATTACTTTGTACTTCCAACTCACCAATTGCTAAAGTTTCACTTGGAGCATCCATTGCTGCAACAGCATCTACTTTATAACTAGCAGCTACAACTGGGTAAAAACCAGATTCCATTTCATTAATGCTGATTACTTTTCCCACTTTTTGACCTGGTAATTCTGATATATAATCATTGGCTTTTTGTTTGGCATTTTTGATGGCTAATTTTCGAGCTTCAATTAAATAACCCGCCATTTTTGATGACTTGAATTCGACATTATCGATTTGGTTTACTCCTACTTCAACAATGCCTTCCATTAAATCTTCGTATTTACTCAAATCTTTTAGTAAAATAGTAATGGTTTGGCTTGCTTCATATTCTTTCTTTTGTCTATCGGTATAATCATATCGTTGATTTAATGAAACTTGTTGGGTTGAATAATCGGTAGTAGGCAAATTCATTTTTTTAATAAATGATAACACTTTGTCAACGGACTTGTCATTGCCTTTCTTTACATCTGATGCGTTAGTGCCCGATGTTTCTACAGAAACGGAAATAAAAACTTGATCGGGAACAATTTTGATTTTCCCTTCGGCATTAACCGTAATTTGTGGAATTTGATTTTGAGCTGAAGCCAATTGAGTACAACTAATGAAAACGGCAAGTACTAAAATGATTTTTTTCATGATATTTTTTTTATTTATTTCAGTTTAAATTACAATAATAATGCCATTATATTTTGCCTCTTTGTGCTAAAACAAACAAAAATACAATTGGAAATAGTAGTAAAACCACAATAAACGTGTTGGTTACAAACAAACTTGGCACTTTAAATAATGTAAATGCAAAACCTGCCAATGCCCCGCCAATGTGAGCCGTGTGACCAATATTATCGTTTTGAGCTTTCATGCCGTAAATAGAATAAAGCAAGTAAATAAACCCAAAAATATACGCAGGAATTCCGATTGGGATAAAAAACAAAGAAATTGGCATGTACGGATACATTAATATGGCGCTATACAAAATTCCGGTTACAGCTCCTGAGGCTCCAACTGCTCTGTAGCCATAATTGTGTTTGTGAAAATAAAGCGTGAGCAAATTTCCTAAAAGCAAACTAGCAAAATAGGTGGTAATGAAAAAAAGATTTCCAAATGTTGAAATAATTACGCCCCCAAAAGAGTACAGTGCCAACATATTAAAAGCCAAGTGAGCAATATCTGCATGGAGGAAACCTGAGGTAATCATTCGTTTTTGGTCACCACCAAGGATGCTTCCCAAATGAAATTCGAAGGTTCTGAAAAAATTCATGTCTTCAAAGCCTTTCCAGCTCACTAATACATTGATTCCGATGACGACAATTAGCACTATATTTTCTTGCATATTACTGATTTTGTGTACTTACATTGGTGTTTTAACCCTGATTGGAGTGGTATCCTTTGCCTTTTTTTTTCAAAAAAAGGCAAAGATATAACGGAAAGCAGGAATAGGGTTGATCGAAAAAGCCCAAGCCTTTTGTTTCAAATAAAAAAATTAAATACCCGCAATTTGTTTGATTTCAACGATGATTTTTTCGGCTAAATCATCGGCTAAATCTTGGGTTGCGGCTTCGGTGTAAATACGAATTATTGGTTCGGTGTTTGACTTGCGAAGGTGCACCCAATTTTCGGCAAAGTCAATTTTTACGCCATCAATCGTGGTTATTTTTTCGTTTTTATATTTTTGTTCCATGGCATTTAAAATAGCATCGACATCAATTTGAGGAGTCAATTCTATCTTGTTTTTGCTCATAAAATACTGCGGATAACTCGCTCTGAGTTGCGCAACCGTAACGTCCAAATTGGCTAAATGTGTTAAAAACAAAGCCACGCCCACCAAGCTATCGCGACCATAATGCGACTCTGGGTAAATGATTCCGCCGTTGCCTTCGCCGCCAATAATGGCGTTGGTGGCTTTCATCATTTCGACAACATTTACTTCTCCCACGGCACTTGCGGCATAATTTCCGTTATGCTTTTTGGTGATGTCGTGCAATGCGCGTGACGACGACATGTTGGAAACCGTATTGCCTGGCGTTTTGCTCAAAACATAATCGGCGCAGGCAACGAGGGTATATTCTTCGCCAAACATTTCGCCATCGTTAGAAATAAACGCCAAACGATCAACGTCTGGATCAACTACGATTCCGAAATCGGCTTTTTCTTCCACAACAAGCTTACAAATATCGCCTAAATGTTCTTTTAAAGGCTCAGGATTGTGCGGAAAATGACCGTTTGGTTCGCAATATAATTTCACGACCTCTACGCCCATTTGCTCCAAAAGTTTAGGAATGATAATGCCTCCCGACGAATTTACACCATCAACAACTACTTTAAATTTTCGTTTGGCAACAGCCTCTGCATCAACCAAAGGCAAATTTAAAACCTCGTCAATGTGAATGTCCATGTAGGCATCGTTGATGAATATTTCGCCTAGCGAATCAACATCTGAAAAATCAAATCGCTCTGATTCAGCTATTTCCAAAATAGTTTCGCCTTCTTTACCACTTAAAAATTCGCCTTTTTGGTTCAATAATTTAAGTGCATTCCATTGTTTTGGATTGTGCGAAGCGGTTAAAATAATTCCACCATCGGCTTGCTCCATAGGTACCGCAATTTCAACAGTTGGTGTGGTGGATAAACCTAAATCGATTACGTCAATGCCAAGACCGATGAGTGTATTCATAACTAAATTATGTATCATTGGTCCAGAAATTCGGGCATCACGACCTATAACCACTTTTAATTTTTGTTTGTTTGAATTTTGTTTTAGAAAAGAACCATAAGCTGAAGCAAATTTAACGGCATCAACAGGTGTAAGGTTTTCGCCTACGTTACCGCCGATTGTACCTCTGATTCCAGAAATTGATTTTATTAATGTCATAAAAATAAATTTAGTTTTAAAAAATAAAGTACAAATATAGTGATTTGAATTACTATTTAATTCTTATTTTAGTCGAATGAATTTTTTAGCACATATTTATTTATCTGGAGAAAACGATTTGTTGAAAATTGGCAACTTTATGGCGGACAGCATTAGAGGAAAAGACTATTTAAACCATCAAGAGGGTATAAAAAATGGCATATTATTACATAGAGCAATTGATAGTTTTACCGATTTTCATCCCATTTATAGAAAAAGTAAACACCGATTGCACGAAAAATATGGACATTATTCGGGTGTGATTATGGACATTGTTTATGATTATTTTTTGGCTCACAACTGGCACAACTACCACACGCTGCCCCTACCCGATTTTGCTGCCAATTTTTACCAATTGATGCAAAAAAACGAACAATTACTTGCGCCAAAAGCAAAGGCAATGCTCCCGCACATGATGGAACATAATTGGTTGGTTTCGTATGCAACAAAAGAAGGTTTGCAAAAGATATTAATCATGATGGATTATAGAACTAAACATAGGTCATCCATGCATGAAGCTATTGTTGAATTGGAGTTGTTTTATATCGAATTTGAAACTGAATTTACTTTGTTTTTTGACGAATTACAGCAACATTGCAAACATTTTATAGAGACATTATGACTTTTATTGAACAATTAGAATTGGAATTAAACATAAATAAAAATCCTGAAATGGCGCGTCCGATGGAAGAGTACATGAAACATAATTTTTCGTTTTTAGGCATAAAAGCCGAACCAAGACGTGCAATTATGAAAAAATGTTGTGAGCAGCATAAACAGGAAGTAGCTACAAATTTTAGAACCATTTGCCAAAATTTATTTACAAAAAAAGAACGCGAATACCATTTGATTGCGATTGATATTATGATGAAAGAAATTAAAAACAATTATATAATTGATGATATTTATCTGATTGAAAAAATGCTAGTTACAAATTCTTGGTGGGACAGTGTAGATGTACTTGCTAAATATTTGGTTGGAGGTTATTTAAACAAATATCCAGAAGAAAAATTAAAAATTATTGACCATTTTTCTTCAGCCGAATCGATGTGGTTGAACCGAACAGCAATCCTATTTCAGTTAAGTTACAAGACCAAAACCGATTTTAATTTACTAAAATCAGAATGTGAAAAACATAAGAAATCAAATGAATTTTTTATTCAAAAAGCCATTGGATGGGCACTTAGAGAATATAGCAAATACAACCCAAAAGGAGTGATGGATTTTGTTTCAATTGCCAATTTAAAACCTTTAAGTGCAAGAGAAGCCATAAGAAATATAAAATAAACTATCTTTGCAAAGCAATAAAAACCACAATGCCTCAATCCAATTCTTTAACAATACAGTTATTTGTCAGAAAAATTCAACGTCACTTTGAGTCGATTGTATTTTTGTGTAAACTTATTTTGTCTGAACGGAATTTCATTTATTTATCGGCTGTCTTGGTTGGTATTTCGTGTGCTTTTGCTGTAATTATTTTAAAAAGTTTTGCGCATAATGTTTTTGTTTTAGCCCAATACGTAAATGAGTATTTAAAATTTCCTTTTTTTACAATTCTATTACCCATTTTTGGGATTCTATTAACCTTATTTGTGATCAATAAATTCCTAAATGGCTCTTTAGAAAAAGGAAGCTCCAAAATATTATATGCAGTTGCCAAAAAAGGCGGAATTTTGCCCAAAAAACAAATGTATGCGCAAATTATTACAAGCTCATTAACCGTTGGCTTGGGCGGGTCGGCAGGACTTGAAAGCCCAATTACAATAACTGGAGCCGCATTTGGATCTAATTTTGCACAAAAATATAGGCTTTCGCAAAAAGACCGAATATTATTACTTGCTTGTGGCGTATCTGCTGGGATTGGAGCTGCGTTTAATGCACCAATTGCAGGGGTTTTATTTGCTGTTGAAGTAATTTTGACCGACATTTCTATATCAGCATTTATACCCATTATTATTGCTGCGGCAACGGGAGCTTTGGTTTCAAAAGTAATCATCAGTCAAGAAATTTTATTGAGTTTTAATGGGGTTAAAGAATTTGATTATCACAACACACCCTATTATATTTTATTAGGAATTTTGGCGGGTTTGGTTTCGGTTTATCATGCACGAAATTTCAGAAAAGTAGAAGGTTTTTTCAGCCGATTGAAAATGGGAGTTTACAAAAAAGGCTTACTTGGTGCTAGTTTATTAGCAGTTCTTATTTTCTTTTTCCCAACACTTTTTGGCGAAGGATATGAAAGTATTAAAACACTAACCACCGAAAACGCAACCGATTTACTTGACAAAACAGTATTGAAAAATAGTTCAAACAAACAATGGTTATTACTGGCATTTGTTGGTATTACCGTTTTGTTAAAATCATTTGCAACTGGGCTCACACTAGGCAGCGGAGGTAACGGTGGCAACTTTGCTCCTTCCTTATTTGTGGGTTCGTATTTAGGTTTTTTTGTAGCAAAATCGGTAAATTTATTAAATTTTGGAAGTCAATTACCCATCACCAATTTCACAATTGTTGGCATGGCGGGTATATTAAGCGGGTTATTCCATGCGCCATTAACTGCCATTTTCTTAATTGGTGAAATTACTGGGGGCTATGATTTAATGGTTCCTTTAATGATTGTTTCGTCCATAAGTTTTGCGGTGTCGAAACAGTTTGAGAAACATTCGATGGATGTAAAAAACCTTGCTGACAAAGGAGATGTTTTTACAAGTGACAAAGACAAAAATATATTGTTGAGCATTGATTTTTTAAAATTAATCGATACTAATTGCAAAACAATTACTGTTCAAAATTCGCTAGAACATTTAATTTCCGATTTAAAAATAAGAAACCAAATGATTTATCCTGTGCTTAATGAGAAACAACAACTCATTGGAGTCATTGATTTTAACACGATCCGAGCTGTGATTTTTAATACCTTTAGCATCAAATTTACTACCATTTCAGAAGTAATGACGCAACCGAAAGAAACCCTTGATTATCATGAAGGAATGGAATCAATTATGGAAAAATTTGACTCTTCAAAAGCCGATTTTTTACCGGTTATTAAACAAGGAACGTTTATTGGAATAGTCGCCAAAAAAGCTATCCTTGAATCTTATCGCGAAAAGCTAAAACAAATGACAATTGAATAAAAAAAAGCGATTTCATTTCTGAAACCGCCTTAATTTACTTTGATTTATCGCCCACAAAATAATCATTTGTACTTTTAAATAGCACGTTAAATGTGGTCAAACTACCATAAATCCTAGTTATATATTGCTGTAAATCAACCTTATCGGCATCATCCAAATTACTCGAATTAATTTTCTGTTCCATCACTCGCAATCGATCTCTAACCATCACAATTTTATGAAAAAAAGTGTCAATTGGAACCTCTTTATTTGCCGTTGCAGTTCCAGGCTCCAAAACTAATTTTCCGCCTTTCCATTTATCGGCTATAGGCACAATTTGCGACACATCCGACCATTTTTGCAACACATTTCGCAAGGTTCGCTCTACTTCATAAAAACTAACCGTATCTACTTCATCCTCAATCGCTTCAATAACTTCAAATGAAGCGTCAATTTCAATAGTTTCCAAACCCGATTCAACAAAAGTAACCCAATAATGCTTCGATGTGACATTCGTTACAACCCCCACGCCCAATTCTGGATGTTTAATTCGTGAGGCAATTCCTAAAATTTTCATGGTTATATTATTTAAAAAATTACTGTTTATAATTTTACAAACAACGGAAAATATATTTTATTTTCAAAATCAACTTCACATTTTTTTGGAGCAGTCATTTATCTTTTTATCACTACCTGTCCTGCCCTTGCCTTTATCTCCCTCTCCCTTCAGTCCTGACGTTTCGGGACGGGAGGATATCGGCTTGGTCAGGGCTATACTTGACAAGTAAATTTTAAAAGATAAAATACCGACTGTAAACCCGCAAAAATCAATTTTAAATAGTTAAATTTTCTCAACAACTTAGCTGCTACAAGATTGTTTTCAAAAAACAAATCCAATTCAAGTTTTACAATCATTACTAATCGCAGTTTAAATAAATAGCGGCTAATTTTTAAAATCTTAGTACTTGTCTAACTTAAAATTTCCAATAAAAGTGTACTTTTGCTTTTTACTCCATTTTATGACACAAAACGATTCCACAATTGAAGTACTTGGCGCACGGGTACACAATTTAAAGAATATTGACATAGCCATTCCGCGCGACCAACTTGTAGTAATTACAGGACTTTCGGGCTCAGGAAAATCATCTTTGGCATTTGACACCATCTATGCCGAAGGGCAACGACGTTACATTGAAACTTTTTCGGCCTACGCACGTCAATTTTTGGGTGGATTGGAGCGTCCCGATGTGGACAAAATTGACGGACTTTCGCCCGTTATTGCCATTGAACAAAAAACAACCAGCAAATCGCCACGTTCCACCGTGGGAACAATTACTGAAATTTACGATTTTCTCCGACTCCTTTTTGCTCGTGCAGCCGATGCTTTTAGCTATAACACGGGTTTAAAAATGGTTTCCTACTCAGATGAGCAAATAAAAGACTTAATAATTGAGGATTTCACCAACAAGCGCATCAATATTTTAGCTCCCGTAATAAAAGCCCGAAAAGGTCATTATGCCGAATTATTTCAACAAATTGCTAAACAAGGATTTCTTAAAGTACGAGTGGACGGCGTTATTGTAGATATAACAACAGGAATGAAACTCGACCGTTACAAAAATCACGATATCGAAATTGTAATCGATAGGTTACTTGTTGAAAATGAAGCCGAATTAGATAAACGACTTACCGAAAGCATCAAAACAGCCATGTATCACGGCGAAGATGTGATGATGGTCATTGAACACGAATCTGACGAAATTCGTTTTTTCAGTCGAACATTGATGTGTCCTACTTCTGGCATTTCATATCAAAATCCTGAACCCAATTTGTTTTCATTCAATTCGCCTAAAGGTGCTTGCCAAGATTGCAACGGACTAGGAACGATCAATCAAATTAACGTAAAAAAAATAATTCCGAACCCCAAAGTATCCATCAACAAAGGAGGAATCATTCCGCTTGGCGAATACAAAAGCTCTTGGATGTTCAAGCAACTTGAAATTATTGGTGAAAAATATGGTTTTAAACTAACCGATCCTATTGAAAAAATATCTGAAGAAGCTCTAGAAATGATTCTTAATGGTGGTAACGAAAAATTTACAGTAGTTTCCAAAACAGCGGGCGTAACCAAAGACTACAAAATTGACTTTGAGGGCATCTCAAAATTTATAAAAAATCAATACGACGATAATAATTCAACAGCCATTAAACGTTGGGCAAAAGAATTTATGGACGAAATTGATTGCCCAGTTTGCAACGGTTCCCGACTCAAAAAAGAGGCTTTGTTTTTTAAAATTAATGACAAAAACATTGCCCAACTTGCAGCTATGGATATTTCAGAATTATCGGAATGGTTTGCAACGATTTCCAAACATTTAAACAAAAAACAGTCCCTAATTGCTGTTGAAATAATTAAAGAAATCAACGACCGACTGCAATTTTTGCTGGATGTTGGGCTCAATTATCTTTCCCTCAACCGAAGTTCAAAATCGCTTTCAGGCGGAGAGGCACAACGTATTAGACTAGCTACACAAATAGGTTCACAACTTGTAGGGGTTCTTTATATCCTAGACGAGCCTAGCATTGGATTGCACCAACGCGATAATGAACGGTTAATCAATTCACTCAAAAATTTACGTAATATTGGCAATTCAGTTTTGGTGGTTGAACACGACAAAGACATGATAGAAAACGCTGATTACGTAATTGATATTGGACCCAAAGCAGGAAAATTTGGTGGTGAAATAATCAGTAAAGGAACTCCGAAAGAACTACTTGCTGAACACACACTTACTGCGCAATACCTAAACGGAGAAATGAAAATTGAAATTCCAAAAAACCGCCGTGAAGGCAATGGAAAATCAATAAAATTGACTGGTGCTTCAGGAAATAATCTAAAAAATGTTACTGCAACGTTCCCTTTAGGTAAACTCATTTGCGTTACAGGCGTTTCAGGAAGCGGCAAGTCAACTTTAATCAACGAAACTCTTTACCCAATTTTAAATGAGCATATTTTTAATGGGGTAAAAAAACCACAACCTTACAAAAAAATTGAAGGTTTGGAACACATAGACAAGGTAATCGATATTGACCAAAGCCCTATTGGCAGAACGCCACGTTCCAATCCTGCCACATACACTGATGTATTTTCAGAAGTGCGCAATCTGTTTACAATGACTCCCGAAGCCATGATACGCGGCTACAAAGCCGGTCGATTTAGCTTTAATGTAAAAGGCGGTCGCTGCGAAACCTGCGAAGGATCGGGTGTGCGAACCATTGAAATGAGCTTTCTACCTGATGTATATGTTGAATGCGAAACCTGTCAAGGCAAACGATTTAACCGAGAAACTCTCGAAATAAGATACAAGTCCAAATCCATTTCAGACGTGCTCAATATGACCATAGACGAAGCCGTTCCTTTCTTTGAAAACATCCCAAAAATATACCGAAAAGTAAAAACCATACAAGACGTAGGACTAGGCTACATCACACTTGGGCAACAAAGTACAACCCTTTCGGGTGGCGAAGCACAACGCATAAAACTAGCCGCCGAACTCTCCAAAAAAGACACCGGAAACACCTTCTACATTATGGACGAACCAACAACAGGCCTCCATTTTGAAGACATCAGAGTACTCATGGACGTCATCAACAAACTAGTTGATAAAGGCAACACCGTACTCATTATTGAGCACAACCTCGACGTAATAAAACTTGCAGATCACATCATCGATGTTGGATTGGAAGGCGGAAAAGGAGGCGGCGAAATACTTTGTACCGGTACTCCCGAAGAGATTATTAAAAACAAAAAAAGCTATACCGCCAAGTTTTTGAAGTTGGAATTAAAATAATTTCTCCTCTTTTTTTTTGAAGCAGATAAACAAGTTGCTAAACACATTTTGTCCTGCCTTCGCCTTTATCTCCTTCGCCCTTCGGGACTTCAGGAGGATATCGGCTCTGTCAGGGCTAAAATAGTTCGTTTACTATTTTAAAGAAATTTTGTTTATTTTTAAACTTAAATTAAAGAGAAAGCTTTTGTTCAATTAGTACATTTTAAATTATAGCAATAAATTATATTGCTTTATTTTTTTTCTAATAAAAGAAAAAACATCTATTTTAGCGGGTTCTAAGCTCAGACCCGAAAATTAAGGGAAAGTTAAAAACCTTTTGTATAGCGCAACTAACCAAAAGATTGAAACGGAAAGCTAGAATCAGCTCTTATAAAAATTAAAAAACATATACTATGGCAGCAAACGATTACGAAAACGAGGATCACAGAATTCAAGATAAATTGATTCATAAAACTTGGACTGAAATTAGAACCAATGACTCGTGGGCGATTTTCAAAATTATGTCGGAATTTGTTAACGGTTACGAAACTATGGCTCGGATTGGGCCTTGTGTTACTATTTTTGGATCGGCACGAACTAAACCCGATGACAAATATTACTTACTTGCCGAAAACATTGCATACAAAATAAGTAAAGCAGGTTATGGCGTAATTACAGGTGGTGGACCAGGAATTATGGAGGCAGGAAATAAAGGCGCACACAGAGGTGGTGGCACATCAGTGGGATTAAATATTGAGTTGCCGTTTGAGCAGCATTTTAACCCATATATTGACAAGGATAAAAACCTAAACTTTGATTATTTCTTTGTACGCAAGGTGATGTTTGTAAAATATTCACAGGGATTTGTGGTTATGCCTGGAGGTTTTGGTACGCTGGACGAATTGTTTGAAGCAATAACGTTGATTCAGACCAAAAAAATTGCAAAATTTCCTATTATTTTAGTAGGAACTGATTTTTGGGCAGGACTTTTGGATTGGATTAAAATGGTAATTATTGAAAAACATAAAAATGCGAATCCTGAGGATTTGAACCTAATTAAAATTGTAGATACCGAAGATGAAATTGTTGAAATTTTGGATACTTTTTACAAAAAATACAATTTGAGTCCGAATTTTTAATAGCTATATATTGTTAAAATATGTTTTTTAACTCGTTTCATTTTGCTGTTTTTTTACCCATTATATTTATCTTATATTGGTGGATTGGCGGTAAATCTAAATCGTACCAAAATTATATTCTGATTGCGGCAAGTTATTATTTTTATTCTTGTTGGGATTGGCGTTTTTTGTTTTTGTTAGTTTTTTCAACCTTATTGGATTATTTTTCAGCTATTCAAATTGAAAATAGCAAGGATAATGTGCAAAGAAAAATGTGGTTGTGGTTGTGTGTAAGTATCAATTTGGGGTTTTTAGGTATTTTTAAATACTATAATTTCTTTGCAAGTTCATTTGCTGAAATGCTTTCGAGCATGGGTTTTAAAGCCAATCCGTTGTTATTGGATTTGATTTTACCCGTTGGGATTTCTTTTTATACATTTCATGGACTTTCCTACATCATTGATATTTATTACAAACGAATTAACAGCGAACGAAATTTTGTAGATTACTCGTTGTTTGTATCTTATTTTCCGTTATTGGTTGCAGGACCTATTGAGCGAGCCACGCACTTATTACCACAGGTAAAAGTAAAGCGAACATTTGACTTTGAAAAAGCCAAAGAAGGCGTGTATCAAATAGTTTGGGGATTGGTAAAAAAGGTAGTCATTGCTGATTCGTGTGCGGTGTATGCCAACGAAATTTTTAACCACTACCCTAGCATGAATTCATATTCACTGATTTTGGGAGCGGTTTACTTTGCTTTTCAAATTTATGGTGATTTTTCGGGATATTCGGATATCGCTTTGGGAACTTCTAAATTATTTGGGATAGACTTGTTGCGCAATTTTAACTATCCTTATTTTTCGAGAGATATAGCCGAGTTTTGGCGCCGTTGGCACATATCGTTATCCTCGTGGTTTAGAGATTATTTGTACATTCCTCTTGGCGGCAATAATGGTGGAATTTGGTTTAAAATTCGAAATACATTCATCATTTTTTTGGTGAGCGGATTTTGGCACGGCGCAAACATGACCTATGTTGCTTGGGGATTTATCAATGCTATGTATTTTTTGCCCTTATTAATTTTGAAAAAAAACAGAAAAAATGTGGATGATTTTAAGTTAGGATTTAATTTCGGATCGGTAAAAACAATTGTGAATATCATCATAACATTTGGCATCACATGTTTGGCTTGGATATTTTTCAGATCCAAATCAATTACCGATGCGTGGCACTATATTGAACGTATGTTTACCAACCAAAATTTTGAAAAACAGTATTTTACAATAAGTAGATACAACTATGAATTGCTTGCTCTTATTCTTGTTTTTGTAGTGGTAGAATGGAATAATCGAATCAGAGTTGAACCTATTTCAGGAAAGTACAATTGGTTAAAATTAGGACTTTGTTTAGCAGCAATTGTAGCCCTTGGAGTATTTTCGGATTACAAAGAATTTATATATTTTCAATTTTAAGACATGAAAAAATTTGTACTTTTTCTGACCAAAATAGTAGTGCTTTTAATTGCAGTAGCAGTAGTATTGGATGTGGTTTACACGATAGTTTATGTAAATTCTGATTGTAGGTCAAAAATAGACTACCTTTACAATTCGAGCAACGAGGAATATGATGTGATTTTTTTAGGTTCGTCACGAGTTAATAATCATTTTGTACCTGAACTATTTGAAAAAGAAGGGTATAGAACGTTTAATTTTGGGATAACCCGTTCCCGTTTGGAAGAATCTGCTTTACAATTAAAAATGATGATTGAACGACGGTATAAAATTAAAAATATAATTCTGCAAGTAGATTTGAATATCAATACCAACGACCATTCAGAAGCCATTCGATCGTTGTTTATGCCCTATTTGCATCAATCAGAAATCATAAGAAATCATTATAAAAATATTCCTGAGTACAATAAATTATTACTCATTCCTTTTTATAGATATATGAATTATGATGCACGAATAGGTTTTAGAGAAATGTATTATTCGGCTACAGCAAAAAAAACAAATGTGTTGGAAAACAAAGGGTTTAATCCGCTGGCAAACAAGCCAGGCAAAATGATTCCAGCCGATTTATCTAAATATTATCCAAAAAAAAATGTTGCTTACGAAGAAATAAAACAACTTTGCAAAAAAAACAACATTAATTTAATTGCAATTACAACACCCATTTGCACTAGCACCATAAATAGGGACTATTTTAACCATATCCAAAAAATATATCCCGAAATTATGCGTTATGAAAATGCGGTAACAGCAGATCGTTATTTTTCAACCTGTGGACATTTAAACAAAAAAGGTGCCGAAAAATTTACTCGTGTAATTTTAACCGATTTTAAAAAACATCAATTCAACAATTGAAAAAACTACTATACTTTTTTTTATTTATAACTATTTCAGTGCAAGGGCAACATTTTTCAAAACTAAATGTTGTACTCAATGATACGCTCCATACTTTAGAAATAAATCAAGAAATCACCTATTTTAACCAAACAAATGATACCTTAAGTTCAATTGTTCTTAACGATTGGAACCATGCCTATTCTGATAAAAATTCGCCTTTAGGCAAACGCTTTTCGGATGAATTTGTTAGAAATTTTCATTTAGCAAGCGAATCAGAAAGAGGCAAAACCTTACTGAAATCTATTCAAAACGAAAAAGGAGAAACTATTGATTATAAAAGAGTTGAAAATCATTTAGACCTAATTGAAATTTTAATTAGAAATAAAATACTACCGTTTCAAAAAATTGTTTTAAAATTAAATTATACCCTAAAAATTCCAAGTAGTAAATTTACTGATTTTGGTGTAGATTCCAACGGAAATTATCTTCTTAAAAATTGGTTTTTAACACCTGCACTTTATGAAAATGGTTCGTTTGTAACCTATAGCAACCTGAATTTGGACGATATTGCAAACGCAAATTCCGACTACGAATTAGAATTAAGTTTACCAACAAAACTAGTTCCTACCTGCGATTTAAACTTAACCTCGTCAACTACCACTTCATATAACTTTCAGGGTAAAAACAAAGCCGACATCAATTTATTTATCGAAAAAAAGAATAGCTTTCAAAATTACGTAAATGCTGATTTTACAGTTGTTAGTAACATCAATTCTTCAAAAGTAGATGAAATTTCCAAAGCTCAAATCATAAATAAAGTAGTTGATTTTGTTGCAAAAAAAATTGGCGATTACCCACACCAAAAAATAATAATTTCACAAGTAGAATATGATAGAAATCCGTTTTATGGACTTAACCAATTACCTAGTTTTTTGAGTCCATTTAGCAATGATTTTTTGTACGAATTAAAAATATTGAAAACCTATTTAAGTTCATTTTTAAAAACATCCATGCAAATTGATGCTCGAAAAAACAATTGGATAATGGATGCCATTCAATATTATTATATGATGGATTATATTGAAACTTTTTACCCTGAAGAAAAGATGATGGGAAAAATTGCAAAAATGAAATTATTAAAAGGTTACAATTTAGTGTCAATGGATTTTAATGAGCAACATAGTTATTTTTATATGTTAATGGCTCGCAAAAACATAGATCAACCACTTGGTTTTTCAAAAGATAAATTGCTTCGTTTTAATGAAAAAATAGCATCCAAAGCAAAGGCAGGATTGAGTTTTAAATACCTTGACAGTTATTTAAATAATGAAATTTTAACAAAAAGTATTGCAGATTTTTATATATTAAATAAGAAAAAACCAACCAATTGGATTGATTTTAAATATTTTGTTGAAAACAATTCTGGTAAAAAATTGGATTGGTTTTTTGAAAAAATCATTGAAGACAGATCAGCCATTGATTATGCTTTTGATAAAATTACAAAAACGGACGATTCTTTTCAATTTAGTTTGATTGATAAAAGTCAAAATCAAGTTCCCGTTTCAGTATTTGGATTAAAAGATGGAAAAATAACCTCCAAAATTTGGATTGATAAAGTTGTTAAAGATAGTATTTATACCCTTCCACGAAACGGTGCTGACAAAATTGTAATTAACTATTTGAACGAGGTAATTGAAATAAATCAGCGCAACAATTGGAAATCATTTAAGCGTTTTCATATTTTTAACAAAGCCATAAAATTCAATTTTATGAAAGATATTGAAAACCCTAATTACAATCAAGTTTTGTATGTGCCCACAATTGAGTATAATTACTATGATGGATTAATTCCTGGCATCAGAATACACAATAAAACCTTGTTGGACAAGCCTTTTATGTTCAATATCAACCCAACTTTTTCAACCAACACAGGAACTGTTTCTGGAAGTACTGCTTTTATATTAAACCATTATAACAGAGACAGTAAGTTATTTTTAACACGATATAATATTTCGTATTCCAGTTTTCATTATGCGCCCGATGCCTATTACCGAAAGTTTAATCCTTCCATTTCATTTAGATTTAGAGAAAATGATTTTAGATCCAACAATAGACAAGTTATATTTGTAAGATACAATTTAGTGGACAGAGAAAAATCAGCTTTTGTTGATGTTACTTCAGAAAATTACGGGGTTTTTGATGTGCAATACGCCAACAATAAATCGGAATTAACCAAACAATTCAGTTATACACTTGGGCTTCAAATGTCAGAAAAATTTGGAAAAGCCGAAGCTGAAGTTGAATTTAGAAAGTTATTTAACAACAACCGAAGCATTAATTTTAGATTGTATTCTGGTTTATTTTTAACCAACAATACGAACTCTGAATTTTTTAGTTTTGGGGTAGATCGACCAACAGATTACATGTTTGAACACAATTATATTGGACGATCAGAAAGTACAGGACTATTGAGTCAAGAATTTATTATGGCAGAAGGTGGTTTTAAATCAAAATTTGATACACGATTTGCCAATCAATTTATTACTACAATTAATGCAGGATTCAATATTTGGAATTGGATTGAAGTGTATGGTGATGTGGGTTTAATCAAAAATAAATTCCAAAATCCAAAATTTATTTACGATAGCGGTATTCGTTTAAACTTAGTTACCAATTATTTTGAATTGTATTTTCCAGTATATTCTAACAATGGTTTTGAAATTGAACAGCCAAATTACAATGAAAAAATACGTTTTGTCTTTACTTTAAGTCCCCAAACATTAATTAATCTTTTTACAAGAAAATGGTTTTAAACCTAAATAAATTATTGCTTTTTTATTAAATCATCATTAAAACATCAAAAATAAAACGTAATTACTACTGTATTCAACAAATACAATCGATAAATTAGTAATAATTAAATTTTTATTTTTTACGATAATTAGTATTTCAATCACTTTTTTACTAAATTTGTTACTGATGAAACCCTTTTTCAAATATGATGCAATCTGAAGACAAAACAGTACTAACTTTTGATGATTTTAAAACAGAAGTACTCAACGATTATAAAATTGCTAGAATTAGCCGAGAATGTAGCCTACTTGGACGAAGAGAAGTCCTTACAGGTAAAGCAAAATTCGGAATTTTTGGTGATGGAAAAGAAGTCCCACAACTTGCCCTAGCTAAAGCCTTTAAAAACGGTGACTTTCGGTCAGGATATTACCGTGACCAAACCTTTATGATGGCGATTGGCGCACTAACAATTGAACAATTTTTTGCAGGTTTGTATGGTCATACTGATATAAATTTTGATCCAATGAGTGCCGGACGACAAATGGGTGGTCATTTTGCAACACATTCGCTGGACGAAAATGGAAATTGGAACAATTTAATGAACCAAAAAAACTCAAGCTCTGACATTTCACCAACAGCAGGTCAAATGCCTCGTTTGCTTGGTTTGGCGCAGGCATCCAAAATTTACAGAAACGTAAAAGGATTGGAAAATCACACCAATTTTACAGAAAACGGTAACGAAATTGCTTGGGGCACAATTGGAAATGCCTCCACTTCTGAAGGTTTGTTTTTTGAAACCATAAATGCTGCCGGAGTACTCCAAGTGCCAATGGTAATGAGTGTTTGGGACGATGAATACGGTATTTCAGTTCATGCAAAACACCAAACAACTAAAGAAAGTATTTCTGAAATTTTAAAAGGTTTTCAAAGAGATGAAAATCATAATGGTTATGAAATTTTTACAGTAAACGGTTGGGATTTTCCTGAATTAATTGCAACCTACCAAAAGGCCGCAGAAATCGCTCGAGAGCAACATGTTCCCGTTTTGATCCACGTAAAAGAACTTACACAACCACAAGGTCATTCCACATCTGGTAGTCATGAACGTTACAAGGACAGCGATAGACTGGCTTGGGAAACCGAATTTGATTGCATTGAACAAATGAAAAAATGGATGCTTGAAACAAATTTAGTGACTGAAGATGAGCTAAATGGTATAGATAACGATGCAAAAAAAGTAGTTTTAGAAGGAAAAAGATTAGCTTGGAATAACTACTTGAATCCAATCAAAAAAAACCAGTCGGAATTAATTGAGTTACTTCAATCAATTGCTACTATTAGTGAAAATAAAATTTTTATCGAAAAAATAATTACTGACCTACATGCAATTAAAGAACCTTTAAATAAAGATATATTAACCGCTGCACGTAAATCACTTCGATTACTGATAAATGAAAACACCAAATCAGTTTTATCGCAATGGATTTCATCAAAAATAAATGAAATTCAACCCAAATTTAGTTCCAATTTAACTTCGCAATCATCAACAAATTGCGAATCTATAGAAGAAATTAAACCAATCTATGCAACTGATGCTGAATTGATTGACGCACGAGTTTTACTGAGAGATAATTTTGACAAACTATTTGAAAAATATCCCGAAGTACTCATTTTTGGTGAAGATGCAGGAACCATTGGAGATGTAAATCAAGGGCTTGAAGGTCTGCAAGAAAAATATGGTGAACTACGGGTTGCCGATGTAGGCATCAGAGAAGCATCCATAATTGGGCAAGGTATAGGTATGGCAATGAGAGGATTACGTCCAATTGCCGAAATACAATACCTAGATTATTTACTTTACGCAATACAAATTTTGAGTGACGATTTAGCAACACTCCAATACCGCACTGCTGGCCGACAAAAAGCGCCACTAATTATCAGAACAAGAGGGCACAGACTTGAAGGCGTATGGCATTCTGGATCTCCTTTAGGAATGATAATCAACTCCTTACGAGGAATAAACGTTCTCGTACCACGAAACATGACCAAAGCCGCAGGTTTTTATAATTCATTACTAAAAACAGACGAACCCGCTCTTATTATTGAATGCCTAAATGGCTACCGATTAAAAGAAAAAGCACCAACTAATTTAGGCGAATTTCAAACTCCAATTGGCTACACCGAAACAATAAAAGAAGGTTCCGACATCACTTTAGTTTCCTACGGATCAACGCTTCGACTTGTTGAACAAGCCGCTAACGAGCTGATGGCAGTCGGGATTGACGCAGAAATTATTGACGTGCAATCGCTACTTCCTTTTGATAAAAACCACGATATTGCAAAAAGTATTCAAAAAACAAACCGATTATTAATCATTGACGAAGACTTACCTGGTGGGGCTTCGGCATATATTTTACAACAAATAATTGAAGTTCAAAACGGCTACAAACACCTTGATAGTGCGCCACAAACTCTCACTGCTCAACCCCATCGCCCAGCGTATGGTACTGATGGTGACTATTTTTCTAAACCTTCAACCGAAGATATTTACGAAAAAATTTACGCAATTATGCACGAAGCCAATCCTTTGAAATACAAAAATTTATATTAAAACAATTAAACAATAAGTTAAAATGATTTTTAGGGCCAATTCCAGCTTTTCGCTATAGTGCTCATTCAAAATTCTTTTTTTCTATAAACAAACAAGAGCTTCCTTTGGTCGCTTTGTTTGTTTAAGAAAAAATAGAATTTTTCATTTCGCAGCTATCGCTTCAATCTGGGGCACTACGAATTAGGTTATAAGAACTATTACAAAAAAATACATTAAACCAAAAAAAAACACAAAACCATGTCAAATGCATATTTAGGCTACCACTTTACAATTTCACCTTTAACACCAGGAGCTGAAATCCTAATTGCACAATTAGGAGAAAAAGCATTTGAAAGCTTCATCGAAACCGAAACCGGAATAGTAGCCTATGTACAAAAAGAACTTTGTACCAACGATATTCTCACCGATATTCAAATTTTAGATTCAACTGAATTTTCAATCATATATACCATTGAAGAAATTGAACAAGTAAATTGGAACGAAGAGTGGGAAAAAAACTTTGAACCCATTGATGTAGACGGAACATGCCATGTTAGAGCACCATTTCATCCCATAACAAATGCTGAATTTGATATAGTTATCGAACCAAAAATGAGCTTCGGAACAGGGCATCACGAAACAACTCACATGATGATCCAACATTTACTTGCTATGAATGTAGAAGGATTGAAAACCTTAGACATGGGTTGCGGAACTGCTATTTTAGCCATACTAGCCGAAATGAAAGGCGCACAACCTATTGATGCTATTGATATTGATAATTGGTGCTACTTAAATTCAATTGAAAATGCCGAACGAAATAATTGCTCACAAATAACTGTTTATGAAGGAGATGCCTCTTTATTATCAAACAAAAAATACGATTTAATTATTGCAAATATCAATAGGAATATTTTGTTAAACGATATGCAAGCCTATACTGATTGCCTAAAATCAGATGGAATAATTTTGTTCAGTGGTTTTTACACCGAAGATATACCTGTAATTGATGCGTCTTGTTCGGCTAACGGACTAAAATTTGATTCAAAATTAGAACGAAACAATTGGGTTTCATTAAAATACATCAAAATATAAATTTGTTATGAGCACTATTGAAAAAATACAAGAAGACATTGCAGTTGCTGAGTCAACAAAATTAAACAATGAAATTGTACTTTATAACGATGATGTCAACACTTTTGATCATGTAATTGAAACATTGATAGCCGTTTGTAAACATACCGCGGAACAAGCAGAGCAATGTGCCATTTTAGTACATTACAAAGGTAAATGCACAGTAAAAACAGGCGATTTAGAAGAACTAATTCCCCAATGCTCATTACTACTTGATGCAGGTTTAAGTGCAGAGATAATTTAACTTTAATGAGGCTATTAAAAAATGGTTTGATTTTTGATTTATTTGAAAATATTAATTTTATAAAATAATTTTACAAATAAAATACATTTAAAAATGAAACTTCTTAAAAATAGTATCGGCTTATTATTTCTTACAATAATCATTTCCTGCGGAAGTGTAAAATCTACATTAAAAAATGTTGATAATTCAGCAATAAAACCAGCAATAAAAGATGGTCATTATGTAATAACTTCCTTTAGCACCGATTCAAAATATGGTTATAATAAAGATTATCCAATCAATTTAGGCTTTGACAATGAACGATTTGGAGAAAGAAGTGCCATGCATTTTTTCAACGCATTATTAGGTCCAAATGGCGAAAAAATTTCATTTCTAAAAATTGATAATTGTTGCCCTTTTCCAACAACAAGAAGTACAATGGGTGGCGGAATTTTAGAAGTTTATGAAATTTCATTTGAAGGAAAATCAAACAAAGCTTTAATTTACGTAAATATTTATGATAAAGGAAAAATTGAATGTCCAAAAGGATTTACTTTAGTTAAATAAACCTGATTAATATCATAAAAAATATAGTGAAATCTTATTATATTTGCACTTAAAAATTTGATATTATGAACATACACAATATTCCTCAAATTAAACATACCAATAGCGGAAATTTTTTCTTACTGGCTGGTCCATGTGCAATTGAAGGTGAAGAAATGGCATTGCAAATAGCTGAAAAACTAATTGGAATTACTGATAGACTTCAAATACCTTTTGTATTTAAAGGTTCTTTTAAAAAAGCAAATCGTTCACGAATTGATAGTTTTTCTGGAATTGGAGATGAAAAAGCATTAAAAATACTTAGAAAAGTTTCAGAAACATTTAATGTCCCTACTGTTACAGATATACATACTAATGAAGATGCCGAAATGGCCGCACAGTATGTTGACATTTTACAAATCCCAGCATTTTTGGTTCGTCAAACTGACTTAGTCGTGGCTGCAGCCAATACAGGAAAAACGGTAAATCTTAAAAAAGGGCAATTCATGAGTCCTGAAAGCATGAAACACGCCGTTCAAAAAGTACTTGATTGCCAAAATGAAAACGTGATGGTAACAGACCGTGGGACTATGTTTGGCTATCAAGATATGATCGTTGATTTCAGAGGAATTCCAACAATGCAAAATTACGCGACTACTGTTTTGGACGTTACGCATTCGTTGCAACAACCAAATCAAACAGCAGGAGTTACTGGCGGAAGACCGGATATGATTGAAACCATAGCTAAAGCAGGAATTGCAGTTGGAGTTGACGGAATTTTTATTGAAACCCATTTTGATCCCGCAAACGCAAAAAGTGACGGTGCTAATATGCTTCACCTAAATTATTTTGAAGATTTGATGACAAAATTAGTAGCAATAAGACAAACCGTAAACAAATTTTAATATCCAATGTTAAACAAATTCAAATACTACTCGTTTTTATTTTTACTATTCCTTTCATTTTCAGTGTTTTCGCAACAAAATAACATTCAACCTACAGAAAAATATACAGCTCACAACAAAGGTAAATTTTTCATATTTTGGGGTGGTAACCGTGAAAATTTTTCAAAATCCGACATTCAATTTAAAGGTGCTGATTATGATTTTACCATTTATGATGTGGAAGCTGCCGATAGACCAAAAGGATGGCATATTGATTATGTTAATCCAGGTCGTATGACTATTCCACAAACAAATTTCAAAATGGGTTATTTTATTACCGACCATTATTCGTTTGGAATTGGGGTTGATCACATGAAATATGTTATGAATCAAAATCAAAATGTTGTAATAAACGGTACCTACCCTTCCATTTATAACGGAAATCAAATTAACAATGGAGTTTTAAATTTATCAGACGAAAATTTTTTAACATTTGAGCATACTGATGGTTTGAATTTTGTTCATGCTGAAATTTCAAGATTTGATGATTTTTCAAAAATTTTTAAAATAAAAAACACTGACAAAATACAAGTAAATTTAACCGAAGGATTTAGTGCAGGGATTTTATACCCAAAAACAAATACAAAATTATTAGGTAAACCACGACATGATGATTTTCATGTTGCCGGATATGGGGTTGCTGCAAAAGTTGGTGTAAACATTACATTCTTCAAACATTTCTTTATTCAAAGTGAACTAAAAGCCGGTTACATTAACATGGGTGATATAAGAACAACTTCAAGCAGTGCTGATTCAGCTAGTCAAGAGTTCTTTTTTTTACAAAAAATTATTGCTTTTGGAGGAATATTTAAAATATAGTTAAAATTTCTAATAAACCTATAAAGCCTTGTAAACACAAGGCTTTTTTTATTCTATACCATATTTATCAATAAGATAAATTAAAGATGTCATTGTTGCTGCCCCAAGTTCCAACTCTCTTTTATTAACAGCATCAAACGTATCATTTGATGCATGATGGTGATCAAAATACCTTTGCGAATCGGGTTGTAAACCAACTTTTACGATATGTTTTGATTGTAAAGGCCCAATGTCAACTCCTGAATGACCTTTTACAAATTTATGTATCAAATAAGGTTCAAATAAATAGTTCCAACTAACTATTTTATTAAAATTTGATTCGTCTGCATCAATAGAAAAACCCCTCGGTGAAAAACCTCCAGAATCACTTTCAAGAGCAAAAATATGGTTTTCGCCGTTTTTAGACGACAACTCTTCATACTTCAATCCACCTCGTGTGCCGTTTTCTTCATTCATAAACAATACAACTCTAATGGTATTTTTGGGCTGATAATTTAATTGTAAAAAAGTTAACAAAACCTGCATACTCTGTACACAGCCAGCACCATCATCATGGGAACCATCACCCAAATCCCATGAGTCTAAATGACCGCCAACAACAATAATATTTTGTGGATTTTCAATGCCTTTTATTTCTCCCACAACATTATACGACTTAACATCATCAAAAATTTGACAAGATTGCTTAAAATAAAATTTTAAATTGGATTCCTTTTTTAATAATGAACTTAATAATTCTGCACCATTCGTACTTATTGCAGCAGCCGGAATTTTTTCAGAGGGAAGGATATCACCATAATTAGTTACACCCGTGTGAGGCAAATCGTCCTGACGTAAATTCATAGACCGTACAATAACTCCAACAGCTCCCAATTTCCCTGCTTCCTTAGCACCCGAAGAGCGTTGATCAACACAACTGCCATACGCTTTAAAAGTTTCAATAAATTCAGGATTCATTGGTCGGTTAAAAAAAATAATTTTACCTTTTACCTTATCTTTTCCTAACAAATTTAGTTCTTCAATACTACGAACCTCAATTACAGAAGCCTCAATCCCATTTTTAGGCGTTGCCACTGAGCCACCCAAAGCACAAATTGGAAATGAAATTTTAGATTTACTATCAATTACATAAGCTTCTTCCTTTGCTCCCCTCACCCATTTTGGAACCATAACTTCTTGTAAATAAACCCTAGTTAAACCCAATTTTTCCAATTCATTTTTGGTGTAAACAACTGCCTTTTCAGCTCCTTCTGACCCAGAAAGTCTTGACCCAATAGTATTTGACAAATACTCTAACCATTGGTAACAACTACCCTGCTTCAAATTATTCGAATATATTGATTTAAGCATTTGCTCATCGGTTACTTGACCAACTGTACAAAAAGGCACTAGTAAAAGAAGTATTTTGAATTTCATAAACAGTATTTTTTTCAAAAATAATGAAATTTATTTGATAAAATTAAATATTACAATTTATTGCTCATTTAACATCTTGATTTAGTGGTTACATTTTTCAATTTAACCATGAGTATTTCTCAAAAATTAAACAAAATAATTTAGAAGCAAAAGGCTCGGGCATTTTCAACAAACCTTATTCCTGCTTTCCGTTCCAATCTTTTTAAAAAGGGCAATTAATCAACCGCCCAAGTGCCCTTTTTAAAAAGGATTTCCACTTCAATCAGGGCTATTTAGCCATTTCATAAAACAAAAAAAATCCCCAATTGAAACAATTGAGGATTATATAAATTAAGAATTCTAACTATTAACCAAGAACTTCTTTTACTTTTTTACCAATTTCAGCTGGAGAATCAACAACGTGAATTCCATTTTCTCTCATAATACGTTTTTTAGCTTCAGCTGTATCGTCAGCACCACCAACAATTGCACCAGCATGACCCATGGTTCTACCTTTTGGAGCGGTTTCACCAGCAATAAATCCAACTACGGGTTTTCTGTTACCATCCGCTTTAATCCATTTGGCAGCATCTGCTTCTAATTGGCCACCAATTTCACCTATCATAACAATACAATGCGTTTCTGGATCATTCATCAAAAGTTCAACAGCTGCTTTTGTTGTAGTTCCAATGATTGGATCACCACCAATTCCAATTGCAGTTGTAATTCCTAAACCTTGTTTTACAACTTGATCAGCAGCTTCGTATGTTAAAGTTCCTGATTTTGAAACAATTCCAACATTCCCTTTTTTGAAAACAAAACCTGGCATAATCCCAACTTTTGCCTCTCCTGGAGTAATAATACCTGGACAGTTTGGCCCAATTAATGTGCAATTTCTTGTTTTAATGTACTCGTTTGCTTTAATCATATCTGCAACAGGAATACCTTCTGTAATAGCAATAATTACTTTGATTCCTGCGTCCGCAGCTTCCATAATTGCGTCAGCAGCAAATGCTGGTGGAACAAAAATAATGGTTGTGTCTGCCCCTGCTTGATCAACTGCGTCTTTAACTGTATTAAAAACTGGACGATCTAAATGGGTTGAACCACCTTTTCCTGGCGTTACACCACCAACAACATTTGTTCCATACTCAATCATTTGAGAAGCATGAAAAGTACCTTCGCTACCTGTAAATCCTTGAACGATAATTTTGGAATCTTTATTTACTAATACGCTCATAATATATTTTTTTGTGTAATTTTTAAATTTGCTTTGCAAAAGTACTAAAAAGAGTTTAAAGTTTTGAACTCGTGTATAATAATTTTACATTAAAATTGACTCATTTGATAACCTCTAAATAATTTTTGGTCTTTTATTTCCCAAATTACCATAAAATTAGCAAGTAACATTTCTTCTCTTGGGTTTTCGATTGTTTTTACAAAATAAGAATATCTAACAGATACTTTGTCTTTATCATGAAATATATGACTAATTTTAGTTTTTAATCGAACGTATGATTTTTTTAACTCGTCAGATAGATTAAGCACATCATCATAATTCATTTGTACAAAACCTTTACTGCTATTCCATTCAATAGTAATATCTGGATGAATAAATTGTTTAACTGCCTCTTTATCAAGCATTACATCAGGTTGATAAAAGTCTAGAACTAGATTTTTTGCGTTCATTACTTTGAATTTTTAAATAATTCGGGGATTCGTTTAATATTTGCCAATTGTTTAAGTTTTTCTCGCGATTCCTCAATTGGCGTTCCAAAATATGATTTTCCGCCTTCAACTGATTTAGTAACTCCTGTTTGTCCCATAATGACAGCCTTTGTGCCAATTGTTATGCCGCTTGTAGTTCCAACCTGACCCCATAACGTAACTTCGTCTTCAATAATAACGCAACCTGCAATTCCAGTTTGTGCTGCAATTAAACATTTTTTACCTATAATTGTGTCGTGTCCAACATGCACTTGATTATCGATTTTTGTTCCAAAACCAATAGTAGTGTCGCCAGAAACTCCTTTGTCAATGGTACAAAGAGCACCAATACCAACATTATCTTCAATAACTACACGACCCGTTGAAAGTAATTGGTCAAAACCTTCAGCTCTTTTTTTATAATAAAAAGCATCAGCACCTAAAACAGTTCCTGATTGGATAATTACATTATCACCTATAATTGTGTTATCATATACAATTACATTAGCATGGAGAATACAATTTGAACCAATAACTACATTATTTCCAATAAAACAATTGGGTTGAATAGTAGTGTTTTCTCCAACAATTACAGAATCAGCAATGGATTTAATTGATTTTTCAAATGGTTTAAAATGATTGGCTAGTTTGTTAAAGTCTCGAAAAGGATCGTCTGAAATTAATAAAGCTTTTCCATCTGGGCAATCAACTTCTTTGTTAATTAAAACTATAGTTGCTGCAGACTGAAGTGCTTTATCATAATATTTTGGATGATCCACAAAAACAATATCAC
Source organism: Flavobacterium sp. (assembly GCA_044373115.1). Taxonomy (GTDB): domain Bacteria; phylum Bacteroidota; class Bacteroidia; order Flavobacteriales; family Flavobacteriaceae; genus Flavobacterium. The sequence continues at coordinate 147,751 of JBILQQ010000002.1, forward strand.
CAGGAGTAACAACATGTATTTCATTCATACCTTCAACAGGGAAATTGTCATCCCCGTGATAGGTAGATTCAATAATATTTGCAATCTCTTTTAAAGAATATGTTTTTGAAAATTTCATAGTAACAATGTATAAAGTGAATTAAGAGTTTAAAAAACTAATTAGTAAACACCTTAATTTAAGATTAAGATAAAAACTATTCTTTAACACGCTCCATATAAGAAGCTGTTGCAGTATCAATTTTTATTTTATCACCTTCGTTTATAAATAAAGGAACGTTAACAGTTGCGCCTGTTTCAACCGTTGCAGGTTTAGTTGCATTTGTTGATGTATTACCTTTAACTCCTGGCTCTGAATAGGTTACTTCTAAAACTACAGAAGCTGGCATATCTACAGATAAAGGTAAATCAGTTTCAGTATTTATTTGCACCATTACATTTGTGCCTTCTTTTAACAAATCAGGTGCATCCAAAATGTTTTTATTTAACGAAATTTGTTCAAAAGACTCGTTATTCATAAAATGAAAAAGATCACCTTCGGCATATAAATATTGAAAAGTATGTGTTTCTACTCTAACTTCTTCAATTTTATGACCTGCAGAAAAAGTATTGTCAAGTACTTTACCGTTTGTTAACGATTTCAATTTTGTTCTAACAAATGCAGGACCTTTACCTGGTTTAACATGAAGAAATTCAATAATTTTATAAATATCATGGTTAAACTTAATACACAATCCGTTTCTAATATCTGATGTTGATGCCATTTTTTATGTTTGTTTTAATTTGTTTTTGATTAATAACCTCCTGAATATCCTTTCATTACACCTCTTGACGAGTTTCTAATGAATTGTATGATTTCGTCTCTTTCAGGAGTTGCCTCCATTTCAGCTTCAATAATTCCTAAGGCTTGCGTAGTATTATAATTTTTTTGATATAAAATTCTGTAAATATCTTGTACTTCTCTAATTTTATCTGGTGTAAAACCACGTCTTCTAAGCCCAACTGAGTTTATTCCAACATAAGACAAAGGCTCTTTTGCAGCTTTGGTAAATGGAGGCACATCTTTTCTTACTAAAGATCCGCCTGAAACCATAGCGTGTTGACCAATGTTAATGAATTGATGAACGGCAGCTAAACCACCAATTATTGCGTAATCGCCAACAATAACATGGCCAGCAAGTGCAACACCATTAACAATTATTGCATTATCACCAATATGACAGTCGTGGGCAATATGTGCAGTTGCCATAATTAAACAATTATTTCCAATTTTAGTTTGACCAGATGCAATTGTACCTCTATTAATTGTAACACACTCTCTAACAGTAGTGTTGTCACCAATTATTGCAAGTGATTCTTCACCACCAAATTTTAAATCTTGCGGTACCGCAGAAATTACAGCTCCTGGAAAAATATTGCAGTTTTTTCCAATTCGAGCCCCTTCCATTATTGTTACATTGGAGCCAATCCATGTACCCTCTCCAATTACAACATTGTTATGTATAGTCGTGAAAGGGTCAATGACTACATTACGTGCAATTTTTGCACCTGGGTGAACATAAGCTAAAGGTTGATTCATAATCTTAATTTATTTTTTTGGCAATTTGTGCCATTAATTCAGCTTCAGCAACAATTTTTCCATTGGCAAACGCGTATGCCTGCATGTGACAAATTCCTCTTCGTATTGGAGAAATTAAATCACATTTAAAAATTAATGTATCACCTGGTAAAACTTTATGTTTGAATTTAACGTTATCCATTTTCATGAAATAGGTTAAATAATTTTCTGGATCAGGAACTGTGCTTAAAACTAAAACACCACCAGTTTGTGCCATTGCTTCTACAATTAATACTCCTGGCATAACGGGAGCCTCAGGAAAATGACCTACAAAGAAATTTTCGTTCATAGTAACATTTTTCATACCTACCACATGATTTTCTGACATTTCAATGATTCTATCAATCAATAAAAATGGCGGACGGTGAGGTAAAATATTCATTATTTTATGAATATCCATTAACGGTTCCAAATTCAAATTATAAACTGGAACTTGATTTTTTTGTTCAATTTTAATAATTTTCGCAAGCTTTTTTGCAAATTGAGTATTTACAAAATGCCCTGGTTTGTTGGCAATTACCTTACCTTTAATTCGCATTCCAATTAATGCTAAATCTCCAACAACATCAAGTAATTTATGGCGTGCTGCTTCGTTTGGATAATGTAATGTTAAGTTATCTAAAATTCCATTTTCTTTAACCGTAATTTGATCTTTATCGAATGCTTTTTTCAAATTATTCATCGTAGTTTCAGATATTTCTTTATCTACATATACAATAGCGTTGTTTAAATCGCCACCTTTAATTAGTCCATTATCCAAAAGTGTTTCCAATTCATGTAAAAAACTAAATGTACGTGAGTTTGATATTTCTGATTTGAATTCAGAAATATTTTTCATGGTTGCATTTTGAGTGCCTAATACCTTTGTACCAAAATCAACCATTGCTGTTACTTGATACTCATCTGAAGGCATTACTAAAATTTCGCTTCCAGTTGATTCGTCAACAAACGAAATTACTTCTTTAACCTCATAGTATTTTCGTTCTGCATCTTGATCAATAATACCTGCTTTTTCAATTGCTTCAACAAAATATTTTGAAGAACCATCCATAATTGGAGGTTCAGATTCATTTAATTCAATAATTACATTGTCAACATCGCAACCAACAAAGGCAGCCAAAACATGTTCAGATGTTTGAATTTTTACACCTAATTTTTCAAGGTTAGTCCCTCGTTGAGTGTTAACAACATAATTGGCATCGGCTTCAATTACCGGGCAACCTTCAAGATCAACCCTTACAAAAGTATAACCATTATTTATTGGAGCAGGTTTAAAAGTCATTTTAACTTCTTTACCTGTGTGCAAACCTACACCTGTTAATGATATTTCCTCTTTTATGGTTTTCTGCTTATACATAATGAGCTATTTATTTTGAGTTATTTTTTTTTTTAATGTTTCAATTTCTGAAACTATTTTTGGTAAATTTTTGAAATGTACGTACGATTTAAAAAAATCATTGTATCCAATGGCAGGGCTACCTTGCAGTTTTTCATCATCTTTTATGTTGCTACCCACTCCAGATTGTGCTTGAATTCTAACATTGTTACCAATAACTAAATGTCCCGCAATTCCAACTTGGCCACCAATCATGCAATTGGAACCAATTTTAGTGGAGCCAGCTATACCTGTTTGAGCTGCAATAACTGTATTTTCGCCAATTTCAACATTGTGTGCTACCTGAATTTGATTATCTAGCTTAGCTCCTTTACGGATTATTGTTGAACCCAATGTAGCCCGATCTATTGTTGAACAAGCTCCAATTTCAACGTTGTTTTCAATAATTACGTTTCCTATTTGTGGAATTTTGCTAAAGGTACCATCTTCTAAGGGTGCAAAGCCAAAACCATCAGAACCAATTATTGTACCTGAATGAAAAATACATCCTGATCCAATTTCAGTTTCTGAATAAATTCGTACACCAGCATAAAACAAACAGTTATCGCCTATAGTTACATTATCACCGATAAAAGTGTTGGGGTAAATTTTGACATTATTTCCAATGGTAACATTTTTACCAATATAAGCAAAACTACCTAAATATAAGTCGGTACCGTAAATTACATTTTCTGAAATAAAACTTGGTTGTTCAATTCCTGATTTCATTAGTTTTACTTGGTTGTAATATTCTAATAATTTTGAAAAAGAAGCGTAAGCATCATCAACTTTTATTAAAGTAGTATTAATTTCTCGTTCAGGAATAAAGGTTTTATTTACAATTACAATTGAAGCATTTGTTGAATAAATATAGTTTTGATATTTTTGATTGGATAAAAAAGTTAACGACCCCTCTACCCCTTCTTCAATTTTGGCAAGTTTATAGACTTGCGCTAATGGGTTTCCCATTATTTCGCCATCTAAAATGCCCGCTATTTGTTCTGCTGTAAATTTCATTGTTGCAAAAATATAAAATTTAATTTAATTCTTATAATCTGTTAGTGTTTTAGGAAAACAGATAAAAAATTTTGTAACTGATTTAGAGAGTGCTTTTAGTTGTAATTGGTCCGATGAATCAACAATGTTTTCAATAGTTTTGTCTTTTTTTAGTATCCTAATTGGCTCTTTGTCTGTATTATACGCTTGGTTTTTAATTTTTCCTTTAAAAACAAAGTAACTTGCATCTAGCATTGAAATATTTTTTTGTGTTGCAAATTCTGTTTTTAAATTGTGTAATAATTCTGTGTTGGGTTTTTGATCTAATAAGGTAATTTTGAGTAAATCACGGTTAATTATCATTTTAGACAAGGAACTCAACACAAAATCAGCGTGAAATTGCCACTCTTTAATAGCTCCCATTACATCAAAATCATCAAGTTGTGCAAACTTTTCAATTATTGGTTTGTCAAAAGTTTCCAAAGTAATTTTATTATTTAAAAAATAAGATAGTGCTGCACTACACCATAGTTGTTCGCCTTTTTGGGTAAGTTCTTTGGCTCTTTTTAATATTCGAGTTAAAATCATTTCAGCAACAACACTTGTTTTGTGCAGGTAAGCTTGCCAATACATTAATCGTCGGGCAACTAAAAATTTTTCGACAGAATAAATTCCCTTTTCTTCCACAAGCAATTCATCGTTTTGAACGGTCATCATTTGAATTAATCGGTCGCTATTAATATTTCCTTCGGCTACTCCGCTGTAAAAACTGTCTCGCTTTAAATAATCCATCCGATCCATATCCAACTGACTTGAAATTAATTGAAGCATGAATTTTCGATGGTATTCGCCTTTAAATATTTGGATTGCTAAGGATAATTTTTGGTCAAATTGTTGGTTAAGCTCGTTCATGAAAGCCAATGAAATTTGTTCGTGATGAACTCCTTCTACAATACTGTTTTCCATAGCATGCGAAAAAGGTCCATGACCAATATCGTGCAATAAAATGGCTATATATAAGGCAATTTCTTCTTCTTTTGATATTTCAACTCCTTTAAAACGAAGAGTTTGCACAGACTTCTGCATTAAGTGCATACATCCAATAGCATGATGAAAACGGGTGTGATGTGCACCTGGATAAACAATGTAGGACAGTCCCATTTGGGAAATTCGTCGGAGTCGTTGAAAATAAGGATGCTGAATTAAATCAAAAATAATGGTATTTGGGATGGAAATAAATCCATAAATTGGGTCGTTAAATATTTTAAGCTTATTGGTATTCAATGGTTATATGTTTAAAAAAAAACAAATATAAACATTATGAAAGATATATGCTAATTTAGAGGAATTGCTATCTATATCTCAAAAAAAAACTCATCCGTTTGGATGAGTTTTTGTTATTATTTGTTTAAAATATGGTATTCAATTAATCCATCAATAGGTCTTCGGAGAACGTTTCCTAACTTGATTTGGTGCTTGTTAAGAATTTGTTCAAGCTCATCTTTTAAATAAAATGCGATAGAACCAATAAAATGAACGGGAACTTCTTTGTAATTATCAAATTGTTTGATATAATTTTCAACAAAATCTTCCATTTCCATTTGGATGTATTTTTTGCAAAATTCAGTGTCTTTGTGTTTAATTAAAAATTTTGCAAAGGTGGCTAAATAAGCGTTTGGATTGGGTTCTTTGTAAAGGTTTTGTTTAACGTAATCAGGTTCAATGTTGTACTCTTCCTCAAATTCTTTGGCTAGTTCAATAGGCATTTGATTGAAATAATAACCACGTAATAAATGACGTCCAAAACGGTTACCCGAGCAATCGTCCATAGCTATATAGCCTAATGATTGTACTTTTTGGTGCAAAATATTTCCGTCAAAGTAGCTACAGTTTGAACCTGTACCAAGAATGCTTACTATTGCAGCCTCGTTTTTTGGTGTTGTTGCATATACTGCTGCGTAGGTATCTTCGTGTACAGTGATTTTAGCATTTATGAAGTATTCTTTAAAGACACTTGTTAAGAAATTTTTCATTCGGTCTGTGCCACATCCTGCGCCGTAAAAATAGAGGTATTCGGCTTTTTTTTTGTTGTGCGAAATATCGAATTTATCGTCAAGACGGCTTATTACTTCTTCTTTTGTTAGCACTTCGGGGTTTAGTCCAAGGGTTTGTGTTGTAAATAAAACTTTACCGTTGTCGTCAATTGCTATCCAATCGGCTTTGGTTGACCCACTATCTACAAGTAATTTCATATTGGTTTGTTTTTTGGTGTTTGATAGAACGGAGTCTATTTTTTTGATTAGTTTGTTGGTTTGTTTTTTTGGTTCAAATGGTTGGGATTTTTAGCCCCGATTGAGCCGATATCCTTTTTGTTTTTTTTTTCAAAAAACAAAAAGATAAAGGCGAAAGCGGGAAAATGGTTTGTTGAAAATGCCCAAGCCATTTGCTACAAAAATAAAAAAAAATCCTGTATTGGGTGAGCAATACAGGAATTTAAGTATTAATTTATAGGTTTGAAATGTGTACGGAAAGGTCAATTAATTTTGATGAATATCCGTATTCGTTATCGTACCAAGAGATGATTTTGAAAAATGTTGAATTTAGTCCGATTCCAGCTTTTGCATCTACGATTGATGTTCTTGGGTCTGATACAAAATCGTTAGAAACTACGTCGTCTTCAGTAAAACCAAGTATTCCTTTCATTGTTGTTTCAGACGCATTTTTAAGCACTGCCATAATTTCGGCATAAGTGGTTTCTTTGGCAAGTTTTACGGTTAAATCTACCGCAGAAACGTCCACAGTTGGCACTCTCATTGACATTCCTGTAAGTTTTCCGTTTAATGATGGGATTACTGAACCTACTGCTTTTGCGGCACCTGTTGATGATGGTATCATGTTTACAAGTGCTGAACGTCCGCCTCTGAAGTCTTTTCTTGAAGGTCCGTCGTTGGTCATTTGGGTTGAAGTTGTTGCATGGATTGTTGTCATTAATCCTTCTACAATTTCGAAATTATCATGAATTACTTTGGCAAGTGGCGCAAGGCAATTGGTTGTACATGAGGCGTTTGAAACAACTAAATCGGTTGCTTTTGCTGACTCGTGATTTACTCCCATTACAAACATGGGTGCATCGGCTGATGGAGCTGAAATTATAACTTTTTTGGCTCCTCCTTTGATGTGTTCGCTTGCTGTTTCTATGGTTGTAAAGAATCCGGTACATTCAGCAACTACGTCCACATTAACTTCGTTCCATTTTAGGTCAGCAGGGTTTCTTTCAGCTGTAACTCTGATGTGGTTTCCGTTTACAAAAAGTTTCCCATCGTTTACTTCTACAGTACCGTTGAAACGACCGTGAACAGAATCGTATTTTAATAAATAAGCTAGATGCTCTACTTCTAATAAATCGTTGATTGCAACTACTTCAACGTTGTCTCTGTTGAAAGATTCTCTGAAAACGATTCTACCAATTCGACCAAAACCGTTGATTCCTAATTTTACTTTTGACATTTTTTGTGATTTGGGCTACTTTGAGCCGATTTATATTTTTTTTATGTTGACATGATGTCTGATACTCGTACTAATTCTTGATCAATTTCTGAACTTCCTTTTATGGCTTGTTCTAATGGGGTGAGCGCAATTTTGTCTTGAATGATTCCTACCATATAGTTTGATTTTCCTTCAAGAATGGATTCTACTGCTTTTACACCTAATCGTGAGGCTAAAACTCTATCAAAACAAGACGGTGAGCCACCTCTTTGCATGTGACCTAAAACGGAAACTCTTACATCGTATTCTGGAAGATGTTCTTCTATGTAATCTTTTAATTCGAAAACATTTTTTCCTATTTTATCGCCTTCTGCAATTACTACTATACTTGAAGATTTTCCAGATGCTTTACTTTTTTTAAGTGAATCTAAAAGACGATCCAGCCCCAAATCTTCTTCAGGAATTAGAATTTCTTCTGCTCCTGCTCCAATACCTGCGTTTAGCGCAATATGCCCAGCATCTCGTCCCATAACTTCTACAAGAAAAAGTCGGTTGTGTGAACTGGCTGTATCGCGAATTTTATCAATTACATCAACCACTGTATTAAGTGCGGTATCGTAACCTAAGGTGTGGCTTGTGCCAAAAATATCGTTATCAATAGTACCTGGAATACCCATAACAGGAAAACCGTATTCAGCATTGAAAACTTCGGCACCTGTAAAACTTCCATCACCACCAATTACCACTAAGGCATCGACCTGTACCTTAATTAAATTATCGTAGGCTTTTTTTCGTCCTTCGGGTGTCATAAATTCTTTGGATCGTGCTGATTTCAGAATTGTTCCCCCTTTATTAATAATATTGTTAACCGAACGAGCATTCATTTCTTTGAAGTCGCCTTCAATCATGCCTTGATAACCTCTATAAATACCGATGCATTCAATGTTATGAAAAGCGCAGGTTCTGACTACTGATCTGATGGCTGCATTCATTCCAGGTGAGTCGCCACCAGAAGTTAATACGCCAATTTTTTTAATTGATTTAGACATTTTATTTTATGTTTAAAGTGTAAAATTAACAAAGTAAAATTGATTATTTAACCCTAAATTGACCAAGTAGGGATTATTCGTATAATTCAATCGTTTTCGTTGATAAGTTTATAATTTAGAGAGGTTTAAATTATATATTTAACAATAAAAATGGAATTAATATTCGTCGGGTGGAGTTGCCTCTCTGTTAGAAGGGGTATCTTCTTTAGGGTTGCTTTTTTTCTTTTCCTTTTCGGTATGTATAAAAGACGGAAGCATGTTTGAATCGGCATCCTCACTGTTGATTGTTTTTACAATTTTAGTGTTTTTGTTTGTAAATATTTTACGAACCAATTCATTAAAAGTATTAAAATCAACTTCGTAAGAAACACCTAATCCTTGCGTATAGCCAATTCCTTGTCCTACATAGGTAATGTCATTTTCTCGATTAAATAAGCGAATGTTTAACGTACCATCTTCATTTACACGGTATTGCACTTCCACATTACCAACAATTGCTGATTGATTGATACCCCCAACAGGTACACCCACGTTTCCGTTTATTGTTATTCTATCATTAATTTTTGAAGATACAGAAACCCCAATACGCCCATCGGTTTCGGCACCTGGAGTTTTGTCAGCATTAACAAAATCAACATTAAGTTGAATTTTACCGTCTTCTTCCTGAAAAAGTTGGCTAAATAATGCCCCCGCTTTTTCATAAAAAACATTAGTTATTTGTGATTGATTCAATCCTTCTTTACTCAAAAAACCGCCATAAGCCAATAGATTAAAAGCTTGCTTTTGTCGTGTGTCTTTATCGCTAAGTATGGTTTCTATCTCTGACCGAACCACAGAACTTACTTTTGGGAAATTAATAGTAAAATCGGGTTCAGGATTTGAAATATTCCCTTTTATATCAATAACAACCTCGACATCTGTTTTTTGATTAATAGTTGAACTGTTCAACAATACTCCTGGGTTTGCTTTAATATTGTCTTTAACGGCTTGAATATTTAAACTAGCTTTAAGTGGATCACCATCCCAAACTATGGAGCTGTTGTTTTTTACTTTAAATTTTTTATCAATTAAACCAGCATACTTATAATTATAAATACCATCCCAAATTACATAATCCCCTGTCATTTTAAATTTTCCGTTGGTATTAATTTCAAACAAAATACCACCTTTACCAGTTCCTTTCATACCGTGTTGGGTGTTTCTGTCTAAAATGACTTCCATTACGGCATCTTGATCAATATTGAATTCAAAATTCATTTCAAGTCCATTGTAATTTCGAGTATTGGTTAATTTATTTTCGGCAATGTTGTATTTTTCATTGCTTGAAATAAAATGAATATAATTACTTTCGCTTACTGCTTCGGCGTCATTAATTGGGATTTTAATTGAAGTTCCTTTTTCAGATTCGGCAATTACATTAATTGTTAAACCGTTTGTAGGACCAATAATTTCGGCGCTTCCTTTAATAAAAGCGGTACCAAAATAAGGAGCATCTTCGTAATCTTTTGTATCAAGAGCCAATAATCTGTTGGCTTTAATATTCAAATCTAATTCCCAATCACCAAACTCTTTGTGATCAATAACACCACTAACAAAACCTTCGGTATTGTATTTGGTATCAATCAATTTTGACCTTTGTATAATGAATTTATTTTTGGCTATATCAATAACCGAATTAGTTTTTAATTCATAATCAACATTTAAGTACGGAATTGTTAAGCCCGCGCCTTCAGTAAATAATCGACCATTGTAATCAATGTCATCAACAGTTCCGCTTAATCTGGTTGCGCCCGAAATATAACCTCTAATATTTGTAAAAACATCACCACCTAAATTGCTTAGAACGGCTAAATTAAATTTTTGAAAATTCAGTTCTAAATCTAAGTTTGTTTTGTCATTTATTATATTAAGCATTCCGTTTGCTTGAAACGATTTGAAATTTTCATTTTCAATTTCTGAATTTATCGTAAAATTTCTGAACAATTCATCGCCTTCTATTTCTAATTTCAAATTACCTAATTTATTATCATTAACAAACAAATCATTTATTGCTAATGAAGCTGTTGGCTGATAAATATCATTTTCTTGATTAATAAATACATCACCGTTAAGGTTACCGTCAAATTTGAATTGTGGTACATCGGGAGTAATTTTATTCAAATTTACATCATAAAAGTTTAAGTGCAAATCTTTGTTTTTGGTTCCGTTAAGAAATCCATCAAGACTCATTTTTTCATTTTCATGAGAAACAATTACTTCATCAATAGAAAAATTCTCTAGGTTTTTATCAAAAATAATTTTGTTGTTTTGATTTTCTTGTTCGTTAATAAACCAAATATAATCTTTAAACATCATTTCTGATTTGTTGAAACCAATAACGTTTTTGTTGTCCTTATTTATAGTATGGTATAAGTTAAGATTGTAATAATCTTTACCTGTTTCGCCTCCTTTAAACTCAGTTCTGAAAGACAATGTGTCTTGTGATGTTACGTTAATTAATGAAAAATCTCTGATTTTATAATACTTATTTTTAACGCTATCAATTTGAAAATAAGTGTTGTAAAGTGGATTTTTGTTGTTTATTTCAACTTGAACATTATCAAATTGAGTTTCAAAAGCATTTATTTTGGAAGAATATAATTTAAGCTTAAAATCATTTGAATCAGCGTTAATGTTTCCAGAAATTGCAGTGCTCTTATCTAAAATTACTTTTGGGAAAATAATTTCAACCAATTTATTAAATTCGGTCAAATTAAACTTCATGTATTGCCCTTTTTTTAGCTTGTGTGAACTGTAATTAGAGTACAAACTTCCTAAAGAATTTTGAAGCATTTGTTGAATTTGAAACACATCAAATTTACCAACAACACTAGCATTTATGGCATCTGGCGAAAGTATTTCAATAGTTCGTTCTTGGTTTTTATCAAATTTAGAACTTACTATTAGTTGTTCAAAAAAATAAATATCTTTTGAATTTTGATAGGATGCGTTTGAAATAATTACATCGCCTTTGATATTGTTTGCTGAACTCCCGTTTACATTTACATCAATTGCCCCTTTAAAAACGGAGGTTTTATCTGCAATGAAATGTAAATTATAAAGGTTGGCATAATCAACAACGGCATTAAAATCATAACTGTTTTCAATTTTACTTAAATCAATGTTTCCTTCAAAATCAAGAAATAGATTAGGATCATTTACAGATACTTTACCGTTAAAAATGGGTTTTTTAAAATTACCCTCACACAAAATATTTTGGTAATTATAATTATTATAATATACTTTCTTGATTGTTCCTTTAAATTCAGTATCGAGGTATTTTTCAATAAAACCTTTACCATTAATAGCTGCATCAACAGTAATTCTCCCTAATTTATTGTCATTAATAAACTTTCCTAAATCAAAATTATTCAATGCTACATTTCCTGAATAACTTGCATTGTCAATAAAATCAATATCTGACATTTTAAGTGACGATAAAACTTGTCCCAATTGTGTATTTAAAACAAAATCGGTTGTAATATATTTTTTAGTTAATTTAACATCGCCTGTCAAATTAAACTTTCCGAGTTTTTTTAACGATGTGGGTAGGTTTTTACCAAGTACATTTGGCAAAAGTTGAACCAATTCAGTGTAAGTAGAAGCAAGTTTATCAAAGCTACCGTTCATATAAAAATCACCCTTACCTGGTTTGGCAAGAATATTTTTAAAATGAATATCACCAATAATTTGTGTTTGTTTAAAATCGCTCAGTGATAATTTTGTAAAAATCAAATCATTCAAAGTACCGTGTATTTTTGATTTAAAATCGAAAGTAACGTTGTTCGCAATTTCTTTGTAAAAATGATGAATATCTGATGATGACAAAAGGGCTTTATCAGTTGTGATGTCAAAAATTACCTTATTATTAAAATCGGCAAAATCTTCTCTTTTGTAACTTAATTTAACATCTCCTTTAAAATTTGAATAGGGAGTTTTAAAAATTAATTTATCAAGAATAATATTTTTTTTAGTATAGGTAAAATCGGATTCTAATTCTTTAATTTCCAACCCTCTGTAATCCAAAAAAGAAAGTTCTTCAATTATAGTTGTTACGTCTGGACCGTAAATTTTAAAATTTTTAACCACTGCATTTATTTTAGTAAATTTTGCATCTAGTGGATTTTTAATGTTTTTGTCAATTACAATCACGCTACTATTAGTAACAGTCATTGATTTAGCCGTCATCAAAAATTTAGAAGTTGATTTGGATCCGTCGTCAAAAGCAGCAATAAAAACATCTAAATTAGTATCTTTTTCATTTTTATAAGTGGTAATATCCAATTGTAAACCATCAACTCGTACATTCCCAAAGAGCAAATCGCCATCAATTAATTTATCTAAATCTAAAATACTGGTGTTTATCCGTTTAGCAAAAATTAAAGTATCATTAAAATGATCTTTAATCAAAACTTTTTTTAGTTTAACACCACCAAAAGCAGTAACGGCAACTTGCTCAACATTAATATTAGTGCCGTATTGTTGGTTAATTTTTCCGGTAAAATAATGAGCTAGTTTAGTTTGAACAACAGGCAATGAAAGTGCAATTCCAGCTAAGAATAAAAAAAGTAAAAATACCACAAACACCCGAAAAATAATTTTTCGAATTTTTTTGAATGTTGTGGATTTTTCTTTTTCTTTCAAAATAAAATTGACCGTATTGTTTTAAGTTAGCTAAGAAAATAGTTACTTTTGTATTTGTTGTAAAAATAATCGATTTAATTGATTTATCAAATATTATTCAAAAATTATGCCTAATGGGGTTAAAAAACATTTATATTCTTGCTATTGAAAGTTCTTGTGATGATACCTCGGCAGCTGTTTTGCTTAATGACAAGGTTCTTTCAAACATTGTAGCAGGTCAAAAAATTCATGAACAATACGGAGGAGTTGTTCCTGAGCTTGCTTCAAGAGCACATCAGCAAAACATTGTGCCAGTGATAGATATCGCATTAAAAAAAGCTGGAATTACTCAAAATCAATTGACAGCTATTGCATTTACACAAGGACCAGGATTAATGGGATCGCTATTGGTTGGGTCATCATTTGCAAAATCGTTGGCCTTGGCACTTTCTATTCCGTTAGTGGCAGTCAATCACATGCACGCACACATTTTGGCACATTTTATTGATGAAGAAGGTTATGAAAAACCGAATTTTCCATTTTTAGCGTTAACAATTTCAGGCGGACACACACAAATTGTAAAAGTTTCAAGCTATTTTGATATGGAAATAATTGGCGAAACAACAGATGATGCCGTTGGAGAAGCTTTTGATAAATCAGCAAAAATAATGGGACTTCCCTACCCTGGAGGTCCATTAGTTGACAAATATGCTCAAGAAGGAAATCCTAAAAAATTTACTTTTACAAAACCTAAAATACCGGGATTAAATTTTAGCTTTTCAGGATTAAAAACCCAAATTTTATATTTTATCCAAAAAAATGTAGCAGAAAACCCTAATTTTATTTCAGAAAATAGAAATGATATTTGTGCTTCAATTCAGTACACAATTGTTGAAATACTTATGGATAAATTAAAACTTGCAGTAGCCCAAACAGGGATTAAAAGTATTGCTATTGGTGGTGGCGTATCAGCAAATTCAGGAATAAGAACAACACTAAAAAATGCCGAATCGAAATATGGTTGGAAAACGTACATACCAAAATTTGAATATACTACTGACAATGCCGCTATGATAGGCATTGTTGGGTATCAAAAATATTTACACAACAAGTTTGAAAATACTACTGTAGTATCTAAAGCTAGAATTGAATTTTAATATGCAATTATTTTACAATAAAAATTTAAAAATTGAGGATGAGACTTTTGTTTTTGACAAAGATGAAAGTAAACATATAATTAAAGTTTTAAGAAAGCAAGAAGGTGATGTTTTATTTGTTACCAATGGTTTAGGATATTTATTTACAACTAAAATCACACTCGCTTCAGATAGTAAATGCACCGTCAAAATAGATTCAATTAAACAACAAGAAGCACCTAAATACAACCTACATCTTGCGGTGGCACCCACCAAAATGAATGAACGTTATGAATGGCTTCTTGAAAAAATAACTGAAATTGGTTGTCAAGAAATAACCCCAATTATATGTGATCATTCTGAAAGAAAAATTATAAAAATGGAACGATTTCAAAAAATAATTGAATCGGCAATGAAACAATCATTGCATTATTACATGCCAAAATTAAATGATCCAATAGTATTTAAAGACTTTATTGCAAAAACTTTTACTGGTCAAAAATTCATTGCTCATTGCGAAGAAACTGATAAAAAATCGCTTAAAAATAGCCTTCAATTAAACCACGATTGTGTTATTTGTATTGGTCCTGAAGGCGATTTTTCGATTAAAGAAATTAATGCAGCACTTGCCGAAAATTTTGTACCCGTTTCATTGGGCGACACAAGACTTAGAACCGAAACCGCAGCAATAGTTGCCTGCCATACATTTGTTATATCAAACGAATAATCATTTTTTAATCATGAAAAAAATACTTTTTCTATTCTTAATTTTTAATATACATATAAGTTACAGTCAAGAAATTGCTTTGTTAAAATACAATGGCGGCGGGGATTGGTATGCAAATCCTACCTCGCTACCCAATTTAATAAAATACTGTAACCAAACGATAAAAACTACACTTAAGAGTAAACCCGCAACTGTGGAACCAAGTAGTCCTGAAATTTTTTCGTATCCATTTGTACATTTAACAGGTCATGGAAATGTTGTTTTTTCGGAAAGTGATAGTTCAAATTTAAAAAACTATATCATGTCAGGCGGGTTTCTTCATATTGATGATAACTACGGCATGGATGAATACATTAGAAAAGAAATTAAAAAAATTGCTCCTACAAACGATTTGGTAGAAATTCCTGCCAGTCACGAGATTTTTCAAACACCTAATAAGTTTTCAAATGGTTTGCCCAAAATTCATGAACACGATGGCAAAAGACCTCAAGCTTTTGGAATATTTATTGAAAAACGATTAGTACTTTTATACACCTTTGAATGCGATCTGGGAGATGGTTGGGAAGATCCTGAGGTAAATAATGACCCAAAAGAAATTAGAGAAAAAGCCTTAAAAATGGGGGCTAATATTGTACATTATATATTTAATAATTAAAAAAATGGATACATCAAAAAACATTGCCTTCGGAATATTAAAAGCGGTTGGTATTTTGATAGGAATTGGTATTATATGTCTATTTATTGTTCAAATTCAAACAGTACTTGTGTACCTTTTAATTTCAATAATTTTGGCATTAATTGCCAATCCAATTGTTGAGTTTTTAAGAAAAAGACTGAAGTTTTCAAACATGCTTGCCGTAATTGCAACATTAGTACTTTTTTTGATTTTATTTTTCGGATTATTGTATTTATTTGTGCCATTAATCATTTCTCAAAGCAAAAATTTATCACTACTAGATACTAATTCAATCAAACAAAACAGCATTGAATTATATAATCAGATTGATGCATACCTTCAAAATAGAGATGTAAATTTATCTAAATTCATTAACGAAGAAGATATTACTTCCTCATTAAAAATTAATCAATTCACTCATTTTTTTAATTCAATCATCACCATAATTAGTAATTTCGGAATCGGATTGGCTTCCACCCTTTTCATCACTTTTTTTATTCTAAAAGACAAAGTTGAGTTTATTGTTGGCTTAAAAAAAATAATTCCTGACGGCAGTGTAAATAAAACACTCAATTCAGTTGAAAAAATACGAACAATGCTTTCGCGCTATTTTATTGGTCTTTTGATTCAATTAACCATTATTTGCATTTTATATTTGATAGTTTTATTAATTTTTGGGGTTGAAAATGCAATTGTTATCGCCTTTTTATGTGCCATTTTAAACATAATTCCATATATTGGACCCTTAATTGGTTCAGTTCTAGCCGGATTGTTAACCATGTTAAGTAATATAAATAACGATTTTCAAACAGTTACTTTACCTACAACAATTTATGTAACCATTGGTTTTTTTATAGTTCAATTGATTGACAATAATATATCATCCCCTATGATTTTCTCCAAAAGTGTAAATTCACATCCATTAGAGATTTTTTTGGTAGTTTTAATTTCGGGTACTTTATTTGGAATTACAGGAATGGTAATTGCAGTACCTCTTTTTACAATAATAAAAGTAATTGCAAAAGAATTTTTTCCACAATATAAAATAGTAAAAGTGTTAACCAAAAATTTATAATTTTTATTCATATAAATTAACATTTTTTACAAAAAAAAGATCTTGATAAAATTATTTTTCAAAAGCAAAAAACGTTTTTCAAATAATTCTATAAACACTATATTTGCAATCATTATAGAAAATTAAAATAACAAATGAAAATATCTTACAACTGGTTAAAACAGTTTTTAAAAATAGATGCTAACTCTGACGATGTTGCTTCAATACTTACAGATCTTGGTTTAGAAGTAGAAGGAGTAGAAAAATACCAATCCGTAAAAGGCGGTTTGGAAGGTGTTGTGGTTGGACACGTACTTACTTGCGAAAAACATCCTGATGCCGACCGATTGAACATCACCACCGTTGATTTAGGAGATGGCACTCCCGTTCAAATTGTGTGCGGTGCAACCAATGTAGCTGCTGGTTTAAAAGTTCCTGTTGCCACAATTGGAACAAAATTATTTGATAAAGAAGGTAATTCATTTGAAATAAAAAAAGGTAAAATTCGTGGTCAAGAAAGTCACGGGATGATTTGTGCCGAGGACGAGCTCGGACTTGGAACATCTCATGACGGAATTATGATTCTTGACAATACTATTGCTGCAGGAACTCCCGCATCAAAAGTTTTTGATATAGAAAATGATGAAGTTTTCGAAATCGGACTTACACCAAACAGAGCCGACGCCATGTCGCACATGGGAGTAGCTAGAGATTTAAGAGCAGGACTGTTACAAAAAATGGATTCTTTGGAACTTATAACGCCTTCAATATCAGCATTTAAAGTTGATAAACGAACCTTAAAAATAGATGTTGATAAAGTAGATGCAGCCCTAGCTCCAAGATATTGTGGCGTAACCATTTCTAATTTAAAAATAAAACCCTCGCCAAATTGGCTTCAAAACCGATTAAAAGCAATTGGAATTGCTCCAAAAAATAACGTAGTTGATGTAACAAACTATGTAATGCACGAACTTGGTCAGCCATTACACGCGTTTGATGCAACCAAAATTTCAGGAAAAATTTCAGTTAAAAATCTTCCATTAGGCACAAAATTTACCACACTTGACGATGTAGAACGAACCCTACACGACGAAGATTTATTAATTTGTGATGAAAAAGGACCACTTTGCCTAGCCGGAATATTTGGAGGTAAAGATTCGGGAGTAACAGCTCAAACCACTTCCCTATTTTTAGAAAGTGCTTATTTTAACCCCGTTACAATTAGAAAAGCAGCCAAAAGACATGGTTTAAATACCGATGCATCTTTCCGTTTTGAACGAGGAATTGATCCAAATATTACTGAATATGCACTAAAAAGAGCTGCTTTACTACTTTGTGAAGTTGCCGATGGCGAAATAACTTCAGATGTTATTGATATTTATCCTAAAAAAATTGAAGACTTTTCAGTGTTTTTAAATTACGAAAAAGCATTCAAATTAATTGGACAAGAATTACCCAAAGAAACAATCAAAAAAATTGTAGCGTCACTCGATATTAAAGTAAATAACTCTTCTGATGCTGGTTTAGGATTAATTATCCCTTCGTACCGAGTGGACGTGCAGCGCGAAGTTGACGTAATTGAAGAAATTTTAAGAGTTTATGGTTACAACACCATAAATATTCCAAACAAACTAAACGCAACCGTAGCAAAATCTTCACGTTCAGAGGATTATAAAGTTCAAAACATTGTTGCCAACCAATTAAATTCGCAAGGATTTCATGAAATGATGGCAAATTCGTTAACCACGCCCGACTATATTAAATTAGCCGAAAATTTAAAAGAAGAATCAAATGTTCAAATACTAAATCCGCTAAGTAACGACTTATCAACGCTGCGACAAACCTTGTTGTTTTCAGGTTTAGAAGCTATATCGTTCAACATAAATCGTAAAAATTCAGACCTTAAACTGTTTGAATTTGGAAAGAGCTACCGAAAATTACTCTCTGGGTATAACGAAAAAAAACACCTTTCTCTTTTTACTTCAGGTAACAAAAGTCCCGAAAATTGGAAAAACCAAAACACACCGACCGACTTTTTCTTCTTTAAAGGCTACGTTGTTTCCGTACTAAACCGTTTAGGATACAATAATCTTTCCAATGCACCATTTACACTTGATTACTTTGCTGAAGGCATAGCAATAACTGTTGGAAACGACGTTTTGGTTGAACTTGGAAGTATAAAAAAATCAATCCTTAAAAACTTTGACATAAAACAAGACGTTTTTTATGCCGAATTTAATTGGGACTTGCTTTTAAAACTTTTAGCCACAAAAATAAAATTTACAGCTATACCAAAATACCCCGAGGTTCGTCGAGATTTGTCTCTATTAATTGACAAAAGCACCACCTTTGAAAGCCTTTACAATAGTGCACTAAAAACAGAAAAAAACCTTATTAAAAAAATCAATTTGTTCGATGTGTACGAAGGCAAAAATCTACCAGATGGAAAAAAATCGTATGCCCTAAGCTTTACTATTCAAGATGAAGCAAAAACACTCACCGATTCACAAATCGACAAAATTATGTCCAAACTGCAAACAAATTTCGAAACAGAAATTGGCGCATCATTAAGATAAATTAATAAAAGCTATAAGAAATAAAACTTATAGCTTTTTTTTTAAATGCGTCCTAGATAAAGACTTCTATAAGGACTGATTAGTTGTAGAAAGTGAGTTTGGAGGTTTAAAAAAAATGTTATTTTTTTATTGGAATCCAAATTTCTTCTTCAGAATTTGGGTCGTTTACTTTATATTTTTCGCCTAAAATTTCAAATTGCGGTCTATTATCTAGCTGAAAACCAGAACTTGGCAACCAAACCGTATAAATTTGATTAAAAAATTGAGCAACGGTTGTATGATCTCCTTTAAATTGAAAAACGGCATACAAACCTTTTTTAATAACCAAAGTTTCCATTTCGTTGGGAATTTCATCAAAATTTTCAACAGGTACAACCGCCCATTTTTCAAACAATTGGTTTGGGTCAAAAGTATAATGTTCAGGATTTACTTGAACGTTCATAAGATTAGTATTTACCGTGTTTTGTATCTCTTTTCGTCTTGGCATAAAGCTACTCCACAATTCAAAAACACGATAATTAGCAAATGACATAGCTAATTTTTTTCCTATACATTTGGTTTCGGGGAAGGTTATAATTTCTGGATTCATTTTACAAAAATAAAAAAACCCTCCATTTCTGAAAGGTTTTAAAGTATTAATTTAAAAAAAAAATTACATATTTCGTCGATATTGTCCACCCACTTCAAATAAGCCAGACGTGATTTGACCAAGTGTACAATATTTTGTAGCTGTCATTAATACATCAAAAATATTTTGATTTTGAATAGCTGCATTTTGTAAATTCTCAATTTGTTGCTTCACTTGCTCAGCATTGGCTTGATGCAAATTTTGAAGCGTTTTTATTTGAGCTTGTTTCTCTTCTTCGGTAGCACGAATTACCTCGGCAGGTAAAACTGTAGGTGATCCTTTACTACTTAAAAACGTATTCACACCAATAATTGGGAATTCACCTGTGTGCTTTAAAGTTTCGTAATACAAGCTCTCTTCCTGAATTTTGCTTCGTTGGTACATGGTTTCCATAGCGCCAAGCACTCCCCCACGCTCGGTAATTCGGTCAAACTCTTGTAAAACAGCTTCTTCAACCAAATCGGTTAATTCTTCAATGATAAACGACCCCTGAATTGGATTTTCGTTTTTAGCCAATCCTAATTCTTTATTGATAATTAATTGAATGGCCATGGCACGTCGAACGGATTCTTCGGTTGGAGTGGTTATTGCTTCGTCATACGCATTGGTATGCAATGAGTTACAATTATCATAAATAGCATACAGCGCTTGCAAGGTTGTTCTAATATCATTAAAATCAATCTCTTGCGCATGCAACGATCTACCTGATGTTTGAATATGGTATTTCAACATTTGGGCACGCTCGTTGGCTCCGTATTTATTTTTCAAGGCTTTCGCCCAAATTTTTCTAGCCACACGGCCAATAACTGCATATTCAGGATCAATTCCGTTCGAGAAAAAGAACGATAAATTAGGTCCAAAATCATTGATATTCATTCCTCTACTAAGGTAATATTCAACATACGTAAATCCGTTTGAAAGGGTAAAAGCCAATTGCGTTATTGGATTAGCCCCAGCCTCTGCAATGTGGTATCCTGAAATTGAAACTGAATAAAAATTTCTTACGTTTTGTGTAATAAAATATTCTTGCACATCACCCATCAATCGCAAAGCAAACTCTGTAGAAAAAATACAGGTATTTTGAGCTTGATCTTCTTTCAAAATATCGGCTTGAACCGTACCTCGAACTTGCGTTAATGTATTGATTTTTATTTGATTATAAACTTCTAAAGGTAAAACTTCATCTCCTGTTACTCCCAACAACATCAAGCCTAAGCCGTTGTTTCCTTCGGGTAAATCGCCATGATAACGAGGGCGTTCTATTCCTTTTTTAGAAAATATTGTTTTGATTTTTGCTTCAACTTCGTCTTGAAGATTATTTTCTATAATGTATTTTTCGCAATTTTGATCGATGGCTGCATTCATAAAAAAGCCCAACAACATAGGCGCTGGTCCATTAATGGTCATTGAAACCGACGTAAGCGCATGTGTCAAATCAAACCCTGAATACAGTTTTTTGGCATCATCAAGGCAACAAATAGACACCCCTGCATTTCCTATTTTACCATAAATATCCGGACGTAAATCGGGGTCATTTCCATACAAAGTAACGCTGTCAAAAGCGGTAGAAAGTCGTTTGGCTGGCAATCCGGCACTTACATAATGAAAACGTTTATTAGTTCGTTCAGGACCTCCTTCTCCTGCAAACATTCTAGACGGGTCTTCTCCTTCTCGCTTAAATGGGTACAATCCAGAGGCAAAAGGAAATTCACCAGGTACATTTTCTTGTAAATTCCATTTTAAAATATCACCCCAAGCTTGGTATTTAGGCAAGGCAACTTTTGGAATTTCGGAATGCGATAACGATTGGGTATGTGTCGCAATTTTGATTTCTTTATCTCTAACTTTAAAACTGTAAATTGGGTTTTTATAAGTTGCCACTTTTTGACTCCATCCCAAAATTATTTCCCAATTGTAAGGATCTAAATTCATTTTTACACGGTCAAATTCGGCTAGCAACAATGATACAAAGGTTTTGTTATCTGCTTTTGCAAATAATGAGTCGTCTTGTTCAATTCCTATTTTTGAAATCGAAGGTGTTTTTCCAACAACCGATTCGATGGTTTTATAAATACCATATAGTTTTTGAGCCACTTCCACTTGGGTTACAGCCGTTGCATCATATTTTCGATTGTTTTCGGCAATTTCTGATAAATAACGGGTACGGTGTGGCGGAATCACAAATATTTTCTCGCTCATTTCACGTGATGCAATTACGGTAGAAGTCAAATCGGCTTGGGTTCGCTCTACAACAATATCCATCAATTTTTTATACAAAACGTTCATTCCTGGGTCATTAAATTGCGAAGCAATTGTACCAATTACAGGCATTGCATCCAAATCAGTATCCCATAAATTATGATTGCGTTGGTATTGTTTTTTTACATCTCTAAGAGCATCTAGAGCGCCTCGTTTGTCAAATTTATTAATTGCGACCAAATCGGCAAAATCGAGCATGTCAATTTTTTCAAGTTGAGTAGCTGCACCAAATTCGGGTGTCATTACATATAAAGACACATCCGAATGATCCATAATTTCGGTGTCAGACTGACCAATTCCAGAAGTTTCCAGAATAATCAAATCATATTGAGCCGCTTTCAGTACTTGAATGGCCTCAGCAACGTATTTAGACAATGCCAAATTGGATTGACGTGTAGCCAACGAGCGCATATAAACCCTAGGATTATTGATAGCGTTCATTCGGATTCTATCACCTAGTAAAGCACCACCGGTTTTTCTTTTGGATGGATCAACAGATATCAAACCAATAGTTTTTTCAGGAAAATCGGTTAAAAATCTACGAACCAATTCATCAACCAACGAAGACTTACCAGCTCCACCTGTACCGGTAATACCCAAAACAGGTGCCCCCCCCGCCCCCAAAGGGGGAGCTGAGAGGGTTTCGTTACTAGCCCCCCCCGCCCCCAAAGGGGGAGCTGAGAGGGTTTCGTTACTAGCCCCCCCCGCCCCCGAAGGGGGAGCTGAGAGGGTTTCGTTATTTTGATTATTATTATTTGGGTGGTTGAAAATTTGGTGGAAATCCTCAGGATTATTTTCAGCCAAAGAAATTAATCGGGCAATTGTATTGACTTCCTTTTGAGCTAATTTTTCCGCAATTTCAGATGCTCCACCTTCAGGGGCGGGAGGAGCTTGTTCCGCTTTCTGAACCAAATCATTAATCATACCTTGCAGTCCCATGGCTCTTCCATCATCGGGCGAATAAATTCTTGTAATACCATACGCTTGCAAATCGGCAATTTCTTCAGGCAAAATAACGCCACCGCCGCCTCCAAAAATCTTGATATGACCTGCTCCTTTTTCTTGAAGTAAGTCATACATATATTTAAAATACTCATTATGCCCTCCCTGATAAGATGTCATTGCAATGGCATTAGCGTCTTCCTGAATGGCAGTGTTTACAACCTCTTCCACGCTTCTGTCATGCCCAAGGTGAATCACTTCTACTCCAGTGGCTTGAATAATTCGTCGCATAATATTAATTGCGGCATCGTGACCATCAAAAAGCGAGGCTGCGGTTACAATTCGTATTTGATTTTTAGGGATATAAGGTATTTGTGGTTCCATTTGTATTTTTTTATTCAAATTTAGTGTTGCAATTTACGAATTTAATAATTTTTATTTAATTTATTCATCTTATTTTTTGAAATTGATAAAAGGCATACTATTTACTAATAATCCAAATAAGTAGCAAAAATTTTATAAAATTATAATCAAATTACAACCAAAATGAAAAAAATCTTGTTCCTCTCACTCCTATTACTCTCAATTACAGGTCAAAGTCAGTTAAAAAACATCCTAAAAAAGTCAACCAAACCCACATCTTTACTATCATCTGATGCAATATCGTCTGGTTTAAAAGAAGCTTTAAACAACGGAATAACTAAACAAGTAGTAAAACTAACCGAAAAAGACGGTTTTATGGGCAACTCACTCGTAAAAATAGAACTTCCAGCAGAACTAGCCAAAGTTGACAAAACCCTCAGAAAAATTGGGCTCGGCTCTATGGCAGACGAAGGAATACTTGCCCTAAACAGAGCCGCCGAAGAAGCCGTAAAAGAGTCAACACCAATTTTTGTCGACGCCATAAAAGGCATGAGCATCACCGATGCCAAAACCATTTTAACAGGCAACCAAGATGCTGCAACCACCTATTTACAAAAAAGCACTTCAACCGCCTTGTACTCAAAATTTAACCCCGTAATCCAAAAATCGCTCAACGACGTAGGCGCCACCAAAATATGGGAAACCCTCATCACCAAATACAATTCCATCCCATTGGTAACCAAAGTAAACCCAAATCTAACCGATTACACCACCAACAAAGCCCTCGAAGGTGTTTTTAAAATGATAGCCGTAGAAGAAAAAAACATCCGCACAAACCTCACCTCAAGAAGCTCCGATTTACTCAAAAAAGTATTTGCACTTCAAGACAAAAAGTAGTTTTTTTTTCAGGAGCACACAACTTCGGACTTCAAGACAAATAGTCCCGCTATCGCCTTTATCTCCCTTGCCCTTCGGGACGTCGGGAGGATATCGGCTCTATCGGGGCTAAATTTGACATGTAGTTTTTCAGAAGATATCTTGTTGTAAGTCGAAAGTCATAAAGTCATAAAGTCGAAAGTTTCAAAGTCAAAACCTTTGCGTCTTTGATCATTTGCGAGAAAAAAAATAAAAAATAAAAAATAAAAATAAAAAACTATTTTTTTCTATATTTGAAAAATGTATTCAAAGTTACTTGCCAAACAAAATTATGATAAAAACGCAAGAACTTTCGTTTAATAACTATTTAATGGTAATGTTGCAAAAAAAATCTAATATTAACTTAAATACAATAAAAATGAAAAATCAATTTAAAAAAAATGTATTGAAAATTTTATTCATTTTATTTTTTATCAGTAGTTTGAATGCACAAAATTACAAATCTAATTTTGAAATAAAATTTTGTTTAGATAGAAATCGTATTTCTTTGGAAAGTGAAAATGGAAGCAATTGGAATAGTTTATGGGTTAAGAGCAACTCGTTTAATTTAAACCAAAATGGAATGATTGATATTGTAAAAGAAAAAGATGAGTATGAAAACTCAAAATACGTATTTACAATTATTAGAAAAGGAAAAAAAATTACTTTGATTGGGAAAAAAGGAACAGAATGGAAAGAGTTATTTTTTGAAATTCCAGAAAAAGGTACGTACGTTATCGTAACCGAAAAGGGTATTAAAGCTAAATCATAAAAAATACAACGGTTAACTGACAGAGTCAGTTGCGGCTGAAAGCCGAGCAATGAATTAAACCAATTAGTAGGTTTATCGTAAAGTTTTAAATAGCATTTCAAGAGGATTTAGTTCCTCTTTTTTTTTTAACTTACAAGGCTTTGGAAACCTTGCAGGTGGGAAAGCGTAATTTGTAAATCGTAATTCATAATTAAAAAACCCAAAGGATTGGAAAGTTCCTAAAAGTTGGAGTTTTACCCCCGATTGGAGCGGAAATCCTTTTTATAGCCCACCCTTACAGGGTTTTGAACCCTGTCAGGGTGGGCTATAAAAAGATTGTAGCGAAAAGCGGGAATACGGTTGGGAAAATGCCCAAGCCTTTTGGTCATGGAATATTTAAAAAATAGTTTTTTTTTGTTTCCGCCTATTTTATAGCTCTATACGGTTAGCTCAAATAATTGGGTTTTGTATGGGTAGTGTGGTTTTTTATTTAGAAATTTGCAAAACTAACTTTGGTAATATGGGTATTTCAACGATTGTTTCAACTACAAATTTGTGTATTGGATATGCTACCAATAAAGGGGTGAATGAAATCGCTAACTCACTGAGCCT
This sequence comes from Flavobacterium sp., assembly GCA_044373115.1. GTDB lineage: Bacteria > Bacteroidota > Bacteroidia > Flavobacteriales > Flavobacteriaceae > Flavobacterium. The sequence goes on from JBILQQ010000002.1 coordinate 173,573, forward strand.
TAATTTGTTGGAAGGTAATTTGATTGCTTTAATTGGTGCTAATGGCGTAGGTAAATCTACGTTATTGCGGACTTTGACAGGTATTCAAAAACCAATTTCGGGGTCTGTGGAGTTGTTTGGAAAACCGCTTTCGGAGCTTGACTCAACGGCAATGGCGCAACTGATAAGTGTGGTATTGACCGAGAATTTGCCGCCTAGTAACCTTACTGTTTTTGAGTTAGTTGCGCTTGGAAGACAGCCCTACACGAACTGGATTGGGAAGATTTGTGAAAGTGATTTGAAAGTGATTGAATGGGCGATGGAGCAAACGCAGGTATTGGAGTTGCTCGATAAAAAACACCACGAAATAAGCGATGGTCAACTGCAAAGAGTGTTGATTGCCAGAGCTTTGGCACAAGATACGCCTTTGATTATTTTGGACGAACCTACCACGCATTTGGACTTGTTGCACAAGGTGATGTTGCTGAAATTATTGAAAAAATTGGCGAAAGAAACCAATAAATGTATTTTGTTTTCTACGCATGATATTGATATGGCGATTCAGGTGGCTGATGAACTGATTGTGATGACTGGCAAAACGGTGGTGCAAGACCAACCGTGCAACTTGATTTCGAAAGGGGTCTTTGACACCCTTTTTGACGATGATTCGATTACTTTTGATGCTACATTTGGCAAGTTTATTATTTCAGGCTGATTTGTCTTTTGGCCTCGCCTACAACAAATGCAACCGAGTTGGCTATGTTATAACTTCTAATTAATGGCGACATTGGTATAGTGAGGTGATTGCTAAATAGTTGCAAAACTTCTTGACTTAGCCCTACGGATTCCTTGCCAAAAACGAGCCAGTCTCCATCTTGAAAATCGGCTTCCAAATAGGATTTTGAGGCGTGCGAACTCATTAAAAATACACGTGATTTGTCGGGTATTTGATTTATCCATTCTGTCACATTTTGGTATTGAAACCATTCCAAATGCACCCAATAATCGAGCACTGAGCGTTTAAGATTTTTATCGGTTATTTCAAATCCGAAGGGATGAATGAGGTGTAAACGACTTTGTGTACCCACGCACAAACGCCCAATGTTTCCGGTGTTGTTGGGTATTTCTGGCTCAACTAAAACGATGTTTAACATGATTATTTAAAAATTTAATGATTTAAAGATTGAATGATTTAAAGATTTAATTATAAAAAAAAGAGTCCACTTCTATTACTTGTCCTGGTTGCATGTTGTTTAGCAATACATCACCAACTCTAACACGCACTAATCTAAGAGTTGGAAACCCAACGGCAGAAGTCATTTTTCGCACTTGTCTAAACTTTCCTTCGTTGATGGTAATGGTGAGCCAAGATGTAGGTCCGTGGCGTTCGTCTCTGATTTTTTTTGCCCTTTCGGGAAATGTTGGGGCAGTTGACAAGATGGAAGCTTGGCATTTTTTGGTAAGGTATTTTTTACCATTAAAGCCTATTAAAACGCCATCTTTGAGTTGGTTTATTGCCTCCTGAGTAACGATTCCATCGACCTGAACGTAGTATTCTTTTTCTACTTTCTTGCTTCGAACCAGTTCACTCATCATGCCTTCTGTGGTAAGTAATAAAAGTCCTTCTGAATCTTCGTCTAGTCTGCCAATAGCCATCGTGTTTTCTGGAAAATCAAAAAGTTCTCCCAATAGTTTTTTATTCCTTTTCAATTCGTATATAAATTGACTGAGGTAACCGTAGGGTTTGTATAATTTGAAATGCCGATGACTCATGATTGAAATTTGTGCAAAAATACATTTATTCTGATGAAAAAAAGGCTGAATTTTTAGTACTTTTACTTTTTTAAAATTCAAAAAACTATGAGCACCCTTATCCCGTTTCTTATCGCCTTTATTGTTGCACTTGCAATTGGTATTTTCATTGGAAAACTTTTATTTTCGGCTAAATCAAAATCGGAGTCAGCTGCATTAGAAGAAAAAATAAAAGGGCTTCAGTTGCAAATTAATCAAATGGATGGTAACATTGCTAAATTGAATTTAGAAAAAGAAACTATTCGAAACGAGAAGGAAGCACTGACCATTCAATTATCAAAAAAAGAAGCCGATTTTGAAAATTTGTGGGAACGAAATAAAGAGCAAAAACAAGAGGTAGAACAGCTTCAAGAAAAGTTTACTAAAGAATTTGAAAATTTGGCAAACAAAATTTTAGAAGAAAAAACAAATAAATTTACCGAGCAAAATAAAGAAAATATCAAAACCATCTTAGCTCCATTACAAGATAAAATTCAACTATTTGAGAAAAAAGTAGAAGATACACACAAAGAAAGTATTGATTATCATGCTGCTTTGCGTCAGCAAATACTTGGATTGAAGGAGATGAATGAACAAATGAGTAAAGAAACAGTCAACCTAACCAAGGCATTAAAAGGTGATAGTAAAATGCAAGGCAATTGGGGTGAGTTGATTTTGGAACGTGTTTTAGAAAAATCGGGATTAGAAAAAGACAGAGAATATTTTGTACAACAAGGTCATGAGGATGAAGATGGTAACAAAGTTTTCCCTGATGTGGTGATTAATTTACCAGATGGTAAGAAAATGATTGTCGATTCGAAAGTTACATTAACGGCTTATGAACGTTATGTAAATACTGAAGATGATCAAGAAAAAGCGCAACACCTAAAAGATCATGTCAATGCTGTAAAACGTCATGTGGAGCAATTGGGCAACAAAAATTACCACGATTTGTATCACATAGAAAGTCCCGATTTTGTATTGCTTTTTATCCCAATAGAATCGGCATTTGCAACAGCACTTAACGAAGATAATACACTCTATAACAAAGCATTCGAGAAGAATATTATTATAGTAACCCCTTCTACTCTATTGGCTACTTTACGAACAATTGACAGTATGTGGACCAATCAAAAACAACAAGATAACGCCATAGAAATTGCTCGTCAGGCAGGTGCTTTGTATGATAAATTTGAAGGCTTACTAGCCGATTTAATAAAAGTTGGAAAACGAATGGACGAAGCCAAAACTGAATATAGTGGCGCCATGAACAAATTATCTGAAGGCTCAGGAAACTTAATAAACAGAGTTGAAAATTTGAAAAAAATGGGAGCTAAAGCCAAAAAATCGTTGCCCGAAGCAATTTTGAAACGATCTACAGATGATGAAATTATTTAAATTGTTGTTAATTTATAAACATATTTGGTATAACTTTTTAATTTTCGCCTCGAATAGTCGAATAAACAAAAATGAACACAAAAATTAGTTCATTTTTAATGAAAATTCAAATTAAATCGATAAGTCAAATCTAAATATTCGAAAATTCGTGGCAAAATTATTTAACCAAGTAGTTTAATAAATCAATTTATCTTTTAAATAATGAGCCGTTAACGACTTCTTGCTTTTTACTACTTCTTCTGGGGTTCCTGCAGCAAGTAATTGTCCACCGTTTTCGCCACCTTCAGGACCTAAGTCAATAATCCAATCGGCACATTTAATCAAATCAAGATTGTGCTCTACCACTAATATAGAATGACCTTTATCAATAAGTGCATCAAAGGATGCCAAAAGTTTTTTAATATCATGAAAATGCAAACCTGTTGTGGGTTCGTCAAAAACAAAGAGCGCTTTGTCTTTTGTATTTCCTTTTACTAAGAATGAAGCCAATTTAATTCGTTGTGCTTCTCCTCCAGATAAGGTTGACGAAGATTGACCCAACTGCACATACCCTAAACCAACGTCTTGCAAAGGTTGCAACTTTTGAATGATTTTGTTTTGTTTATGTAATGTAAAAAATTCAATCGATTCATCAACGGTCATTGTTAATATATTATCAATATTTTTCCCTTCAAATTGTACTTCTAGAATTTCTTTTTTGAAACGTTTCCCGTTGCAGGTTTCGCAAGGTAATTCTACATCGGCCATAAAAACCATTTCAACCTGAATCGTTCCATCGCCTTTACAGGTTTCGCAACGACCTCCATCAACATTAAACGAAAAATGTTTGGGTTGGTATGCCCTTATTTTGGATAATTTTTCTTTTGAAAATAAATCTCTAATGTCATCATAGGCTTTGATATAAGTTACAGGATTTGATCTAGAACTTCTGCCAATTGGGTTTTGATCTACATATTCAATATGTCTTATTTTATGGTAGTGCCCTTGCAAATCGGTAAATTGACCTGCTTTTTCACTTACTCCTTCCAGTTTTTTCTGAATAGCCGGAACCAAAATCTTCTTTACCAATGTGCTTTTTCCACTTCCCGAAACGCCTGTTATAACAGTTAAACATTCCAAAGGAAATCGAACATCAATATTTTGCA